>NZ_JAVFKJ010000012.1:0-151146 GCF_032667185.1 Neobacillus sp. YIM B06451 | reverse complement strand
TGAAAAGGGAGTTTTATATAGCTTTATTATTAAACTAACCTGCCCCTTTAGCTCAACAAGGAATTTAACAAAAAAAGGCGGATATCCTTCCTGGAACATCGCACCCTTTAGTAATCTCCATCTTTTCCCCGTACACGCCCAACGTGCGACTTTCACAACATTTGGCGTTCCATCTTATTCTTTTAGATTAAAACAATTAAATTACACTTGTTTTCGTCTAAGCCGATATCTAACAATCATTTGATATACACCAAAAAGTAAACATAGAATCACAATAGTTATCCACGCATAATCGTTTGGAACAAAAAAATAAACGAAACCCATAGCAATTAGAAATATGAAATATCCAATCTGGAATAGCTTCATAAAACTCATAAAATCTCCTCCCATCTCCCTTTAATAAGTTATTATAGCTTTGAATATAACACGCCCTCACACTTGCATTATATTCCATTAAATGGATAGTTTCAGCCATTTTTTAAAATCTTATTAAAGATTCCAACCCCGTTAGCACAATAAGGAATTCAACAAAAAAGGTGCCTAACCCTTCTTGGATTAACGCACCCAGTAGCTCAATAAGCATTTTTTTCTCTGCTTATCCAATTTTCTCTAGTTAATTTCATATTGATTGAGTCAATCCATTTTCCATCAAACTCTAGGTCGTTTTTGTCAATTCCATATACTTCAAAACCAACCTTTTCATAAACATATTTGGCTCTTGGGTTGAAGTCAAAAACACTTAAAGTTAGTTGGTTAATTGTAGTGTTTTTAAATACATAATCAATTATGAGTTTGGTTGCTTCCGTTCCTAATCCTCGATTCCTTCCCCTCGGACCAATAAGTATCCTAAAATTCATACTATGACTTTTTTCATCATATAAATTGACCACTACCTCTCCCACTAAGATGCCCTTCGATTGGTCAACAATAGCAAGATCTAAGCGATCAGTTTGTTCATTTCTTGTAGTATACCATTTGAGAATTGATTCCCTATCAAAATCCGAACTGCTTCCTGTCAGTTTTAATACTTCGGGATCCTTTAAGCATTCCTCTATAAAAGGGAAGTCCTCATTCTTAAAAGGTCTGAGAACAACTTTCTCACCTTTTATTAATGGTTTGTAACCTAAATCCACCATTTCACACACACTCCAATAATTCAATATAAAAAAATACCCGCATTAGTCTGTTCTTTAACTAACTGCCCGTGAGATTAATAACTTCAACAAATAAAGCGTTAATCCTTTAACTAACCTGCCACGTTCAATAATGATTTCCACAAAAAACGGGCGGTAATCCTTCTGTGGATCAACGCACCCGTTGAAGAAGCACTCATTAAAATTGAACACTAAACCCTTTAAATTTATGAATTCCTGTTCCAAATCTTACAAGGTCTTTATCCCTAAGCTCTTTAACTGCATTTTTTACTTCTTTCAAAAGAACTGGATTAATACCTAATGTGTTATGTCCTCCAAAAATCTTAGTTACATTAGGGATATTTGATATTTTCTCCAATGACTGCACCAATTCCACAGGATCGGTAGTTGGAAAAAATGCATAAATCGGAGTCTCATCATATAGTAAATCGCCCGTAAATAAATAACCTTTACTATTATCGAAGATGGAAATATGACCTGGTGAGTGCCCTGGGGTATGGTATATAGTCAATTTCCTACTCCCTATCTCTATTTCATCACCATCATTTAATAAACCAGTTGGATTTCCTTGAAATGGCTTATATGTGTCAGGAATAAATGTTTCGGGAGTTGGTATTGTAATATCACGGCTTACATCTTTTCTTATTTGTTCGATTGGAAGTTTCTTAATTCCATTGATAAGCCAGTCTTCTTCGTCCTTATGTACGTATATATCCTTAAATTCACCGTGGCTTCCAATATGGTCCCAATGGACATGTGTGGTGAGTACAATAATTGGTAGGCTTGTTAGTTGGTCTGTAATTCTCTTAATATTATCAATCCCAAGACCGGTATCAATTAATACTGCTTTCTCTTCACCAATTAATAAAAATGAGTGGACTTTTTCCCAATGTCCATACTCGCTAATAGCAAATGTTTTATTATCTATTTGTTTAATGGTGAACCAAGAGTCTTTTATATGAACCATTTATTAATTTCTCCTTTTTAACCAATATTAACTTAACAATTAGTTTGATAAAAACCTTTATTCAACTCCCTCAGTTTGTTCAATTTGAAATTCAAAAAAAAAAGGGCGGCAATCCTTTCTGGAACATCGCAGCCGCTAGTTTAATAACAAATATGAATTGTCACCCATAATACTACCCAATGCTTGTCGAAAGCTCCCCTCAAATCTTTCCCCATGAGGGTCTAGTGCATGTTCACATCTTGCAGTATAAGCTATACAAAAAGTTGCTGCTGCTGATATTTTTTCAAACTCTTTTTTTGTAAAAAACCTTCCCCTATGATATTCGTAATCCCTTACAAATTCGTATGCTTCCTCATGGGAGGGAGTAATTTTGGTTTCGATATCCCAGGTTGTCGTAAATGTTGCCTTGGAAGGCGGTCACGCGGAGCGGGATTTTCGGCTGGGTAGCCCAGTGAACACCCGACAACCTAGACGACATTCGGCGGCAAAAATCCGCCGATTTTAAAAAGGGAGAACAATATTAATCAAACGGAAATTCATATCCTCTATAGTTAAATACATTGGTAAGCCCTAAATTTTCTGCAATTGCAATCGATGGCTTATTGGCTTCCATACAATCCCAATACGGAGCCAAGCCATTTTCCAAGCAATCTTTTACAAAACAGTGGGCTATCTTTTGAGCTAATTTTTTTCCCCGATACAATTCTAATGTTTCAATATCTACACAATGTACATTTCCAACGACAAAACCAGAAAAGCAAACACTAACAATATGTTTTTCGTGAACGATACAATAACCAGTCCCTTGATGAAAGAAGTTATCAGATGAAGACCAGTATTCTAAGATTTTCGAGTGTAGGAATTCAATATTATTTATTTCATTTTCACTGTTATCATAGAAAGCTTTACTAATCTTTTTTATAGCATATCCTTGTTCAATGACAGGTTCATTCTCAGTTTTATAGTCCCCTTTTTGCAGTATATAAACCCTCTGATTCCAGCTTCCTAACTTGCGATGTTCAAACGTCTTTTCAATAGTCTTATTCCAGTTCTGGTGATTCCCGATTCCTTCAAACCAATTTAGTCCCACTTTCTTTGCTTCAGGTTTGATTACGGTATCAATAAAATTATCAATTTTTGTAGTAAACTGTTCATTTTCTTCATTTCCGATAAAAATAAATCCATCATTATTGCCTAACCATACAAATCCAGAAGTAGGAGAAGCGATATCGTCCACAAAAATACGGCCAGGATTAATTCCTTCAATGACAGCTTTAACTTCTAATTGTCCTTGTTGATTTAGTAAACTATTACATTTATAAAAGTCGTTTTTATTTATTTCATAAATCATAGAATATCCCTCCTTAAACCCTCGAGTACTATACGTTAAATGGGCTTTGCGTATATAATAGCAATACATTTTTTATATTCAAACAATGGCTTCCCTCTTAAACGACCCTTTTTTGACAACAACCGGTCCGTTATAGTAACAGTTGAATAGGAACTGTACTGATTTTAGCCTAAAAAGGCAAGAAACCTCACTTACTTGTGATACGCTCACCGCAGCAAAAGGAAATGAGGTTGTGAATTATCTATTTATGTTTTTTCTGAAATTCCATCATTCATTCTTCATAAAATTCTGCTTCTCGAGGTAGTTAAGAACCGTCTGCGAAAATTCGATGTGTGATTCCTTCGTGTACTTGGCGATCGTATAGATTTGGGCAAGATTTTTTAACCCCAGCCGTTCAGTCATTTCCTTCAGCCTTGGGTTGGCCATGTACCGGTTCCATCCCTTTTCGTTTCTGTCCTTGTAGATTTCGAGAATATCTTCATCTGAATAATCACGATATGTATCATAGTGGACAAGTCCATGCCTTGGCAAACGATCACGCGGCGCGGGGTTTTCTGCGGGATAGCCCAATGAATACCCGACAACCGGAACGACATTCGGCGGCAAGTTCAAAATCTCGCCAATTTGGTCGCAATTTGCAAGCGTCGAGCCCATGTAACAGATCCCTAACCCCGCATTCTCCGCGGCCAGTGCGCAATTTTGCGCGGCAAGTGTTGCATCAACCGCACCAATCATGAAGCTCATGAAGTTGTCGAAGTGGACAGGTGCATCGTTGAGTGCAAGCCATTTTCTCATTCTATTAAAATCGGCGCAAAATGTTAGCAGGACCGGCGCGTCTACGACCATCGACTGCTCCATATGCGCCGTGTATAGTTTTTTCCGAAGCTCCTTGTCCCTCGTGACGACAATTGAATACGTCTGCATATTGCCGCTAGAAGAAGCGCGAATTCCCGCATCCAAAATATAATCTAGTAGATCCTGGCTTACTTCCCGGTCCTCGTATTCCCGTATTGACCTGTGCCCGAATAGTACATCGTTGAATTCCAATGAAATCACTCCTTCTAAAAAGAACTATACCATTTAATGCGAATGTTCTGAATAGAAAAATTTCGTTTTACGAATAATCTTGTGATCATTTCAGCCCAAAAAGCCACCTGCTAATGCTCAGCAAGTGGCTTTTCGATGTGATCGTTCATCCGTGAAACATCCTGTGAAACAAGAAAATTCGGGGAGTGACAGGCACTGTTCGCTTTTTTTGCTATTAGTTTGACAGGTTTAGTGCGTTTTCGGATACATAGAAGTCTTTCCCATTGTATACAGTTACGCCGTTAAGTGTCTTTGTGAATGTTTTTTTGTTTTGGGTGACGTGGGCAACGTTTTTGTTTACAGGGATTTCAATCTTAATCGTTTGTTTTTCTGCAATGAATACAGGGTTATTTTTATCTGTTACATCGATTCGAGTAGTGTATCCTTTGTTCTCAAATGATTCCCTTGCATTAACAAAGAGCTT
The DNA here is from genome assembly GCF_032667185.1 of Neobacillus sp. YIM B06451. NCBI lineage: Bacteria > Bacillati > Bacillota > Bacilli > Caryophanales > Bacillaceae > Neobacillus > Neobacillus sp. YIM B06451. The sequence continues at coordinate 146,164 of NZ_JAVFKJ010000012.1, read as the reverse complement.
GTCCGTTGTTTTTTTCAAGTCAAAGCCCATGAATTTAGCCATTGTTTTCGCGATGTCTGTGTTGTCGATCAATCCATATGGTTTTGAAGGACCGTACGCATAAAGGAAGACATCCTCACCAGTATGGCCGCTAGTCGAGAAACCAATGTTCGCGCGGTTAGCGAGCATTTTCACCATATCTGCCTGCAAGGTTTTTGATGCTTTCAAACCTTCTATTTCAGCTTCTGAAAGGTTATCTAGACCATATAATTCTGCCACTTCTTTCATATTAGAACGGTCGGATTTAAGCTGCTTCAATGCACCTTCCACCGTCATTGATGCTTTCTTAAGTGGGTCTATGTAAGCTGAAACTGGAATTTCAGGGTAGTTGCCATTCGTGTTCTGGTTACCCATTGTAATTCCACTGTTCCCATGGTCACTCACAGCGATAACCATTGTGTTTCCATCTTTTTTCGCGAAATCCAATGCTTCTTTTACCGCGTCGTCAAATGCCAATACATCGCTGATTATGCCGATTGTGTCATTGGCGTGAGCGGCCCAGTCCACTTTACTTCCTTCTACGAATAAGAAGAAGCCGTCTTTATCTTTGGATAGTGTATTGATTGCTTTATTGGTCATTTCAGCAAGGGATGGCTCGCTATTGCTTGATTTCTTACGATCGAAGTCATAAGCAAGTGCGGATGGAGCAAATGAACCCCAAATCTTATCAGACTTTGAATTTAATAATTGGTCCCTTGTCTCTACAAAATCATATCCATTTTCATTCAACACACTTACTAGATTTTCCCCATCAACACGGGCATTCCTCGTTGTGCCAGGCACGAGTGCTTCTTTTCCTCCTCCGAGGACAACATCAATTCCCTGATAAACTTGCTGCTCAGCAATGTCCTGGTAATTGCTGCGATGTACTGCATGTGAAGAGAAACCTGCAGGTGTTGCGTGCTGGATTTCTGACGTAGAAATGATTCCAGTTGCCTTGCCCTGTAGTTTAGCGCCCTCTAAAACGTTCGCAACCGGTTTTAATGCATCTTCAGGGTCAATTGGATTGACTCCAGGGGTATTCACAACCTTAGGGAGAAGCCCAACGATTTTATCGTTGCTCTTATTTCCTGTTGCCAGGGCTGTACCAGCCGGCGCGGAATCGGTAATTGCGGATTCAGCAGAATGGGTACGTACACCGCCAATGACGATTTCATCCATTGCCAGGTTCTCGCCTTTGTACCATCTTGCTAGAGAAGTAGCACCCGCGCTTGTACCATCCATGACCATCATAATGACGTTGGTTGGTTGTTTCTTCGTGTCCTTCGCTTCAGTAAAATTGTTGTACCCAGCAAAACCCAATGAAGAAACAGTTACCGCAGCAGCCACTGAGATTCCAGCTAGTTTCTTTTTAAAATTACGATTCATTTTCCAATCATCCCCCTAAGATAAAAGTAGTAAAGCCACCTTTATCATAGATTGGGTTTATTAATTATAGTTGAGGCTAGAGTAAAGGGTTTGTAAAACATTTGTTAAAATCACTATCTTTGATGACTGTTTCGGAATGGATCCAAGATACAGTATAAAAACTGTTTAATAAAACACTGCCTTGGAACGACCACTCATTCAACAGAGTGAAGTTACTTGGTTAGCTGTCCGTAATGCGGGATAAATTTCTCTTTAACTATTAGCCTCTATAACCCAATAATTCCTAATTAAAATTTTTGAGACTGTGAAATCATATTCCTATTTCCAACATTTTCGCCGTCACTTCTTCAATTCTCCGTTCAAAATCCGTCCCATTAAACTTCGGAAACTTCAACTCACTCACAATTTTTCCGTCTCGCATAAACAGGATACGCTCTGTCCGCGCTGCAACCTTCGCATCGTGAGTTACAAGCATAATCGCAGTACCATCAGCGTTGATTTCAGAAAAAATGTCCATTATTTCATCGGCAGATTTTGAGTTGAGGGCTCCTGTTGGCTCGTCGCCGAAAATAATTTTTGGACTACTCATCAGTGCCCTGCATATACCTGCACGCTGGAGCTGACCTCCCGAAACCTGAGAAGTATCGCGTGTTTCAAGCCCTGCGATACCTACCCTTTTCATAAGCGCTCTTGCCTTTTCCGAAATTTCCGAGGTGTTTTTTCTGTTTCTGCGCATTGACGGAAGGATGATATTGTCGAGGATATTCAGATTTTTTAGCATAGTCGGCTGCTGAAAAATAAATCCCATTTTTGTTCTACGTATATCTGAAAGTTCATTCTCCCCGACTGCTGATAAATCCTTGCCGTTAAAAATGACCATTCCGCCATCAACACCATCGATTCCGCTTAAAGCAAACATAAGTGTCGATTTCCCAGAGCCCGAAGGCCCCATAACAGCAACGAACTCACCCTCGATTATTTCAACTGATACCCCCTCGAGAACATTGCGCCGTTCATCGCCCTCTCCGAAAGCTTTTACTATTTGATCACCGATAATAATCTTTTTCATATGCCTACTCCTCCTACTCCTTAATATTTTCGGAAATTCTTATTTGTCCAGCGCTCGATGTCCCGATTATAGTTGCGATAAGTACTGTTAAAATCATCATCAGCGGACTAAGCACATATGCCGTAAGAGGATTGACCGTAAAATTAAACGTTGACGCTCCAAACGAAGAGATGAGCATGCCCGCAAGGATCTCCCCGAGAGTATTCGCAAGGAGTGTTCCGAGAATCATTCCGACAATCATAACGAAAACCGAACGGGAAACATACTGTACTTTTATATCATAGTTTGTAAAACCGAGCACCTTCATGATGGCTATGGACGGCCTATCTTGTGCAACAAGCATTTTCATGAACAGTAGTGTAACCAGTACCGCAATAACAAGCGCAACGGCAACTGAGGCATAGGAAGCTACTTTAACGGAACTTATCGTCGATCCTAGAGTCTGAGAAACGAATTCATCGATATCTGATGTCTTTGCAAAATCAAATTGCTCTGAATACTGTGCAACCTTCTTGTCGACAAGCGATTCATCCGAAAGTGCAACACATACAATGGTCCACATCACTTTCGCTGAATTGTCGGTAAATACAGCCTTTGCGGTTTTGCCTCCATTTGTAATGTCGGAGTATATTCCGGTGACCTTGAGATCTTTCTCCTTCCCTTCAATCACGAGCGTAATAATATCGTCTGTCTTTGCGCTTAGCTCATCGGCATTTACCGCCGAAAGCGCAATTTCATTGTCACGTACAGGTGCTCTGCCCTCGGAATACTCGATAGGAAATTCCGAATGGTCACCGAGTTCAACTTTTATATTTTCCTCTGAACCGTTTCCCGTTTTTACTTTGAATGTCTTTGTTGTCAAAACAGCATACTTGGAAACTGCGCTGTCGCTGTCTATCTCTCTCTCAATTTCATCGGTTTTATCGGATGAATTAGCCTGAATGCGTAAATCGTAGTTTCCAATCCCCATATATTGAATGAAGTTTTTTGAGGAAATTGTGTTGTACAGGTTCTGTGGAACAATAATGATAAATGAGGAAATCACCAGGACAACAAGCATTGTTCCGTAAAGTCTTTTTCTTGCAAGAACATCCTTGATTCCGAGAAAAACATTCGTACTAAACAGTCTGTTTCTACTTAAGGAAAAACGCCTGGCTCCTGCTGCCTTTTCCTGAGAAGTGCCAAAACGGATCGCTTCAGCCGCTGATAGTTTCCGAAAGCGTTTCAACACACCATTGACATAAGCAATGATGGCGAGAAAAACCAAAAGGATACCGATCATTCCTAAAACAACAGCATAAGAAGCATTTTCGCTTTCACCCATAAAAAGCCGTATATTATCAAGAAGCACGCCTTGAAATAAAACTGAAAGAATAAAACCAAGAACACTGCCTATCGCCGCTATAGCAGCGTATTTTGCAAGGTAAATCCGCTTGATGTCGGCAATACGCATTCCTATTGCCTTCATGACCCCAATTTCACGGTAATCGTCTTCTATTTTGGCAAGAAGCGTAAAGCGGATGCACATAAAAGCAATTGAAACGACAAGGGCGCTAACAAGCAGGATAACGGCAATCATCATCCCGTCGGAAATGGCATTCATCATTTTGAAAAGCGTGTAAGTAACAGTTGGCCCGTTCGCTTCAAGGCCTGCGGAAGCATAAGCTGTTTCAAATTCGCCTATGGCAGAGAAATCCTTTAGTCTAAATTCAATCAGATATTCAATATTTCCAAGATGTTTTAATTCCGCAAAATCATTGTTGCTGACAAGAAATCGCTTTGATGCAGAGAGCGAAGAATTCATGGTCGAATCACGGAGAAATCCCGCAACGATAAATTCCTTCCCGCTGATTATGGCCTTTTCACCAACACGAACTAGGTTGTCCTTCATATAGGCTACAGGAACATAAAGCTCGCCGTCAGATACGTTGTTAATGATGTTGCCGTTAAGGTCAAGAAGGAAATCGAATTTTTCATTTTGCAGGCTTAAGCCATTATCCTGGACACTATTTGCAAGCGAATTTTCACCTAATAGAATCTGTGCGCCGTCAATGCCAAGAAACTCGACTACCTGATATTCATCGACATTGTTATGTTGCTCGGCAAAGGAGTTAAGTCTTGCTGTATCAATATCACCGGAATGCATTTGCATAAAATGTGGTGTTTCAGATTTTTTCATTAGCGTATCCAGCGCACCCGAAAGATTGACGACGAGGATCGCTGCGAGTGAGACAAGCATCGATGCTGCAGCAACAAATATTATTGTTGTAAGTGTTATTAATTTGCTCTTTAAAATATCATTACGGATTAATCTAAAATACATAAGTCACCTCTGTTTCAGGCTTTTCAACCGATTTTCCGAACTAGTCATTCTTAACACCATTTTTGCCGCCAAACATTTCCATGACATTTATCATGCTTCCGCTTTCTGCACCGAGCAGTCTTTCAACATTGAATATAAACGCTTGTATCTTTAAGGCCCGCTCCTCATTGGTTAACTCTATCACTTCATCATCAAACACCGTATTAGCATATGTAACAATCATTTCCATACATTCATAGGGGTATTTCGTGCTAAACAGTCCCTGGTCAATACCTTCTCGAATAATTTCCGCTAGTATTGGCGTAACACCATTGATGATGACTTTTTGAATTTTTTGATGCATAAGGGCATTCTGTGGCTTGTGAATGTGCACCATAATCTCCTGGCTGCTTCCGCTACTTAAATTCATGGATCTAACGGCCTTTATTATCCGTTCGACCACAGGAATACTCTTATCTACGGCAATTGCCTGGGCATTTCCTAAAAGGCGGGCACTGTACCGATCAATCAACGCGTCCATAATATCTTCCTTAGACTTGAAATGATAGTACAACGTTCCCCTCGCAATACCGACCTTATCGAGAATATCGTTTGTACTTGTTCCATCAAAACCCTTCTGGCCAAAAAGCTCATCGGCCGCATCAAGTATTTCGTTCCTGCGTTCCTCCGCTTCTTTTCTCATTGTTATACCCCCTTTATAGACCGACTGTCTGTCGATAAAATAGTAACATACTACTTTTAACTTTCAATGAATTATATGTAAATTTTAAGCCAATCTATATATGGTCTATTATTTTGTCAAAACGGTAGTAAAAAAGCCACCTGCTAATGTTCAGCAAGTGGCTTTTCGGTGTCGTAGTATATCCGTGAAACATTTTGTGAAACAAGAAATTTCGGGGAGTGACAGGCACTGTTCGGTTTTTTTATTTGCACACAATAACTTCCCTGATAAACGACCCTTTGGTGACAACAGCCCTGTCCACTATGGTAAACTCCGCCTGCATGATGATGTTGTCAATGGGTTCAACCGTCACGATTACGGCTTTTTCAGCAAACTGACGGGCGCTTTGGAGCATCTTGAGCTGCTGGTCCGGGCTTATGACCGAACATAAATTATACGGCAGATCAATAATTGCTACGTCATAGTGATTGGTAATGTCCAACATATCTCTCAGTTTCACTTCACAGGCATAGCCGAAGTGCGCGATGTTCTCCCTTGTCCCGCCAAGCACGAGCGGGTTTCTGTCGCTCCCAACGATATCGATGCCCATTGATAAAGCTTCGACCAATACCGTCCCAATCCCGCAGCACGGGTCGATTGCCTTTATTCCTTCTGGATTTGGAACAGCGATGTTCACCACCGCTCTGGCCACACGGGTATTGAGAGCGGTCGAATAACTGTGCGGCTTTTGCTGATGATGATGCCAAATCGGCTCGCTTTTAACATAATCACCCAGTATCCATCGTCCGTCGGGTAAATTCAAAACTCCGAATATCCTATCCGGATCGTGCAAATCCGCCCGGCCATTTATGCGCAATCCGATTTCTTTTTCAATAGCACGCCGTTCCTCCGACGTTTTTGCAACCCCTGCATGCTTCACATACTTGACTTTAAACGATTCCTCGAAAGCCGGCAGCAACCCGATTTCTTTGAGAAGATCATCGAAACTGGTTCCCTCACTTAAAACGGAAATCCGTTCTTTCATGAACGGACTCCTGCTTGGGTCTATTTTTACACGGCTTTCCAAAAAGCCGGTTTGCGAATCGCAGCCGAAAAATGACCGCATCTCCAAATACATTAAAGAACGTTCTCCTTCATAACCCGAGAACGTATAGAAATAGTTCGTTTCATTCATACCGCAATTTGTCCCTTACAAATATTTCGCAGTTCTCTGTTTACACTTACCTATTTTACCATCAGCGCATTGCACCTTTATAAAAAGAACTAACCATCTGGCCAAAGTCATACTCTTTAAGTTCTTCTAATGTAATATTCGCATGCGCGCCTTCATGAACCATGAGATTACTGTTTTCACCAACATGGACTAAAATGACAGGCTTGTCAGTTGCATACGCGTAGCCAAGTTCCCAGGCTGTTCCGCTGTCCGAATAGAATCCATGATAGATTGCGACAACAACTTCCGCCCACTTAATGTGCTTAATATCATCCATAAATGTTTCAATCGACCATTGGCGAGACCCGAACTCTGCCTCGCCAGTGTGCCTAAATGGCGAGAATACACTTAAACCTTTTTCCGCCAAAATCTCTTCAACCTGTTCCACGTATCGAATCTCTTTCTCATTAAAAAACGGGCTGGCTAAATATACTCTTTTCATCGTTAATGCCTCCAAGCTGTCTAAAAACAAAATTATTTACTTGCATTACAGTCACTGTACTGATTTCACTCCAAAAAGGCAAGGAACCATACATCCTCAAAAATTCATTCTTGATTGCCCGCCGTCGACATTTATGCTGGCGCCAACAATCCAGGATGCTTTTTCAGAAGCGAGGAACACAGCGATGTTCGCGATTTCTTCCGGGGTACCGAAACGGCCGGCAGGTATTGTTCCGTACTTTTCAACAGGAGGTGATAAGCCTCTTCCGTTCCTCTGGCTCGGTAATATCTGCTTGAAAAATGGAGACATAGCCTTGAAGTTCTCCCTTTGTTTGTTCCAGCGCTTCCTTTCCCCTCANGGCAGGTATTGTTCCGTACTTTTCAACAGGAGGTGATAAGCCTCTTCCGTTCCTCTGGCTCGGTAATATCTGCTTGAAAAATGGAGACATAGCCTTGAAGTTCTCCCTTTGTTTGTTCCAGCGCTTCCTTTCCCCTCACCGAAATGGCAACATTCGCACCTTCCGCCACAAACGCCTTGGCAATAGCTTTTCCAATTCCCTTCGAGCCGCCAGTAATGAGTACATTTTTTCCATACAAAAGCAAATCCTTCGTAAAATTACTCCTTTTCAATTTAAAAACTAGGTTCATTATACCCTTTTAAAAAGTTAATCTGACAATAAAAAGCCACCTGCTAATACTCAGCAAGTGGCTTTTCCAATGTAGTCGTCGGTCCGTGAAACATCCTGTGAAAAAAGAAAATTCCGGGAGTGACAGTGAATCGCAACCGAAAAACGACCGCATCTCCAAAAACATTGCAAACGCTCTCCTTCATAACCGGAGAACGTTTACAGATACGTTGTTTCGTTCATGCAGCAATTTTCCCTTACAAAAAAATTCGAACACTAAAGTTCCATTTTTGTATTAGAGCATTGGACCTGTATAGAATGAACTGGCCATTTCGTCAAAGTCATACTCTTTAAGTTCTTCTAAAGTGATATTCGCATGCGCCCCTTCATGCACCATGAGATTGCTGTTCTCACCAACATGGACGGCAATAACAGGCTTGTCTGTTGCATACGCGTAGCCAAGTTCCCAGGCTGTGCCACTGTCCGAATAGTTTCCATGATAGATGCCGACAACAACTTCAGCCCACTTAATGTATTTAATATCATTCATAAATATTTCAATCGACCATTGCCGCGATCCAACCTCAACCTCGCTATCCTCAGGCTGCCTAAATGGCGAGAACACGCTTAAACCTTTATCTGCTAATATCTTTTCGACCTGTTCCAAATATCCAATCTCTTTCTCATTAAAAAACGGGCTAGCTAAATATACTCTTTTCATCGTTAGTGCCTCCAAGCTGTCTAAAACCATATTTAACTTGCGTTACAGTACACTGTACTGATTTCAGCTCAAAAAAGCAATGAGCGTAATATTTTTCATAACTTTCCCTCTCTCATCCTTAAAAATTCATTCTCGATTGCCCGCCGTCTACATTTATGCTGGCGCCTACAATCCAGGACGCTTTTTCGGAAGCGAGGAACACTGCGACATTCGCGATTTCTTCTGGGGTACCGAAACGGCCGGCAGGTATTTCTTTCTTCACGAATTCTTTTATGCCTTCAGGGTCTGCCTCAAGGCGCTTTTTCCAGTTACCTGTTTCGTGTAAAATGCTTCCCGGAGAGATGCTATTAACCCTGATTCCATCGGAAATCACCTCGTCCGCAAGCGATTTTGTAAAACTGATCAGCGCGGATTTCGCATTGTTATAGGTAACCTTCCCTCCGCTTTCTCTTCCGAAAATCGAGGTAATATTAATGATTGAGCCTGATTGTTGCTTTTTCATATACTCAACAGCCAATTTGCTTAGATGGACGGCAGAAAAATAATTTAATTCCATTGCCTCGCGGAATAAATCCATTTCGGTTTCGGTTGCTTTTCCGCCATTGCTCCCGCCTGCATTATTAATTAAAACGTCTATTGTTCCGTACTTTTTAACAAAGGAAATAATAAGCTTCTCCCGTTCCTCTGGCTCGGTAATATCTGCTTGGATAATCGAGGCGCAGCCTTTAAGTTCTTCCTTTGTCTGTTCCAGTGCTTCCTTTCCCCTCGCCGAAATGGCAACATTCGCACCTTCCGCCACAAACGCCTTGGCAATCGCTTTTCCAATTCCTTTCGAGCCGCCAGTAATAAGTACATTTTTTCCATGCAAAAGCAAATCCATCGTAAAATTACTCCTTTTCAATTTAAAAACTAGATTCATTATACCCTTTTAAAAAGTTAATCCGACAGTAAAAAGCCGCCCGCTAATACTCAGCAAGCGGCTTTTCGATGTCATCGTTCATCCGTGAAACATTCTGTGAAACAAGAAATTTCGGGGAGTGACAGGCACTGTTCGCCTTTTAAAGTGAAGCGATTGCTTGTTGATTGAATCCTTTTGTTAAGAGCCAGACTGCTAGGATCATTTCGTTGGCTGCTACGGGTACGGCCAAGATGCCGCCCCAAACGGAAATTTGTTCGATGACGCCGAACATGACCAACAGGGAACAAACGAAGACTGATATGGCCCCAGTGATTCCAAGCGTTGATAAAAACCTTGGCACTATCCTGGTTTTGTAAAAGATATAACTGTACATCATCGTATTGATGCCAAGCATGAACAAGGGTCCCATCATAAACGTCCAATCGTGGATTGCTTTTAATACTGTTCCTGAAGCTTGAAAAGAAGCGGGATCGACTGAAGCCCCAGCTGCAACAAATTCCCGGCTTAAGGTCAGCAGGGACAACACGCTGATTACGCCAACGGTGATGACAATGGCTTCAAGGAACCTGAAGCAAACATGCCAGAGCGCGATTGTCTCGTTATATTTCTTTAAAATCGGGAACATTGTCGTTGCGGTGCCAATCGCAGAAACGACAAGCATTAACTCCATTACCGCTCCCAGCACTATCCGGTTGGCGTACTCAGAACCTTTTGCCAGATAATCCGGCCCTATCAGGATAGGGTCATATAATTTAAGGCCAATTACCGCCGTAACCGCCGCAAGTATGAACAGGAATCCTACAATTTTTGCCGCCTTCTTGTCTGAACTCATTTGCTCCCCTACTTTCTATTGATTCAGATGGTTTAAGGATTTGAATCTTCCCCATAAAAGAATACTTCTTCCAGCGGCAAGCTAAAGGCTCGGGCGATGCGGAAAGCAAGTTCCAAGGATGGGGAGTAGTTTCCCTTTTCGAGTGCCACGATTGTCTGCCGGGTGACGCCAGCCTTGTCAGCCAGTTGCTGCTGAGTCATTTCTTCATGGTTGAATCGTAATTTGCGGATATGATTGCCGACAAGATTTTTACCCACTGTTACACTCCTTTCCGGTAATGATAAAGCCTTGTCATCGAGCCGAACACATCGGCAAGGAATCCTGATGCGATTAGGATGATGAACATCGCCTGTGACGGCTCATAAAAAACAAGTGATCCCATTGAAAATAGGAAGCCGCTGACAAAAACGAAAAATGCATTCCGGAACGCCTTCAAACCGATTAGTTTATCGAGCTCATCTTCAAAAGACGGCACCTTTTCTCTGGTCGTAATTCTAAAGAAAATCGTAAAAATAATGCTGATTATGATTTGCGCGAAGACTGAAAACAACGTCAAGATAAGGACGAAGGAACCCCAATAATGAAAGGTTTCCGCTGATTCCAGACCCCCTCCCGGATGCCTTGGGTACATGTACAAGCAATAAGCGGTAAAAATGAAGATTGTGCTAATTAATGACACAATGCTCTTCTTTTCTTGATACGACATATATTCACCCCTTGTCAAATATTTTTTACTCATAGTATGGTTTTATATACTTAATGTAAACTAAACTATACATTGAGTCAACTATAATTTACAGATATTTTCAGCTTTTTGAAAAAGTAGGCCCTGTTATTCGTTTCATGTTCATCAACGCAAAAAAACGGGAGAATAAAATCTCCCGCGTTGCTGCACTATATCCCCACTATCCTTTACCCATGCCAACATTCATTCAGCCTACATTCTCTTTCTGGTTGTTATTCAGATAATTTTCATCCAACCAGCCTTCAAGTTTTGACAATGCCTCTGGATGAAGCGGGCGTTTTAAGATTTCTTTAAATCTCTTGCCTGATTTTAAAATACTGAGTTCCTCAGTCTGTATACGCAAGCCGTGTTCCATGTCGTTAATAATCGCATACTCGGCTTTCCCCTGGATGAGGGATGGAAGCTCCGAAAGTACTTCCTTGTCCGCCAAAGCGTCCTTGTCACCGACTATGGCGAAAATCGGACAGTTCATGGATTTCAAGGCTTCACGCGTGTTAAATGCGTCATGTTCTCTGTACCATTTTGCCGGCTGTTTAAAGAAGAGCTGTACTTTAATGATGTCTTCCTTGGACTGTTTGAATTTTTCCATCATCTTGGCTGCAGACTTTTCGCTTTTTTGTGCAACATTTATAAGCTTAAGGAGCTTCCCAAGAACAGGCTTTGCGAGCAATTCCTTGCTTCCAAGCTCCCTCTGCTTACTTAATGCTTCAGAAAGGTTGTCGACCCCGCCTGAGAGGAAGATAACTCCACCCAGCGGCATGGATGCCCCCAAAGCAGTCGCAAGAATCGTTCCTTCACTATGTCCGGCTACGATGATTCTTTGATTATCCACATTCGGGTGGGCTTGAAGGAATTCTACTGCAGTACGGGCATCTTCCACGAGGTCCCACATCCCGGCAGCCATCCAGTTGCCCTCCCGCTTGCCTGTTCCCCGCTTATCATAGCGGAGTGTAGCAAATCCAATTCCAGTAAAGAAATTGGCCAGTTCCTTGTAAAGGTTTGTCGTGAGCTTTTTAGCAACATTCCCATCCCGGTCGAGCGGCCCTGAACCCGCAATAATTACAATGGCAGGGTGTACCCCTTCACCCGCTGGCAAAGCCAATGTTCCATACATCCGATTGTTCTCCCCAAACACAACTTCTCTTTCCATCCCATTCCCCTCCATTACATGTCTACTTTAATTTTTTTCCGGAATGACAATCGTCGCAAGATTTCGCGGCATCCGTTCATCCGATGGCTCATTTTCCATAGCCTCATTAATCAAACGGCGAATATTTTGGGCTAATTCCATAAATTCCTCATCAGTCAAATGCATTCTGGCCACGCGGTAGCTAACGCCGTCTCTTACCAAATCGAAATCCGTAGATAAATAGTGCTCATACGTTCCCATTAATTGCGCCAAAAAGGTGAAAAACAACTCTAAATGCTGATCTTTGCTTATCGTGCCTAACTGTGTATGAAATGTTTGTTTTAGGGCATATACTTTTTCAACTGTGCCCCTGACCGGATTTTCCTGAACCACCTCAATGAGTCCGGCTTCCTGCAATTTGTTCAAATGACGATACAGTGTTGCCTGAGGTACCTCCTTAAGATGGTTCATGATTTCGAAAGCAGTCCGGTGGCGGCCATTCACCAAGGACTGAACAATCTTCATCCGGACCGGGTGCAAAATAAGTTTAGTACGATCAAAATCCATTCTGAAAACCTCCGTGATGACAATATTATCAAAAGTGATAATATTAACCCAAAAAAATATTTGATATTATTATCACTATTGATAATAATTCAAACTGTTTTACATGTCAACATATTTTTCCATTAAAAAAGCAATGTAATTTCATTGAAAAATACATTGCCAATTGAATAGTTACCGCTCCACATCTTCTGCCAGGGCAAATAGAAATCCATACACAAGGTTTAATGTTTCGTCGACTGTGCGATCGTCATTGAATTCCTTCAATGCCTCAAGCGAGAAATTGAAATTCCAGATTCCTTCACCCCCATCAAACATGAGGCTGTAGTCAGTTTTGGCGAATTCGAATTTCCCTTGTAAAAGCTGGTTAAGCGTTTCACCGTATTTCTTCTGCAGCTTTAAGCCAAGCAAAGCTTGATAGTTTCGGAAAACATCGTCGACTTCAATGACCACCGCATCGACATCAACCAGCTCGAACCATTTCGACTCGACATACATGAACTGATTGATGTTCTTTTTAAAATATGATACTGGCTGCTGCAATAATTCCGCTCCGCCTTTTGAAACCATTTCTTCCGTTTCCTTATCACTCAGTTCGATGTACGCATCCTTAAAGCGTTCGGACGGGTCTCTTTCACTTATTGTTCCTTCTTCAACTAGCCCTAGTTTTTCGGCATATTCTTTCTCTTCCGCAAATAAGGGTTCGTTTTTCTTCAAAAATTTCTCCATGTTCGTCTTGAGCATCTCAATTATCTCCTTTAATCCGGCTATATATTTGTTTATACCATGGATCGTGCGGATAAAAAAGCTTGCAACTATAGTTCCGGTTTCTCTTGTCGATTCTATCACCACCATCTTTGTACTCAAACAGATTCGAGGGACACCTTTTTTGGATTCCGGCAAATCTTTGTCGCTCAAATGGATTTGAGGGACACCTTTTTCGCATTCCAGCCAATCTTTGTCGCTCAAATGGATTTGAGGGACACCTTTTTCCCATTCCCGCAAATCTTTGTCGCTCAAACGGATTTGAGGGACACCTTTTTCGCATTCCGGCCAATCTTTGTCGCTCAAATGAATTTGAGGGACACCTTTTTCCCATTCCAGCCAATCTTTGTCGCTCAAGCGGATTTGAGGGACACCTTTTTCCCATTCCAGCCAATCTTTGTCGCTCAAGCGGATTTGAGGGACACCTTTTTCCCATTCCAGCCAATCTTTGTCGCTCAAGCGGATTTGAGGGACACCTTTTTCCCATTCCAGCCAATCTTTGTCGCTCAAGCGGATTTGAGGGACACCTTTTTCCCATTCCAGCCAATCTTTGTCGCTCAAGCGGATTTGAGGGACACCTTTTTCCCATTCCAGCCAATCTTTGTCGCTCAAGCGGATTTGAGGGACACCTTTTTCCCATTCCAGCCAATCTTTGTCGCTCAAGCGGATTTGAGGGACACCTTTTTCCCATTCCAGCCAATCTTTGTCGCTCAAGCGGATTTGAGGGACACCTTTTTCCCATTCCAGCCAATCTTTGTCGCTCAAGCGGATTTGAGGGACACCTTTTTCCCATTCCAGCCAATCTTTGTCGCTCAAGCGGATTTGAGGGACACCTTTTTCCCATTCCAGCCAATCTTTGTCGCTCAAGCGGATTTGAGGGACACCTTTTTCCCATTCCAGCCAATCTTTGTCGCTCAAGCGGATTTGAGGGACACCTTTTTCCCAGTCCAGCCATTCTTTGTCGCTCAAGCGGATTTGAGGGACACCTTTTTCCCAGTCCAGCCATTCTTTGTCGCTCAAGCGGATTTGAGGGACACCTGTTTCCCATTCCAGCCAATCTTTGTCGCTCAATAGGATTTGAGGGACACCTTTTTCGCATTCCAGCCAATCTTTGTCGCTCAAGCGGAGTTGAGGGACACCTTTTTCCCATTCCAGCCAATCTTTGTCGCTCAAACGGATTTGAGAGACACCTTTTTTGGATTCCGGCCAATCTTTGTCGCTCAAACGGATTTGAGGGACACCTTTTCCGCATTCCAGCCAATCTTTGTCGATTAACTGGATTTGTCGCCCTTCATCTTCATCGGCCAAAAAAAACCGGCCGCACCAGGTTTACTGCACCTGGCGAGACCGGTTTTTTAATAGAAGAAAAACAATCCAAGCAATGAAACGCTGACGGAACTGAAGCCGAATATAGATGTGTAGGTGATCAGTTGGCGAAGGAGTCCCCTTTTAAATTCCGCAAGGCTTTCGTCCTCCCTGGCCCGCTCGTCTTCGCGCTCCATTGCCCTGGACTTTGGTGAGATGAAAGAGCCCACCTTAGTGAAGCCCTCCAAAAACAGGGTAAGGAATCCTGTTTTTAAAATCAAAAAGATTGCGCTGGCCAAAAGGAGGCTGATGCCTACTAAAAAAGAACGGTTAACAAACTCTATCCATGACATAGACAACACAAATTTCGCAATCAGCCATGTAATAATTAATAGAAGAAAAACGGTGCTTTTTTTGGCCATCATGCTCCCTCCTTTAACCAACAGGCAGGAAAAAGCTGCTGGAACGCTTTTCCCTGCTTTTTTTACTCAATTCCCACCTTATTCAGAAACCATTTTCGCCCACTTCACGTTTGGATAGCGGTTGAATGGATACACGACATCCTTGACTTTCGGTGATGTCAAGTATGTGTTGGTGTAATGGTAAACCGGGAAGAATGGAAGTTCTTCCATCAGGATATCCTCCGCCTGGTGAAGGAGTTCAAAATGCTTGTCCGGATCCTGTGCAGCCTTTGCCTCGGCCATTAGTTTGTCGTATTCCTCATTTACCCAGCGTGAGCGGTTGTTCGGGCTATCGCCAAGGTAGTAATCGAGGATGACAACCGGATCGAGCAAGGTGCCAATCCATCCCATCCTGGCCATCTGGAAGTTTCCTTGTTGTGTTGTATCAAGATAGGTCTTCCATTCCTGGTTGGCCAACTTGACGTCAACGCCAAGGTTTTTCTTCAACATTTCCTGAACCGCTTCGGAGACTTTCTTATTGTTTTCGGAAGTATTGTAAATTACGGTAACTGGAGGCAGTGTCTCCCAGCCTTCTTCCGCCATTCCCTCTTGTAAAAGCTTTTTCGCTTCTTCACTGTCTTCTTTGAAGTATTCTCCGCCTACTTCACGGAAATCGCCCTTGGATGTTTCCACTCCAGGAGGAACGAATGCATAAGCCGGAGTTTCCCCTGCTTTTGTAATATTCTTCGTCAATGGTTCCCTGTTAATGGCCAATGCGAAGGCGCGGCGTACTTTCGCATTCGTAAATGGTTCTTTCGTTACGTTAAACATGTACATATATGTTCCAAAGTAAGGAACGTTTTTAAACTCTTTGCTGTCCTTTTCTTGGTCTATGACGTCCGTCGGCAGAGTTTGAATCAGGTCAAGCTCCCCTGTTTTGTACATTTGATAATAAGTTGTCGCATCGTTCACGACTTTCCAGGTAACCTTTTCGAGTGTGATGTTTTTGTTGTCGTGGTAGTTCTCATTCTTTTCCGCGACAACCTGGCTGTCATGCTTCCATTGGGTCATTTTGAATGGCCCATTGCTGACATAGCCGTCAGCTTCGCCTGCCCAGTTTTTGTTCTGTTCGACAAGGTCCTTCTTGACTGGATAGAAGGTCCACATGGTCAAAAGCTCCTCGAAATAACCAAGCGGATTGTTAAGTTCAACAACGAGGGTATGGTCATCCGTTGCTTTTACCCCGACATCATCAATTGTGCCTTTTCCTTTGTTAACGTCTTCAGCGCCTTTTATGTAATACATATAAAATGCGAATTGCGCTCCTGTTTCTGGATTAATCGTACGTTTCCAGCTATACTCAAAATCGTGCGCGGTTACGGGTGAGCCGTCAGACCATTTCGCATCGTCACGGATTGTGAACGTATACGTTTTGCCGTCATCGGAAACTTTGACGTCTTTCGCTGTTCCTAGGACCGGCTTGCCATCCTTGTCTTTTGTGTACAAGCCTTCAAATATGTGGTCCAAAATCCATCCAGAGGTTGTATCCGTAGCCATGGCCGGATCCAATGCAGGCGGCTCGTTTATTGCATTGAGAACAAGTTCCTGCTTAACTCCTTTCGTGCCACCTTTCGACCCGGATGCCGAAGAACTTTGATTTCCGCCGCCGTAGCAGCCAGCTAAAACAGTACTGAGTACCAAGAGGGCAGCTAACATCCAAACCCATTTCTTCATTTTCCCTTCCTCCTTAGATGTATGATTATTCGTTATATAGATGGCACGCCACCCAATGCTCCTGCTGCACTTCCCTGAAATCGGGAATCACTTCGGCGCAAATGGACATGGCATGCGGACATCTCGTACGGAAACGGCAGCCGCTCGGTGGGTTGACCGGGCTCGGGGGATCCCCCTGAAGCACAATCCTTTCCCTTTTGGCGGCTCCTGGTTTCGCGACGGGAATCGCGGACATCAATGCCTGTGTATAAGGATGGAGCGGCTCGGCGAACAAATCATTACTGGTTGCGAGTTCCATCATCTTCCCTAAATACATGACGCCGATCCGGTCACTGATGTGCTTGACCATCCCGAGGTCGTGTGCAATGAACAAGTAGGTTAACCCTTCCTGCTCCCTCAGGTCTTCCATCAGATTGATGACCTGTGCCTGGATGGAAACATCAAGCGCTGAAATCGGTTCATCCGCAACGATGAACTTTGGATTGACGGCAAGCGCCCTTGCGATTCCGATCCTCTGCCGCTGCCCTCCACTAAATTCATGTGGATACCTCCGGGCATGCTCGGGGCGGAGGCCAACTCTTTCAAGCAAATCGTAGACGCGCTCCTGCCTTTCTTTTCCCTTTGCCAAGCCGTGCGCGTCAATGCCCTCAGCAATGATGTCCCCAACCCGCATCCTTGGGTTCAGAGATGCGTGCGGATCTTGGAAAATAATCTGCATTTCCCGGTTGGCAATCGCCTTTTCCTTTCTTCCAAGCGTGCTTAGGTCAGCTCCGTTGTAAAACATTCTGCCCTCGGTCGGATCCTGCAGGCCGACAATTGTTTTGCCGAGCGTCGACTTGCCGCTCCCTGATTCGCCAACGAGGCCAAAGGTTTCCCCGCGTTTGATTTCAATCGAGATATCGTCGACTGACT
The DNA here is from genome assembly GCF_032667185.1 of Neobacillus sp. YIM B06451. Lineage (NCBI taxonomy): Bacteria > Bacillati > Bacillota > Bacilli > Caryophanales > Bacillaceae > Neobacillus > Neobacillus sp. YIM B06451. The sequence continues at coordinate 128,376 of NZ_JAVFKJ010000012.1, read as the reverse complement.
TAACGGTCTGATTGTTTTTGATCGTAAAATACTTCTTCAGATTCTCTACCTTAAGAAGTATATCGGAGGCGGCGGACTGTTTTTCCGCGGCTTCCTCGAGCAATTTGGCCATCAGTTTTCCCTCCCTGCTGCCACAAGGTCTTCAGCCTTCGGGGCTCTTGGATCGTTTAGCCAGCACCTTGCATAATGCCCTGATTCCGTTTCAAAAGCCGGTGGCATTTCTGAAAGGCAGACTTCCATCGCATATTTGCATCTTGGGGCAAAAGGGCAGCCCGCCGGCGGCGAAAAAAGATCCGGCGGAGATCCTTCAATCGGGATCAAACGCTCCTTTTCAGTGCTTGTATGATCCGGAATGGACTCCATCAGACCCCATGTGTACGGATGGCGGGGATTTTCAAAAAGTTCGCGGACTGAGCCGCTCTCGACCATCATTCCGGCATACATAACGATAACCCGTTCCGCGGTCTCTGCGACAACCCCAAGGTCATGCGTGATAAGGATGATTGCTGTATTGGTTTTTTCTTTTAAATCCCTCATTAAATCCAGAACCTGCGCCTGAATGGTCACATCGAGCGCGGTCGTGGGCTCATCGGCAATCAGCAGTTCAGGGTTGCAGGCAAGGGCAATGGCAATCATTGCCCTTTGCCTCATCCCGCCGCTGAATTCGTGGGGATATTGATTGTATCGGTCTTCAGGGTTCGGGATGCCGACTAGTCGGATCATGTCGATCGCGCGCTTTTTCGCTTCCCCTTTTCCGAGCTTCTGATGGACAATCAGCCCTTCCTCGATTTGCTTGCCAATTTTCATCGTTGGATTAAGCGACGTCATCGGATCCTGGAAGATCATACTAATCTTAGACCCTTTCACTTTTTGCATTTCACGTTTTGATAGCTTTAGAAGGTCTCTTCCTTGAAAAAGGACCTCCCCATTTTTGATAATGCCGGGCGGTGTCGGGATGAGCCCCATGACCGTTTGGACCGTGACGCTCTTTCCGCTTCCGCTTTCCCCCACAATGGCGACGATTTCGCCTTTATTTACATGGAAGGAAACATTGCGGACTGCCTTTACCTCGCCGCCATATGTTTTAAAATTCACTTCGAGGTTTTTTACTTCGAGTAAATGGCTCACAATTGCTTCCTCCTATTTCCGGTTTCTTGGATCCAAAGCATCCTGAAGTCCGTCCCCGAATGCATTAAATGCAAACATTGTCAGGGAAATCAAGAACCCAGGGAAGAACAGCCTCCACCATTGTCCACTCAGGATGACTCCGAGTGCGTCGTTTGCCATCGTCCCCCAGCTTGCGAACGGCGCTTGGACGCCAAGGCCAAGGAAGCTGAGAAACGATTCGGCGAAAATGGCCTGTGGGATGGTAAACGTCAGGTTGACAATGATGATGCCAATCGCGTTTGGCAAAAGGTGCCTCAGGATAATTTTCGCATGGGATGTCCCGAGTTTTTCCGCGGCCATTACATATTCCTGTGATTTCAATTGAAGAATTTGGCCCCTTGTAATCCTTGCCATACTGACCCATCCGGTAACGGTCAAGGCGATAATTATGGATATTACCCCGGGTTCCATAATAACCATCAGCAAAATCACGATCAAAAGGTACGGTATTCCGTAAAGAATTTCGATAATCCTCATAATGATGTTATCGATACGGTCGCCCTTCTTGCTGCGGCCGGCCATATACCCGGCAATCCCTCCGATTGTGACTCCAAGCACGAGGTCAATAAAAGCCGCGACAAATCCGATTGTCAGTGAAACCCTGGCCCCGTACCAGGTGCGGGCCCACATATCCCGGCCGAGGTCATCTGTTCCAAACCAATGCTTGCCGGGCGCCATGTTCCCATTCGCCAAATCCTGGCCGGATGGGGTGTAGGGAACCATTTTTGGTCCGAAAATCGCAAAAAACACGATTACGACAAGAATCGACATGCCGAGGACGGCCAATTTGTTTTTCATGATATTCATTGCGGTTTCTTTCCAAACACTCAGTGACGGGCGCTGGATTGGGTCAACGATTCTTTTGTCGGGGGAGACAGGAACAAACAATGTGCTTTCAATTTTTTTTGCACCCATGTTATTTCCCTCCGCTCGTCAGTTTGATTCTCGGGTCGATTAGCCTGTACGAAATATCGATAAGGAACAGGATGACCACAAGGATGGTACTGAAAAAGATTGTCGTTCCAAGTATGACGGGATAATCCCGGTTAAAGATGCTATCAACGAAATACTTTCCGAGGCCTGGAATCGCAAAAATCTTTTCGATGACGAACGTCCCAGTAATCAGGGCGACCGCCAACGGACCGATAAAGGTAATGACCGGCAGGATTGCATTCCTGATTCCGTGCTTGATGACAAGCCGAGGCGTTGAAAGGCCTTTGGCATTGGCGGTCTTTATGTAATTCTGGTTCATGACGTCAATCATGCTCGAACGCATAAACCGCGCGATAACAGCCATTGGCGAGGCTGCAAGCGCGAGTGAAGGGAGGATGCTATGCTGGAAGCTTCCCCACGAAGCAACCGGGAGCAGCCGCCATTCGACCGCGAAATACTTGATTAACAACGGCGCCAATATGAAGCTTGGCACCGAGATGCCGAGGATGGCAATCATCATCGCCAGGAAATCAATTGGCTTATTATGGTTGAGCGCCGCAATGATTCCAAGCAGAAGGCCAAAGATTAGGGCGATGGTGAGTGCTTGTATGCCCAGTGTTGCCGAAGCGGGTAACCCGTCCGCAATAATGCTGTTCACTGTGCGGGTTTCCGATTTAATTGACGGGCCGAGGTCCAGCATCGCTAGGTTTTTCATATACAGGGCATACTGGACCGGCAGAGGCTTGTCCAAATTGTATTTCGCGCGAATGTTTTGCAAAACTTCCTCCGGCAGGACATCCGCATCGGACGCGAATGGATCCCCAGGTATAAATTTCATGATGACAAAGGTTAACGTAATAATGACCCAAAGCGTCAATAGCATCGTTAATATCCTTTTGACAATGTACATCTCCATTCACCTCGCTATATTTAATGGTTTGCGGACGGTTCCTTTTTCATTTGATGCCGATTCGTCCAAATAATTGCTTTGCGTTTCAAAACTTAAGGCTTAGGCCATTAACTACTTAGGCATTCACCGATCCGAGGACGCCGTTTGTGGCCGTCATCGCGATTATGACGCAGCCCCACATATGTTTGTAGGCAGTGACCATATCATCGCATGTAAACCGGATGCTTTTGGGTCCCGTCAATTGGACGGTTGGCAGTGTGGTTGTCATTTTTGCCTGCTGTGGGCCTTTGAATTTCAAATCGAATGTGACTGGGCCTTCGCCAATCACAAGTGGCTTTGCCTGTTTTGCTTTTTTAACAGCCGCTTCAGCCCTCTCCCGGATTTCCTTGCGTGCGACTTCTGGATGGAGAAGCTCGGCGGCGAAGCGGTCCACCGCCCTTTTTGTTACGGCTCCTTCTACTTCCGGAAGGGTTTCCTGGACTTCTTTTACATAGGCGTCATCGCCGCTGATGAACAACGCAGGAACTCCCATCGAACCAGCCACATAGGAATTCATTTCCGTTTCACCGACGACCTTGCCGTTGATTTTCATTTCTTCGACACAAATCCCTGCCAGTGTATGGCTGATCACCGTTACATCAGAGCCGCCTTCACGCCCGTGGTGGCCGACGAACATAATACCATCGAATGACTCATCAAGCCCCTCCAGCTGGCACATCACCCTGTTATTCCCGGAAACGAGACGGGCTCGCGGATCGAGCTCTTCGATGATGATGTTCGACATGTTGCCGTGTCCATCCGCGACAATGACCTCTGTCGCTCCCCCGTTAAATGCCCCTTCGATTGCAGCATTAACATCCGCTGTCATCAGTTTGCGGAAACGCTGATATTCCGATGGCGTTTTCAGCTGTTGGTTTGTCGCGACCCCGGAAATGCCTTCCATATCTGCCGAGATAAAGATTCTCATATTCTTTCCCCCCATCATTCGAATAGTTTGATTTTTATTTAGAGAGTGGCCCTTAGCCACTGTTCTCTGACTCTAGCTGACTCTATTAAAATTCGAATTTCTGATTTTCTGTGAGATTCAGGATTAATGCTTTTGAGTGTTCTTTTAAAAAATAGGATACCGAATGTTCGTAACCGCATGGCCCCGATACAGGTCAATCAAAGCCCCGCCTCCTCAAAAGTACTCGTAAGAATTCTTGAACACTTCTAGTTGAATGATTGAATTCACCTCAGTAATGCTAGTTAGTTCATTTATTTTCAAAAGGGTTTGCGTTATGTCATCCTGGGTGGGAACCGCAATTTGAACCAATAGGGAGTATGGGCCGGAAGTCATGGTTATGTACCTGATTTCCCGGAACTTTTTAAGTTCCTCCACAGCATCCTTCACTTTTTGCGGCTGGACTTTCAATAGAATGATCGCGCCGGCCTTCACTCCAATTTCAACTGGATTGACTACCCCGAAAACGCCCATAATCCCGTGATCCAACAGATTCTTGTACCGCAGACGGACGGTCTTTTCGGTCACATTCAGAGCGGATGCAATTTCAGAGAACGACATCCGTCCATCCCTTGCCAACTGTTTGATGATGCCCCTATCTAGCTCATCAATCTCATACTTCATACACATTCCCCATTCCTCTTTGATACTTTTTTACTATTTTACTTCCAAAATCAGTATTTTACCTTTATGTAAATATCAAATTAAGTAGGAATTTTTATGTTTTGTAACTTTTTAAGAAATTAAAGAAAATTATAGTGAATGAATTTTCAAAAAGCAAGAATTATATGAAAATTTTATTATTTTTGTGAAAACAAAAAATAGAGCCACTATTTCCCAGAAACTTTGCAGGATTTTGGAAAAGGTAAGAGAATTATCTATATACCAATAAAATTTATTCTCCTTAAGGGGGCAGTGAGTGTGTGGTTTAAAAGGAAACAGAAGGTTTCGAAATCCGGTTCGCCAATTTACAAATACGATCCGGTGGAGACGAAGTTTGAGGGAATTAGGGATTTTGACGCCGAGGCGAAGGAGATGTTTGAGGAGCATATCGAAAAGCATATCGGAAAAATCAATATGGTGTTCCATGAGATTATCTCGAATATCGTCCATGTTGATGTATACCATGTTGCTCCTACAAAAGAGCGCCCCTTCCATACGATGATCACACATGGGATGAGCGATCTTCCAATGACTGTCCCGGCAGGCGCCGAAGACTGGAGATACGCCGAGCTCGTTTGCTTTTTGCCAGAAGAGTACGATGTATCCGAAGAGGGATTCAAGGATGAACGAAATTACTGGCCGATTGGGAATATGAAATTCCTGGCCCGCTTCCCGCATGAGTACAAGACTTGGCTAGCTTACGGCCACACCTTGCAGAACGGGAACCCGATCGAGCCATTTATCGATGGCACGAAGCTCTGCGCCTCCCTGCTCATTCCGCCAACGATTGTGGATAGTGAATTTTTCCGGCTAAAAGTAAGGGAAGACAAACTGATCAATATTTACAACGTTTTCCCTATCTATCTTGAGGAAATGCAATTTAAAATGGACCATGGCATTGACGAGCTGACTGAGAGATTCGACCATTTCGGGGTTAATGATTTATACGATTTGAATCGTGTTAATACGTGCAGATAACCTGCCTCGTTTTTTGTAAAATATCCTACGAAAAAAACCGCTATCCCGAATAGGATTACGGATTAGTTATAAGGTGGAAATTCGGATTAACAGTGCTATTCACTAGTAATTTACACTATAATAGCTGACAATCAAGTGAGTTAATTGGCATAAAAAATGGTTGGAGCAATTTTGATGCTCCAACCATTCTTTTGTCATTATTTTCTTTAACATTAGCACCCTTATGTTTAAGTACATTGGTTCACAAACTTAAAAAAGTACGGCAGACCTTACTGAATTAAAAAACAAAAAATATTACAAAAAACAGAACTATTGTCCATATGTAGGAAGTAAGGATAGTTTTGTTAATACGATTGTTATTTCTTTGTTTCTTATGCTCAATCGAGAAAATAAAAAGGAATATTAAAAATAGAAAGTATGTAAGGAAAACATATAACAGTGATCGCCACTGTTCAACCCAAGTCATAATGGGTCCTAAAGTTCCCCCCACTAATAACAGAGTTATAGATATAACCCCTACCGTGATAGTAATCTTGGGCATCAAATTCCAAAAGGACCGTTCTAAAATATTGTTTCGCTTTTTTGCCTCAAATAAAAAAATTAAATAGAAGCAAGATAAAACCACTGTTACAATAATAAATGTGATGTAAATGTTGTTTACTGGGGTCCAATTTGCAGAATAGCTAACAATTCTGTTACCCTCATTCAATTCTAATACAGCCATCAATATTCCTATAGCACCTAATGTCAGGATTTGAAGTAATAACCATTTCACGTGACATACACCTCCTAACTATATTACGAACGACTATAGTAAAAGTTCTCAATAATTCAGTTATTGAACATAACTGCCCGTTTGTTTAATAACAAGTTCAACAAAAAAGTGAGGAAATCCTTACTGGATCATCGCACCCGTTACTTTAAGTGTAGAACTTCACATCAACTTGTAATAATCTTATTTATAGATTGTTACCGTTATTTTCAATTACATTAGTTATCTTTTGGCCTATATCAACACATTTGATACTCTCTGTCACCCCCGCTCTATCGGACAAAGCGGTGTTCCAAAAGGATAAAAATGTCCGTTACCCCACCCCATCCAATGACCTGCCTCAACATAAATTAGGGGAAACCCCAAACATGGTTTCCCCTCATCACATATCAATATGATTAAATGGTAATTTCTATATCCAATGCCCCGGTTTTTAATGTGTTAAAGGGGGTGTGGCTTGCTGTTTGGTTTGCTTTGATCCCAACCATCACCTGGGTGTGGGAAGCAGATCGAATATAATAATATCCCATCACGGTTGATCCTGCTACAAGCCCCCCGGAACCCGCATCCATCACTTTTACGAAAGGGCTCGTTCCTGATGGCACATTTTTTAAATTGACTGCCAGCCCATACGTATTCGATACGATAGAATCGACAAATTGAGTGCCGGCTTTGTAGGTAACAACTCCATTCCCGGAATTGGCCGCGATTCGAAATGCAACGGGCTGCCCTTGAATAGGCTGATAGGCTGCGTTACCGCCCGTGAGAGTATTTGCAAGAACGGTTCCGTTTGTTTCAGCTGTTAATGGTTCCCCAATTGTGCCAAGCCGAACTGTATTCCCAAACGCCCCCACTTTATCACAATTCCAGAGCTTAATTCCATTTTTAGCTGCTGAATGCGGAAGCTTGACGGTATTGCCTGACACCGTTCCTTCCTGAAGATTTCGCACCATGATTCCGATCGGGATAGCTGAATCCTCTATCTCAACCTCATTATGGCTGACGTTGCCCGAATAGTTAGGCTGTGTGGCCACGGAATAACCGCAATAGATGGCACAAGGGTTAAAGGCAGTGATGGTTTTATCAAGCTGGTCTGGAACTCCATGGATTATATTTCCCTCTATTGATACCCGGTCAAATGCTCCTACAAAAATGATACCGTATGTCCCGAAGCATTTTTTTATATGATTGTTTTTCACTAAAGCATTCAATTCCTGGGTTGCTTTGGTACCTCCCCTTGCCCCTTCAAGTGCGATGGCTGCAAGTGGATTTCTCGCATATCCGCAATTGACCATTTTATTATTGGCAATAATGGAGTCCCGTGCGTATTGAGTAGAATTTACATATTGATAAAAAATCCCGCAGACCATGGAATCGGCTATAAAATTATCCGTTGCAATCATACCGCCTCCGGAATGGGCATCAATCCCCTTTCTTTTGTTGCCCCGTATGGTATTAGCGTGGAACAATCCATCCCGTGCTTTTGAATAGTTGGTGCCCACCATATTGATCCCATACCCGGGATCTACATAAGTATGGGTTTTCGAGGCGTTTGGATGGCCTGCCCGCTCAATCAGGCAATCGATGACTTCAGGCCGGTCAACAGCTGACATGGCAAAATTAGCGGAATAATTATCATGGCCATAGCAATTGATAAATTTGATATCTGAATTATCACTATAACCTAAATTAGCTGGAAAATAATCGCCCAGGTGGCCAATAAGGAACCCCGCATAATTAAAACCGTAACTTTCACATTTTTCAAGGGTGATCCGCCTGCACCCCCGGTGAATCAATATTCCAGATCCAATATTTCCTATAAACCCGCCACCAAACGTTCCGAAAGGGATTCCATCATTTTTTAATTTCGCACTGGTATCAAAGCTATTGTTCTTATAGTAATTCCAATAACCCGATGTTGGATAACCTCCTGCCGTGGTACCCTTTTCTCCATAACCGGTTACTGGATCCAACGGAGGAAACTTGCCGTATCCTTTTGTTTTCAGTCCTTCAATAACGATGTCTTCACAAAGCTGAAGTTCCAATATTCCCTGTGCATGAGTGCGAGTTTCAAACGTGGCACCCCAGGCACTGATCCTGATATTCTTCTTCCCCCTTAGCAGCAGGCAGGGCTGGTCATTATTCGGGAAGTCGGTTAATGCCTTATTTTTTTCTACCCAGTAAAGGCCAGGGGGGATAACGATGGTGTCCCCAGTTGCCGATTTATCAAATAACGCTTGTAATTCGGCGGTCGACTGCACCCTGCCCGTAGGATCGCCCGCCTGCAATGTGATACTGGACATATAAGCTGATAAATCCTTATTGTTAGGAGGAGTCATCTTACTTTGTTCCTCATTTGCAAAATCCATTTTCTCACCTCTTTGCTAAAAATTCTGTATCCGTACCAGGTCTGAAAAGCCTTCAGGCACCCTGTTCTTCTTAGATATGATATTTATATGCTTGTTCAAAATCAGAAGTATAGGCACTTAGGAAATAAGCAGGAGGAGTTTACTCAATAAGGGAAGGGCGACAACTATTATTTAGCTGTCGCCCTTTTTATCAACATTTACATGTTTGACTTTAACTTTTAATTTCATCTGCAATCGTGGGTTCTACAAGATCTTTTCTTCGATAAACATTTAAAATGAGTCCTAAAACAGCAGCGTAAAAGAGTATCGCACTGCCTCCATAACTAATAAAAGGCAGAGAAACTCCCATTATCGGCACGACTCCAAAGCTCATCAAGATGTTCCAGGTAGTAGGAACCGCAAATAATGTAGCACCACCAATTACGATCAATCTCCCATAGAGGTCCTTTGTTTTAAACGCATTTTTTGAGATCCTTGAAATAAATATCAGTAGGATCAAACAAAGAACGAATCCGAATGCCCAACCAAGAGAATAGACGAGGAAGGGGAAAGCAAAATCTGTATGTGCTTCTGGTAACAATTGAAAATTCAACTCGTTGGTAAGTCCGTTACCGAACCATCCCGCTTCTGAAAGGACATTCCTAACCGCCATATACAAATATCCTTCTCCATTTGAATCGGGACTAGGGTTTATAAAAGCAGATAATCTAGTTAACAAATAACTTTGACGTGAGGTCATGTAGAACATAATAATGAAAATGATACCAGCCAATAGATTTGTTATGGCCAGATTTACAGCTAATTTCTTATGGATTCGAGCGAAAGCAAACATCCCAAGTATACAGAAAAAGTAAATCATACTAATCATAAAGCTTGGCACCACCGTGTATAGCAAGATGGGGGTCCAAAATAAAACCAGAAGTAAACCTTGTTTTTTCCAACTACGGAACTCATTTATTTTGTTAAAAATACCAGCCCAAGCAAGAAAAAAGAAAAATAAGCTCATCATGGTTCCATCGACCGTCAAGCCTGAAAGGGAAACCCACTTTTTTGCTCCGTCGGCCATAAGTCCAAATAAATGGAGATATGAATGGATCAACAGGCCGATCGCATAAAAGTACATCCACCCGTTCTTTAATTTTCGGTAATCAAAGAAAAGGAATCCAATGATTACAAGAACAGCCAGGGTGTACCAAATAGCCTGTCTCCCAATAAAATAGGCACCTGATAGGGAAAATTCAGGAATTCCGTCAACTAACGGGAGAAAACTAATACCAGCAAAAATAACAAATAAAACAATCAAAATCCAATCCATTTTTGGCTTATGGAGGGGATTTAAATTCTCTCCAATGGTAAATGGATTTCCCATTTCTTGAATGGCCTTTTCATCTGCATCCTCTTTAGAAAACCCTCTTTTTTTGTAAGATTGACTTAACTCTTGCAGATGATGAATAAGCTCTTTTTTTATCATGTTGTGGGCTTCCTTATATTTCACTTTGGATGTTACTTTACTTAAAAATTCTTCAAATTTGGGAGAACTCATAAGGACGCCTCCTCTAGTAAGTGTTTAAGGGATAACTCTTGTTTTGATTTATCTTGTTTATAGGTAGCTAAGTATTTTTTCCCTTTGGAATTTAAGGAGTAATATTTCTTTTTGTTTATCCATTTTGAAGTAAGAATTTCTTTATTTTCTAGTAGATGTAGAAGTGAATAAAGCTGCCCTTCATTTTTTTGGAAAGTACGTTCGTTTTTTTGAAAAAGTCGGGTAGAAATAGTGTAGCCATCCATTAATTCATGCTGAACCGATTCTAATATAGCTATGATGGTTTCTATCTTCCAAGAATGAAATTGTGATTGAGATTGTCTCATACGAATGGATTCTTTCACCGCATTTTTTCTTTCATTAGAAAAAGATAAATCCTTGAAAATTGATTTCTTCATCGAACTCTTCAGGTTAGTAAATGGATCATTCATCTCCTAAACCTCCTCGATCATCTTGTCTTTTAATAATTCTTTCGCACGCTTTAATCTAGTTTTTATTGTATTTATATTTACTGTCGTAATCTTACTTATTTCGGCTAAGGACAGTTCTTCATAATAATACAGAAATACTACTTCTCTGTACTTTAGAGGTAAATTCATGACAGCATTTGTTAAGATGTTCTCTTCACTATTAGCGATAATCTCCTCTTCAACCTGTTTTGATTTCGAAGGTATATAATCTAAAATTTTATCGCTAAGCGTTATTTTGCGATAATGCCAGCTTCTTAAGTAGTCCTTACAACGATTACTAGCAATCCGATATAACCACGTTTTTATTGTTGCCTGCTGATTAAACTGATTGTACTTTTCATAACACTTTAAAAATATCTCCTGCGTTAAATCTTCTGCTGTCGTTCGATTTTTAACATATGTATATACGAGATGCAGAATATCATCGCTATATTCATGCATTAATTGATCAATTATGTGCTCTCTCTCATCCAGCATACTTTCATCTGTCACCGCCAGTTGTTTTAGTCCATTCATCTAGTTATCACCCTCTCACATTATAGACGTAGCTAACCCTCATCTGGTTTGAAAAAATAAAAGTTTTTTATGTTTATCTGTAATCTAGAGGATAAATGGAAAAAGGAACAACCTCTTTTCAGGTTGTTCCAGAATGTTGTAGGTAGGTAGGATGGCTTATAAGACTACTTATTCGATTAATAATACCTTACTTCTCAGAAGGAACTGCAAGTACAACAGCTCCTAAATTCAGAATTTCTTAGCGTCGTAAATCTGCGTTTTCCTGACGCTACCCTTTTTTACTAACCTGCCCAGTTAAATAAGGAATTCCACAAAAACAGTGGTTAATCCTTCCTGGATCAACGCACCCGTTACTTTCAGTGTAATTCTTTACAATCTAACTGTGGTTCTCACTTTAAATATTCTAAGGAATACTGCTCCTTTTTTACAAAAACAAAAAGAGCTGAAGCTCAATGAATCTTCACCTCTTGCACCAGTTCTTAAATTGGTTCTTTATTATTTATCTGTTTTATTCATGAGAATTTTTATCAAAAGTTAATCCAGATTGGAATAATTTCACTCTATTTTGAGAACAACCTTCCCCTTTGTCCGTCCACTTTCAACGTGCCTATGAGCCTCTACAATTTCATTTAAGGGAAAGCACTTTTCAATTATAGGTCTTAATTTTTCTTTTTCCATAATCACTCTTAATAGGTCCAAGTCACTGTCATTAGGTTTTGCAAGATGGATCTTAGCCTTCTTACTACCTATGATAGAGCCTATCATCAATTGAATTGGATGATACTTGGGGTAGAGTGGGTGTTCTGTTATATAAATACCTTTTTCGGTTAGAGAACGCAAACAACTGAAAAAGGTCCTCTTTCCGACAGCATCCAGTATTACATCATATTTTTTTCCGTTGTGAGCGAAGTCTTCTTGGGTATAATCAATTACATGATGAGCACCTAGATTTTTAACCCACTCAATATTCGAGGTACTGCAAACTGCGGTTACTTCAGCTCCAAAATACACAGCAAGCTGAACAGCAAAGTGCCCCACTCCGCCAGACGCACCATAGATTAAAACCTTATCGCCTGGTTTTATCTTCCCTATATCTCGCAATGCTTGTAGGGCAGTCTGTCCGGCACATGGTATTGCAGCTGCCTCTTCAAAGGTTGAGTTGTTTGGCATAAAGGTTATACCATTTTGTCTTGGGCAGACATATTCAGCATGGGAGCCGACACAACTTCCAAAAACCTTATCGCCAACCTTAAATTTTTGTACATTTTTTCCTACGGCTTCAACGGAACCTGCAACGTCTATTCCCAAAATTTGTGTTTTTGGCTTTGTAAGACCATTCTCTAATCTGGTAGGAAAGTAACCTTTTCGAAATAGATTGTCATATTGATTTACTGAGGCGGAGACCACTTTAATTAATACCCTATCTTCATCTTTGATGAACGGCTTATCAACATCTCTAATCTCCATTACTTCAGGGGAACCATAAGATTTAAAAACTGCTGCTTTCAATTTTTTAACCTCCTAATAATTATCAAATTGTAAGATATCTTTAAGCCTTAATAATAAAATTGAACCCGCCTTACAGGGTGTCTACTTGATATCTTGTTGATAACTTCATCTAGAAATGGGAGGTAAGTGCAGATTCATTAAAAACATTACTTTCGCAAAGTCATAGTCATACTTTACAAAATGATTTTGACCTTGTTTACCTGTTCCGTAGGTGGCTTTACGGTTACACATTTTAATCTGAACACAATAGGTTCAAGACAGAATATATAAGTTCAATCCACGAACTGTCTAGTTCCTACTGTTCTAAGTTATCTCCATAAAAAAATACTTCTTCCAAAGGTAAGTCAAAGGAGCGTGCAATGCGAAAAGCCAGTTCTAAAGACGGGGAATATTTACCCTTCTCAAGAGCAACAATAGTTTGCCTTGTTACGCCTACCTTGTCAGCTAATTGCTGCTGGGTCATTTCATGATGGTTAAATCTTAATTTTCTAATGTGGTTGCCGACAAGATTTTTACCCATATTAGACTCCTTTCCTATAATGATAAAGTCTTGTAATAGAGCCTGTCACATCGGACATAAATCCTGAAATGATTAGAATAATAAACATTATTTGTGACGGCTGAAAGATGATGAGAGAACCCATTGCAAGAAGAAACCCTAGGATAAAAACAAAAAATGAATTTCTTGTTGCTCTTAAATTAATGATGTTATCCAGTTCATCCTCAAATGTTGGTTCCTTTTCTCCTGTCGTAATTCTAAACGCAATGTTAAAAACGATATTGATTATAATGTTGGCAATAATTGAAACCAAAATTAAGCTAAAGACAAAAGACCCCCAAAAACGAAAGGTTTCAAGTGATTCTAGTCCATTTTTAGGAAATTGCGGATACATGTAAAAGCAAAAAGAACCAAAAATAACTATTACACTAACCAATGAAACGATGCTTTTTTTCTCTTGATAAGTCATTAATCTCCCCCCTTTAAGTAAAGTAATATATACAAAGTGTAATAAATTCCATACATAATGTCAAGTTTATTTTACACAAAACCATTTTACTGTTTGTATCTGAATTTCTTACTCCACTGAACCTCCCCCGTTTGAATAAGGAATTCAACAAAAAAAGGCGGTTAATCCTTCTTGGATCAACTCACCCGCTATGTTTAAGTACATTCCTTCTCAAACTTGGTTTAATGGAGAAATGCTGACCATTTATTTGAACAAGGGCTGCAACAAAAAGGGCAATAAGCCTATCTGGATTATTGCACCCTTTTATATTTATTCAGGAAATCCTCTTCGGATACATCAAATAGTAATGTCAGTTCTGTCGGTATTTGCCGAACAGAATATGGTGACAGGGAACTAACATCATCATAAAATTTAATTAACTCCAGTTAATTAATTTACTTGGGTAAAAATATCTTGAGGAGGAACTTCCTTGATCCGTAAACTTGAAGGTGTAACTATTAAGATGTGGCTAATGTTTTTAATTAGCTCACAAACCATTTACCTGGTCATGCAGACACATTCGATCCCTATGATTGTTAAGGAAGCTGGCGGCTTAATGATTTTTGATGTAAAGCCGTTGGGCTATAGTTTTACGTATGCGGTTAAATTTCTAACCCGGTTGTCTGAGGAAGGGTATAACGTGTATACGCATGTGCAATTACCGCTGGATTTTTTCTTTCCGTTGCTCAACTGCCTGGCCGGATTGTGTTTGTTCGGTTTGCTTATCCGCTTTTCCCATAAGTTGACCGGGAAATCAGCTCTAACCATCCATTCCTCTTTTTCAAAAATTGTATTGTCCCTCCCTTTGATTGCCATGATCTGTGATTACCTGGAAAATATCTTGATTTTGGTAATGCTTACCTATCAATCGGCGGTTCCCAGAGGTATTGTATATGCGGGAAATGCCTTTACGATTACGAAGAGCATGGCTACTTCACTTTTTTATAGTCTGGCCATCATAATTTTCATCTTAAGCTGTGTGTCCTGGATAAAAAAACGGAGAAAGAAGGAATCTATTCGTGGAACATTTTGGGGTTAGGGAAAAAAAGGCGGCACTTTTGAAAGTATCGATACTTGAAGAAATGCTAAGACTTCTGGAATATAAAAATCTAAATGATATTACCGTTGATGAATTGTGTACGAACGTCAATACGACCAAAGTGACGTTTTTTAACTACTTCCATTACAAGGAACAAGTACTGGATTATTTTGTACGAAAATGGCTTTATGACAGAAGCTTTGACACCCACTGCAAACGTTATTCGGGAGAGGAAGGTTTGTATCACGTTTTTCAGTCGATTTGCGAAGATTTTGTACCTGGCAAAAAAATCATGGTTTCCCTCATCCATTATTATAGTAAGCTCACCGAGAAACCTGCCGACATTGAGCTTTCATCTTATGAATATTACTTATTTAATGCAAAAGCATTCGAGCAAAAGGTCAAGCCCCTTAACTTGCAAGAGGTATTTACCTACTATCTCTCGGAGATACCGTCCATCCACTCCTCCAGATACACTGACGTTGTCGTTCAATTACTTGCTTTAATGTATGGTGTCCCAATTCAAACTCATATTATGGAGCTGAATGATATGTATCCTTTCTATCAGAGAGGCCTCTATAGCATTTTACGTGGAAATTGCACGTAGGTCTCAAGGTACACAGAACCTTAATCCAGATTCCGATCGCGTAAGAAAAAGTGGGTTTAATCCTTATTGGATAAGCCCACTGATTATTGCAATAAGGAAAACGTTATGCGGACTTGTAGTATTGGAATTGAATACACCCAGTATTCCTTTACTTTACAACATCTTGGTATTCAACTATTCTGCCCTGTTACTTCAATAAGAAGCCAACAAAAAATTGGTGCGTTTATCCTATCTCATCAACGCATCCATTAGCTTAAAAAGAATTCGCTTACCTTTTAAAAATTTTAATTTAATAAGGTTTTATGAATCTAATTTCAAAATCATCGGATATTCTACCAATGCTATGCCAATCATATTGATTAAACTCAGATAAGATTTTTTGATAAGTTTCCATAACTACGTCAACTTGTTCCTTATAGTTAAGGTTGCATTCTGCCGAAATGGCATCGAACTCATAATGCAATTCTTTACGCTCAATAAATTCAGTTTCCAACTTTAATTCCTCATTTTCAGTTGCAATGGTTACCAAAGGCGGGAAGGGGTATTCGTACGATTTCATCTTTAAAGAAATAAAACGAACTTCACTTTTTATCTTCATCTGCTTTATTAGCTTGGTGTAAATTATTACGGCTTTTTCAATCATTTCCTTTTTAAAATCAATTTCAAGCATTTGGTATTGTTCTTCAAACTCTTCCATAAACTTTTCACTATTCCAATTTTGTTTTAACTTATCCGTAGCCTCTAATAAGTTTACTAAATAGTTTATTTCATCCTTAGACATATTTAGGTCTTCCTCCGACGCTTTTTTTAATGCTTCTGTCATTTTCCGTTTATCGAACATTATCAAACCTCCTAAACCAATACGATATTTGTTAGATAGAATATTCAGCAATAATTAGTGAAATTCCTCTTCCACTCGCCGTTTCTTCAATACGCATTAAAATCCTTCTCTTTAAACTGCCCCGTTAGCACAATAAAAGTCGGATAAAATGTGTATTAAACCCTCATTTTCAATTATGATATTCAGGTTTTAAACTTATTTTTTTTCCTATTAAAATTTGTTCTACAAACGGAAGTTTGCCATTCTTTATTGACTCAATAGTTTCTTCCGACATTTCGGCTCCTGACTTTTTAGCACTTACAACTACTACACCAGAAGTAGAGGAATTTGCAGGCAATCTTACTATTTCAATTTTGGTAACAAGAGCTGTTTGAATGTAGGATGGAAAAATCAATGTAATGTAATAATCTTCATCACTATTATTGCTAATATTGTATTGCCATTCTAATTGTAATTGGTCATTCAGTTCTGTAATTTTACTTTCCGATTTAACAACTTCATAAGGGTTTTCGTCACTGCAACCTACGAGAAGAAACATAATTAAAGATAGGAAAAATAACGGTTTTAGTATACCTGGTGATACCAGTTTTTTATCCATTTTGTCCCCCAGTTGTTTTTCTCAATTTTACCATTTCATAAGGATTTTACCTTCTTATGAAAGTGAACTTTTCTTAAACTATCCTGCCTGGTTCAATAAGAGGGGCCAACTCATTCTCGATAAGCTCCTCCGATAACTTTTTGAGTATTCTCATCTACAAGTTTGCTTATATTTCCCAATACCTCACTCTTCTTCGAACGGAAAGTAACCATCGTAACTTCTTTTCCAATATAGGTAGCGTCATTTAATCCGAATCTACGGTCGTCCACGATTATTGTATTAACCTCAGCGTCCTTCCAACCTCCTATTACTTCTTCTCTTTCATTATTAGAAAGTGAATTCCAGGCTACTTCTCTTACATCCATTACTTTTTGGGTGGACTCTGTTTCATTTGTTGATTGTTGATAGGCAAAGCATCCACCTAATAGCAGGGATAGAACACCAATAACTGATAACAAAAACATTTTCATTGTAGCCCCCCATTTAGCTTTTTATTATTTTTACAAATTGGTATTTTTCACAATACTTATTGAACCTGCCCCGATTGTTCGATAAGCTCTCTTTTGGCTTTAACATAATTATCTGAAGACCGCCTAAATTTTCGAGAACATTAATTCGCTTATCAATTAGCATATGAATTCCTACGATGACAATAACTTTTGTCATCGTGCTGAAAGGGATCCGAATTATAGTGCAAATTTACCACTAAAAATCTTTGAACAATAAAAAGAAGCAGTCCTATTCAGTTGCGAATGGGACTGCTAATTGGCGAGTTAGTTAAGTTATTGTATTAGAAAACCGCACCCGATCCGAATAGGAAAACGGTTTTCAAATGAAGTCACACCCGTTTCTTTATAATCCCCTTAAATTTGCTGGCAGTTCGGATTTCTACGGTAAGCGTGCCCTTTCCGTAAATCGCCTTGATGATGAACGGGGCGCCGCTTGTATTTTTAAAACGGAAGTCGGGTCCCCCGTATGAGACGGTCGCATCCCTTCCAGCCGGAACATATCCTACGCTTAGTGAATGGTTGTGCTTCTCCACGTATTCGACTCCCAACTGATCGACCGCGTTAAAGAGGGTCGAGGATGTTTGGCAAATGCCTCCGCCTATCCCCATGACCAGTTTCTTGTTGACGATTTCCTTGGCGGGCTGGTAGCCATGCGCCTCGTCGCTAGGACCGACCATTGTATTAAAAGAAAAGATATCCCCCACCCCGACAAGCACGTTGTTGATTGCCTGAGCGGACAGCTCGATGTTTTTCGCCCGGCCGGCAACTTTGCTATCAAATTTGGTTGTATACGAAGCTACCAGTTCCTCGGTTAAATGTACCGCATCCGCAGGCTCGTAAGTGTTTTCAGTTGTATAGACAGGCAGAACAACATCCCCGCCTTTTTCGGAAACTTGCAGGACCTTTTCCACCAATTCTGCCTCTTCAAGAATGACACGCGGTTCCCCTTTAATGATATTCCCGTTTGCGTCCATTCTGTCGAGCGAGCCGCGCTGGTCATAGCCGGGTTGCCCATCTTTCCCTACTGCCAGATCCCTCGCCCATTTTTCAAGTTCCTTTTTATATCGCTCGTTATCCGTGCCATAGCCCATGTCCTTTGGAATAAAAGCATAGATGGCATTGCTTACTTTTGGATCTTTTATATAAACGACGGCTGCGGCTGGTTTTTCCACGGGTTTCCTTGCAGGCTCTTCCGCCTTTTGTGGTTCCGTTGTGTCCGCTGCTTTGACCGCTGTTGGCTCCGCTTTTTTAACCACTTCCACCTGGCTTGAACATCCACCCAAGCCTATTAAACTGCTGATCAACAAGAATGTTACTCTCTTTGTCCGCATAAAACCGCTTCCCCCAACCCGGAAATTTGTTTTCATTTCAGAAAAGAAACACTTCAGTATTATATTCATTATCTATTATAGGTATCCCTTCAAGTTTATGGAAACACTAATATTTACCAAAACCTTTTGAATGAAGCATACATTTTCCGTTTTGCCAAAGGATTTTCCCAAAGAATAACCACAGTTATTTGACATAAAATTACAAAAGTTCTTATGTCCATTCTGATATTCAGCTTGTATACTATTTTTAGATTAAAAGAAACTGAAAGGTGGTTGAAAGTTTGAGGTCTACGATAGAAATTTGCCTACAGGAAATGGCCGAACACATAATAAGCCAGAAGGAAATTCTCGCCCGCGAACGGTTTGATGCAGATTTGAATACATATTCAAATAAAGTGGATGAATCGTTAAAGGAATGGCGGGAAAACTTGATTGCTATATTTGCCCGTTCCATTTTTGATAGCTTGGAAAAGACGTATCGGCATTTGCAGGCTTGGGGATCCGAGGGGGTCAACCTTCTAGTCAACCTCGACCTTCCGTTGGATTTGGCGATTGAGGAGGTTCGGTTTTACCGGAATTCAATTGGCGAGATTCTTAAGAAGGAATCCTTGAAGGCAGACTTGTCGATTCCTGAGTTTTATGAAATTATATCACGCTTCGATTCCGTTGTTGACCGTGCGGTACATTGGCTCAGCGTATCGTATTCAAATACATATGCCGCCCGGATCACGGCAGCCGAGCTGACTTCGATAGAGCTGTCCATACCGATTGTCAGAATAACCGAACAAATTGGAATCCTCCCGTTAATTGGGGATATCGATACGAAGCGGTCTCAGGAACTGATGGAAAAGGCCTTGAAACAAGGGGCGGACCTTGGGTTAAGCCACATGATCATTGACTTATCCGGCGTTCCGATAATTGATACGATGGTTGCTAACCATATATTTAAAGTCATTGATGCACTGAAATTAATTGGCATCCAGTCCATTTTGACCGGCATCCGCCCGGAAATCGCCCAGACGATGATCAGCCTCGGCATCAAGGCGAGCGGTATTTCTACGTTTGCAAGCCTCCATAACGCTGTTAAATACCTTCAGGCAAAAATCTAACCTTTTAAGTACATTCCCGCGAATGTACTTTTTTATTGCCAACGATGGCTTGTTTAAAGTTCTGTTAAGTGACGCAGGGCCAAATCCTGAAAAGGTATCACTCATAACCGAAAGAATTTATCTGGATTCAGGTTTTAAATAGTAGAGAATAAACCGGGGCATACTTTAAAAAACAAATAGGATACAAACTGGGGCAAGCTGCCGCTCCCGTATGTATCCTTTTTTAAATGAATTTGTGGTTATTCTGTTTTCAGCCAGTTGTCAGACCAGCGTTCGATGTCTTTCATCAAAGGTTCCAATGCTTTACCCTTTTCGGTCAGCGAGTATTCGATGCGGACAGGGGTTTCTGGATAGACCTGGCGGTTGACGATTCCTTCATTCTCTAAATCCTTCAGCCTTTCGGAGAGGACTCTCCCGCTGACGCCGATGGAAGATTCAATGGTGCAAAAGCGCTGCGGCCCCGACAGGAGCTGGTAAATGATCAATCCTGTCCATCGCTGGCTCAGCAGGCCCATGGCTTTTTCGAATTTGGGGCAAATAGATTTATCCAACTTGATCAGCTCCTTTAATCTCCATTATACCCGTTTTAAAAAAAAATTAAATTACTTTATACAATTAAGTATACTTGACGTAATTAAATTTTAAAAATATAATTACTTACATAAAGTAACTTACTAATAAAACAAACAAGGAGGTGTCAAACATGAATTTTCACCGTGAACCGGCAACATTCGTTGGGCAGGTAAATTTGAAAGTGCAGGATTTGGAACGTTCCATTTCTTTTTATAAAGAGGTTATCGGCTTTAAAGTTTTGAATCAGTCTGAACGAAAAGCAAGCCTTACCGCTGATGGGAAGACCGTTCTTTTAACGATAGAGCAGCCGGAAGCTGTCAGGCCGAAGCAAGCTGGGACGACCGGGCTTTACCATTTTGCCCTGTTGCTGCCGAATCGCTCCGACCTGGCAAGCATCGTTGGGCATTTTATGAAAATTGGCCAGCGGATTGGTTCATCCGATCATCTTGTCAGTGAGGCTCTTTATTTATCTGATCCGGATGGAAACGGTATTGAGATTTATATCGACCGCGACCCTTCCGAATGGACCTGGTCTGGTGATGAAGTCGCCATGACTGTTGACCCACTGGACTTCGCCGGCCTTCTTTCCGGCGGCATTCAAAAATGGGAAGGCCTCCCTTCTGAAACCGTGATGGGGCATATCCATTTGCATGTAGCCGAGCTTCCTAAAGTGGAGCAATTTTACACAAAGGGGCTTGGGTTCGAGGTTGTAAACCGTTTCGGAAGCCAGGCGCTCTTTATTTCGACAGCTAAATACCACCACCATATTGGATTGAACACATGGAATGGCGTCGGAGCTCCGAGGCCGGATAAAAACAGCCCCGGGCTCGAGTCCTATACGCTGGTTCTTCCTAACGAGGAATCAAGGGCCGCCGTTGTGGCGAATTTGAAGGCAATTGGAGCGGATGTCACTGAAGAAGCTGGCAGTTTCGCGACCGAGGATCCATCCGGAAACCGGATTATCCTCGTGGTTTGATTTAAAGCAGTTCTAACGGAGGGAAGAAAACAACTATGATGGAAATTGGCCTTTATACTTTGGGCGACATCGGACCCGAGCCTTTTAGCGGTAGTACCATTAGCGCCCGGCAAAGAATTAAGGACATTATCGAAGCCGCAAAACTAGCGGAGGAAGCGGGACTTGATTTATTCGGGGTCGGTGAGCACCACCGCCTTGACTATGCTGTTTCTTCCATTCCCGTTGTGCTAGCTGCGATTGCCCAAACCACGAGTAAGATCAAGCTGACAAGCGCAACGACTGTTTTGAGCACGGTCGACCCGGTGCGGCTGTTCGAGGATTTCGCAACACTCGATCTTGTTTCCGATGGCCGCGCGGAAATCATTGCGGGCAGGGGTGCGTTTATTGAATCCTTCCCTTTGTTCGGATATGACACGGATGATTATGACGCCCTATTCACCGAACATATCGAGCTATTCTTAAAGCTGAATAAGAACGAACGCATTACGTGGAACGGCCAATTCCGCCCTCCATTGAGGAATATGGAAATTGCTCCCCGTCCCGTTCAAAAGGAAATCCCTATCTGGGTTGGCGTAGGCGGTTCGCCTGAGAGCGCTGCACGCGCCGGCAGGCTTGGAGTGGGCATGGCGATTGCCATCCTTGGAGGAATGCCGGAACGGTTTAAACCGCTTGTTGACCTATACCGGAAAACCGGTATCGAAGCCGGGCACCCTGCCGAGCAACTAAACGTTGGAATCACGGGCCATGGGTACATTGCAAAAACGACCCAGCAAGCAATGGATGAATATTATCCTTATTACTCCAATTACTGGTCCTATGTAAATCGCCAGCGTGGGATGGGCGGCACTATTTCACGGGCGGACTTCGATCGCATGGCTGGCCCGGATACGGCGTTGTTCGTCGGCAGTCCGCAGCAGATAGTGGAAAAGATTCTTTATCAGTACGAATTGTTTGGCCATACCCGCTTTTTGGCGCAGATTGATATTGGCGGTTTGCCATTCAAAAAGGTCGCTGAGGGTATCGAACTGCTAGCAACGCAGGTCGCTCCGATTGTCCGAAGGGAAACAAGTAAGGAAAGCAACTAGAAGCTACAACTAGACATTATTAAGGCGGTGCAGAAAATGGGTTTTTTCACTAAATTGTTTGGTATATCAAAGGAGGAAACTACAATGGCAGCAGAAAAATTGAACATCGGAATTATTTTGGGAAGCACACGTCAAGGCCGTGTAAGCCCACAGGTAGGCGAATGGGTGAAATCAATCGCTGACAAGCGCGGCGACGCAAACTATGAAATCGTGGATATCGCAGACTTCAACCTACCATTCCTAGGAACAACTGATGGAACAGAGCCAGGAATCGCGGCATGGAACGAAAAGCTTGCAAACCTTGACGGATTCGTGTTCATCGTTCAAGAATACAACCACAGCATTTCAGGCGCATTAAAAAATGCTCTCGATTTCGCGCGTGAAGCTTGGTACAACAAGGCAGCAGGAATCGTTAGCTACGGATCAACTGGCGGAGCACGTGCTGCAGAACATTTGCGCGGCATTTGCGGCGAACTGAAAATCGCCGATGTCCGCACGCATCCAACTCTGTCCCTGTTCACTGATTTTGAAAATGGATCAGAGTTCAAGCCACAGGAGCTTCACCTTACAAACGTCAACGCCATGCTTGATGAAGTTGTATCTTGGAGCGGCGCACTGAAAACAGTTCGATAATAGTTTGATAGACAAAGAGCGGGATTTAGGCCCGCTCTTTTTATATTTTTAAATATACTTTATAGTTTAATGCATAATGATAATAAAGGTTTATTTTAAAATATACTTTACATGGCTACCTGTTCCTCCTGCTATAGGAAGAACATAGTTATTTGTATTCTTGCCTAAAACAAGTTTCATATTTGTTTTGGTCGTTATATTGATTCCACGAATAGATACGTAGCGATTTAATTTTGCATTTTTTTTGATAAGACTATTTCCAGTAATCGTACCGCTATTATTGCCTGAACGAAAGGCAATCGCAGAAGGCACTTTATACGAAGAATCCTGTACATCCTCCACTCTGTTCCCTGTTACTGTAAACTGCTGATTATAAGTATAAAGATGGATGCCATTTGCGTAGGAATTTACCAATGTATTATTTTTTATAACCAAATCTCTCGTATAGGAAGCCTGGATTGCACCAGAGATACTGTTTCCCTGCTGGCCCGCCTCTATTAAATGGTTTCCTTCAATGGTACAGCCTCTACTATTTTCAGATGGCGTTCCAGCAACAACGATCCCATATCCCTTACCGATTCCTTCAATTCGATTGCCTTTTGCCGTACACTTTTGGGAACCAAAAAGCTCCTTCCCACCTTTTCCTGTTGCGTTTACAAATGCAATTCCAACCTTTGTATTTCGGATCGTATTATTGTTAAACGTAATATTTTCTCCGCCATGAGTGTCAAGGGCCTCCCATAACGGAATATCCTCAATGATGCTGTTCGTCACCGAACTATTTGTGCTCCTCGGGTGTGCCTTTACGTTGCTCTCAGCACCCTTTCGCGAATAAAAGACTCCATATGCATTTCCTTTGTTTCCCGGTTTGATTGATTTTATATGGCTCTTGTTAATATGCATATTACGGACTGACAATCCGCCTACGCCAGCAAAACCAACATCACGGATAACTGTATTTGAAATAGTTACCGCATCTGCAAATTCTGCCATAATACCATAAAACCCAACATCATGGATTATGCAATCTTCTATAACAATATTTTGGACATAGTTAGCTGCATCTGTCCCCCGAATCTTTATTCCAACTCCCTTTGCATCTGCTTTTTTATTGCCCGCACCCTGGAGTTCAATCCCATATATCTTTACCCCATTGCCAATTGTCAAAAGCGTTTGGTGTTTTTTATCGTTGTATAGTTTTGATCCATACCCAACTATAGTGGTATTGTCGGGTACTACCAAGCCGCTGATTTTAAATGAGCTACCAGATGGCAAAACGATAACTTTACCCGCTCCTAGCTTTAAAGCGTTATGTAGTTGGTCTGTCATACTAGATTCATTTTTGGCCATATTTTTATCAGCCATATCTACTACATTTATTATTTTGGTTTTATCAATATCCGGTACTTTCGGATTAAACCCCAATTTTACCTCTGCAAGATTGTATAGCCCATCATTGTCATAATCCTCAAACCCATCTGGAACTCCATTTTTATCAGTATCACTTGATTTCGGATTAAGGTTCAACTTGTATTCGACCAAATTAGTTAACCCGTCTTTATCCGGATCTTCGGAAGCAGTCAGCTTGTTGGTTAGATCCAGCCCATATTTCTTTTCCCAATAATCATCTATTCCATTCTTATTATTGTCCAAAAATAGTAGGTTAGTCCCTGCTAATACAGTAGGAACAAACAAGAAAAAAAGCATGACAATGATAACCATACTTAGAAATTGAACTTTTTGTTGCGGCATCTTCTTACCCCTTTATAACGAACCCATTTTAATCCTCGTAAAAAAAATATACAGAAAATTCAATTAGTTCTTTTAGCATGGTAAAATATCACCATTTAGATCATTATATACCATTTTAGGTATTTATATATGGGTAAAAGGGCACAATTAATGGCTTAATAAACCATATTTTTGGAAACCTCACAACACTTAGCTTCTTGGCAACGGATTCTCCGGGAATTCACGAAAGTTCCGGGAAAAGAAAAAAGCACTCGTTGCAATGTCGCATCGAATGCTTCGAATATTACTCAATATTAATCAAAAGTTTAGTTCGTTATATCTAGAAGTATTTTCATTTCTTTTATTTGTTCTATGTGTCGTTGTTCATGCAAATAGATCTGTTCAATCCATTGGTCAAGCGGTAATTCACCTAAGGCAGGATGCTTAAATGATTTTTCTCCCAATAGCGATTTATCCTCTATAGTACTAAGGAAAGCCAGTAATTTTCCTCTCGAATCGTTTAATAAGTCAAACATTGACTGAACTTCAAATGGTTCTGAAGCTGGTTCAACAATTTCGGGAGCTTTAAACTTTTTCGTTCGATCCAAGATAAGATGAACGTTTTGACGTTCTGGTTTAGTATTATCGACCTGTTTTAATCCCCATGCAATAGCCTTAATTGTTGCCTGTTCAACTAAAACCAAGTGATGGCAAATTTGTGCGATACTCCACTTATCCATATCAAGCCGATCATTAAATTGAGTATAACTTAATAAAGTAATCTCATGAACTAAGTTCGTTCTGGTTTCACTCAGTTTATCATTTACTAAATTACTCATTGAAATTCCCCCTTCACCAAAGTAAATATCTAGGTTCCTATCCTGTATATATTCTCTTCGGTGAAAAGTATTCTTTGAGTATTATTTTAATAGTAGAATTCACACTCTTATCCCCCTTATTGGTAAACTAACCTCCCACAAAAAAGAAAGAAATATCTTCCATTTTCTCAGTTTCTGCCCTGTTGCCAATAAGGATTCAACAAAAAGGTGCCTTAATCCTTCCTTGGACTAAAGCACCCGTATATAAATGTTTTTCAGCTGTTATCTATGTTATTGCTTACCGCCTGTAAGATGTGCGTCAAACATATCAATAATTTCTAGGAACCTATCGGCTTCCCGGAAAACGTGGTCTGCTAATAGAGGATGAATAATGCTCTTTATTTTACATTGCTCAATTAAATCACGAGCTGTTTTCTTGAAGCTCCTAAGAGATACGACCGAAACCCGATTTTGATCAAGGAATTGATCTAAAAGTGGAACTGTTTGAGATTGTGGTCTCATAGAATCTAAGTCCCTTGCTTGATAAAGCAATTGATCAAAATCATTGCTGAAATTCCGTGCCAAGTCAACTAGTTTCCTTTCTGAAGGATCAAGGAGATGGCCAATAAATTTGGCATGGTCTGCCATAATCCTTAAGAAGAAGACATTCTCTTTAATAATGGCATCTGGGAGCGCTTGTAGTTTTCCTTCATTTAATTCAATTAATCGTTTTCTAAAATAATTTGCTTCCCTGCTTGTATGGTCAACTAATAGTGGGAAATTATTTGCCCCTGGCAATTTGCATGTGAGAATTAGTCCTAATACTTTCCGTTTAAATACGAAAATATTAGTTGCAGCTTGTTGTACCTCTGAATTAAATCTTCTTATTTGTTCGGGGTCTGTTTGATTATTAAGGGAATGTGCAGTTTGTTCGATGCGTTCAAACAAGCGATAAAATTGATTAGCCTCTTGTATTAGTTGAGTATCTTCTGCTCTAAAACCCAAACGAAGAAATAAGGAATGTTCTTTCATGATCCTAGCCCAAAAACGAATTTCATTTAAAGAGCGCTCAACAAACAATCCGGATGTAACACCGGTATCAGCATGTAAGGCTGTTTCATCCCCGTTCATTCAATAACCTCCCAGAAATACTCCTTTTCCTCTATTCATATTTACATGGTCAATTGAATATGCCTTAAAGAACTCTCGTTCGCTAATTTGCTGCATTAGCCGATTTTAGAATAAGTCCAGCCCAACATAAATCCGAATAACCTTGTTGAATAATCCATTTTAAAATTCCACCTCAAAGGGTGGATAATTCTGATTTACTTCAATCGGATTAAGTCCTAATTTCTTGTAAAAACCAATTGAATTTGGACTTGAATTCCACTGTAACCAAGTCGTTTGATTTTCCCTGGCCCATTCTTTTATAATCAAAAATAAATTTGTTGCTACCTTTGTGTGTCTGTATTCTGGAAGTACGAATAAATCGTTTAATCTGCTTACTTTTTTTCCTGTCCTAAAATGAAACCCATAATCTTGAACCCTTCCGTATGTCGAATTGTTATTTTAGTTTTTCCATCTGTTCCGCAATTTGAATTGCATTTGAATTTCCTTCATTCTTCAATTTTTCAATAATGTTTGAATAATCCCTTTCATTCCGATTCTGGCTTAGTTTATATGAAGCCTGGATGTCCTCCACTTTAATCTTAAATCCAACAATCCCTTTTAATTGTTTTTCTAAAAGTTCAGAGGAAAGCTTATCCCATAGCACTGGATTTTCACGGTGGTGTTCGTATTTTTCCAGCATGGCCGTTAATTCCTCTACAAGCTCTTCTTTTTCTAAAATACTTGCTTTGCCGTACATGTGGATAGCCTGGTAGTTCCAAGTCGGTACATTTTCGTGCGAATACCAGGAGGAGGAAACATAGGCATGCGGTCCCTGAAACATAACAAGGACATCTCCAATGGTTTCCAGCGTTCGCCACTGAGGGTTTCCATAAGCCATATGCCCAGTAAGATAGTAATCATCACCCAATTTCTTTAAACCAAAAGGCAAATGAGTGGCTATTGGTTTCCCTTGCTCTGTTGATACAAGTGTCCCAAAAGAGTGGGTTTTGACGAAACTCCAAATTTCTTCTGCATCTGAAACTTTAAAGTGTTTCGGGATATACAAATAAAGCCCGCCTTTCAAAAAAACAATTTCTACTAACTTTTCGGTGAATTTTTTAATAATTTATTGTCTATGTACTTAGTCAATTTCATTTATATTGGACACGATTGATTTATTATGTCTAAAAGACGTTTTGAATCCTCAGAAGGAACACTTTCCGATAGCCTCGCCGCCGCTAATATTGGAGCCCATTGCAACACTTCAGCTTTTTCCAGACCACTTTTCTCACAATAAAGGCGCAAATACATCTCTGCTAATTCATTTGAAACATGAGAAAGTAAAAGATATGTCCGGTAAACGTCAGCACGTATATCGCCTGCACTGGAATCCACCCAATCAATTATTGTTACGTTGTTATCTGACATAATTAAATTATAAGGATGATAATCTCCATGACAGAGCCTACTCTTGAATGTCATACTATTTAATCTTCGGATTAAAGCTGACTTATGCCTATTATCCAAATTATAAGCTGATTCAATCTGCCGGCTTAATTTTTCAGCCATATGTTCAATTGAATAAGCCTCAACCTTATGAATTACTTGCTGTATTTCAACAGAAATATTCATATAGTATTCTGCTTGGTCCATGTTTTCGGAAAGAATATTACCTATTGATCGGCCCTTAATAAACTCCATAATAATAGCTTGTTTACCATCTATTTTCGTAACATCTATTATTTTTGGTACAGGAAGTCCACACGAATAAGCATATTTTTGCTTTTCAGATTCAAAAAAGGATTCCGTTTCGGGCAAGTAGTCATTAAATACCTTGTAAATCCTGTTATTATGGAGAAAGATTTTTGCAGTATTTCCTATTGCTATCGGAGTGCCTAATTTCATTAATTTCTCTCCTTAATTTTCATAAACTACAATAACTCCAGTATTATTTATTCGCCTCCCTATCTTTGGAATCCTTGCTATGGGCGTCGTCAGAAACCATCGATTCTTACCCTCAAAGCATTTATTGAACAGTCGTCTACGTTATTTTAAGGCATTCTTTCCAATATCTTTTGAGCAGCTAAAAAACATTCACCCGTTGATAAATTCTCGCCAAACCACTTTAGAAAAACCTCTTGAATTTCCTGTGCTAATTCATCAACAGATGTAATATTGCTTAACCGTTTTACAATATCATTTATTTCGGGATCATATTCGTCATCTGGACACCCCATTCCAAGCAACCCGATTGGGTCCCATTCGTCAATTACCTCTTTTACAAGAAAATACTCGTCCATAATCATTACCACCTAGCGATGTATTTTTGGTACTAGTTGGGCCTTTTCCCGAATTAATCAACTCATGGCGCCAAACAATTTAATCCCCTGATGTTTGGACTGAATCCAAAACAGTTAAAGAAATTGATTTTATCAAACCTTTATCCCCAATACTTTTATAACCTCTGAAACTTGTATATCATCCACCATTTTCTTAATCGGCTGCCATTTTACTTCTGTTAAATTTTGCTGGTCTGCTGGGAATTCCGGGTCCAAACCTAGTGTTGGGACAGAATTCGGATTAATCAATTCAGCCAAAAAGCATTTTTCCACGCCATATTCATATGTACCTGTGAACAAGTGTTTTACCACTTTCACTTCTAAATTAACTTCTTCCCTTACCTCGCGAACGACTGCTTCATCAAATGTTTCATCATTTTCTAGCCCGCCCCCCGGCAAAGTCCAAAAATCTTTGCAGCCATTGCTTTCGTGAACCATTAAGATGCACCCGTCCTTTATAATGGCGGCAAAAGCTCTCTCCCTATTCTGCATGATTCGTCTCATCTCTCCATCCTTCATCAATTAAATGCTTTTTACTCCATAACCTTTGTACTTTATCAGAAAAATAACTTCTTATTACTACAAATTCATTCCTCTCAAACATATAAGCTTCAGACTCATGAGAGTAATTATGTATCACCTTCTGGAGTGTTTGGTTCATTTCTTTAGGCAGTGTAGTTAATCCCCAGGTTCCTGCTTCTTGCTTTGAGGAGATCATCCCTTCACTAAGATACCAATAAACTCGAATCATATTTAACGTGCAATAAACAGGGTTCTCAAAAATATTTTCCAAACAATCATTAAAATCTCCCAGTATGGAGGATGTGTAGAAGGATTCAGGAATTGATGGAAAAACGTCCATAATAGGGCTTCCTTCAATACATATTCCCCGTTGGTTGATTATCGTGATGTGTGCCGCTAAATCAGGATCTTTTTTCACTTCCGCATTTAAATGGATGTATGTCCCTAATGACAAATCCTCCTCATACCGGGTTCTCCAATATTCACTGAAATGGAAATCAAAAGGACATGGATGCTCGAAATCCCTTAGTTGTTCTCTATTTAAAAAACTTACTTCAACTTGAAAGGGGTTGTTTGAATGAGTTAAAAATAGTTCTGCCAACCGTCTTTTTGCTTCCATATCTATTGATCTATCAGTGACGACTAAAATATCAATGTCACTGCAATGGGGATTGAAGCCTCCCATTGACAGCGAACCATGTAAGTAAAAACCAACGAAATTATCTTCAATTATTTCTTTGGTCTTATTTGTGAGAATGAAAACAAATTCTTTTATCTCAGGGGAACAAGTATCCCAACTATACGCCATACGATTTACCACCGCCATCTTCAGGCAAATTGCCAGTTTTTAAGATTCTATACCGGTATCTCATTTACTTAATAAGAAATAATTAAAAGTGTTTCCACATATCTAACCTTTCCCTATTGTTTAGGCTGGACGCAATATAATTTTTCGTCCTCTCTCTGCACACATAAAATCTTTTTTCATTTTACCCAACCTTTTTCCCAATCCAATGCGCAAGCAAAGCAACAGGTACCACCAATAAACACAAGGGTAAACTTACGAATATAACTTCCCAGGTTATTACATCATTTACTAATAAAGAACGATACAAAACAACACTGTACGGAATGATGACAATTAGGGATGTTATTGCGCCAGGCGTAATGGAACGAAGGATGAGTGACTGGCCAAGATGAGTGAAGGCATGCAGAAAGAAAGTCAGTGTGATAATTGTAAAAATGTAAATATTACCGAACAACCCTTGAATTATATACTGGTTTGCCATAACGGTAGAACCACTGACAAATACAAAGATAACGAATACGGCTACCGCGAATTGTGCTGTGGACATTGAAAATTGCTTAATGATTCTATCAGCAATACTTTTTGGCAATTTTCTGTAAAGAACCATTGAGTTTGTTTTCATCCACTTTTCAATCATAATAATCTCTTCAAGATCATGAAGGACAAACATGATTGGAAATAACCAGATGAGTGTTTGAACATTGTATCCCATTTTTCCCACACCTCTTTCAACTGGTCATTTTATGGATTGTTTGCCCAATTGTTCGCTTTACCCTGAACTTATAGAGCAGCCAGGATTTAACGATGGATTCCGTGTCTTTGTGGCAGGAAACCTTGTCGAGAAAATAAAAGTCAGCTGGTTCGACGCTAATTTTCGCAATCGGCTTCACGGGGGTTTTGCTTACCCACTCGTCAAATGAAACAAGCCCGTTGCCGGCGCGCTGGAAGGTTTCACCGGGTAGGAAGTATATCATCCCGCTTGTCCATGGACTTGCATCGCGAGTTTCCTTGTTCAATGAGTAAAAGTAATGGGGGCGGCCGCCCTCCACTTTCAAACAGGCGTTGCGGATCCCGCCTTTGACCTTGTTTTTATCAAGGACGGCATAAAACAAAGGCCAGATTCCATCCTTCGTGCCGAATACCGCATTGACGAATTGTCCGTTGTACAACGTTTGCCTTCTAGCTTCAAATTCGCCGATTTCCCGGTTATTCGAACCGTGAAGAATGACTGGCTTTGTTGCCGCGATGTACTGGATGAAACGGTGTTTTGGGTACTTGCTAGTGTAGGTGATTTCGGCATTTTCCGTAGCGGCACTCAAGTACATTTTTTCAAATTCACTGCGCTCTTCCTCCGAAAAATTAAGCACAGGCCCACGGTAAAAAAGGATTCCCATCAAACCGGATACAACTTCACTGACCATCTTCATCCTCCAGCAAAAAAATAATTATTCCCGATTACTTCTTTATACATATTCAGCTTGGCAGACCAAATTCCTCCCAGCATTCATTGTTTAACTTAAAAAGAAAGAGCAGCCAATTTTAGCGGCCGCCCTCAACATCGTCTATGAATTCTATACCATGGTCTTTACACCATTCAATGGCGAATTGTTTCAGTTCGTTGTCGCGGTAAGCAAACCAGTCATCACGGACTCCTAAATCAAAAATTTTGTCCTTGAATCTCCGGAATGCTCCCTTTCCGCTAATGGCCCTTAGCAAAGCGTCCTGTTTACGCTTGTCATCGAGCGAATAGCAAAACCTTTCCATGATGCTGTATTCGTGAATATCATATTGGCTGGGGAGTGGGATGTAGTTATCTTCGTCATCCAAAATTTCAATCGCAGTTTCACGGTCTTCGATTTGCCAATCGAGTAAATCATCATCAAGGTCTTCCTCTTCAGCTAGCCGGATGTCGTCCGCAGACAACCTTACAATTTCTCCTGTCCGCTTATTCAGTAAAACTTGCTCATCGTCAAACTGAACGTCCATTTCATCGATAAGTTCCCTTAACTTCACAGGTTTGTTCAATCCATTTCACTACCTTTTAAGTTATACTACTTAATGCACCAGGGAGGCGCGCAGAGTCTTAATTCCGTTTTCAAGATAGGCCTTTAAACAGGTTAGCATGTAAATCCAGCCTTGCTGTTGGCCCAGCAATTTGCTGATCAGGTGAGGGTCGTCTTCCTTAAAGCCGGACTCAGTCACTTCGACAATGGTGTTTCCTGATACCTGCTGTTCCAGGAGGATGGTCACAAGCGTTTCTTCCCCTGCTCCGCCCCAGGAAAAGACGATTTTCCGGTTTTCTTCAGTTTCAAGGACTTTGATGTCCCCTTCTGCGTTGTATTCATCGTACCTCCATGTTATGGTCTTTCCTTGTTCGACTCTCGCAGTACCGGATGAGAACCAATAATTCGCCATTTTTTCAGGATCGACAAACGCTTCATATACTTCACTGGCTGGCTTATGTATGTTCATTTTTGATTTGATTTCAGTGGCCATTCAAGTCTTCCCCCTTTCTGAATTTGTTAATTCAAGGATAAAAGATTTTTTTACGCCTGTCCATTTTACCCTTATTGAAGGATTTTCACTGCTCGATGTTAAATATTTACAATACGATGATTCATTTAGGGGGATGGCTCTTGAATATTCACATTGGTTTGGACCGGTTTAAGGAAGTAATTAGCTTTCAGTCTGATGAAAAAAGGTACAAGGCGTGGTTCAACTATTATGAGGAGTACCAGGAGGTTTTCGACGCCATTTTCCGGACAATTTATATGGCTGATTTAGATGCGTTAAAGCCTGTAATCAATTCCCTTGATTTCGATTCACTCCTGTTAAAGGCGGAAAAGGGACTGGCTTTGCAACCTGTCTCAAAAATCAAAGAAGCCTTATTGCGATGTGCTGAGTTTTTCAAATTCGAGGAGGATTTTGATGTTTTTTTACTCGTGGGTTTTGGCCATATTGACGGAACCGCGCCGCCTACTTCAAAACCATCTTTGTATTTGGGCCTAGAGAGGCTTCCCAATTCGGATATGAATATACTAATCCCACACGAATTCAATCATCTCGTACGGTTTCACAAACTAAATTTAGCCCAGAGTTCTGAACGCCTAACAGTAAAACAGTTAGCAATCGCCGAAGGCCTCGCGACAATAACCCCTTTGATTGTAAATCAAACTGAACTTACCGACGCCAATTTTGGAAAAGCACTGATGGTTTCCGAAGAAAATTACCGAATACTAAAAACCAATTTTAATAAAATTGAAAATGAAATCTTGAAAGACTTTGATCAAGCCTTAACACAACCACTTGTTGAAAAATACTTCATGGCGAATGAAGGCGGACATTTACCTGTGAAATCCGGCTACTATTACGGCCTAATCATCATCACCGCACTTTTGCAAAATGGGGTATCGTTAACAGATTTAACAACCCGGAAATCGGATGAGATTTATGAGCTGTATATGAATATGTAAGTTGACTAATTTGTTTAACAAAGCATCTATACGGCCATAAAAAATCCCCCCTTCCAAATGGAAAAGAGTGATTTCCCTTAAAAGTTGTACTTAATCATTAAATACCTAGGATCGCCGTTTTCATCCTCATAAGGCCTAAGGATTTGGTAACCGTTCCGTTCGTAGAAGGCGACGGCAGATTCATTCATGCCGCTCGCCTGGAGGATATAATAGCCGGGTTCCATCATTCCCTGCTCGAAATGGTCGAGGAGGTGTTTGCCGTACCCCTGCCCCCGAAGCTTTCCGGAAACGAACATCTGCGACAGGTAGCCTGATCCTTCCTTGTACTGGGCCAGGTAGAACCCGGAAACTTCTTCATTTACGAGGAGAACAAAGGCCTTCCATTCTTCGTTTTCCAATGCTACATGGTACCAAGAGAGGATCATGTCGTAGAACTCCTTGTTGAACACCATGTTCCTGAAGTTCATGCTATAAAGCTCTTTTTGGGCCTGAAGGATTTTCGGTATATGCGTTATGTCCAGTGGAACAATCATGGCGGCGCGCTCCGTTCTCTGATTATCTTTCTCTATTTTAGCCGAAATCGGCTGTTGAGAAAAATAATATAGGAGTGTTATTTTTTCTTAGTGTGCGGAGACTGACCACGGGTTGTTTACTTTTTTTAAAATGGGCTCCCTATTTTTCATAAAATGTACTTTTGTGCATATATCATAAAATGAAAGGGGAGATACTATGTCCAAAAAAGAAATTGTTCAACGTTTCCATGACGAAGTGTTAAACGAAAGGAATTACGACCACACAGCTGAGTTTGTATCGCCACAATTTACCTTTTATTCAAACAACAGCCCTGCTTCTGAAGGAATGGAGTCGTTCCGAAAGTATATGAGTGTCTTCCAGGACGGTTTTCCTGACTTGACATTCGAAACCTTGCATCTGGCGGAAGAAGGAGATGTCGTTTATCTTTCTTGGAAAGGAAGCGGAAATAACACGGCTTCATTAATGGGATTACCGCCAACGAATAAATTTGCTGAGATCCAAGGTATTTCCCTATTTGAACTAGAGCAAGGAAAGATTAAAATGAACCGGGTTGTTTTCAATACTCTGGACATGTTCCAACAGCTTGGTGTGTATCCTTCTCAACTATAATTGAAAACACATTAGAGACACAGATTATTTTGAATCGGTGTCTCTTTTTATTTTTCAAAAGATATCCTTAAGCTTGTAAAAATGTTTTGTATTCGCATGAAGAAAGGAGCTGGCTTGTTCAACAGGAATTCCTTTTATCAATGCAAGCTCTTTCACAACGTCATGGGCCATGGCGGGTTGAGTCATTTTTCCGGCAAACCTTCCTTCAAACGGCCATGGTCCGTCTGTTTCCGCCATCATTAGCTGCAAAGGATACTGCTCGGCAACCTCTCTCGTTTCTTTTTCATATAGAATATCTGGGGTGAACGAAACATGATACCCATTCGCAATCATCCGCTCAACTGTTTTCCTGTCACCCTTAAACCAATGGAAATGGGCTTTCTCGATGCTGTGTTTCTCCAAGAGCCCGCAGGCAATTGGCGCGTCATCGTAAACGGCGTGCAGGATGACTGGCTTGTTGAGCTTTTTTGCCAATAGGATGAACTGCTCAAGCAATTCTACATATCCCTCGTACGGGAAATTGGCGTTCTTGGAATCGGCACGCATATAATACGGCAGACCGACCTCGCCAATCGCAACCATCTTTTCCCTATAACTACTAATCCAATTTAACAGCTTGTTGAGCTCGGCATGGGAAGGAAGCGGCTGCTCCGGGTGGTAGCCGAATGTCGGAAGAATCCGCGGGCAGTTCTCAAACAGCCTCAGGTTTTCCTTGCAGGAAGCGAGGTCCATCGAAACGGAAATCAAAGCCTCAATTTGATTTTCCCCTAAGCTATCGATGATCCGATCTCGTTCATCCTCCGTATATTTGTCCAAATGGATATGCGCATCAATGACCTTCATGCGTGTCCCCTTCTCTCATGGCACCGTAAATCTCGCGTTTCAGCAGTAAAAAGGAATCATCCAGAAGAAGCCGGTCGGTCCTTGGCCGATTGAACGGTACCTTTAATTCTTTTATTACTTTCGCTGGACGCGGAGACAAAAGCACAATCCTATCTGATAAAAACAGCGCCTCTTCGATATTGTGGGTGATGAATAGGACCGACTTCCGTTTTTCTTCCCATACGGACAGGAGCCATTTTTGCATATCGAACCGTGTAAATTCGTCTAGTGCGGAAAACGGTTCATCGAGCAGCATGATTGGCTGCGGAGAAAGGAGCGCCCGAATGAACGCGACTCGCTGCTTCATTCCTCCAGAGAGCTGGTGCGGGTAGGCATTTTCATAGCCTGATAGTCCAACCTTGGCAAGCCATGTTCGTGCTTCTGCTTCATCCGTCCTGCCGGAAAGCTCCTGGGCGAGGAGGACATTTTTTAAAACAGTCCGCCACGGAAGCAGAGAGGCCTGCTGTGGCATATAGGCAATGTTTCCGGTTTCCCCGTTAATCCTCCGCTCCTCCAGAAAAATGTCTCCCCCTTCCGGCTTCAGCAAACCGCCAATCGTTTGAAAAATAGTGCTTTTCCCGCTTCCTGATGGGCCGATGATTGAAACAAATTCACCATCATTTACGTGGAGTGAGATTCCATCGAGGACAAGGCCGGTTTCGTTAAATGAATGGGTTATATTTTCAAACCTGATTTTCGGGTCCATCATTGCTCTCCCTCCCGTGCCCATTTGATGAATGTTTTTTCAAGCAAAGTAATGAGGCTGTAAAATAGCATACTCAAGATGACAATTATAAAAATCGCGATAAAAACGCGATCGGTACGGAACGCCGAGGATGAAAGGGTCATAAAGACGCCAATCCCCTTTTCCGCGCCGAGCCACTCGGAGATAACTGCTCCCATGACACTGTACGTCGCCGATATTTTCAGGCCGGAGAAAAACTGCGGCAATGCATTCGGAAACTGGACCTTCGCAAACAATTGCGATGAGGACGCACCGGACATTTTCATATAATGGACAAGTTCCCTCGGCGCATTCCTGAAGCCGTCCAACAGGGCAATCGTTATTGGGAAGAAGCAGACAAGAGTTATAATGATTAGCTTTGGCAAGTAGCCGAAGCCAAACCAAATCACTAGCAGCGGGGCAAGGACGATGATTGGAACATTTTGTGAGATGATTAAAAAGGGATACATCGCCGTCCTCAGTGGCGGTACGAGGTGCAGCACCGTCGCGATGATGAAGCCGATCGATGCCCCAAGCAAAAGGCCTGAAGCAGCTAGCATCACCGTTGCACCCACATCCGGCAAAAACAGCTGGTAATTGGCGAAGGCTTCTTTTAAAATCGCAGTCGGGGCGGGCAGAAGCCAGGCCGGAATCTCAAAAAAGGAAGCCAGTCCTTCCCAAACCATGAAGAAAAGGAGGAGCACCGCAATCGGGCTCCACCCTTTATTCCCAAATCTTTTCATCAGCGGTACTTCTCCGTTAACCGGTCCATCGTAATGCCATCTGGCTGATAGAGGATCTTTACTTGTGAAATGACATTCGGTGTTCCGAGTTCAATCATTCTTTCATTCATCTTTTGAATGACGCCAAGCAGCTGGCTAAGTTCACCTTCCACCGTTGTTTCCAGCGGATGGACCTCGTACTTCACTCCAGCCTGGTCGATTACCTCAATAGCGGCATCGACCAGCTTTATCGTCTCCTCACTCGTCGCGGCTTTCGGTATGATTTGGATACTTACTAGAGCGTTCGCCATCATTTACTCCTCCTTATTCCGGTAAAAATTCATTTGTAAAAGCTTTTTCGGCATCAAGTTCCTTTTCTAGAAGGCCGTTTTCGAACATCCATTGGCTGTAATTTTCCCATATTTCAAGCTTTTGTTCGCCCCACCGCTTCGCATCATCCTGATACTTTGGCGCGAGCCACTCCTGGCTTTTTTTCACAAGCTCTGGATCAAGGTCAGGGACCGCTTTTAGTAAAATATCAGCGCTCTCGGATGGATTCTTTATTGCAAATTCGTACCCCTCGGAAACTGCCGCAACGAATGCCTTCACTGTCTCCGGGTCGTTCTTAATCATTTTTTCATTCGTGGCAATGACAGGCGTGTAATAGTCGAGTTTCTCTGAATAATCGGTCAGGTAAACCATGTTGATTGGTTCGTTCCGCAGCTCCGCCTCAATCCCAGTCCATGCATAGTAAATCCATGCGAAATCTATGTCTCGCTTTACAGCCGTAAAGAAGTCGGAATCGCCCATGTTGACGATTTTCACTTTGTCTACGTCTGCATTTTCCTGCTTCATCAACAGGCTCAAAACCGCTTTTTCGACTGGCGATCCCCAGCCGCCGTACGTATTACCTTCAAAGTCCTTAGGAGATGTTATGTTTTTCGCTTTTGGTGAAGCGAATCCGGACGTATTGTGTTGGATGACAGCCGCAACCGATACAAGCGGTACACCCTGGATTCTCGCCTGGGTAATCGACTCCTGATAGCTAACCCCAAATTCCGATTTGCCGGACGCAACGAGCTGGTCGGCACCCGCCTCCCCTGGAAGGATAATATCGACATCAAGACCATGTTTTTTAAAATAACCCTTTTCTTTGGCGACATAAATCCCTGTATGGTTCGTGTTTGGCGCCCAATCAAGGACAATCTTGACCTTCTTCATTGATTCTGCAGTGCCTGGCTCCTTTTTGTCCGCTGAACATGCCGCAAGGCCCACTGTTAGTAGAACTGCGGATAATGCAATAAGCAACTTTCTCATGATTTTCCCCTCTCATCTGTTTTTTTTTGACAATGAAGCGGAAAAGATGGTCGGGTTAAGAAATTGTATGTACATATAGGCTAGTAGGATTTATATGTTTGCTAGCAAAACAAATAAAAAAGCGCACGGGTTTTCCCGAGCGCATAAAAAAATCCATAATAGGCGAATAAACGTCTACTAGAAGATGTTCCCTACGCTGGTACTAACCAGATCAGGTAAAAGGGTCAGCATCTTTGGATACTATCTCAGCCAGCAACACCGGCTCCCCTACATTTCCAAGCTTCAATTGTCACCATTACTATATAAGAAAAATGTTGAGCCGTCCAGAAAAGAGACTGGTAAAAGGTTCTAAAGACCGATTGCAACTCCCTAATACGAAGAATCGGCCTTTAGCAGCCTCTACTCCTTGCGAAAACTAAATTACCGTCCTGCAAATAAAGAGAAACCCTCTACTTCTTAGGAATTTCGCAGCCATCGTCATCACACATGTCTCCACCCATGTTATTTAAGACGACGATTTTTTCCTCAGCAAGTACTTTTTCCAATGCCTGGACAAACGCATCGGTTGGCTGGGCACCGGAGAGGGCGTATTTTTTATTAATCAGGAAGAATGGCACTCCGGAAATACCATACTGCCGCGCTGTTTGTTCATCGGCACGAACATCGTCGGCCATAGCCCCGCTTGCAAGCATGTTTAATACTTCCTCCTTGTCGAGCCCTACTTCAACCGCCAATTCCGCCAAAGTTCCATGGTCGCCAATATGTTTGGATTCAGTGAAATAGGCGCGGAGAATCCTTTCCGTCATTTCTTTCATGAGTCCCTTTGTCTTGGCGAACATCGTTAAACGGTGTGCGTCAAAGGTGTTGGTCATTATTGCTGAATCCAAATGATATTCTAGCCCAGTTTCCTTCGCCATCCGCTCTACATTATCACAGTTGGCCTTTGCCTGGGCGATGCTCATCCCATATTTTCTCGCTAACATTTCGTACATGTTCTCTTTAATATCCCGGGCCGCATTCGGATCGAGTTCAAAGCACCGGTACGTAACTTCTATCGGTTGTCCAATCTTCTGAATAGCGTCCTCCAGACGCTTTTTGCCAATATAGCAGAATGGTCAGGCAAAGTCTGTCCACATTTCAATCTGCATATAAATCCCTCCAATCTTTCTTTTTAGTATAGAGGCTAGGCATGGATTTTACACCAAAAATGCTTGTACGGATTGCGATGGGTCCTTGGCATTGTTTCTTTTCCAAAGGGGAAAACTAACCCAAACTTAAAGGGGGCGAATCGATGATTATAGAGGGTTCCATCATTTCGGGCGATTTTGATCTATCGATGAATGAATTTTCCTTGCAAAAGGTGAAAAACTTGAACACCCAATCGGTCCTGAAGGAAAACCAATTAACGAGCATTTACCGCTATTTAAAAAAACATGAGAACGAAGCAGAAGGTCAAATTATTACGTTGAATGACCAAATGCCAATTCGATTAACCCCGGATGAACTCCAGCAATTGGTCGCTGATCTTGAAAAGGTTCTGTCCATGTACGACTGAAAACTGGCTAGCACACTACCCTTTTGCAGAAAAAAGACGAAAATAGTCGAAAATAACCTTGATTTAATTTGAACAATCCTAAATAATACTGACAGGGAATGGTTTTTATAACAGGCAGGGGACCACCTGCATTGTCCTCAGCTTAAAGGATGTCATTGTAAAAAGGATATTGAGTTGGCAGTCACGGTGTATAACGATTCAATATGAATGGGAAGGTAAAAGCTATGAACGTTAATAAAGATGAATTAATTCAGAGGGCCAGTGCAATCCTTGGCCGCGATGTGACGCATGAATCAATCATGAAAACGGTTGAGTCTCTGGTGGAATTGCTGGAAAAAGAGAAGGCAGCCAAGGAAGACCGGTATGCCACAATGAAATTATAACTTTATAATATGGAATATTATAAAAAACAGCCATTGGTTTAACCATTTTCCTATTTAAAAAACCCTTTAAGGTGACAATATCACCTTAAAGGGTTTTTATTTGTTCTTATTAACCGTTGGTATGGAAAGCAGTTCGTCAGCTTCTTTAAAAATTTTATTAAGCCTATGAATGGCGTTGGTTAATTGGACGGCTGAGGTGCAATCAATGCTTTCTTTACCGCATCAAGGGGAAAAGTATCAGCTAAGATATCTTGGACCCATAAAACCACATCGTTGCAGCTATCCATTATTTCTTAATTGGAATCCAAATTTCGCTATAATAATCCTCGGAGTAAGGGTCAGCCGGGCTGCAATAAACCTCCATTTCCGGTCCGCCGGCATGCTCATACCCGGTTGCCGGGAACCATTCAGAAAAAATTCTGTCCCATACCTTTTGAATCGCAGTAGGCATGGCGCCGTGTACCGGAAAAACTGCCCAAGTTGCTGCCGTTATTTCCCTTTCCTCCCAGTCCTCGGGAAGCTGGCTAATATTCTTTTCCGCACCAATCATGT
This sequence comes from Neobacillus sp. YIM B06451, assembly GCF_032667185.1. Classification (NCBI taxonomy): domain Bacteria; kingdom Bacillati; phylum Bacillota; class Bacilli; order Caryophanales; family Bacillaceae; genus Neobacillus; species Neobacillus sp. YIM B06451. The sequence continues at coordinate 87,156 of NZ_JAVFKJ010000012.1, read as the reverse complement.
AGGTTAGGTTTTCTTGATCTTTATCAAATTCAACACAAGCCCCGATTAACCCAAGCTGGCCGCAGTTTTTCACAAGCTCCTTCGATAATCCATTCTCGTTCGCTTCAACCCAGAAAGCCGCTATGTTCCGGTTGTTTTCCCCGCCAATGGTTGAAGTCCGGATACTTTTCCCCACTATCGTAAACGCTTCTTTCTCAATAATCCTATAATCCATTTCCACATCACCCTTCAATTTTATTTGAAAAGAGAGCCTTGGATACGCCTTCAAGGATTGGCTGTTTTTCTTGGCATCCGACGGGCTGATTCCATGAATGCGCCGAAATGCTTTTGTAAATGATTCCGGACTTTCGTAGCCGTACTTCATGGCAACATCAATCACCTTGGCTTTCGAATGAACAAGCTCCTGCGCGGCCAATGTGAGCCGGCGATTCCGGATATACTCACTGACGGTAAAACCGGTCAGCATACTGAACATCCGTTGAAAGTGAAATTTGGACATACAGGCTACGGCCGCTATGTCTTCAATCAGAAGATTGTTGTCCAAATTCCGTTCCATATACTCGATGCTGTCCAGCATCCTTTGAAGTCCCTCCATGTGCAACCCTCTCCTCTCAAACACAGTCTATCAGCTGTGAACCAGGCGTTCCTGTTCATTTGTGCTCATATAAAACAGGTAATAATGTTGTTTTTGCTCATTGGATTATTTTCGACTAAAAGATGTATTTTTCCTGTAAAATGAATCACCTTTCGCTCAAAGCAAATGATTTTACTATAATAGGAGTAACGAAGAGCATGCAAGGGGGCGTTTGTCATGAAACTGATTTCCATCTGTCCGAGCAATACTGAGCTGGCAGCTTACCTAGGGTTGGCGCCATCGCTTATTGGTGTGGATGATTTTTCCGATTGGCCCGCGGAAATCAGTGGGCTTCCCCGTCTTGGACCTGATTTGAACATCGACATGGATAAAGTTGAAGCTCTCCAGCCTGATTTAGTTTTGGCCTCGTTGTCGGTCCCGGGAATGGAACGCAACATCGAGGAACTCGAAAAACGCAACATTCCGTACATGATTGTTCCGAATCCAAAAACTTTGAAGGAAGTAGGCGACTGCATCCTTTTTGTCGGCAAGGTTACGAATACTTCCGAAAAGGCTGAACAGCTTTTTGAAAAATTCAACCGGATTCTCTCTTTCTATGAGTCTTTAAGCCACCAGGTAGGAAGGCCGAAATCCTTGTACTGGGAATGGTGGGCAAAGCCAATATTCACACCGGGTGCCGCAAACTGGCTGACTGAAATCAGCAGGCTTGCAGGCGGGCGGAATGTATTTGAAGACAGGCCTGAAGCTAGCGTGCAAACCGATTGGGATGACGTAAAGGAACGAAATCCAGAAGTGATTTGTGTTGTTTGGGTCGGTATCCACAAGAAGAAGGTTAATCCAAAGGTTATTTTGAAACGACCCGGCTGGGAAGAAATTGAGGCAATCCAGAACGATCAGCTGTACATACTTGATGAGCCGCTGTATTGCAGGCCTTCTCCCTTATTGCTGAATGGCTTGGCGCAAATCGCCTATATCCTCCATCCCGACATTTATCCGCCATACGAGGAGGGAAAGGATTTGTTAATGGATTTTAAATTTTTTAAAAAAATCGTGAGGAGACGGAGTGTATGTTAGGCTTGCGGCGTGGAGATGTCTTCCTCGTTCCCTGGACACATGAATGGGAAGAAGAGTTTTTTAAAGAGAAAGTTCTAATCGAAGAAATGATTGAGCAATACATCGTAGCGGTCCATCATATCGGGAGCACGGCTGTCCCCCATTTGAGCGCGAAACCAATCCTTGATATCGCGATAGAAATTGAGCATTTCGGCGATGGCTTGCATTGCGTTTCCCCTTTGGAAGCTTTGGGTTATCAGTATAGAGGCACAAATGTGGTGCCGGACCGGCATTATTTTAACAAAGGCGAACCGAGGACCCACCAAATTCATATGTATGAGAAGGGAAACAAGTATTTACTGGAGCAGTTGCATTTCAGGGACTACTTGCGAAACAACGAAGATGCCCGTATAGCATATGAAAACTTGAAAGCCCGGCTTTTTCGTTTAAACAAACATGATAAACATCAATACGCGGATGATAAGACAGAGTTTGTGAAGTCAGCGCTAAAAAAATTTAGGTTAAGAACTATAATTAATAAGATTATTCTAATCATGGATTCATTCGGACACAAACCGGAGCTTTTCCCTAACTGCTGTCCGAATCACGGTTCCATTCGGACACGAACCGGCGCTTTTCCTTATATGCTGTCCGAATCACGGTTCCATTCGGACACGAACCGGCGCTTTTCCTTATATGCTGTCCGAATCACGATGGCATTCGGACACGAACCGGCGCTTTTCCTAAAAAGCTGTCCGAATCATGGTGGCATTTGGACACTAAACGGCGCTTTTCCCTAAAAGCTGTCCGAATCATGGAGGCATTCGGCCATCAACACTCCCGCAAAGAAAAAGCATGCCCTTCCCCTTAAATGGATAGGCATGCTTATTATTTTTCAAAAACTACAACGATACATTCTCCAACTGGAATCCTTCCACTACCGCGTCTTCTTCGACTTCGAGCAGCAGGCAGCGTTTTCCGTTGATGGTCACGTAGCGGACGTTGCTCAAGTCTTCGGGGCTGATTGTCACGGTTGCAACCTTCGTATTGATTTTTATTGTTTTCGGAACAAGGCTAGTTGCTTTGATTTCCTTTTTCTCATTGTCGAGGACGTTTTTAAAGGCGAACTCGACTTTTTCGGATGTGACGTCCTTTACGCCGCTGTCGGCCAAAATCCGTTCAACATCGTGGTAGTCCAGTAACGGCGCTTCCGTCTCCTCGGATTCCTCAACTACCTTGTTGATTTCGCTGTAGATGTTTGCGAGTACGTCCGTTTCAACCTTCTCGCCGATAATCGTCTGCAGGACCTGTTCGAAGTTGTCCTTTTCTTCCTTTGCCGTATTGATCGGCTCGCATGACAGGACATGTTCAACAAAATGCGGTGAAGGCTGATTCGGCTTTCCTGCGGAATAAAGGATATGGTTCACATCCGCCACTCCCTGGTTGAATGTCGGGAAAAGGAAGCCGAACATCGGCGCCGACAGGTTGATAATCGGGTCAACCGCGCTGCTTGCCTTGAACGCCTTCTCGATGTAATCGAAGATGAGCGCTGATTTTGGCTGGTCGGTCCGGTTCAGGCTGCAAAGGATGAATTTATGGGAATACACCTCATCATCTCCGCCCTCTTCGGAATCCGCACTCCTCATTCTCGTTGGAACCTTGAATTCGCCGCGGATGAATGTGACAACTGTATCCATTTCATAAACCAACCCGTCGAACAATTTAGCGACAATCGCGAGCATCGCTTCCTGCCAGGCCTCGTTGTCAGCATAATGCAGGCTATCGAACAGTATGGTCTGGGTGCTGCCTTCCTCCCCGCGCCTGAATTTCAAATCAAACAGCTTGGAATCCAGCTGCCCCGCCACAACCTTCTTAAAGTTGTCCATAAACAGCTCTTGCTGGAACTGTTCAAGCATCCCGAATGGGTGGCTTTCCGTATGATAGATTTCCGACGTTTCTTTTTTTACATAAACATTGAAAATTTCCGTGATATTCAATCGATCATTGTCTATTTTGAATTGCTTGCGAACAGTACTGACATCTTTGTTGTTCAAGTGAATTCTCCTCTCTCAGAAAGTTGATTTTAACACTGCTTTTGTATCGTTACAAGATTGTTGGCCATTTTATAAAAAAGCAAAATGGATAGAAGTTTAAGAGTTTTGCCTGCTCATTATATGCTTGTCCAACCAGTTTGTTCCTGGGAAATTCTTTAAAATTTTTCTCGGACTCACCCAATTGGTCTATAATGGAAGTTAAGGAAATGGGAAAACCAGGGGGATTTCAAGAATATGGACACTAAGAAACTCCGCATCTTTGGCTTGATTTTGATTATTGGTTTGGCCATCGTTGGCCTGAATTTCGTGCCGGATGATGAAGCTGCCACAACTGTAAAGAAGCAAAGCGTTGAGCGCAGGGTTGCAAACCTAGAGGCGTTTGGGCGGCTGTACGGATATGTCCGTTATTTCCACCCTAGCGACGAATCGGCCGGGCTCAACTGGGACCGGTTTGCGGTGTACGGTGCAGGCCGGGTAAAAGATGCGGCGGATGACGAAGAGCTACAGAAAGTGCTGAAGGAATTATTTTTGCCAATTGCGCCTTCACTTGTGATTACGGAAAAAGGAAAAAAGGCTCCTAAATCGCCAGCACCGCAAAAGACCACGGAAGTAGTTGCCTGGCAGCACTACGGGCCACCCGGGACTGACACTCAGTTTTTCAAGAGCAACCGGGTACACGCCTTCCTGGTTGATGGCACGTATGCATTCGATGAGAGAATGTTATTTGCAAATTATCCAGTGCTTGGCCAAAAACACGATGGTACGTTAAGTGAGAGACTTCGTTTTTCCATGCCGCTCATCCTGTATGTCGAGAACGGCAAAACACTCGGAACTACGGAGAAAAGCTGGAACAGGTTTGTAAAGCTGAAAGAAGAACTCGCGAGCATGGATCCAAACCTGACGAGCGAGGATGAGGATGTCCGGTTTGCAGGGGTGATTACCACCTGGAACATCCTTGCCCACTTCCATCCTTCCGACCCCACTACAGCTCGTAAAATAAGAGAGAGCCTAGCCGCTGCCCTAAAGGAAGCCGCCGATGACCGCACACGTGAAGACTACTTAGAAACACTCGCATTTCTTTTAGAAAAAACAGGTGATGGGATGGCGGAAAATACATTTATCAGCGAATACTCACCATGGGAGCGCCTACCCTTCACGCTGGACATTATTGAAGGCAAGCTGGTCGTAACAGCCGCTGACGAAATGGTAAATGTGAAAGCTGGGGACATCGTCGAAAAGATAAACGGTGCTGGCTGGATAGAATATTTGGATAAAGAGATAAATAAAATTTCCGGTTCCACTCAGTTCAAGATTTGGCGGGCAATTGATTTAATCACTCAAATGGATGAAGTGAAGCTGGGGATCACGAGGGACGGCCTTTACCGGGATGTCACTGTGGATCAAAGCCGCTATGGCTATATGGATGAATTCAACCGGACTGTTACTTTTAAAGAACTCGAGGAAGGTATTTATTATATTAATATGACTGATGACGCACGGAGAGCGGTTGAAGCAAATGTCGATGCACTCAGGAAGGCGAAAGGGATTGTATTTGACCTCCGTAATTCCCAATCCAATGGGGAGATCACGGGAAAAATTATCTCCCAGCTACTGGATAAGCCGATTAAGGGGCCCATTTTAAAAATTATGCAAACAGTCTACCCGTATCAGTGGAAAGCAACATACGACGAAATTCAAAATGAACTCACCCCAGAACCACGTCTCTTCAAGGGGAAGGCTGTATTCCTTGCGTATAGCGGCACAAGAGCCCAAGCCGAAACGATTCTTGGATATGTAAAAGATAATGGCTTGGGAACAATTGTCGGCCAAAACACCGCGGGTGCGCACGGATATTTGCAAATGTACCCGATTAACGGAACTTTAAGAGGCGTAATGACAGGCACGGAAACGCTCTCCGCTAATGGTAAATCCACCTTCAAGTTAGGCATAAAGCCAGATGTGCATGTTTTCCGGACGATGGACGGTGTGCGAAACGGCAGCGACGAGTATTTGGAAAAGGCGATTGAAGTAATCGAGGGAAAATAAATTTTCCATAAGGGGGCTGCGATGGAGAGGCCGAAGCTGCGAATCATTGGTTTGTGTATCATTGTCTGTATTGCGATTGTAGGGTTACATTTTTTCCCCGAGGAACAGGCATCCGTCAAGGTAAAGAAGCAACCTCCTGATCGCCTCTATACCAACTTGGAGGCATTCGGAAGGCTTTATGGGTACATCCGCTATTTTCACCCGAGCGATGAAGCAGCCGAGCTTGATTGGAACCGGTTTGGGATTTATGGGGTCGGCAAAGTTAAGGATGCAAAGAATGACAAGGAATTGAAGGCTGCTCTCGAAGAACTATTTTTACCCGTTGCCCCTACCCTTTCATTATTTTTAAAAGAAGAAAAGGCGCCTGTGGAGAAGAAGGTTGCGCCAACCGGAAAGGTTGTTGCCTGGCAGCACTACGGTCCGCCCGGTCTTCAGAGTTCTTTTTATAAAAGCAAGCGGGTCGAGGCCACTTTTGCGGACGGTTCCTTGACATTTCATGACGGGCAACTATTTCCTAGCTATCCAAAAGTTGTGGAATCATACGAAGGAGAGCTTGGGGATTCAATTCAATTTAAATTTCCTTTAATCCTCTTTGTGGATAACGGCAAAACGCTCGGAACCACGAAAAAAAGCTGGGAAAGCTATGAGAAACTGAAAGCCAATCTTCAGAATTTGAAAGAAGAATTGAACGCCGGGAATGATAATTACCGGTATGCCGGTATTATTTCGGCCTGGAATGTCCTTGCTCACTTTCATCCTTCTGCAGTTCAATTTACCATAAATCCAACTCAGGAGCTGCGGCTCGCACTTGAGGCTGCAGCAGATGATAAAAACTCCGAGGAATATTTCGGAACACTGGCCTCTTTAATGAGGAAAACGGACGACGGACAAACAATTTTACCATTAAGGGAACAAATGAAAAACAACAGGCGGCTTCCAGTTATGTTGGATCTCGTGGAAGACAAGGTTGTTGTAACAGGTTCCAAAGATTCTACGAAATTTATAGCTGGCGATATTATCGACTCAATTAATGGCGTTGATGCCCGCGGATATGTGGAACGCCTGTCCCAAGACCTGCCGGGATCGACGCAATTCAGAACGTGGATGGCAATTGATTCTATCCTTGATTCGGAACGGGCTGAAATCATCTATTCCCGTGAAGAGCAGGAGAAAACCGCAACTCTCTCAAGCTGGGAATATGCCTCTGTTGATGAGTTCAACCGACTGGACCATTTTTGGGAAATTGAAGATGGCATCTATTATTTCAATCTGTCCACGAACATAAAAGACACTTGGACTTTGTATCTTCCCGTTCTCGATAAGGCAAAAGGTATCATTTTTGATATGCGCACAATGAAATCCGATGAATCATTGTATAGGGAAATTATCGGCCATTTAAGCGACCGGACACTTTCAGGACCGGTCGAGCAGGTTATGCAGGTTATTTACCCGCACAAGGAAAAGGCCACTTTTTCCGAAAGGCAAGATTCAATTGACCCCGTACAGCCTAAATTCAGAGGAAAAATGATGTTTTTAGCTAACGGCGGAACGGTCGGCCCACCGGAATATTTCCTTCGTTATGTAAAGGATCATGGCTTGGGGACGATTGTCGGCCGCCTTACCGGAGGAAGCTACGGAAAAACGCAGACGTATCAAGTTGTTCCATATATCCGTGGTACTCTGACCGGAACCAATACAGTCGGATTGGATGGAAATCCGACATATCATTCCGGAATCATTCCCGATGTTCATATAACAAGGACGTTTCAGGGTGTCGGCAGTCTAATTGATGAGGATTTATTTAAAGCACTAAGATTGATCAAAGAATAGATTTTTGGAAATTTACTTCTCTCAATTTTTCAAGAAAGGTGTTCTCACCATGGAAAATAATATAGTTGTAGCGGTAAAAGGTATCGTCGTTAACAATGGAAAAGTATTGATTGTGAAACGCTCTGCCAATGACGAGGCAGGCGGCGGTACATGGGAGTGCCCTGGAGGGAAGCTGGATTTCGGGGAGACACTCGAAAATGCGTTGGCTCGAGAAATTGCGGAAGAAACAGGACTGGACGTTGCGGTCGGGAAATTGCTTTTTGCCACAACAATTCTCACGAATCCTGTCAGGCAGGTCGCCATCCTTACGTATCTGTGCCGGGCTGAATCGGATGCGGTCATGCTATCCACTGAACATACCGATTTCTGCTGGGCTGATAAGGATGAAGTGAAAGCATTGCTTGCCCCTGGAATTGTCAGCGATTTTGAAAAACATGGGGTTTTTGAGTGTGATGAAGTTTGGGCAGGGATTGGGAACCAAGCCAGCCTCATTCACTAGGCTTTTCGGAAAATGATAACTGCTTTGACCAGTAAGGGCCCTTATCTGCAGGTTCCTTTGTCATAATGCAGCCCACTCCGTGGAAGGTCTCCCTCAGGAGGGGTCCATCCAATCTGGCAAATTTTCCTATTCCTGCCGACCAAATACGTGTACATCCAATTCGGTTCGTTTTTGAATATAACAGTTAAATGGTTGGGATTATCATGCCTGCCTGTCCGCCTGGTGATTTGCCACTCCTCTTCCGGGTATTGGGTTTCAAGATATGAATGCAAAATAGCACTTTTTTTAACATACTGAAAATCATACCAGAGTGGCCGAAAAGTGAAAAAGGCAATGAGAGCTATGGTTAAGATTGAGACAACTGTAAATCCAAATAGCCTTCTTCTTGACGGCAAAAGAAACATACTGGCAAAAAGGACAATGACAAAAACACCCGATGCGGTCAGTTCAACAACCATTTTCGGCTCCATAATGGCCCCCCTTTTAAAATGAAGAAAATATATAAATAATCCACTATAATAATATAGAAAAGGAAATATTTTATGAGAACGATTTGTTCTTTTCGTAAATAGGAGGATCTATGAAATTCGTCTTAATCATCGGACCCCAGGCTGTCGGGAAAATGACAGTTGGATATGAGCTCTCTAAATTATCTGGATTGAAGCTTTTCCATAATCACATGACGATTGACCTGGTTAATCAATTTTTTGATTACAGCACACCGGAAGGGAAACGATTGGTGAGCCTTTTTCGCCAGGAAATCTTTGAAGAAGTGTCAAAGAGTAATTTGGATGGGCTGATTTTTACTTATGTGTGGGCATTCAACCTCCAGGCTGACTGGGATTATGTCGACCGGATCTGTTCCCTTTTCGAATCGAGGGGCGCAACCGTTTATATCGTCGAATTAGAGGCAGACCTGGAGGAAAGGCTCCATCGCAATAAAACGCCGCTCCGGCTTGAACAAAAACCGAGCAAAAGGAACCTGGCCTGGTCAGAAGCGAATTTGCTTGATTCATTGGAAAAATACCGCTTGAATTCGCATGATGGGGAAATTACTAGAGAGAATTATTTACGATTGAATAACACGAATTTGAGCGCAGTCGAAGCTGCCTCGTTAATTAAAGAGAAATTTAACTTATAAGGGCCGGAAAACTCCGGTCCTTTTTACATGCGCTCGGCCTTCAATTCTTTTATCCTTTTAAAAACTTCTATGTAGTAGGCATCGTGGCCGACAAAGCTATCCTTTGACACGATTTGGCTTCCTCCGCTGTCAATCGCGGTCACTTCAATCGTTTGGGTTACACCTTTGAAAAGATTTAGCCCATCTTCAAGCCTAATTCTATGGATGCTTTCCACTTCTTCCTCTTGAAGAGCGAACTTCGGCATTTCGTTGCACTCATATAGGAAGACATGGCAAAATTCACGGTCATATATTGTCTCGAGCTTAATTTCTTCTTTAATAATACCAAGTGAAATCAGGTCATTGAATTGGAGTTTGACCCCAAGTTCTTCCTCAATCTCCCGAATTCCATCCTCGATCGTTTCATCCGCCGTTAGATGGCCGGCGGAGGTGATATCGAAGAGGCCGGGGTAATCCTTTTTCGCTTTGGACCTTTTCTGGACAAGAACATCCTCCCCAAGCGTAAACCAGCAATGGAAGGTCTCATGCCAGTCCCCGGTCCTGTGCACTTCTTCCCTCGCCTTTTCGCCAATGCAATTCATATCCGCATCAAAAATTCGAATGATTTCTGTTGTCATGTATAGTACCTTTTACCTCTCAATTAAAGTTACAATTCAAATCATTTTTCAAAACAGTTTTTGTTAAAATTGCTGCACGACTTGTAGGGGAATCGACTCATCCAAGACTGTTTAACCATTAACTTCTATGTGAATGAACTGCCAGCCACTCTTTAAAACACCACGTTTTTTAAATAAAGAAATCCATACAGCAAGGCGCCGCCCAGCAAAATTAATACGGAAAACAATAGTATGCCATAAAGGAATCCCTTTACCATTGCCCACATATCCAAAAAGAGATTTTTGATAAAGTCAACAATTACATACATAGGATATCCCACCCCCGCCCAGGAATTTCCTCCATTATACCATAATCTCCAATTCAATTTACCGTTACTAAACAGTGGAACTGTCTTCTCCCCTGTTCAAATGCAATGACTTAATCTAAAAAGGAGCAGCTGCCTGCTCCTTACGGGTTGAGTCTCATTCACATGCTGCCGTTTACTTCCGTTTTGAAGCAACCGTTCATAAAAGGACAGCAGCTGTTCGGGGCAATACAGTTCCACCCATTAGCTGCTCTCTGTAATAAGTTTTGAAACGCTAATCTCATCCCCAAAGCAACTCATCCACCAGCCGAATCGCTTCGTTCAGCCTATCCTGATAATTACCGCTAATGGCCTTATAGGAAATTCCGTGCTCATGAAGCAATCCCTTCAGGATGGCGTTGTTTTTTTCACGGACTTTCCGTTCGCCGAAGGAGCGGGTGCCATCGTCGACCCATTTGACATCGGGTTCAAGGAAAAGCCAAAGATCATAATTCTGAAGCCTGGCTATTTCGTCGAGGATTGGCTGCCTTTTTCCAAGATAGGCAATCGAGAAGTATTGCGTGACAATCGCTTCTGTATCGATGAACAGAACTTTGTTGGCTTGCTTTAGCTGCTCGTTTTCCAGATTCTTGTGCCCGAAGGCGATTTGTGGATAATCGCCGGGAATCGTAACTGCTTCACCAACGCTAATCTGCTCGTAAAAGGTCCGGCCATATTCCTCTACAAATACCGTATTGTAAAGGGTAGCGAGATTGCGGACCAGGATGGATTTCCCGCAGCTTTCCGTGCCGACAACAACAATTTTTTTAACAAAATAGGGCTTAACAATGTCCGGCAGCATTTCCCAATGCTTGATGGGACCATCCTCCCGCAGCAATGTTCCCGATATGCCGTACGTTTCGCGGGCCGGGTCAATGACAACATGCCTGGCGGAAGGATACAGCTTATCGAAATATCCGCTGTAGGAAGGTTCCGAGCTGAAGACCGTGTCAATCTCCTTGCCAATTGCGGCTTTAATCGCCTCCGCGCCCTTTACCCAGTCGGAGAATTGCCCGGTTTGGATTTCTTCGACCGCATGAACATGGACATGGGGCATATCCTTCGTCAGCTGTGTCCACCAGCGCAGCCTGATGGAATAAGGGATATGGGCAATTTTCGCCCCCTGTACGAGTACTTCCCGTTCATAACGGTCATCATAGGACACGATTACATGAAGGTCATCCACCATCGCGCTTGCCTGAATCATCGCATACACGTGCCCCATATGAATCGGATAAAATTTTCCGCCATACATCCCAACCCTCATGCCTCTGCACCTCCCTGCATTTTCGACATCCTGATCCAGTTGATGTATCCATAAATACTGTTAATCAGAAATGCGGTCCACATGACGAGCATGATATAATCGTTCCCGCCGGTGTTGAACAAGGTGATTGCCCAGAGAGCGATTGAAAGGACGTTGACGAGAATCCACAGCACCCACTGTTCTGCGAAGCGCTTGACCATCAAGATTTGCGCGATGATCGATAGAACGACCGCAACTGAATCGATTCGAACTTGCTGGCCTCCAATCATATAAAGAAGTTCTGCATACAGAGCGGACGAAGCGACAGTGAAGATGCTGAGCCAGACCCACTGCTTTTTATTCAGGCGTTTGACGGCTACATCTTCCCCGATTGTTCCCTCGCCAATCTGGTTCTTTTTCCAAAAATAAATGCCGATAAATTGCAGCGGGAAGTAAAACGCTGCGTTCAGCATCGCTTCGCCATACAGGCCGTAGACATAGGAAATGTAAGCATATGTACCAGTCTGGATGATGCCGAAATAATAGTTGCTAATCTTTCCTTTCGCAACTAATACGACGCAAAGCATCCCGGAGATCGAACTGATCAGCCCGATCAGCGTATTGTTCCAGGCAAAGTACACCGAGATATTCACCGCTGTAAAAACAACCAGCCACACTTTCTCAAACAGCGTCCAGTCTTTTAACAAGCCCAGCTCTCCCCCGAAAAGATTGAATGGAAATCGCCAAATAGGCAGCATGCCCATTTGTGGAAAAAAAATTATAAAGTAGGCATACTAGAAATTGTATACTACATTAAATATATGCGTCGAGTTATGGGTTACTACTATTCTAAAACTAGATAGAGGGATTGCCCGGTCCATCATAGCAACGTGATGGCTTTTTACATTTTTAAAAAGAAAGAAGGACGATGCAATGGAACAACGCCTTTCCACCAATGTTTCCAGGACAATTCAAACGAAGCTTGTCCTTCCGCCTGATACGAACCATATGGGAACGATTTTCGGAGGGAAAATCCTCGCAATGATCGATGAAATCGCGGGAATTGCAGCAATGAGGCACAGCAAGTCAGAAGTGGTGACTGCCTCTATTGACAAAGTCAATTTCTTGTCTACGGTAAAAGTAGGCGATATCCTCACGTTTGAGGGATTCGTGATTTCAACGGGAAGGACTTCGATGGACGTGTACGTGAAAGTTGTGTGCGAGCATCCCGATACAGGACAGCGCAGGCTGACCACAGATTCATTCCTGACAATGGTCGCCGTTGACAGCTCTGGCAAGCCAACGCCGGTTCCCGGAGTCATCCCTGAAACGGATGAGGAAAAGGAATTATACAAACAGTCCCTGGAACGCCGCCAGCTCAGGCTAGCGGCAAAGCAGGCCAGGAAAACCGAACAGTAGGTTTGTTAAGATAATGAGTAAAGGGGCATCCGAATGGGTGCCCCTTATTCTTTTAAAAAAACTTATAACAAACATTCTTCTACCCTTTTCTTACAACAAACGTCACCGCATTTGTGGTTAAAAGCACTTCTCTATCACCGCGTACGATGGTGTACTCGAGAGGTTTTACAAGATGCTTTAAAACATCCCAACCCTCATAGTTTAATTTCAGTTTTTTCTCCATTTCCTCGGTGGTAAGGTTGACTTCCATCATGGCATCCAGTTCCTCACCGGTGTTTAAATCTCGTTCTCTCACCTGCGAGTTTATGATAATACAGTTGATGCCGCCGCTTTTCGTTCCATAGGCCATGTTTTTAAATACTTTATCTAGCTTTCCCTCGGATGAAACATGCTCTAGGCTTGAGACAGCTACGACCAGGTCAAAGCCTCCCGTTTTTATTTGATAATCGGCAATATCCGCCTGTTCCAGTTCAATTACACTCTCGACATTGAACTCTTTTCGGTACGCATCTAATTTCTCTATTGCGGATGGCAAGAGATCGACACAGATGACCTTGCCATTTGTTTCTTTTATTTCCTCTGCTATCGGGATACTGTTCCTGCCCACCCCGCACCCTAAATCAAGAACTCGACAATTTTGTTTTTCTTTTATAAAAGGAATTAATTCCATTACGGTTTGAACTGGCTTATGAAGCCAGGAACCCTGTTCGAATAGTTTATAGTTTTCATAGCAAAAGTCGTGATACATCTTCTCTGCCTCTCGAATCAACCCAATCTTGCTCAAACCGCCACTCTCCCTCTATTAAAGGCCTGGAATTTTCCCAAGGCTAAAACCTTCAAATAAACGCCCGCCATATGGTTCCATAATCCCGTCAACAAGTTCGATAATCTTATCTTTCTGATCGGTTTTGTAAAAACAGTCGAATGCCTCGGTGAAACGTTCCGCAAATTTCTCATCGTACTCCCTAAGGGAACGGACAATCCATTTTGATTTGCCTATCCATTTCCGGTTTACCCGCAAAACAAATTCACTCGCCAAATTTGCCAAAGTCAATGCGATGAAAATGGATTCCGCCCTGTTTGTGCTGCCAATGAAATCCTCCAATGCGTCGGTTAAAAAGTAACGTTTTGTTACGATCAAATCCTCTGTCCATTCTTCCGGCCCTTTTTCCATAAGTTTTTTCGCTTCTTCTTTTATAGGGGCGATTATGTCCGGGCCCTTTAGGACGATGCCATCAGAAACCATTCTGACGAGCGAAGGCACTCCCCGCTCTATGTCTGATTTAAAGAAATCCTTATATGAGGTGAGGTTATGCACAAACAGTTCAATTGGCCAGCCGTTATCTATTAAAGATTCCCTGTAGGGAGCGAAGAGATTGCCGTCAAAAACGACGATGTCAAGATCTGAGGTGTCGTTTGCCTCCCCCCGGACCACACTGCCCGCAAGCAATGCAGCATTGCAGCTTGGGTATTTGGCATTTATGAACTTCAAAGCATCTTCAACCGGGTTTGCTTTCATAACCTTTTCACCCACCTACCGTCTTGTAAAAAACATCTCCAAAATCTTTTTTATTGCCCGCTCATACTTCTTGTATAGCTTTGTGAACTTGCTTGTTTTCATTTTTCCTGAAGTTCTTTTCCGATTTATTTTCCTGAAGGGGCTTTTGCCTGTATACACATAATCCCACTTCGCCCCATACATCAATCAGCTTTTCCTTCGTAATGATTTGCCACGGATTCATGAACGTCTGGCCGTGTTTGTTGAAGAAAAACCCGTCCCTTAAATGGTAGGCTGCATGCTGGATGCCATTTGAATTTTTCCAGACAAAAACATCCCCAGGCAGCAGGTTTTCACTGCCCCCCTCTTCGTGATAATAATGATTTGCTTTCAAACCATTCTCAAAAACGTGCCCGCCGACCCACTTCGAAATCAACCATTCCGTTTCGGCCGAGCCGCCCGCAACCGCCGCAAGGACAGCGGCGAGGCAGTTTGCCCCGTTTGCAGCCGAAAACGTATTGATATACGGGGCGATATGCGGGTATCCGATTCGAAACTCGTTTATTTGGTCCTCGCTAATGTCAACATTATCGATGAATTGGCCGGCCATGCCGACAAGAAAAGCCTGCTTAAATTCCGTGGATAGCTCCGTCCATACTCCTGCCTGAAGAGCGAGGTATTGCTTGGACTCATATTCAAAAACATATGGGGCCAGCATTTCAAGCAACTCTTCCATTCCATGTCCATTTAAGAATGGCTCAATCAACCCCCACTCGAAAAGCAGTCCCCTGTTCAGCTTCTTCTGAATTTGAAAAATTCTTTTCCGGAGTTCGCTGTTGACCGAGGCGATCGCTCCCGGATGCGCGACACAAGCGAACGCCGCCTCCTGTCGATCGATTTGCCACAACTGATATATATTCAATGTATTAAAATCATTGAAGAACGAGTCAGGGAAAAATTCTTTTACCGGGATGGCCATCACATTCGGGCCTAACGCTTCAATAATTAATTGATCTTCCTTCGTAAAGAAAAACAGGTCACTTTTCGGAAAATTATTTTCCATCCAGTAGCGTAACGTTTCATTGTTAATTTCTACATTTTTTAAAAACATAGCTTCCCCCTATTAAACTTCCAGCACCATCCGAATCGTTTTCAGAATATGGCCCTCGAAATCTTCTTCCAATTCCTCTACCACCTTAAAGCCTTTCGCTTCATAAAAAGCCTTGCCGATGGCGTTTTCGCGTTCTACATTTATGTATATTTCTTTAACTCCGTCCAACTTTGCGATTCCTTCATTCAAAAGCGCGGTCCCGATTCCCTTTCCCTGAACCTCAGGCAGAAGGTAGATCGCATAAAGCTCCGCCTTTCCACCATCCCTTACAGGCGAGAAATTCGCAAAACCCGCAACTTTGCCATCCTCAACGGCAACCAGCATCAAAGAGCGTTCCATCCGCTGTTTCATCCTATCGTCATTGTATGCGGTACTTAAGAATCGTTCCCGGATCTCTTGGGGGATTATCCCTTCGTAAGTCGCATTCCAGCTCGTTTTGGCAACATACTGCACCTGCTTTGTATCCTCAGGGTTCATTATTCGTATCGCCATTGATTGCTCTCACCTCTTTGATTTGAAGGTCTGTAGATTGGAAAATATATCTATAATAATACCATTTCAATGCTATAATTAGGTAAAACTTTTCAGGGGGAAAAAATGCAAAAGCGAGTGTTCGGAAATCGGCCGGGATGGAAACGCATCACTAAAAGTAGATATTCGCAAACTTATTTGGATACACGGGAGTTCAAAGGCTATGTCACTCTGCTTCATACGGTAGAAGTGGCCGCCCCCCTTATAGTCGACTATGAAACAGGTCGGGTATGCATTGTAGACAACGGCTACTTCTGGCTCCAGCAGTTTCCTGAGGAAAAAAACCATGCCGCTACAACGATGTTCAATTCCTCCGGTGAAGTTGTCCAGTGGTACATTGACATCTGCCTCCAAAATGCGGCTGAAAATGGAGTGCCATTCTACGATGACCTCTATTTGGATCTCATCGTTTTTCCATCCGGCGAAGTAATTCTGAAAGATGCCGATGAACTTGATGAAGCCTTGGCGAAAGGGTTTATTAATAAAGATCAATACGATCTGGCCTGGACAGAAGCGGAGAATCTCAAATCGTTACTTAGTAAGGGTGAATTTCCATTGCTGAAATTATCACGTGCTCACAAAGACCTGCTTATGGAAAAGCTTGAGTAGTTTTTTATAATAAATGACGACATTTTCGCATAGGTTTCGTGTTCAAAACTGGTTTCATAAACCCCGATGAAGACACTTTCACATTGATTTCTAGCTCAAAACTGTCTTCATAAACCCCATGAAGACAGTTTCACATGGGTTGCGAACTCAAAACTGTCTTCATAATCCCGACGAAGACAGTTTCACAAGGATTTCCAGTTCAAAACTGTCTTCATTTCTCTATAAACTCTTCCAGCTGGTTTCTATTCTTGATTACGATAACTTTATCCTTATATATAGAGTACTTTTTAAAGAAATTCGGCTTCCCGTTCTGCTCAAAAAACTTGTTCCATTTGAACATTTTAAGGAAGATTTCGTATGTAACTTTATAATCTGCCTTTTCGCGGCCAAGTTTTTGCATTATGAATCTCTTGATAATCCGGTATGTCCTGACTGAGTATGCGGGGTCGAGGAATACAATAGCATCCGCCTCCCTAAAGCTCCCTGCTGTCCATTCTTCATTATGTACGCCTTCAATAATCCAGGCCTCTGACTTCAAAATAGCATCCAGGTATTCCGCCCGTTCTTCTTCAGTTCTTCTTCTGTCCCCAACTGGATTCCTTTCCCATACAACATTGTCCAGTTCATAATAAGGGATATTCCATTCCTCAGAAAGCTTGCGCGCCAATGTCGTCTTCCCGCTTCCAACAGAGCCTATGATGCGAATCTTTTTCACAGCACTTTCCTGCATAACACTCACCGCCTATATGTTTCTTATTAAGGCCTGTCATCTCACAATCTTTTAATTCAGGTTCACTTTGAACCTATTATCATTCATTCCCAGCCCTACTAGTCTGAATTTTCTTTAAATGTATATAACTCCCATGTTACTATTTATAACAGGAAATTTCATTTGGAGGGATTGTGTTGAAACTGCTTCCAAC
The DNA here is from genome assembly GCF_032667185.1 of Neobacillus sp. YIM B06451. Taxonomy (NCBI): domain Bacteria; kingdom Bacillati; phylum Bacillota; class Bacilli; order Caryophanales; family Bacillaceae; genus Neobacillus; species Neobacillus sp. YIM B06451. The sequence goes on along the minus strand of NZ_JAVFKJ010000012.1, from coordinate 69,640 downwards.
AATTTATTGGTTTCACAAGAGGTAACAGTAAATGCATCGCTTGAACTCGTATGGTACGCGTGGACCCTTTCTGACAGGGTTTCGGCATGGTTTGCACCGGAAGCGGTGATTGAACCGAGGATTGGGGGCGACTAGGCATTCATGGGGGTACATATGGATATCACAATTCGAAAAGCAACTGTCGAGGATGCCGAAGCTATCGCAAAGGTTCACGTCGAGAGCTGGCAAACAACTTATAAAGGCATTATGGACGAAGGATTTTTGCAAAGGCTGAGTGTGGAGAAACGGAAGGAATTGTGGCTTAATAACATTCCGCGTGTAGAGAGTATCGTCCTGGTCGCAGAATTGGGTGGAGAAATCGTCGGCTTCGCGGATGGGTCGCCTGTAAAGGAAGGCGAATACCCCGGCTACGACGGCGATGTTACATCAATTTACTTTTATGAAAAGCATCAGGGTAAAGGTTTTGGAAAACAGCTTCTTAACCAGCTCCTTGACGAGTTCAGGCAGCAAGGCTTCACGAGTGCAATCGTGAAAGTGCTTGAGGACAATGCGGCATGCAGGTTCTACGAAGCCCTTGGGGCAAGACGCCTCGATGAAAACGTTATTGAAGTCGCAGGCGGAAAAGCGAAACTCCTTACATATGCCTGGGACAAACTTTAAAGGGGAAATCATTACCGCATTTTACGAGATTTTTTTAATAAAGTGGTTTAAAGCGGTTTCCTCCCGGGTATAGAGGTAATGTAGCGTCACAGGACAGGGATAACCGGGAAATGTGAAGGTTGATGGTAACAGTACATTGACGAATGTTAATGTGGATCGGTTATCGGACTGTTGTTGTGATTGCCTACTTTGGAGAAAGATTTGCTTTCTCGGGCGACGGCAAGTGTTCGCCAACGGTATATTTAGCAGTAGCTGCTAAATTGGGGCAGGGTTTGACTGCTGAATAGGGCAAGTCTCACTCCTCAAATTCCCCTACAGAGGGGGATGGAGAAAGCCTGTACCCGAGCCGGTAGAGGCTTTTTTCATTGTAAAAATAGTGTGGCCGCAATCCCGGATTGCGGCCTTTTTGTGTTCATCCATTCGGCTTGGTTTTGGACATTCCCCTCTCGATTTGTGACCATTGTCACATCTTCGTCAAGAAGCTTTGTCTAATTGTTGAATAAACTGGAAACCCCCTACCGATACGTTGGAAACCGGATTATGATAACAGTGTAAACAACATAATTAAATTTTTTAAGAAAAGGGGAATTATCCATGTTTAATAATTTCTTAAGGGAAAACAAAATTGCAGCAGCACTTCTCGCTGTCTTACGTGTCTATCTTGGCTACATGTGGCTGACTGCCGGTTTCGGCAAAATTACTGGAGGCTTTGACGCCGCAGGATTCCTGAAAGGCGCCGCCGCCAACCCGGTCAAAGGCCCGGACGGAATCGTCTACGGCTGGTATGTTGACTTCCTGAACGCTTTCGCCCTTCCAAACGTCGAACTGTTCAACGTCCTGATTCCTTGGGGTGAATTCCTGGTCGGCCTTGGCCTCATTCTCGGATGCCTCACTAGTGCCGCAATGTTCTTCGGCCTTGTGATGAACTTCAGTTTCATGCTTGCCGGAACTGTTAGCCACAACCCAACTGACATCCTGATGGGCTTCATCATCCTTGCCGCTGGTGCAAACGCTGGAAAATACGGCCTTGACCGCTACGTGCTTCCTTTCATCAACAAGACTGTTTTCAAAAAAGAAGCCCAGCTTCAAGAGTAGGTTAATTTAATATAATGAAGAAAGGCTCTTCCAACCGGAAGGGCCTCTTTTATTTACTCCGCCAGGCTCCTCCAGTTTAAACGGCGCTAACGCACTCACACGCTTTGCTTAGCTTAGTTTTACACGAGTCCTGCAGCATCGGATCTACTTTCATCCCCATACCAGAATAAAAACAGCCCCACTGTGATGTTTGTCACACCTTCGTCAAGAAGCTTTGTCTAATTGTTGAATAAACTGGAAACCCCCTACCGATACGTTGGAAACCGGATTATGATAACAGTGTAAACAACATAATTAAATTTTTTAAGAAAAGGGGAATTATCCATGTTTAATAATTTCTTAAGGGAAAACAAAATTGCAGCAGCACTTCTCGCTGTCTTACGTGTCTATCTTGGCTACATGTGGCTGACTGCCGGTTTCGGCAAAATTACTGGAGGCTTTGACGCCGCAGGATTCCTGAAAGGCGCCGCCGCCAACCCGGTCAAAGGCCCGGACGGAATCGTCTACGGCTGGTATGTTGACTTCCTGAACGCTTTCGCCCTTCCAAACGTCGAACTGTTCAACGTCCTGATTCCTTGGGGTGAATTCCTGGTCGGCCTTGGCCTCATTCTCGGATGCCTCACTAGTGCCGCAATGTTCTTCGGCCTTGTGATGAACTTCAGTTTCATGCTTGCCGGAACTGTTAGCCACAACCCAACTGACATCCTGATGGGCTTCATCATCCTTGCCGCTGGTGCAAACGCTGGAAAATACGGCCTTGACCGCTACGTGCTTCCTTTCATCAACAAGACTGTTTTCAAAAAAGAAGCCCAGCTTCAAGAGTAGGTTAATTTAATATAATGAAGAAAGGCTCTTCCAACCGGAAGGGCCTCTTTTATTTACTCCGCCAGGCTCCTCCAGTTTAAACGGCGCTAACGCACTCACACGCTTTGCTTAGCTTAGTTTTACACGAGTCCTGCAGCATCGGATCTACTTTCATCCCCATACCAGAATAAAAACAGCCCCACTGTGATGTTTGTCACACCTTCGTCAAGAAGCTTTGTCTAATTGTTGAATAAACTGGAAACCCCCTACCGATACGTTGGAAACCGGATTATGATAACAGTGTAAACAACATAATTAAATTTTTTAAGAAAAGGGGAATTATCCATGTTTAATAATTTCTTAAGGGAAAACAAAATCGCAGCAGCACTTCTCGCTGTCTTACGTATCTATCTTGGCTACATGTGGCTGACTGCTGGCTGGGGCAAAATTACTGGAGGCTTTGACGCCGCAGGATTCCTGAAAGGCGCCGCCGCCAACCCGGTCAAAGGCCCGGACGGAATCGTCTACGGCTGGTATGTTGACTTCCTGAACGCTTTCGCCCTTCCAAACGTCGAACTGTTCAACGTCCTGATTCCTTGGGGTGAATTCCTGGTCGGCCTTGGCCTCATTCTCGGATGCCTCACTAGTGCCGCAATGTTCTTCGGCCTTGTGATGAACTTCAGTTTCATGCTTGCCGGAACTGTTAGCCACAACCCAACTGACATCCTGATGGGCTTCATCATCCTTGCCGCTGGTGCAAACGCTGGAAAATACGGCCTTGACCGCTACGTGCTTCCTTTCATCAACAAGACTGTTTTCAAAAAAGAAGCCCAGCTTCAAGAGTAGGTTAATTTAATATAATGAAGAAAGGCTCTTCCAACCGGAAGGGCCTCTTTTATTTACTCCGCCAGGCTCCTCCAGTTTAAACGGCGCTAACGCACTCACACGCTTTGCTTAGCTTAGTTTTACACGAGTCCTGCAGCATCGGATCTACTTTCATCCCCATACCAGAATAAAAACAGCCCCACTGTGATGTTTGTCACACCTTCGTCAAGAAGCTTTGTCTAATTGTTGAATAAACTGGAAACCCCCTACCGATACGTTGGAAACCGGATTATGATAACAGTGTAAACAACATAATTAAATTTTTTAAGAAAAGGGGAATTATCCATGTTTAATAATTTCTTAAGGGAAAACAAAATCGCAGCAGCACTTCTCGCTGTCTTACGTATCTATCTTGGCTACATGTGGCTGACTGCTGGCTGGGGCAAAATTACTGGAGGCTTTGACGCCGCAGGATTCCTGAAAGGCGCCGCCGCCAACCCGGTCAAAGGCCCGGACGGAATCGTCTACGGCTGGTATGTTGACTTCCTGAACGCTTTCGCCCTTCCAAACGTCGAACTGTTCAACGTCCTGATTCCTTGGGGTGAATTCCTGGTCGGCCTTGGGCTCATTCTCGGCTGCCTCACTAGTGCGGCAATGTTCTTCGGCCTTTTGATGAACTTCAGCTTCATGCTTGCCGGAACTGTTAGCCACAACCCAACTGACATCCTGATGGGCTTCATCATACTTGTCGCTGGTGCAAACGCTGGAAAATACGGCCTTGACCGCTACGTGCTTCCTTTCATCAACAAGACTGTTTTCAAAAAAGAAGCCCAGCTTCAAGAGTAGGTTAATTTANGCAATGTTCTTCGGCCTTGTGATGAACTTCAGCTTCATGCTTGCCGGAACTGTTAGCCACAACCCAACTGACATCCTGATGGGCTTCATCATCCTTGTCGCTGGCGCCAACGCTGGCAAATACGGCCTTGACCGCTACGTGCTTCCTTTCATCAACAAGACTGTTTTCAAAAAAGAAGCTAGGCTTCAAGAGTAAACTGATACTAAAATAATGAAGAAAAGGCTCTTCCAACCGGAAGGCCTTTTTTATTTACTCCGCCAGGTCCTCCAGTCTAAATGGCGCTAACGGACTCACGCACTTTACTTAGCTTTGCACGAGTCCGGCCGATTTGGATCTACTTTCATCCCCATATCAATATAAAAACAGTTCCACTGTGATGTTTGTCACACCTTCGTCAAGAAGCTTTGTCTATTTGTTGAATAAACTGGAAAACCCCTACCGATATGTTAAAAATCGGATTATGATAACAGTGTAAACAACATATTTAAATAAATAACGAAATGGGGAATTATCCATGTTTAACAAATTCTTAAGAGAAAACAAAGTCGCTGCCGCTNGAACTGTTAGCCACAACCCAACTGACATCCTGATGGGCTTCATCATACTTGTCGCTGGTGCAAACGCTGGAAAATACGGCCTCGACCGTTATGTGCTTCCATTTATCAACAAGACTGTTTTCAAAAAAGAAACTAGGCTTCAAGAGTAGGTTATCAGCCTAACTATGAAATAAAAGCTAACCCAATCACAACTTGAATAGTTTATAAAAAATGCCTGCTTATTGAGTTTCAATAGCAGGCATTTTTTCATTTCTGGTTGGTATACTAGCCAGTTGGAAACCATATCAAAAAATCCCTTTAAAGTCAACCAAGTTGACAATGTGTTCATTTTCTGATATTATAAACTTAGTTGACAAATATTCCGAGGTGAGCAAATGTTTTCTATTGGAGACTTTATGATCTATTCTGCACATGGCATTTGCAAGGTTGATGATATTTGTGAAAAAACAGTGTCAGGCATTACTAAGACTTACTATGTACTGCATCCCATTGACAGTATTGGCCACTTAACGATAAGCAGTCCCGTGGATAACGATAAAGTGGCTATGCTGGAACTTATGAGTAAAGAGGAGGCGAATGAACTCCTTGAATCATTCCAATATCCAGGAGTTAAATGGATAGAAAACCCTAATATTCGTTATAGGCAATATAACGATATCGTAAATACGGGTAATCGAAAGGAAATTGCCAAAGTTGTAAAGACACTGATGCAAAAAAAGCTGGATGCTGAACTTCATGGTAAAAAACTTTACGAATCAGACCGCAAGCTGCTGGAACATATCCAACACGTCTTATTTAAAGAATTGGCTATATCGCTGGACACTACAGTTGAAAAAGTACATGATATGGTAATACAGTTGGTTAAGCAATCAGCTAAAAAAAGAGTGCCCTTGTAAATTTCATGGCATTCTTTTTTTGTCTTATTTTAAATGAATTATATCTTCCAATCGAGCTTTAAAAGATTTTTAAGTTCCTCTACCTTCTCCGCACCGATGTTCTCTGCAATTTTGTTTACAAGCCGGGCCTTAAGGTCTACGATTTTTTCGTAGCATTCTTCACCTAGCGGGGTTAGCTGGATACATTTCTCTTTCCTGTTGTTTTCTGCATTCCTAATTTCCACTAAACCTTTTGCCGAAAGGTTTTTGATAAACTTATGGATCGCCTGGCGGGAAATTTCCACATTCTTGGTCACATACGATATAGTCGGCTGTTTTTTATAAATCCTGGCCATTATATACCATTCGGAATTGGAAATATAAATCTCGCTATTGTCGTTCCAGGCTTTTCCCAAGATGCTCCGGAGCAAGCTATGCCGTTCGCTGATTAAATCTATAAGATCCAAATTTTCCAATTCTGAGTTTGAATTCAAGAGAATCACTCCATTCATCATCTTCGCCCCTACTATACAAAACCCATTATTGGTTGTCAAACTGGTTTACAACGATCTTGCATCCATCTTTAAGCGGGCAGTTTTTGTACTAGTGCTTGTTGTACCCCCCATACGGCTGGGGCCAACCTCTCTTTTCATGATTAATAGGCGTTCATTTCCGCTTTTATGAAATCAATTGTGACCAATGTCACATCTTTGTCAAGAAGCTTTGTCGAATTGTTGAATAAACTGGAAACCCCCTACCGATACGTTAAAAATCCGATTATGATAACAGTGTAAACAACATAATTAAATTTTTAACGAAAAGGGGAATTATCCATGTTTAACTCTTTCTTAAGAAAAAATAATGTCGCCGCCGGACTTCTCGCTGTCTTACGTATCTATCTTGGCTACATGTGGCTAACTGCAGGCTGGGGCAAAATCACTGGCGGATTTGACGCTGCCGGCTTCTTGAAAGGCGCCGCCGCTAACCCGGTTNTTCTCGCTGTCTTACGTATCTATCTTGGCTACATGTGGCTGACTGCCGGCTGGGGCAAAATCACTGGAGGTTTTGATGCTGCAGGATTCTTGAAAGGCGCTGCCGCCAACCCGGTCAAAGGCCCGGATGGAATCGTCTACGGCTGGTATGTTGACTTCCTGAACGCTTTCGCGATTCCGAACGTCGAATTGTTCAACGTCCTGATCCCTTGGGGTGAATTCCTTGTCGGCCTTGGCCTGATCCTCGGCTGCCTCACTAGTGCGGCAATGTTCTTCGGCCTTGTGATGAACTTTAGCTTCATGCTTGCAGGCACAGTAAGCCACAACCCTACTGACATCCTGATGGGCTTCATCATCCTTGTCGCTGGCGCCAATGCTGGCAAATACGGCCTTGACCGCTACGTACTTCCTTTCATTAACAAAACTGTTTTGAAAAATAAACATCAACTACAGAATTAACCTAGAGTTCAAACTGTAGCAAAAGAGACCTAAAGAAACTCCTTAAGGATAAAATACAAATAAGTAACCATCCCATTGACAGACCAATAAACATTTTGGTCTGTCATTTTTATTGTTGAATCACCGATATTCTAATAAATGCTATAATCTTTCCTAAGAAGAAATAATGGTGGTGAATTAAGTGGCAAAAATTGAGGGATATACTTGTAGTTGCTGCGGTCAATATCACGAAGAACTTCCGCGAAGTTACGGAAATCCTGCTCCTGTCTATTACTATTATTTTGGTCCTGAAGAACGGGAAGATAAATTTGAACTGGACGACGACTTATGCGTAATGGAGAAAGAACATTTCTTTATTCGTGGATGTATAGAAGTCCCTATCCTCGGGACTGATGAACATTTAATTTGGGGTGTTTGGGTTTCCTTAAGTGAAGCGAATTTCAATAGAGTAAAAGAATACTGGGATAAACAAGAACTATTGGAACTAATGTTTGGTTGGCTTTCTACCGAATTATCCATTTACCCTGATACGGTAAACTTAAAAGCAATGATCCATTTTAGGCCAGATGGCATTCGGCCATTCATTGAATTAGAACCAACCGATCATCCTTTAGCTGTCGAATTCCGAAATGGAATTACCTTGGATCGGGTTAAGGAAATAGCTGAATACTATTGTGTTAACCAACATAATTAAGAGAGCATTAAAGTGATTTCAATGCTCTCTTTTGCCAATTAAGGAGGTGTTAAGACCTTACCCTCTTTTCTAAAAGCACCCAATTCAATCAGCCCTTTTTTAATAAATTCACCAATTCCCGAAAACTCGTAAACACCTCATCCGGTTGTACTGAAAACTCAAGCGATTGGTAATTTGGAAGCCATTGTACACCGATTGTATGAACGTTCGCTTTCTTTCCAGCAAGGATGTCGGCATCGCTGTCCCCGAGGAAAATCGCTTCTGCCGGGGAAACGCCAAGTTCGGCCAACGCCTTATGAATCCCCTCTGGATGGGGCTTGGGAATATCAACATCATCCCCGGTTATCTCCACATCGAACATTCCTTCCATCCCCAGGCACTGAAGCGATATATCGAGGCTCCTCTTCGCCTTTCCGGTCACGATTCCCAATTTGTAGCCTTCGCTCTTCAACTGCTTTAAGAGGCTGCTTATCTCCTCATTCTTCTCAACAAACTCATCATGTTTTTCTCTGTATTTTTCGTAAAATAACTCGATTGCGTCATCATGTCTACCGTGCAGAAGGTTTTCGCGGATGATGCCCGTTTCAGATGGGCCGAACATCGCCTTTATCTGCTCCGAAGTTAAATCCAGGCCATCGTATTCCTTGAAAACCGACTGAAATGCAAAATAGCAAATCGGCAGTGTATCGGCGAGGGTTCCGTCAAAATCAAAAATTATCGCTTTCATCAATTAACCATCCCTTCTGTTAACTGAATCGCTTGGCTCGCTTGCATCTGTCTCATTTTCAATCAGCCAGGAAAGTATTGTAGTACTGTCGCGGACATTTTTTTCCTGAACTGTCGTTAACAGCCTTCTCACACCTTCATCATTCGCAGCATTCCGGAAAGGTACAAAAACATTTTCGGGTTGATCAAATCCCGAGCCCTGGCATTCAACCAGTCCATCCGTGGTCAGAAGGATATGGTTAGTCCCTTTCCTAAGTTCCTTGCACCCTGTGCTGTAGCAAGGAACAGGCAGCTCGAACGAATTCACTTTTCCTACCCACTCATAAAAACTTCGATGGTTCTGCTGTAACTCCTGTAACGCGGCCAGTTGCGGATGATGCAAATAAAGGATGCAGTCACCAATTGAAAACCACAAAAGAAAATTCTCTTTACGAACTGCAATCAGGCACGCTGTTTCGCCCCGAAGCTCCCTGCATCTTTTTTTAAAATCCTTATCCTGAAAGATGGTAAGAATCCGCTTTTCCAAATCCCTGAAAGTCCTATTCACCGGCAGCCGCAAAATCTCCTTTATCTCTTCCTTTCGTTTTTCAAATTCACTTACAACCAGTTCCGCGCTGTCGGCTGAGCTGTGTGCATCAAGAAGGACAACGAATTCATAGCCATTTTCCGCGTCCGTCCAAGCAATGCATCCATCCTCATTTTTATACTGGCCCGCAGAAGAATTTCCGCCAAACCGGCCGAGGACAATCGGGCCAACCGTTTCAACGCTGATTTCGTCAACAAAATCTTTCTCGCTACCAACCCAGCTGATTTCGCTAGTCATTTTTGCCACCATCTTCTAGAAACGACCGGATGCGCTGGCAAACCCGTATGACATCGTTGTTGTTCCCCATCCGTGCGTTTGGCGAGTCATACACGGCAAATGGCCCCCAATACTCTTCCGGTGTGCCGGGATACCTTGGCACAAGATGCATATGGAGATGCGGTACGGCATTTCCCGAAACAACCGCATAAATATGCTCGGCTCCTTCGCACTCCTTCAAGCCCTTGCTCACCCTCGACATGATTAACCCAAACGCCTGCGCTTCTTCCGGCTCCATATCCGCAAGCGTTTGCGCATGCCTTATTAAATCGATCATAATGTGGCCAAGGTAATTCGGCTTCCCGCCGCTATCGATATGGCCAACGTACACATAGTCATCTTCATAAATCATTTCCCCGGCCGTTTGAATAAGGCCCTTGTGCTTTTTGCAAATGAAGCAATCCTCCTGCATCACACTTCCCCCTTTTTCTTTTGAAAAATAAAAAAAGCCCGCCGCCCCGTAAAGAGACGACAAGCTTTTGCCGCGTTACCACTCTTTTTGGTTTGCCAAAATATATGCAAACCTTCTCAAGACTCGATTACGGGAGTTAACCGTCTAGGCCTAAGATATTCAGCCTGGCCGCTCAAAGGCGAGTTCGGGAATCAAATTGACTGCTTTTCACCAGCCAGCAGCTCTCTGACAATAAAAAATCCCCTACTGCTCCTCATCAGTGCGTTTCACTATGGAAAACTTTTACTTATCTTACTGTTAACCGAAAAATCTGTCAACTATTTCTTTTTAAAAGTGAATACACATATGTATCATAGGAAGTTCCATTTTGGATCATATAATCGCGCAATATCCCTTCTTTTTGGAAACCGGCCTTCAGAAGCAGGTTGCTTGATACTTCATTTTCGAGGAAAACAACCGCTCCGATCCGGTTTAATCCCAACTCTTCAAAGCCGTAGGAAATGACCTTCTGCAACGCTTCCGACACATAGCCTTTTCGCCAGTGGCCGGGATGGAGTTCATAGCCGATTTCCGCGCGTTTGTGCTTAGGGCTCCAGGCATTGAAGCCGATTGTCCCAATCAACCCATTCGCGCCTTTGAGCTCGATTCCCCAGCGGATGCCCCTTTTTTCGAGAAGATTTTTCGCAAAAAACTCTACGAATCCTTCTGCCTGTTCAACTGTTTCAAGGCGCTCCTGCCCATAGAACCGGACAACGTCTTCGTTTGAAAAGCACGCAAAAATGGCCGCGGCATCTTCTTTGACTATTTCACGCAAAATAAGCCTGTCTGTCTCAAGTACCGGAAACATGTAACTTCCCCCATTTCTTTCCACAATCATACCCGAATACCCCAAAACATACATCCTTTTTTCAAAAAACTCTTCAAAACCCATTAATTTCCTTCGTTAAATTTGCCGGTTGATTGCACCCTATACATATACAAGAAAAATTGGGGTGATTGTTCCATGTTTAATAAATATCTTCTTGCAGGCGGTGTTGTCGCGATAGCTGTGCTGGCGGGTGGCGTGTTATTTCTTGATAAAAGCGACACGAACCGCCAAGGGGCATCCCGGCCCCAATTAAGCCAGAATCTACAGCAGATTCAGCAGCGCGACGGCCACAGGCTGCGGATTACCGAGTATGACAACGTCTGGAATGGCGGAGAGACTAAACGATACCTTGATACCAATCCTTCTATCCAGAAAATTTATCATAACGAACGGGATACGAGCCATTTTGTCGACAATGAAGTAGTCGTCGATTTTACCGGCCACCCGGCACCGGAGGAAATTACGCGAATCAATGCCGAAATTAACGGTGAACTTGTGAAAAAATTCAATTCAACTTATATTTTCAAGTCAAGGACCATGAACGCCGAAAAGCTAATTAATTATTTTGGAAAAAGAAAAGATGTGGAGTTCGCGGAACATCATTACATTCTCATGCAAAATGCCGTCCCCACTCCGAACGATGTTTTTTACCGTGAACAATATCAATGGAATCTTCCTGTAATTGGGACTGAGAATGGCTGGGAGATTTCACGTGGCTCTAAAAAGGTCACAATCGCGATTGTCGATACGGGGGTTGATTTGGACCATCCCGATTTAAAAAACAGGCTTGTCGCAGGCTACAATGTCCTTGCCGATAATAGCAATCCCGATGATGACAATGGCCACGGTACCCACGTCGCCGGTATCATTGCTTCTGAGACAAACAACGGCCGGGGGGTTGCAGGGATAACGTGGTACAACAAAATCATGCCGGTAAAGGCGATGGGCAAGAAAGGGTATGGCACGACATCTGACATCGCCAAGGGAGTCTATTGGGCAGTTGACAACGGAGCGAAGGTGATTAATCTAAGCCTTGGCAACTATCAGCATTCCCAGGTTTTAAAGGAAGCGATTGATTATGCCAATAAAAAAGATGTTGTGATTGTCGCTGCAGCAGGGAACGACAATACACGGCAGCCGACCTACCCAGCCTCCTATCCTGAAGTGATTGCTGTTTCCGCCGTCGACCAGGATAGCAGGCTCGCCGAATTTTCCAATCATGGAACCTACGTGGACGTCGCCGCTCCGGGGGTATACATCCCAAGCACGTATTTCAAAAAACAGTATGCCGCGCTATCCGGTACCTCAATGGCCTCCCCGCATGTCGCCGGTCTGGCAGGCCTGGTCCGCTCGGAAAACCCGAAGCTGACGAACAAGGAAGTCATCCGCATTATTAAAAAATCCGCGGCCGACCTTGGGATCCGTGGAAGGGACGCGCAATATGGAAGCGGAATGATTGATGTGAATCGTGCCCTACAGATTGCACGCGAAAGCAAACAACAGGCCCCAAGCAGGCCAAAAACGCAAAGCTGGCTAATCAATTTGTTCAATAGATAGAAACGCGCCCGCTAGAGCAGCGGGCCGTTTCTTTTTGGAGCTGGACTTTGACAGCTTTTCGGGTTTTTTCCCCTATCGAGTCAGAAGGCCACCTTACTTCTGACAGCTTTCAGGAATTATGCGCCTATCGAGTCAGAAGTTCAACCCGCTTCAGACAGCTTTCTGGGTTTTTGCCCCTATTGAGTCAGAAGTTCATCCGGCTTTATAAATGAACCACCAGCGTATCTGAATGTCCCAATTATTCATTTTCGCTCGTCAGGTTCCTCCCAAACCGATGCCAATTTTACTTTTTGCATAAAATGTCGATTCGAATTGCCTGAATATTCAAAATGCGCCATTCATATTTACTATCTTCATCTTGTATACTATAACTGTAAACAATTCTTAATAAGGAGGTGGTTTCTGTGAAATTCGGCACTCTCTTCCTGAAAGTTGCGGCTCTTTACTTTTTGATTGGCGTTGGAATGGGGATTACGATGGAAATTATCGGCGATCATAGGCTAGCGGGGGCGCATGCCCATATTAACCTAGTAGGCTGGGCATCCATGGCTTTGTTCGGCGTCATCTATGTCCTTTTTCCAAAAGCTGGCGAGACACAGCTGGCGAAACTTCATTTCTGGCTTTATAACATCTCATTGCCTTTATTCATGCTTGGCCTGTCCTTCCTGCTTCTTGGAAACGAATCACTCATCATCCTGCTGCAAATCTTCCCGAACATCCTAGTCCTCGCCGTCCTGCTCTTCGTCATCAATGTTTTCAAAAACGTCAAAGCCGCGGATGTCTCGCACTATTTGCACAAGGATAAAGGCGCTTCTTTGTAAAATTAAAAAAGTAGTGCTGCCACGCCGGCGTGCACTACTTTTTTTATTTCACACTTCATTTCTTTTTTACAAATAGCTGCTCCTAACTCGGAACTCCCTGGGCCTTTTCTTTAAAATAGCCCGCCCTCGAAGGCAGAATAATGGCCGAAAACAGGCTTGCCGATAAAAATAGTCCGGCAATCGAGAACACGATGCACACAAACTGGAGGCTGAACCATTCCGCGAAAAAGCCGACTAGCAGCGTCAACCCAATTTGAATGACTCCCTGCGCCATTTCCGCCACGCTCGCAAACCTTCCCATCAGCTCGACCGGCACCTTGTTCTGGAAAAAGGTTGCATAGCCGGTTGTCGCGAACGCCATGAAAAATCCGAGAAAAACGAAAGCTGCAGTAGCGGTCAGAAAATTAAATGATGAGTAGAAAGCCAAATAGCCTACCGACGAAAGAAGCATTCCACCGCCGAGATAAAATTTCAGAGGGATTTTCTTCGATACCATCGCGGCGACAGACGAGCCTGCCAGCGCCCCAATTCCTGTAATGCTTACAATTAACCCGTAATCCCTGGTCGACAAGCCAAGGATTTTTTTAATAAACGTTACTTCCTGCGGGTCGAGGGCGAACCCAATCAATGTCGCACTCTGGTAAAGCAAATATACGACAATAAAGAATTTGGCACCAACAACAAAATTCCGGACCGCTTTCCAATCCTCCACCAAGGTTTTCAGGCGGATTGGCTCCCTTCCCTCCGCACTTGCCTTATCAACATTCGGGAGCAGGTAAATAAAGAATGCGCAAATAATGAACGAAATCGCGTTGATGATGATGCAAATTTCCGTACCCGCCACCATAATAAGCATTCCTGCGATGGCCGGCCCGAGCAAAAACGCGCCTGAAGCGGTCATGCTCATAATCGAATTGAACCGTTTCCGGTTTTCTTCAGGAACCAATTTTGTAATATACACAGTTGAACTTGGCCCGAAGAATGCCCCGGCGATATTGATCAGAAGCATGATAAAATATATCAGCCAGAGCGAATCTGTAAAAGGGATAATGAATACAAGCAATCCCCGAATGACATCGGTCGCAATCATCAGCTTTCGTTTATTTGCCCGGTCGATTACACTTCCCGACCAAGTATTCGTAATTAATACCGCAATTGGCCTGATAATATACAAGCCAGCGACCGCTGCGGCCGACCCCGTTAAATCAAGGATAGAAATATTCAGCGCGACAAGATATAGCCAGCTGCCCAAATACGAAATGCCTATCCCTGTCAACAACAGAATCGGGTTTCTCCAAGAACCCATTAGCTCACCTTTTTCCTTCCAATTTCCCCCATAATATCATTTTTCCGAAAATTTTAAAAAGATTTTTCAAAGGGCAAACAAAGCAACGGGCCAACCCGCTCAAAATTTTCCCAACCTCCAAGCAAACAAGGGACTATCCAAACATAAAAGCGTGCTCCCCGTTTCAGACCACACGCAAGGTCCAAATAAAAAAGCCGCCAAACCGGCAGCTTTAAACATGCAATTATTCCTTGATAATCCTGATTTCCTTTAACGGCCAGTACACAACCTTCGTGGTTCCGACCACATCTTCAACCGGAATCGCCCCGATATGGCGGCTATCCTTGCTGTATCTCCTGTTATCACCCAAAACGAATAAATGGCCCTTTGGAACGATCGATTCGCCAACAGCCGTTTCCTCTAGCTTGAACGAATCAGTCAGCGTACCACCCGCAATCTCCTTTTTGAACTCGTCAAGGTACGGCTCATCATACGCCTTGCCATTCACATACAGCTTATCATTCTTATACTCGATCCTGTCCCCAGGCAGCCCAATGATCCGCTTTATGTAATCTTCCCGCTCATTCGCATGGAAAACCACGATATCAAACCGCTTTAGCTCACCAATCTTCGTGACAATCATCCGTTCATGGGTCTGCAAGGTCGGTTCCATCGAAGCGCCCTCGACCTCAATCGGCGTCAGGAGAAAAGTACGAGTCAAAAATGCTAACAATATCGCAATCAAAATGGCTTTTCCCCAACCGATAATTTCTTCCCTTCTATTCACCATTCTCTTCATCCTCTCACGTTTTCTATTGTAGTTTTTTTAAGAACAAGATGCGCAAGCGCCTTGTTCAGCCCCGACAAGCTTAAGACGGGGCCCGCAGGACGGGCCTGCCCTCCGGAGGGAACCGGCTTAAGACCTCGAGGGGCTAGGCGCTGGAGCTGGATTACAATAACTAATTTTTGAGTTATCAACAATGTTGTTTTTATAAATTCTTAAAGAAGTATCAATGGGCATATTTCGCACGATAAATCAAGTCCAAAAAACGCAGCTGCTCCTATTCAGGAAGTGTTTCATACGCCATTTTCCCAATAATCTCCCGATGCTGCGGATAATCCTTCACCAATTCCTCCTGGGTGAAAAGCTCGAAGTCCGTGTATTCAAATCCAGGAGATACCATGCAGCCGACAAGCGCATAATTTCCTTCCGGCGAAACAGACGATCCAAAAATCGTATTCTTCGGAACGAGCAGCTGGGGAACCTCCCCTTTCTCCAAATCCAGGCCGAGCAGCACTTCCTCATACTCGCCATTCTCATGAATCATATGGACCGAAAGCGAATCCCCGGCATGGAAATACCAAAGCTCATCTGACTTCAGCCGATGAAAATGCGACACCTCTCCGTCTCGCAGCAAAAAGTAAATGCTCGTATAAAGCACCCGCTCCTTCCCCGGCACATCTTCCATCGACATGTACGTCTGCTTATAATAGCCACCCTCTGCGTGCGGCTCAAGCCCCAAGCGGGAAATCCAATACTCAGCAGTCTGTTTATCCAAAATCATTCAGCTCCCAAAATCAATGTCCTTACCTTATTCTTGCACACCCAATCCCCAAATTACAAATGCAACTTTATACGAACAGTGCCTGGCACCACCCGAAAAATCTTGTTTCACAGTTTTTGTTTCACAGATAGGCACTCGGTTTTTAGCACGGCCATCCAGATCAGCTGAACTTAAATTCCCTATCAAAACAGCCTTACCCCTCTAAACGGATTAAGACCGTTTCAAATTAGAGAAACGGTCTTAATCTTTAAATATGCAAATTTAATAGTCTTGTCTTTAAACGTTTCGACAGTGGCATTCCCTGCTCATCCAAACAACCCGCGTTCAGGCGCCAAATCTCCGCTTCGCTTTAATTTCCCCCAGCCAACCCGGGTTCCTTTAAGCGCAACCATCAGGGCTTTCCATGTGACCCACAGCAATAAATAGCGATAAACTATTCTTTGAAGAATCATGCTAAGTAACGGTTTCGCACTTAATTTCTCGAGTTTAAAGGCAATTAAACTGACAATCAAGTCGATTAAGAAATACGTCCCAAAAATAAGCAGGGATGCCCCTACTTCGCCAGTTGCGAGTTTCCAGATAAACAACACATCAATAACTGGTGCAAAAAATGGGACAATAAACTGGAACAGCAGCATATTCGGCATTGCAAGGAATCCGAGCGATTTATGTTTTCTTCCCGCAAAAGCTTTCTTATGCTTCCAGAAGCATTGCAATGTCCCGAATGTCCACCTGAAACGCTGTTTAAGGAAATCACGCAACGTTTTAGGCGCTTCGGTGTAGGCTACCGCTTTTTCTTCAACCGTTACTTTATAGCCTTCGCGAAGAATTTTCAAGGTCATGTCCGTATCTTCAGCCAGTGTATCATCGGAAAAATAGCCAAGCTTTTCAACCACCTGTTTCCTCCAGGCACCAATGGCTCCTGGCACAACTGTGAGACAATTTTGCGTGGCAAAAGCACGTTTTTCAATATTAAATCCGGTGACATATTCAATGTGCTGCCAGATGGTTAGCAAATTCCTCCTGTTTCCGACACGAACATTTCCTGATACCGCCGCTATCTGTCCTTCCTCAAAGTGGCGCACCAGGAATGAAATTGCTTCAGGGGTGACATTTGTATCAGCATCCACGGCGATCAGGATCTCCCCCTTCGCCGTCTTCGCTCCTTCATTGAGGGCCGATGCTTTTCCGCCATTCTTTTTATGTACCAAATGGACATTTTCATGTTCGGAGAAATTCTCGCTAACTGTAAGGGATGTTTTATCCTTTGAGCCGTCATCGACTACTATAATTTCGAGATTGGGATAGTCGCTTTTCATAATCGACTCAATCGTCTTCTTTATCACTCTTTCTTCGTTAAATGCGGGAATGACAACACTCACTAATGGATTGAAAGGTCCTCCCTGATGAAAGCCAGCCCGCCGTACCTGCTTTTTATGTTTTATAGCCAAAAAGCCTAAGATCAAAAGCCTAAGAGCGAGAACAAGCATTATCCCGATTAGCAACCCCACTGTTACAGTTTTAAAATGGGCTATACCCAAAAGCACGAGTTTGGAGCTATGGACAATCGGCTTTTCCACATCCGCCACAGCGGGCATGACATTATTTTGATTTTGGCTCATCAACTCACTGACTGTTGTAAACGTATATCCCTTTGCCTTCAATTGTTCAATGATGATTGGCAGGGCTTCAACCGTCGCCTGCCTATCCCCGCCGCCGTCATGAAGCAAAATGATGTCGCCTCCGGAAGCCTGCTTCAGGACATTCTCCACAATCGCATCCCTGTCCCGTAGCTCCCAATCCCTTGAATCCACATCATAGTTAACCGTTATATAGCCCAATTCCGTTGCTTTCTTCATCAGTTCAAAATGATCAGGAAAATACTTTGCCTCTTCATCTCCCAAAGGAGAACGGTAGAGCATGGTAGTATGGCCGGTAATCCCCTGGATCACTCGCTGGGTGCTGTTTAACTCGAAAGTCAGCTTTTCCTCGGATAAATCCTTTGTGTTTGGATGTGTAAACGTATGGCTGCCAACCTCATGGCCATCCTTTACCATTTGTTTCACGATGTCCTGATGAAGGGCGGCATTTTTGCCAATCAAAAAGAACGTAGCCGGGATTCCTTGTTCCTTCAAGATTCTCAGAATTTCCCCCGTATATTCAGGGGTAGGCCCATCATCAAACGTCAAAACGATTTCCTTTCCTTCCGCTTTGCTTAAACGTTCAAACTCATATGCCTTCGGATTGGAAATATACGATTCATGTGTAATGAAACCTGCCTCATTAAACAAAAAGCTGCGCTTGCCTTCCTCCCTGCTCTCCGAGGCCCTGAATACATTCCCATCTCCCTTGCTAAAAATATTCCCGCCATTTTTGACCGTTTGCATTTCTTGGAGTTTGTTTCCTTTAAGGATATCCCACACTGAGGGGTCTTCTGCCCCGAGCCTCCAGAGTGCGACTCCTTTTGCACCGGCCTCTTCGGATAGTTTCAGCTGATTGTAGAAGGTTGCGCTGTCAAGAAACCATATTTCATGCAGTTTACCGCTTTTTGTATATTTCACGTACGGGTTTTGGCTAATATCATCCCACTGGATGGTCAAGCCTGCTTTTCCAGCAAGCCTCGTAATATCATCAAATGAAACTGCTTCACCCGGCTCCTGGCTTTCCCACTCCCAGTCATAGCCGTAATTGCCCAGGGCTACAATAAGCTTGTCCTTAGGCAATTTTGCAAGAACGCTTTGAAACCAGGATGTGGAAGCAATTGGGCCAGGTGAGTTGACATTCTCATCGTAGGCCATCACAATCAACTGGTCCACATGGTTCTCAAGCTGCTGGTAATCATACGCTGGATTCGCAGCTGGGACATCCATCGAGACGGTTAGCCCGTCCGCATGGAATGCCTCGTACAGTTCCTTCATAAACTGGGTCAATTGATCGCGGGTTTTTCTATCCAAATTTTCAAAGTCAATGTTGATGCCATCAAATCCATTTTCTTTAATAAGGCCATGCAGGTTTTTTATCAATTTCGCCCGTTCCCCTGGCGAATTCAACAGGGTAGTTACCGTTTCCCGGTTCCATTTTCCATTCTGTATGTTATGAATCAACGGGGTAATTTTCATACCCTTTTCCCTCGCAAGCTTTACGATATCCGGATCGATATCGCTCTCCACCCCAAGGTCTTCATTCAGGCTTAGCCATTGCGGGACTAATACATCAATTTCTTCACTATGATCCTTTAGCGATTGTTCACTGTTGCTGTCCCAATTCACATAAAAGGCGTACACATCTTTGTTATACGAGACTTTGTTTTGATAAAAACTGACATCTTGTTTGGCTGAAACAGGCTGTGTGGCCGTCATTGTTTCCGATGGTGCAATAACATTAAATTCATCGGCTACCTTTGTTTCCAGCTTTGGCATCACTGGATTAAAATAAAGGCCAAGGCCGGAAAAAAAGACCGCAAGCGCGAACAGGGCGGCAAAGGAAGCACAGAAAAAGACCATGACATTCCAGCGTTTACTTGATTCACTCTTAAAAATGAAATCTTTCTCGCCTTGTTCACCAGTTACATCCATGTTCCTATTTATATCCTTTTTAAATTGAAATCTTTTCTTCATTTATTTACCTGCCTCAAGTCATTTTTCCATTTTGCTCAATTCTTCGCTTTCCGTTCTAGCCATATCAACCGTACCACTGGGGTTCAATCCTTTGATATATGCTGATTTATTCATTTTTAATTATGACGGTAGAGCAGCTCGGCAAAAGGACCCAAAAATAATCAACTTATTTCTATTGAAAAAACAAAACTGGTACTTATGTAACACACCTCTTGTCTTCCCTTGTTTAATCAGCTTTTCATTCCCTAAAAACACCATTTCCCCGATCCAAAGACCTCTTTTTAAAAAAGAATCATCCTTTCGTAACAATTAGTTAACAAGCAATTAATATAGTGGAAAAATTTTTAATCATGTAAAGGACCTCTATCCCAGGGATATTTTCCTAGAAATGTTGGTACTCTCGGTATGTTGGGGTTGAACTAGTCATTTAGTCGAATAACGTTAAGTTGGCCCCAATGATACAATGAACCTAGAGTGCATCAAAGGAAGTGTAAGAATGGAAAAAGAAAACAAGTCACTAAAAACGAACAAAAGAAAAAAGGGTTTTCGAATTACGCTTATTCTCATTCTCCTGTTATTCGCAGGAGCAGCCGTCTACGGGTATTCTGTCTATCAATCGATTGCCACCACACTAAAAAACACACATGAACCCCTGGATAGGCCCAAAAATGATCAACGGCAGATTGATTTAGCAAAACAAGATCCCTTCTCGGTCTTATTATTAGGGGTAGACCAGCGTGAAGGAGACCGTGGACGCCCCGATTCCCTCATGCTGCTAACGGTTAACCCTGATGAAGAATCGATAAAAATTGTGAGCATTCCCCGTGATACATATGCCAAAATCATCGGAAAAGGGGTAGAGGATAAAATCAATCATGCCTACACATACGGTGGAGTGGATATGAGCATTAAAACGATTGAACATTTCCTCAATGTCCCAATCGATTACTTCATCGCGGTTAACACAAATGGTTTTCAGGAACTCGTAGATGCCGTTGGCGGCGTAACAGTAAATAACACTCTGGATTTTTCATATGGCAAATTTCACTTTCCTGTAGGCCAGTTGCATTTGAATGGAGCGGAAGCCCTTAAATTCACGCAAATGCGCCATTTAGACCCAAAGGGCGATTTCGGCCGCCAGGAACGGCAACAAAAAGTCATCCAGGCATTTATTAAGGAAGCTGCAACTGTTAAAACACTGGCAAACTACCGAAGTATTTTAGAGGTTATCGGAAACAACATGAAAACGAATTTAACATTTAACGAGATGAAAAAACTCCAAGAAAACTATTCAAAGACGAGAAATAACCTTGAACGAATCCAAATAAGCGGAAACAATTTGAAAAAGGATGGAGTCTATTATTTTGAAGTACCTGATGAAGAGCGGGAAAAGCTCTCACAGATGCTTAATGAACACTTGAAAATTGAACCGATCACGAAAACCGCAAAAGCTGAATCTAATTGAACCACACGGGAAAAACCGCAAAACTTGAATTTTAAAAAAGCCATGCCCCTGGACTCTAAGGTGCATGGCTTTTTCTTCCGCCAAACAGCAGGTCCATACAAGTTACCTAAGAATTTAAAGTCTTTGATTCAGCCTAAATGGAAAGCTAATTAGAAGTTTGGTTCTGAATGACAAAAGGAGGCCTATACCCCGGCCTCCTTATTTTAAGTGGTCAATTAAACGCATCCTTAACCGCCTCTATAACTCGTTCCTGTTCATCTAAGGTCATATTGGATCCCGACGGAAGGCAAACACCATTGGCAAATAAAGCAGATGACACGCAATTCCCTGGCTCATGTGGGTAATAGTTGACTCCATCGAAAACCGGCTGCATATGGAGCGGTTTCCAGACGGGACGGGCTTCAATATTTTCTTCGGCAAGACGGTTGATTAGATCCATCGGTGAAACGCATGTGACGTTTTTGTCGAGTGTAAATGTCGTCAACCACCGATTTGATAGCGTCATTTCCAGTTCAGGCATAAAGTTTATTCCAGGGATGCATCCAAGTGCTTCAGCATACCTATTGAATATGGCCCTTCTAGCCTTAACCCGGTCATCAAGGACCTCGAGCTGGGCACGTCCGACCCCGGCGAGGATATTGCTCATCCGATAGTTGAAGCCTATCGTGCTGTGCTGGTAATAAGGTGCTGGGTCACGCGCCTGAGTAGCCAAAAACCTTGCTTTTTCCAAAGCCGCTACATCATCGGAAACAAGCATGCCCCCTCCTGAAGTTGTGATGATTTTATTTCCGTTAAACGAATAGATGCCAAATTTTCCAAAGCTGCCGCTTTTTCTTCCTTTGTATTCGGATCCAAGGGATTCAGCCGCATCTTCAATGAACGGCACTTCGTATTCATTGCAAATTGCCGAAATTTCATCCATCTTTGCGCTTTGCCCATAAAGGTTGACGACGATTACCGCTTTCGGAAGCTTATTTGTTTGGGCCGCTTCTTTAAAAGCCCGCTTCAATGCCAGTGGGCACATATTCCACGTATCGGGCTCCGAGTCAATGAAAACAGGCTCTCCTCCCTGATACAGAATCGGGTTGGCGCTGGCCATAAAGGTCAACGAGGAACAAAATACCCGGTCGCCTCTGCCAATCTCCAAGAGCTCCAGCGCCAAATGAATCGCTGCTGTACCCGAACTGACCGCTGCCGCGCCATTCACGCCGGCATATGCGGCAATCTCTTCTTCAAATGCATTGACATTTGGGCCCAAAGGGGCAATCCAGTTCGTTTCAAAAGCCTCTTGTATATAGGATTGCTCCCGCCCGCTCATGTGTGGGGAAGATAGATAGATCCTTTTTTGTTTTTCTTTAACGATCATTCAGATTCACACCCTTACTTTCGTGATTGGTTTTGCCGGTGTTCCTGCTACGGTTTCAAAGTTGTTTACTGGATTGATGACAGTTGCCCCGGCACCTACCATGCACCAGTCACCAATCTGGATGCCTGGAATGACAGTTGCGCCGACTCCAATCTGCGTTCCTTCCCCAACTCCAACCCCTCCTGTTAAAGCGGCGTTCGGGCTTACATGGGTGTAATCTCCTAGAATTGTGTCGTGTTCGATCACGGAACCGGTATTTAAAATGGCATGATTGCCAACTGTAGCCGCTGCATTAACGATGCAATTGGGCATGATGACCGTCCCGTTCCCTATCTTTGCCGACATGCTGACCACAGCGGTCGGATGTGCCAGGACGGCATACCGTTCCAGGGGCAATGAAAGTTCCCCGGAAATCTTTTTCCGGGCTTCATTATTGCCTACAGCAAGCACAAACTTCATGCTCTTGTCATTTAACGAAAGTTCCTTCGCCAGGATAATCGGGCCATATAGCACCCCATCTTTTTCTTCCACACACTTGAATTTGTCATCAAGGCGTGCCGCGATTGTATATTCATCTAACGAGAGAGCAATATCTTCAACCACTTTGCTATGGCCGCCTTGGCCAATGATGCATAGTTTTATCAATGTTTTACCCCCGTTCGCGATGATCCGGTGAATTTTTCAACGGTAGCAATGCCCTTCTGGCTAATCCCTTCCGATTTAATGACCTTATGAAACGTCATGAATAAAATTTTCATATCCAGCCAAAACGACTGGTTGTCCACATACCAGACATCAAGCGCGAACTTTTCCTCCCAGGAAATATCATTCCGCCCGTTTACCTGGGCCCAGCCAGTGATTCCGGGGCGGACCTCATGGCGGCGCGCCTGGTCGTCTGTATAGAGTTCGAGGTATTCCATCAGTAATGGACGAGGCCCTACAAGGCTTAAATCGCCCTTCAATACATTCAACAGCTGCGGCAATTCATCGAGGCTCGATTTTCGCAGCACTTTTCCAAATCCCGTTAGCCGTACATCATCCGGGAGCAGTGCCCCCTCTTCATCCCGCTCATCTGTCATCGTCCGGAATTTATAGACATAAAAGGGCTTGCCATGCAGGCCCGGACGCTGCTGTTTGAAGAGCACCGGGGATCCAAGCTTTACCCTCACTAGGAAAGCTGTCAGCAGGAGCACCGGCCAAAGAATGGCTAATCCAATGAGTGCGCAAGTAAAATCAACGAATCGTTTCATGCTATTTCACACCACTTACATCATTTACGATAAATGTTTCAAGGCTGTCAGCGAGCTTCCCCCAGCAATAATTCTGTTCCGCGTATTTTTTAAGCTGGCTTCCTTCCCGCTCCAATAGCTTAGGGTTCCGGTAATGCCCCGCGAGCCAACGTGCGGTTTCCTCTAAATCGTTATTCGCATAAATACCGGTCTGGTCGCTTAACGATCCGATTAAATCAGGATCAGTAATCATAATAATGGGAAGGCCGGCAGCCATATAGTCATATATCTTGTTCATGCTGAAACCCCAATAATAAAGAGGCGAGTCCATGATGGAGAGGATTCCCATCTGAGCCTTGCTCAACAAGTAAGGAATTTCTGTTTTCGGAATGGCATCGTGAAATGTAATATTCCGAATCCCTTCCTGTTCAGCTTTTTCCATAAGCCTGCTTTTTTCCGGCCCATTGCCGACAAGGAGCAAATGCAAGTCCGGATTGTTCTTTAGCTTGGCGAACAGTTCGATAATCGGTTCAAGGTGATTTGCGACACCGTGTGAGCCGGCATAGACAATCACAAATTTGTTTTTTAACTTACTGAACAGGATGTCTATCTCCACTGACTTTTCCAATTGATCGTATTTTGAGAGGTCCACGCCATTCGGCAAGTAGATGACCTTGTTCGGGTTTATCCCTCTCGCTTGTATGTAGTACTTTGCTTTATCAAATAGGACGATGATGCGGTCAGCCTTTTTATATAAAAAGCTTTCCAGCCTGTACAGCGCGACTGCTACAGGATTTCCTGGCGACAGCTTTCCAAAGTCGACAAATGTTTGAGGCCATAAGTCCCGCTCTTCAAAATAGAACTTGCACCCGGCTTTCTTGGCAATCAGATAGCCCACTATCGCTGCCAGTGGGTGGACACTCGAGCCGACAACAATGTCAGGTTTGCTTTCGCTGCAAGCCGCTCTCCCGATTTTATGGCTTCTCCACGTGTAGCTTATGATGTTTTTGACTCTTCCCGAGATCGTTTCATAGGGAGGAGTATGGATCCATACATACTTTACTCCATCAATCATTTCTGATTTGTATTCGCTCTTCTCCCCTTTGAAAACCATCTCTTTTTTTGAAAAATGATTAAAAGAGGAAGCAAAGATTGTAACATTGTATCCTTTATCAGTGAGATGCTTGGCTAAATCGTAGTGCCTTGTTCCGCCTACATGAGTAGGTGCAGTCGCATAATGGTTAAATATCCAGATATTCACTCAGGCACCTCATTTCTACTTTTGAGTCTACTAACCAATCGCTTTAAGTTCCCCATGTACAGTGGTTTCTTGTTGGTTACCATTCTGGTGATTCGTATAGAATTCTACGATTTTTTCAATCACATAATCTTGCGCTTCCTGCTCCAATTCAGGATACATTGGGAGCGACAAGGCTTCTTTAGCGGCTTTTTCCGTTTCCGGCAGGTCGCCTTCCTTGTAGCCAAGGTCTTTAAATACAGGCTGGACATGCAATGGCAGTGGATAATAAATCATTGTTGCAATACCCGCTTCTTTCAAGTAGTTCTGGAGCTCATCCCTACGCGAAACCCTTAGCGTGTACTGGTGGAAAACGTGGTAATTTCCTTCCTTTTCAATTGGTGTCTGGATAACGTCGGCCAATTGCTCATTCAGTTTTTCGGTATAATAGGCAGCCCTTGCACGGCGGGCATCCGACCACTTATCGAGATGAGGGAATTTCACATTCAGGATTGCGGCCTGCATTTCATCAAGCCGGCTATTGTAGCCCAGCACATGGTGGTAATATTTCGGCTTGCTTCCATGGACACGGATGACACGCATTTTTTCAGCGAGATCCTCATTGCTCGTAATAATCATGCCGCCGTCCCCATAAGCTCCAAGATTCTTTGTCGGGAAAAAGCTGTAGGTAGCCGCTGTCCCAAGTTCGCCAACATTATGGCCCTTGTATTTGGCTCCGATTGCCTGGGCTGCATCTTCAATCACTGCCAGTTGATGCCTGTCGGCTATTTCTTTGATTTTGTCCATATCGGCCATTTGTCCATATAAATGGACCGGGATAATTGCTTTTGTTTTGTCGGTAATCGCCGCTTCAATTTTGGAAGGGTCGATGTTAAAGGTAACCGGGTCAATATCGACATAAACCGGAGTTGCGCCCGCCCGCACAATTGCCCCGCCTGTCGCAAAGAACGTAAACGCGGTAGTAATGACCTCATCCCCTTCTTTGACACCCGCAGCCTGGAGAGCAATATGGATTGCATCGCTGCCATTGCCGACTCCGATTCCGTAGCCTGCACCACTGTACCTTGCTACATCCGCCTCAAGTTTCTTTACATTTTCCCCCAAAATAAAACGGGAGGAAGACATGACTTCATCAATCTTTTGAAGAACTTCTTCCCTCATTGATAGATATTGTTCAGATAGATCGAGCATTTGAATTTTCATGTACATATACCTCTTCTGAATAATTTTGGTTAGCCAATTGTTCGTACGCTTCAATTAGTTTGTTGCTTTCTGTTTCCCAGTTATACTCGGTCTCCACTGCCCTGCGCCCGTTCTCACCCATCTTTTTTGCCAAATCGGGATTTTCCAAAAGGAAATCAATCGCCTCGCTTAGTTCGTTTGGATCAGCAGGGTTAACACAAATACCGCAATTATGCTTTTCGACGATTTCGCGCCATAAGGGGAAATCGGAGCAGATAACAGGAATACCGGCGGACATATATTCAAACATTTTGACAGGAAGTGAATATTTAAAAGGTTCATTTTCCTCAAGGACCACAAGGCCTGCCAATGAATTTCCCAGTAAACCGGCAACGCCCTCCTTATCCAAAAAGCCAAGATAGTTCACTTTGTCATTTTCCATCTTTTCAATCCTGGCTTTGTCTGCTGGATTATGGAAATTGCCTGCAAGGTACAGGCTGCAGCTGGACTTGCGAATGGCTTCTTCCATTACATATAAGCCCCTGTCCCCTGCCAGCCCCCCAATATAGCAAACATACTTTTCTTCCTGGGGCTGGCTTTTCGGGACGCTTGCCTGTTTCCCCAGTTTCGGATAGTTCTTCACATCAATCCTTCGTGGGTTGTATTTTTCAAACTTTTCGCTAATATGGGGAGTCGCCGCGCATATTAAATCAAAGTTCCTGGAAGCATTCTTCTCCACGATTTGAATTCCTATGGACAAAGGCTTCTTTAGGAAATTCGGAATGTAAGGTTTGCGGAAAATCTGCATCGGCAAATCTTCATGGACATCGTAGACTACTTTCTTGCCCAGCTTTTTAAGCTCCCTGCCAACAAAAATCAATTCAGGGTCATGGAAGTGGTACACGTCCGCATCGATTGCGATTGCCTGACCCAAAATAAATCGTTTATTTTTTAATATCCGTTCAAAACGGTTTTTATTATGAACTCTAAGTGGCTGGAGATGGACCCCGTTTATTGTTTTCTCTGGGGCATTCGGTGCGAGTAAATAAACCTCATGTCCAGCCCTGGCAAGGGATACACATTGCTTCAGGTTGATTCTTATATCGGTATATGGGTGAACAGATGTCAAATGACAGATTTTCACGATGGTACTCCTTCTGCTTTAGTTTTCTTGAAAATTTGTGAAAACAGCCATATAGCCGTTATCTCAAACAAGATTCCGTGGGTCACCAAGCTTGTGGGCAGCGCGGAATTGATTAAGGCCATAGACGGTATGACGATTAATGGCGCCGAAAAATAAATCGGTACATGCCTGGCGACACTGTCCAGCATCTTCAAAACCACTCCGAGGGTTATCGAGTAGACAATAATCCCCATGAAGCCGAAGTTGGAAAACGCATCACCCAAATATCCGACATTCGGGTTGAAGTTTTCATTGTTAAAAACCACACTGGCTATAACATCTACCGGGGTTGGGCTATTGTAGGGATTTTCAAATAAAAAGGATAAAAAGGAATGTGACAGTTTCATCGTTTCATGGGTCGAAAAGAAGTCAAAATAGACAAAATGTAGCTGGGCGGGAACAAGCAGCAACCGCCTGACAAAAATTGATGCGGCATTGATATTGTCAAAGACACTGTAAAGCAGCACCGACAAGGAAACGATGAAAAGCACGCCGACTGTCATCATTTCAAGAACAAGGTTTTTTAATTTGACATTTTTCAAAATATAGTACAAACCAATCACGACGACTGGCGCGAACAGGAAGCTTTTTAATCCTGTCATGCCAAAAAGCAGGAGCTGCAGGAATAGGAAAAGGAAAAACAATTGCTTTTTCCTTCCCTCCAGCGTATAGATGAGCATCGACATATTGATGGCATAAGCCTGCCAGGTGACAAGATAATTCATGAGGCCGGAATTATTCTGCTGGTAAACACTCCTGACGTCATAAACGGCAAGAAGGTTGAAGCTCAGCCGCGAAAGCCCCCCTGTCGCGATTAAATAGCCGTATACATACAGGGTGATCACGGCCAGGAGGAAAAAGACCGGCTTGACGCTGTCTTCAATCATGATGACTCGGAAGTCCTTCAATTTTTTGACTATCCAAACGGTGAGCATGAATCCAAAAAGAATACTGTACAAATAAATTCTGGCTCCGTCCTGCATCGAATAAAACGTTAATAGCGGGACTAGAAGGTTGAGCAAAATAATATACAGAATCACTTTACTCGGCTTCTCCATTCCTTTTGTGTAAAGAACAACCCCGGAAATCAACAGGAATAATAAAAGCCAAGACTCAGCATATTTAAAATAATTTTCCTTGATTACAAAGCCCGAATAGGCAAAATTCCCCACAAGAAATGTCTTGTACGCATAATCAAGAATGAATTTGTAAAGAAAAGCTAATAAAAGAATAAGTGTATAGTTTTTTTTATTGCCCATGCTGTTTTAATGCTCCTACATTTGTTTTTTCAGCACCCTGAAGATCATCGCGTACAATAGGACATAGCTTGCGGCTGAGGATATTCCAAAAATCCTGATCAGCTGATAGAAGTCATATTGGAATAAGAAGCCGGCAAGAAAAGGCAAAGCTGTAAGGATGAGCCTTACAATATCCCAGACAAGCTGCAAGTCCTGCCTGTTTAAAATATTCAATGTCTGGGACAGAGGGCTGACGATAAACTGAGCAAGATACATCAGGGACAGGATCTGAATGATTGTTCCAGTTTCCTTCCAAGCTTTTCCGAAGATAAGTCCGAACAGGCTCTCTCCGGCAAAATAAAGAATCCCAATTGGAATAATCCCGACCATTAACAATTTGAAGGATGTCTTTATAAACATCCTTTGCAGTTCGCCGGGAGTTTCGATTTTCGCCGCCATCCCGTAGAACACATCAGCCACCGCCCGCCCAATAATGGACAAAGGCGAAACAATAACCCGCTGGGCTAGCGCGAACAGTCCCACCTCCGCCTGGCTGTACATCGCACTCAGCAGGATCGGGGCCATCTGAAGGCCTGCGCTGTTTATAAATGACGAGTAGCTTGAAATAAGCGGGAATTTTCGGTATTTCCCGGCTACTTCCTTTATTTCATTGAGGCTGATTAGACTGGCTGATTTCCGGATTTCCATGAACATTTTCAACATCAGCTTAAAGCCGCCGAGAATCCGGCCCATCACATCGCCGGCAACCATACCCACTGACTGAAGGGAATACAATCCAGCTTGCCCACCGACCGTAAAAAGTGCCTTGTTGACTTTCAGGATAGCCAGGTCTTTGTACTTGCTTTTATGAATCCCGTAATAATTCGTTATTGCTGTAATGCCTTCTCCTAAAAAAGCGAGTGGCAGCAGCCAAAAAAGAAACTCGGCAAACTGTTTTTCAAAGAAAAAGGAACCAAGTATCAAAACAGCCGCCGTGCAAATAATTGTTGTGATGGCCAGGACACCCAGGCACAGCACAACCAGATTTAAAAACTTCTTTTGGTCTCGTTCAATCGGCAGGGCAAGTTCGTATTTCAGGCTTGTAAAAACATTGATCATCGCCACGACGGAGATGAATACAGCCAACTGGCCAAAGGCCTCTGGAGAATACAGCCTTGTAAGAAGAGGGGATGATGCGAAAATCAGCCCCTGTGACAGTACGTTCCCGCCCAGTACAATGAACACCGACCGGTTGAATGATTGTTTTTTAGTTGACAAGCTTGGCACTCCATCACTGTTTCTATATTAGATTTTTTGGTAGATTCCCGAGAATTCTACCTGTGATTCAAATGTATTCCGTGTGTCCAGAATAAGATTTGCATTGTTGCGCAGCATTTCATGGTCAAAGCAGCTATGATTGGTCGTAATTAATACAAGATCGGCGTCTATCAGCAGATCCTTGTGTAACTCCTTACATACAACCTGCTTTCCATTTAGGCTGAACTCCTTCACGTGGGGATCGACCGCAATCCAATCTGCTCCCGCCTTGGATAGCCTTTCCAATATTGGCAGCGTTGGTGATTCACGGTAGTCATCAATGTCCTTTTTGTAGGCTACGCCAAGGACAACGACTTTGGATCCGTTGATTGCTTTGCCTTGATCATTCAGCATTTCAGCACAGCGCTGTACAACAAAATCAGGCATGCTGTCATTGATTTCGCCAGCCGTTTCGATCAGCCGCGTATGGTAGTTATACTCACGCGCTTTCCATGTCAAGTACCATGGATCGATTGGAATGCAGTGCCCGCCAAGGCCCGGACCCGGATAGAATGGCATGAATCCGTACGGTTTCGTTGCCGCCGCATCAATCACTTCCCACACATCGATGCCCATCTTATTGCAAAGAATCGCCATTTCGTTTGCAAGGGCGATATTGATATTCCGGAATGTGTTCTCAAGGATTTTTTCCATTTCTGCTACCGCCGGGCTGGAAACCTCATGTACTTCCCCTTCCAATACGGAGCGGTACATGGCAGCCGCTACCTTTGTGCAAGCTGGCGTCATTCCGCCGACTACTTTCGGGGTATTTTTCGTATTAAAGCTTTTGTTTCCCGGATCCACTCTCTCAGGTGAATAGGCCAGGAAGAAGTCTTCGCCACAGACAAGGCCCGATTGCTCCAGGATCGGCTTTATCAATTCCTCAGTTGTACCTGGATACGTTGTACTTTCGAGGACCACGAGCGTCCCCTTTGTTACGTGCTGGGCAATCGCCTTGGCGGAGCTTTCTACATATTTCATATTTGGCTGCTTATAAATATCCAATGGTGTTGGCACACAAATCGCTACCGCGTCTACTTCACCAATAAAGTTGTAGTCGGATGTCGCCATCAGCTTCCCTTCTGCAACAAGTGTTTTCAGGTCGGCAGGTATAACATCACCGATATAATTTTTTCCTTTATTGACAGCCCGGACTTTTTCCTCCTGGACATCAAAACCAATGACATTAAAACCAGCTTTCGCTTTTTCAACCGCGAGCGGCAAACCTACATAGCCAAGCCCCACAACGCCGATTGTCGCGGTTTTCATTCGAAGCTTTTCAATCAGTTCATCGGCCAATTTATTTTCTTTCACTTCAGTAATCATAGTAAAACTCCTCTTCTCATTCCGATTGGTGAGTTATTTCTGGCTGATTCATAAAATGCCAGGACCAACTCGAGCGCTCTCTTGCCATCTTCGCCTGATACTAGAGGTTCCCGGTTGTCTTTTACAGATTGAATGAGATCGGAAATCGTTTGCTCATGGCCCGGAATTCCCCACGGGTCTGATTTAACAATTTCCAAAATCCGTTCAGTTTCTGTTTCAGACAAATGTTGAACATCAAAATGTTCGAACGAAAGGGCGTTCGGGCCGCCAATTTTAACAGTTCCCTTTTCTCCAAAGATGGTAATTGACTCCTCAAAATTACGGTAATAAACGGCGGTCGACATTTCGATCGTACCTAACGCCCCTGATTCAAACCGGATTATCCCCGCCGCAACCGCATCAGCTTCTATATTGCTGATTCCTGTTTCCGCAATGCTGAATACTTGCTCCGGCTCCCCGAGGAACCAAAGAAACAGATCTAGATAATCAATTGCCTGGCCCATTAAACCTCCGGCTTCATGCAGTTTTGTTCCCCGCGACATGGCCTCTGCGCAAAAATCCCGGTTCCTGTTCAAGTTGATTCTGGTACTTGCATGACTGATTTTCCCGAGCATTCCTGCATCGATGATTTTTCTCAGTTCCTTCACTACAGGGCGGAAACGGTATGGATGGACAATTGTAAGCTTCACAGCATTCTCCCGGCAAACCTCCACGATCCGTTCTGTTTCATCGAGCGCCAACGCCATTGGCTGCTCAAGGACAATATGTTTTTTTGCCGCGGCTGCCTGCTCCACAAGTACTGTGTGATAACTGGCAGGGGTACAGATGCAAACTGCGTCAACTTCATCATCCGCAAGCATCGCATTGTAATTTGTATAAGCCTTCGCGCCGTACTCTTTGTACTGCTCCATGGCTGATTCATCTTTGTCGCAGACGGCGGCCAATTTTGCCTCCGGAATCCGGTCGATTGCAGCTGCATGGCTCTTTGCCATATACCCACAGCCGATTATTGCAAAATTCATAATAGGAACGCCTCCTTGGGCAGCGCGTGCCTTTTTTGTTTGTATTCCTTCTTACTTGATTGCGGACAATTTCTTTTCTTTTTTGTTTACTAGATTCAAAACATATTTTTTAAGTTCCCTTTCGTTAAAGGAATAGAAATTTTGGATAAGATTCGATATCATCTCATAATTGCTTGGCGACGCTTTGCCGACAAGAATCTTAGGATAGATTGGGACATCATTCACTTCATTTTCATTAAGAAGCTCTTCGAACATTTTTTCCCCAGGCCGGATGCCGGAGTATTTAATTGAAATTTCATCAAGCGAAAACCCTGATAATTCAATAAGGTTTTTGGCCAGGTCAACAATCTTGACCGGCTCACCCATGTCAAGGACAAACACTTCACCGCCCCTGGCGAGGGAACCAGCCTGGATAACCAGTCGGGATGCCTCAGGAATGGTCATGAAATATCGGGTCATATCGGGATGGGTCACTGTCACTGGCCCGCCAGCCTTGATTTGCTTTTTAAAAAGTGGAATGACACTGCCCCTGCTGCCAAGCACATTCCCAAATCGGACAGCAACAAACTTGGTCTCGCTTTGCTGGTCAAGATGCTGAATGACCATTTCGGCAATCCTTTTCGTCGCTCCCATCACATTCGTCGGATTTACAGCTTTATCGGAAGAAATGAGAACGAACGTGCCAACATGATATCGATGGGCTGCTTCAGCAACATTTTTTGTTCCCAATACATTGTTTTTCACAGCTTCCCTTGGATTGTATTCCATAAGAGGAACATGCTTATGCGCGGCTGCATGGTAGACGACATCCGGTTGATGTTCTGCCATTACTTCCATCATCCGTTCACGGTCCTGGATATCGCCAATTGCCGGTACAATTTCAATCGTATCCCCGTACTTGTTGCGAAGTTCCATGTCAATCTGATATATACTGTTCTCTCCATGGCCAAGCAAAACAATTTTTTCGGGTGAGAATTTACAAATTTGCCGGCAGATTTCAGAACCAATCGATCCTCCCGCCCCTGTTACAAGGACTGTTTTGGACGATACGTATTCAGATATGCCTTCGATATCCAGCTCTACCGGTTCGCGGCCGAGCAAATCCTCGACTCCCACATCGCGAAATTGGCTGACGGCGACTTTCCCGAGCATGACATCTTCAATCTTCGGCATCACCTGCGTCTTCACTTTCGTCTTTGAGCATTCAAGATAAATCTTGTTCATCTCAAATTTCTTTAATGAAGGAATGGCAATGACGATTTTATTAATTCCGTATTTTTCTACGGTCTCCACAATATCTTCGGTTGTCCCTGCCACGGGGATGCCTAGTATATGTAATTTCAACTTTCCTGGGTCATCATCAATGAAAGCGGCGGGTACCAGCCTCAATTCGGGATTGTTTATGAGCTGCCGGGCCACTAGAGTTCCTGCCTGGCCGGCTCCTATGATAAGGACTTTTTTCATGTCCTTTTTGGGCTTAAGGCAATGGTCCAAATACAAGCGCCAGGAAAACCTCGAGCCTCCAACTAAAAACATCGTCATCATCCATACAGAAAGCAGCATCCTTGGATAAAAATTCGATGAAGTAAACAGCTGGAAGGCCGCAGTAGTAATGATTGTAAGTGTGACAGCCTTGAAAATGCTTTTCAGCTCCATGACACTTGCATATTCCCATGATTTGTTATACAAAAGGAAACTATTTGCGAATATATAATAGCTAATTAGCAAGATAAGAGAATTAAGCAAGAGCTCTTGATCAGGGACTGATCCCAGTAGCGGCTGAAATTGGATATAGCTAATAACCGCAGCGGCCAACACCAGTACCGAGTCCAGAACTGCCAACAACAGAAATCGTTTGTGGAAACTCATCTAAATCCTCCTTTTTTTTGAAAATCCTGTAAGCTGTAGAGTGCTAACTATATTGATTCCTCCAAGGATATGGCCAAAGAAGCGGCAAGGAGAATTTTTGGGATCCTTCAAACTGATTAAACTTATTGATTTACTAAGATTAATAAATGGAAAATTGCCAGTTCCAAAGGCCTCATCAGAAAATCCCGAGAAGCTTTTTCCTTTTCACCTTTTGCGGCTCGTCTTTGTAGACGTTTTTACCTTCAATTAACCGTTCGGCATTCTCCCTAAAAAAGAAGGCAAAGTCGTTACCGTATCTCGTTTCAATTTCTTCAAAAGCCCTCTGCATATGAAAAATCCGGCTATGGATGTTATGCGCATCCGAAGCGATAAAATGGACAAGGTTAGCCTCGACTAACCGCTGGGAAAAATTCTTAATATTCTTCCCGAACACCCCGCAAATGCTCGAAGCTGTAAGCTGCGCCAAAGCCCCATTTCTAATTAGCTCATAAAGGATGTCCGGCCGCTCAATGATTCCCTGGTTTCGTTCGGGATGGACAATGATTGGGATGACCCCGAAATTTTGCAAATCGAACAAAATCTGTGATGTGTATCTCGGCACATGGCCCGACGGAAGTTCCATAAATGCATATTGAGTACCATTTAACGTCAGGATATTCCCTTTTTGATACTCTTCGAGAAAGTCCCCACTGATAGCCGGCTCCTGCCCTGGCAAAATCGAAAGAGGGACATTTTCCTCTTTAAGCCTGTTGTTCAATTCAGCTACCTTCTGATTGACGGCCTCTTTTGGATTTTCGTAAAAACGATTATGATGGGGCGTCGCGATGATTGCATGGATGCCTTCCTTTACAGCTTCCCGCGCCATTTCCACACTTTCTTCCATCGTTTTTGCCCCATCATCGACGCCGGGAAGAATGTGACAGTGAATATCAATCATCGTGAAATCCCTTCCTTCAACTAAAACAAACTGCTGATTAAGTTCCGTAATAATAAGAATAACTATCATTCTTTATTTTTTTCTGGTTAAGAACGACGCCAAGAATCCTCCCATTGGCGGCAACTAACAGGTCCTTTGTCTTGATTGCCTGTTCTTTCTCAGATTTTCCACTGTATAGGACCAGGAGAACCCCGTCACAAAGGTTTGCCAGTATTTGGGCATCTGTGACCGCCAGTGTTGGCGGCGTATCAAAAATAATCACATCAAACCTTTCTTTTGCTTCCTCCAGTATTTCCTTCATTGATTTTGAACCTAAAAGCTCAGCTGGATTAGGAGGAATTGGGCCGCTCGTTAAAACAGATAGAAAAGGAATATCTGTTGAACGTATTGCTTGCTCCAATGATTTGCTTTTTGCAAGTACACTAGTTAGTCCATACTGATTTACCA
The DNA here is from genome assembly GCF_032667185.1 of Neobacillus sp. YIM B06451. Lineage (NCBI taxonomy): Bacteria > Bacillati > Bacillota > Bacilli > Caryophanales > Bacillaceae > Neobacillus > Neobacillus sp. YIM B06451. Next base: position 34,271 of record NZ_JAVFKJ010000012.1, on the reverse strand, counting down.
ATTCAAACGTATAGTGCACCGTCGGCTTGCGGAGATCGGCATCGACAAGAAGGACATTCTTTTCCTGTTGGGCCATAACGACCGCCAAATTCGCTGCAGTTGTCGATTTTCCTTCCCCAGGCCCTGCAGACGTCACCATAATTGCCTGAATATCTTCGTCTACAGAGGAAAACTGAATGTTTGTCCTGATTGTCCGATATTGCTCGGATACTACCGATTTGGGATCGAGCGACGCGATAAGCTTTCTCCTATTGGAAAAGCCTTTATTCTTTTTATTTTTAAGAACCAACTGTTTCACCCCTTGTTTCCAATGGCTTTACGGACCGAGGCGCATTCATCGTCTGCAATTTTGCATCTTCAATTACAGGTACGATGCCAAGGACAGGCAGGCCAAGAACCCTTTCAACATCTTTTTCGGTCTTAATTGTATTGTCAAAATACTCGATTAGAAATGCCAAACCTACCCCTGCTATCAAGCTGGCAACAAGTGCGACCATCATGTTCAAGAGAGGCCTTGGTTTAACCGGTGCTTGCCCTTCCGACACTTGTGCAGTGGCCAAAATGCTGACATTGTCGACATTCATAATAGTTGCAATTTCCTGCTGAAAAACTGTCGCTGTCGTATTGGCAATCTTTGCTGCCATTTCAGGATTCTCATCCTGCACCGAAATTGTTACAACTTGCGAATCTTTTTCGCTCGCCACACGGATTTTTCCATTCAACTCCTGAAAAGATAGATCCAAATCCAGCTCCCTTATGACCAAATCCAGAATCGCCGGGCTTTTAATAATGACATTATATGTATTGATGAGCTGCAGATTGGTTTGAACATCCGCGGTACTATAGACCGCCTTCTCATCCTTTGCCTGGTTTACAAGGATTTGTGTAGATGATTGATACACTGGGGTTAAAAAGGAGTAGCTTACAACCCCGGTTATCCCAACTGCTAAAATGGCAAGTGTTAAAATAAGGACAAGATGTTTCTTTAACGTCTGTATCAATTCTCTTAAGCTGATTGTTTCTTCCATAATTCCTCCACTTATTCCGACATTTTAGTAAATGAAAAATTTGCTGAATTGTGGCGATTTTTGTCCACCTCTTAATTGAAACCTAGTTTTTTATTCGTTAAAAGTGAATAAGGGATTATTTACACCCCTAGGTAAATTCACCCCATTAAAGATTCGGGGATAAAGTTGGGGATAAACATTAAAAATATGTTACTTTCTTTACACGACTAGGCATAAGTACCTGATTTTTAAAAATATACAAAGAACTGCATGAAAAAATATCTAGTTAAAAGAAAAGAAAAGGAAAATATCCGAGAGTTTTATAATGGGGGTCAAAAGTAAAAATAGGTCTTTTACAGAAAGTTCATTTGAACAAAAAAGCAACTGTAAAAAAGATATTAAAAAATGTAGGTATAAATACACTCAAGAGGGACTCCATCTAAAGTCCTACCTCCATTTTTTTAAACATTCCATTTGGGTACTCAGCATGCTTGACAAAAATAAAAACAGGGACAATTCCCCAAATATCCCAGTAGATATTTTCCAAATAGAAAAACGCATTGAATCCGGCAGTTCAGAATTCAATGCGTTTTTTTGGTTATTTATGCCTTTGCTATTCTTATTTCGTAAAAATGGCTTTTGACAAGAGCCTGACTAAGTAATCCGTAAGGTCGCGAAAACCGGCTACGAGCAACATAATTTACTATCTTTTACACGACCCGCCTTTTTATAAAAATTCCTTAATTTCCAGGCAAAATACATGAATAAAGAACAAACGTTCGCGTATAATAGGAATAGAAAGAAGGTGTTGAAATGAATGGAATGCTTCTCCGTTCAATGGAAGAAAACATGCCTCTTGAAGTCATTTATTTGTCAAAGAAAAACGAGCTTTCCCAGCGCAAAATGATTATTCGCGGCGTGAAGGGAAACGATGTCTATGCGTTTTGCCTGCTCAGGAACAAAATGCGCACATTCAAGCTGGAAAACATCCTCTCGGCAAGGCCATACAAGCCAAGGCGCGTAAGTTAATATAGATAAAAAAGAACCTTTCACCGAAAATGGTTCTTTTTTTCTTTTTATAGCGTTTGGGACAAGCGGATCATATCGATGCAACGGATGCCGTTTTCAAAAATCTCTTCCTTGTAATTCTTTATAAAAAAATCCCGTTCAACTCGTTCGATCCTGAATCCGCATTTTTGATAGAGTGCCAGCTGGCCGATGCTCGAATTGCCGGTCCCAACCTCAATCCGTTTATATCCATGCGATTTTGCCGTCCTGATGGCATCAAGGACGAGCCCTTTCCCAATTCCTCTGCCATGCAAATGTTCGGCAACGGTAATATTTTTCAACTCCACTGTTCCGGTTCCGGAAGGCATGAGTACATACGCACCAATCGACTCATCGTCAATTTCCGCAACATAACAGTCTCCTATCCTAGCATACTCTTTTATAAGATCCTCTGAAGGATCGGCCAGCAGCAATAATTCCATCGGCGGCCGCTCGCCCAATTCCAATTTTCTTATTCTCATTTTCAATCCTCCCCAGGAAACATTTTTTACTACCTATAGTACACATGTAGTACACATGAATAATCAATTTTTTCACCTTATCGATTATTCTTTTCTTTTTGGGGAAAATGATGGAGGATGAAAGATTTCGATAGGAGCTGGTTAGATGGCAGAAATCAAACATGGAAACAATGAGTTCTACATTGAGGAGAACGGCAAAGTAATCGGGCGGATTCAGTATGTTCCAGGCGGCGCCGGGAAGGATGGCAAAGAAATCATTACCGTCACCCACACGCTGGTCGATGAGGATCAGAATGGACGCGGACTAGGAAAAAAACTTGTCTACCGCATTGGGGATTTTGCCAAGGAAGAGCAGAAACTCATCATACCCGCCTGTTCCTTTGCAAAAAAAGTGCTCGAACGGAAGGATGAGTATCGGGACGTTCTCACAGAATAGGAAAGGTGGCTGACTCGTTCAGCCACCTCTTTTTTGTTTGTTTCACTATCATCTTGCTAGGACTTTGCTATCGATTCCCTGAGATTTTACGGTTTTATCCTGAGATTCTTCTTGTTTACCCTCATGTTTTCCCGGTTTATCCTGAAGTTCCCGGTTTCTCTTGGAAATTTGCCTGCTCTATCCGCAAATTCCGCCACTCCACCGGATAAATTTCGCAACTCAAAACTAGCTACCTCTCGCTTCTTCTTAACTTCTCAACTTCTTCCTCAATCTTCCCCAAGTCAATTCGTTCAAAAAGAGGCTCGACCTCCCTTATCCCCCCGGAAAAAGCCAAAACTGGTTCCCAGGAACCCTCATCAACGCCAAGCATTGCGTTCAGCTTCCCGCTTGAATACGGAAGAAACGGCGCAAGGAGCCTCGCCAGATTCGTGAGGACAACAACACAGTTAAACAGCGTCCGGTGGCATCCATCCTGGTCTTCCACAACCTGTTTCCAAGGCTTTTGATCATCGAAATATTTATTCGCGAACCTTACAAGCTCGAAAACTTCCTCCAAGGGCTTTTTAAAATGGCCCTCTTCAATTAGCCGCCCCGCCGACTTGTAAACTCGAGTAACCTCCTGGGCGACTTCAGGATCCAGTTCAGCCTCCGGAACTTCACCGCCATAATATTTTTCAATAAACTTCAGTGTCCTATTCACCAAATTCCCGTATCCTCCGAGCAATTCGGAATTGTGGCTGTAAATGAACTCCCGCCACGAGAAATCGGTATCCCTGCTTTCCGGAGCGTTAATGGTGAGAAAATAACGGATTGAATCGGGATCATATTCCTTTGTAATATCCGGCAGCCAGACGGCCCAGTTGCGGCTCGTGGAAATCTTTTTCTTTTCAAGAGTGAGGTATTCATTCGAAACAATATGGGATGGCAAAGCTGGAATTCCCGCGGCAAGCAGGATTGCCGGCCAAATAATGCTATGGAACGGAATATTGTCTTTTCCATGCACATAATACGCTTTTACCTTATCACTCCAATACTCCGAATCATCTGCGCCAGTTTGCTCCGCCCACAATTTCCCCGCTGAGTAATAGCCTGACACAGCTTCAATCCAGACATATATTTTCTTCTCTTCATATCCCTTTACAGGAATGCTTATGCCCCTGTCCATATCCCTTGATACCGCCCTGTCCTGCAGTCCCTCTCGCAAATAACGCTCGCTTAACTGAATGGCATTTTCCCGCCAGGCTGACGAATTTTTCGCCTCACCCACATATTCTCCGATTCGCTCTTGGAAATTACTAAGGGAAAAATAAAAATGTTCGGTGCTCCTGACAGTTGGCGGGGTGCCGCAAAGCTTGCATTTCCTTTCCAACAAATCGAGCGGGTCGAGAATCGCTGAGCAATGGTCGCACTGGTCTCCGCGCGAGTGCTGCCCACAATGAGGGCAGTTCCCTTCAACATAGCGATCTGGCAGAAACTGCACGCATGTTTCGCAGTACGTTTGCTCGATTTCTTTTTTATAAATATGTCCGTTCCCCAAAATTGTCAGGAAAAGCTGCTGGACGGTTTCGTGGTGGTGCCGGGAGTCCGTCCGGGTGTAGCAATCGTAGGAAAAGCAAAGTTTCCTAAACGTATCCTCAAACTCTTTGTGATAGCGGTCCGCTACTTTATCGGGTGAGATACCCTCCTGTTTCGCCCTTATCGCAATCGGCGTCCCGTTGCAGTCGCTTCCTGAAACATAGAGTACCTTTTCCCCTTTCTGCCGGTAATACCGGGCCAGGATATCACCCGGAAGCAGGCTTGCGATGTGGCCAAGATGTAGTGATCCATTCGCATACGGCCATGCCCCTCCAATAAAAACTGCCATTCCAATCTCCTCCTTTTTTAAAAAACAAAAAAGCCCCGCCCTCATCTAAAAACTAGATAAGGACGAGGCTATTGTCTCGTGGTACCACCTTCATTCACCAGCTGCTCGCACAGCCAGTCTCTGCAAGTACGGAGCAGCCAGACTGCTCTTATACTGTGGCTTTGGTAACGAGGGCCCGCACTCGCCGCAGCCTACTCGCACGATTCCGCGCTTTCAGTACGGGGCTCAGAGGCCATTTTTCAAATGAGTATTTTTGCTTCTTTTCAGCACCCGAAGCTCTCTGTGAAAAATAACTTCATTCTACTTTTCCTCTTCAACGCCTGTATTCGATTAGGTTGGATTTATTATAATGAGGATGGCAATTTAATGCAACAGCCAAAATCCGTGGTTTGAAAAATGTTTATTAAAGTTTCCATTCCAATAAAAGTTCATTAGTCTGGTCGCGTTTCGCGCATTGGATCAAATAATCTTTGTCGATTGTTTCGCTGTGGATGAGGTAAAGCCGCTTTGCCCATTCACAATCCGATGTTGATTTCCAGTGTTTGCAAGCTCTTAGGCGGTCTAGGATAATATCCTCTATCCCTATTACATACACGAAGTCCCCATTGGGAAGGTTCATTTTTATGACTTTATCCTCATCGGAATCTTCAAGCATATCTCCCGGGACTTCAATGCTGACATGAAGCTCTTCGTGAAAAAAATGCCTGCCATATTGCTTGAAACCTAATTTGGAGAGGACGTCTTTCGCAAGTGTCCACTGGCTGAAGACGATATCAATATCGACTGTTGTATAGTCGCTATGTGTATAGATTTCAACTGCGAGTCCCCCAACAATTATCGGTTTAAGGTTTTGCTCCTGAAAAATCTTAGTCAATATCGCAACCACACCGACCATCTTTTCAAACTGCGTTTTATTCGCTAACTGTTTCAGGTCAAGTTTTCCCTTTTCAACTTGGGTCATAGTACCATTCCCTCTTCCCCAGGTACTTTATTTTCCCCTCTTTGACATATCGTTTCCATTTCTCGACGCTCAATCGGTCAAGTACTTCAGCTTCATGCGGATCCCGGGGCCGCTTCCGGAAAAGCCGGTCTTCATTCTTCCCTAGTAAAAGTTCCCTTTCTACAGCCGGCTTCCGTTCTGCTATTTTTTCCGTCAGTTTGATAAAATCAACCTCTCTCATCGAAACCCCCTCCATGTACTATTAATAGTATATCCATTTTACCAGAAAAAGAGACTTTGCAGCTGTTTTAGTGGAAAGCCTGCTATCTCTTTGTAAGCACTGAACTATCGATCCCCTGAAGTTTTGTGCGTTTATCCGGGGGTTTTTGTAATTATCCTAAAGTTTTGCCCTCTGGAATTCTTCCTGTACTTCTGGAGATCTCCCCTTGCCCCGCAAATCCCCCAACTGTCCACAATTTTGAAAGCAATTTTCGATGAATCGCTACTCCCTTTCCTTTCCGAAAAGCTTTTCCGCACCTGTTATGGTAAAATTTTTTTGACAATCTAAACGAGCCGGAGGAAATGCAATGGAATACCAGCGTGGAACTGTCCAGGAAGTACAATTTGAAAGCGTTGCCTTGGGAGAGGCGGTCGAATTATTGGTCCATCTGCCCGCAACTTTTTCGCCTCTTTATAAATATTCAATCCTTATCGCACAGGATGGACAGGATTATTTCAGGCTTGGCCGAATCGGAACGCTTACAGATGAACTTTTAACAAAAAAGGAAATTGAGAATTTAATCATTGTCGGCATCCCATATAAGGACACGGATGACAGGCGCAGCAAGTACCATCCTGATGGGGATAAGCATGTTGCGTACCTCCGCTTCCTCGCCCATGAACTCGTTCCGTGGCTTGACAGGGAATACCCGACATACCAGATGGGTTCCACCCGCGCGCTTGCCGGAGATTCTCTAGCCGGAACAGTTGCTCTGCATGCGGCGCTCCTTTATCCGAACACTTTCGGAAAAGTGCTGGCCCAATCGCCTTATATCAATGATGCCCTTTTGGATGTAGTAAAAAAATACAGCGGGAATCCCCCCCTCCATATTTACCATTCGGTCGGGAACAAGGAAGATAAGGCTGAACTGGTTAATGGGAAAATCGCGGATTTTCTCTCACCAAACAGGGAACTGAACTCCCTTTTCTCAAAAAAACCGATTAGCTGCCAGTACCGGGAATTTGAAGGCGGCCATGCTTGGACCTATTGGCAGCCGGACCTTCGGGCAGCGCTTAAGGAGTTATTTTTTAGATAACTGTCTGGAAGCTCGGCAAGGCATCCGACATGAAATTCTTTTTTCAATAAAGCTTTTTTCTCATTACAAAATTATTTACAGTACTTAAATCACTTTATTCGACAGACTTTTTATCTATATTTTTCAATCTGCCTTGCCAACAATATATTTTTGGAAACAAATTTGCTATAATATTTTGAAGGACAAAAACCATCTGCTGTATAATAACATACAGCAAATTTGGACTCTTGGAGGTAGGTCGTATGAGATTCGGAGTTGCGCTTTTCCCAACAAAACAGCTTCAGGACTGGGTGAATTCTTACCGAAAACGGTATGATCCACATTATGCCCTGATAGCACCGCACCTTACGCTGGTCAATGCATTTGAATCATCCGAAGAAGAAGCTGAAACACTAGCAAAAAAGCTTCGTGATGCAGCAGAAAAACATGAACCTTTCAGTTTAAGAACATCCAAGATTAGCTCCTTTCATCCTGTAAACAATGTCATCTATTTGAAGGTCGAGCCAGGCGAGGAAATCATTGCCCTTCATAAAGAGTTGAATGACATTGTCAACAGCCCCGAGCAAGCATACAAATTTGTCCCGCATATTACGATTGGCCAAAAACTGTCCGACGATGAGCATTTCGATGTTTACGGGACACTCAAAATGCAAGGGATTGACCACGAAGAAGAAATCGACCGCTTCCACCTCCTCTATCAGCTTGAGAACGGGCAGTGGACGGTATATGAAACATTCCGTCTTGGGAAGGAAGCAGAGTAATTTTATGGATGTTGTTTTAGCCACAACCGAGAGAGAAAAACAGGATGCCTTTTCAGTCAGAATGACGGTATTTGTTATTGAACAGCAAGTGCCGGAAGAAGAAGAGATAGATCAATACGAAGATGATTGCGCCCACTTTGTCCTTTACAACGGGACTGAGCCGCAGGGCGCGGGCCGCTTCCGCTTTGTCGATGGGTACGGGAAAGTGGAACGGATCTGCGTCCTGAAGGAAGCCCGCGGTACGGGCGCAGGCAAGGCCATCATGAACAAAATTGAGGAATACGCCAAGGAGCAGGGAGCACAGAAACTTAAACTGAATGCCCAGGTCCATGCGATTCCCTTCTATGAGGGACTGGGTTACGAAGTTGTTTCCGATGAATTCCTTGACGCGGGAATTCCGCATAAAACGATGGTGAAATCTATATAGAAACAAAATGCGCAAGCGCCTTCGCGACAAGCAAAAACCGCTTGTCCCTGCGATGATTATTCTAAGTAGCTTTCCTTAGTGGTCAGCCCCGACAAGCATAAGACGGGGCCCGCAGGACACTGAATGTCATCCCTGAATTCGCCCACGCACGAAGGAAATGCTAGCATTTCCGAGGACGGGCCTGCCCTCCGGAGGGAACCGGCTTATGACCTCGAGGGGCTAGGCGCTGGAGCTGGATTACAATACCTTATTTCGAGTTATTCACAAGGTTCAATTGTATAATTTCCTAGATAAGCTGAAAAGCTCTTGCCTGACTAACTGGCAAGAGCTTTTTTATAGGTAAAAGTCACCTGTCCTATCTTCGGCGCCAAAATCCTGGTTCATAGCCGAATACATTAGCCCGGCAGTGACGGATGATGCTATGAACATAAATCCTAAAAGGGATCCCAATCGGTAATACTCAAGCAAAATACATGTGATTGCCGTCCCCATCAGCAGCACCAGGCTGTATACGACGGTCTTCTTCATTGCCACGCCTCGTTTCATCATGATCTAAATCGACACTCCTTTACCCGATACTCGAACGGCTTAAACCATCAAGCTTCTGCCGCCTGTGCAAAAAAACGGGACAATCGAAACTTCCGGGAACGCTCATTGTCTGTTATCATAGAGTTCGTGTTATGACTGTTAGATATGGGGATAGTAGAATGAAATCAGCAATTTTTCAAAACGGAACGATTCATTTACATACATTAAGCCGGGAGCGTTATCAAAAGATTTATTTGGCGGGCCGGAATGGGGAACTTTCATGCCCCGCGTGCCTTGAGCCCGTCCGCCTTTATTTGGGGATTGAACAAGAGCCGCATTTTTTCCATCTTTATGATTCTAAAAAAAAATGCCCTGATGTGGCTGATGCCGTCCGGGAAACACGTGAAATCGGAGGATTCCGGGTACCGACTGCAAAACCGGTGGGCGAATCCTTCCAGGCTGCACAGGAGCTTGCCATCCGCGGAGGAGCAGCCACCGCGGTCCTTCCCGTACATGAAGACCCGCACGATTATTTAAAATTACTTGAGTCGGAAGGCTTTACGCTCGATGGGAACCAAGCTGCGGCCGTGACTGAAACGGAAGGGCCGATCCTTGTCCTTGCCGGCGCCGGGAGCGGGAAAACCCGGGTGCTAACGGCAAGGACCGCCTACATGCTTGATGTGCGCGGCATCGCCCCTTCCGAAATCATGCTTGTGACGTTTACAACCAAAGCCGCACAGGAAATGAAGTCACGCCTCCTCCGCTATCCGAACATGAAAAGCGAGCTTCTCTCAAAGCTTGTGTCCGGGACATTCCACAGCATCTTCTATCGGATCCTAATGCATGCGGACCGCGCTAGATGGAATGGGGACAGGCTGTTGAAAAAAGAATGGCAGCGCGAACGGATTATCAAGGATGCCGGCAGGGAGCTCGGCTTGTCCGAAAAGGAATTCCCGTTTGACCTTGCCCTTCAGCAAATTGGTTTTTGGAAAAATTCACTCCTGTCACCCGCGGAAGTTAAGGCTGATACCGAATGGGAGGAAACCGCGCTCCTTCTCTATGAGCGCTATGAAGCCTATAAACAGCAGCAAGGCCTGTTTGATTTCGACGATATGCTGACCGGCTGCCACGAATTGTTCCAATCTTCACCCGACATTCTTGAAATGTACCAGGACCGGTTCCGTTATTTCCTCATTGATGAGTTCCAGGATATTAACAAGGTCCAATACGAATTGATCAAAATGCTTTCGGCAAAAACAAAAAATGTCTGCGCGGTCGGCGATGACGACCAGACGATTTATTCATTCCGCGGCAGCTCACCCGAGTTCCTGCTGAATTTTGAGCATGATTTTCCAAATGCGAGGCTTGTCTTATTAAGCCAGAATTACCGGTCAACAAACGAAATCGTTGCTGCGGCGAACCGAATTATTTCTTATAACAAAAAAAGGCGCAGGAAGGAAATGGCAGCGCAAACAACAGCGGGCATCCCCCCAGTTGTGTTTTTCCCGTATGACGAAGAGGAAGAGGCAACGATGGTGGTGACCGACATTCAGGAAAAGATTGCATCTGGCGCCAATCCCGGCGAGTTCGCAATCCTATACCGGACTCATGCCGGTTCACGGGCAATTTTCGAACGGCTTGCCTCGTCGAACCTCCCATTCAAAATCGAACAGGATGCAGAATCATTTTACGAACGCCGGACGGTGAAAACGGTCCTCGGATTCCTGAAGCTTGCTGTTGAAGAGGATGACATCCAGGCAGTCGCCTCCATCCTTCCGGCATTGTTTTTAAAACAGGAAGTCCTTTCCGATATAAAAGCGGCCACCATCCTTGACGACTGCACCGCCCTTGATGCGCTCGGAAAAGTCAAAACTGCCCATGCCTTCCAGCAAAAAAAGCTAAAATCGGCTGTCGCCGCGATAAAAACGATGCGGGGCCTTGCACCGTATGCCGCGATTGAGAAAATTGAAAAAGAACTTGGATTCCTGGATTATTTGAAAAAGCGCGGCAGTGAAGGGAACAAGCTTGAGAAAGGCTCGGATGATGTGAAGGATTTGAAGGTCGCCGCGAAATCGTTCGATGCCATTCCCGCATTGCTGGAACATGCGTCGCATATGGCCGCGATGAACAGGGAAATCAAGAATCTCGGCAAACATTTCACGAGCGCCATTACCCTTAGTACGATCCACCGCGCAAAGGGGCTTGAATACAAAACCGTTTATATCCTCGGGGCCGTAGATGGCAGCCTGCCGCATGATTATGCGCTTGAAAGCCTTCGGAACGGGGATTCAGCCCCGCTTGAGGAGGAACGCAGGCTCTTTTATGTCGCCATCACCAGGGCAATGGAACGGTTGTACATTTCCGTCCCGTCGATGCGCCGCAACCGAGCGGCCAACCCGACGCGGTTCCTCACTCCTGTAAGGAAGGATTTAAAGCGCTAGCCATACCTGGATTCATTTCTCTTAAAAATAAATAGGGCACGGCTGCCGAAATGGCAGAGTGCCCTGTTTTCTGTTTTCAGGTCCGTTATCAAACTTCGATCTTCCAAATCATATGGTCAAACCCTATACCCCAATAATCCTTTAACACATAATCGGGTACGCCGAATTTCTTCTTCCAGATTTGCTGGGCGCTTCTATACCCGCTGTCGAGGCAGCATTCATTAATTCCCCTGTCCTTAAGCACCCCAAAAATCGATGCCAATAACAAATTGCCAATCCCTTTTTGCTGGAATTCGGGATGGACGAATACGGTCCCAACCTCCAGCAGGCCGCTTAACTCTCCATCCGTGCATTCCCGGATGAGGCTGCTTGCGGGGCCAATTTCAATTGAACCGACGATCCTTTCCCCTGTGTCGGCGACTAAGAAGTACCTGTCGCGGCCATTGCTCTCCAGGTCTTTGGCCAGGTAGGCCTCTTTGGTTTTTATCTCATCCTCCAAGTCGTCCACCTGGTCGCCAATGCCTTCTTTTCTGTATGTATCCGAAATGACTGTCCGAAAAAAACGGTGCAGTTCAGTGGCATCGCCTCCGGTTGGCCGCCTGATTTTAATATCCATCCCTCATCCCCCTTTATTGAATATTCGTTTCCTGTACTGTCAATGATATAGAAGAGGTGAGAGTGATGGAAGAAAAAACATATACCGCCGCAGATTTATCCGAGCAATTGGTACATGAAATTAAATCCTTCGAAAAATCCCTGAGCGGACAGGCGAACAAGAATCTTGTCGTCATTGCCTATGAAAAGGAAGAGCCTACTAAAGGCGGGACATACTAGCATCTTAAAAAGGCAGTGCTTTAGTTCCATTCATTATCAAAACAAAGGTCCGGCCACATGTTGAAACGGCCGGACCTTTGTTATTTTTTGTTCAGCATATTTGCGATTGTATTAAAATCAAGCGATTTTCCATCTTTGATGATGGACTGGACAATTTGATCCTCAACGTCCTTCGCCACTGGCTTCCGCGCAATCTGGGATACCCGCTGGATGACACCCCGTACGGTTTTTTCATCTTTAAAATTCGCATTTTGCAAAGACGCGGCAAGGTCAAAGATATCCTTCATATTGACGCCGGTCTTTTTTTCAATGTTCTTGAAAAAGCCGTTATCCATTTGTCGTCACGCTCCTTCATAGGCTACTTTATAGTATGAAGGCCGCGCGATTATGTGAAAGGAAAGTGTTCCCCATTAAAAAGTACGCTGATAGTTAATAAAAGCCCGGCTGGATGTCCAGCAGGGCTTTATTCCTGTATTAATAGAAGCTTGCGCCTACGATAATCAACAGGATGAACAACACCACAATCAAAACAAATGTTGAACCATAACCGCCGCCGTAGCCATAACCGCCGCCATAGCCGTATCCGCAGCCACCCCACATAGATAGTCACCTCACTTTTCTACTTTCACTACTACAGTATGTGAAGAGCAGACAAAGTGTATAGGCCTCATCCCATACGCATTGTGATTCCTTTTGGAAAAAGTTTATCCTTTCGGCCTGAAAAGGAGCGCCCCGATAAAACCAAAAATGATTGCCGCTGAAATACCGGAGCTGGTTACCTCGAACATTCCGGTCAAAACCCCGACAAGCCCGTGCTGTTCCGCCTCCTGGAGCGCTCCGTGGACGAGTGAGTTCCCGAAGCTAGTGATTGGGACAGTAGCCCCTGCCCCGGCGAAATCCATGAATGGTTCATAAAGGCCAAACCCATCGAGAACCGCCCCTATGACGACCATCAGACTAAGCATATGGCCCGGGGTCAGTTTGCCGATATCAAGGAGGAGCTGGCCTATCACGCAAATTAGCCCGCCAGTGACAAACGCCCAAAAAAACATTGCCAGCATTTTATTGCCTCCCGTCCATTTCAATTGAAACCGCGTGGGCGATACAAGGTATGCTTTCACCCTGCTGGAACGAAAGCGGGGATAGGAGTGCCCCAGTTGCTACAGCAAGGATGCGCTTGTACGTCCCTTTTTTCATTTCGTTCAATAAATGACCATAAAGGACGATGGCGGAGCAGCCTGCCCCGCTAGCTCCCGCCTGGACGGGCTGGTTCTCTTTAAAAAGCATCATTCCGCAATCACGGAATTGGTCCTGCCGGATTTTCAGCCCCTTATTGGTAAGAAGTTCAAAGGCGGCGCTGCTGCCAACTCTTGCAAGGTCACCAGTTACAATTAAATCGTAATACGATGGGTCCCTGCCAGTATCGCTGAAATGGGCTGCAATCGTGTCCGCCGCAGCAGGCGCCATAGCCCCACCCATATTGAACGGGTCGGTCAGCCCCATATCGATTACCTTTCCGATTGTCGCTGACGTTATATACGGCAGCGTGCCGGAACCATTGTTTTTTTGCAGAAGGGCCACGCCTGCGCCTGTTGCGGTCCACTGTGCCGTCGGCGGTTTCTGCCCGCCGTACTCCGTCGGATACCTGAATTGCTTTTCGACAGCGGCATTGTGGCTCGACGCACCGGTCAGGATATAGCGAGCGCCTCCGTAATTAAGGATAAAGGCCGACAGAGCCAACCCTTCCATTGACGTTGAACAGGCGCCGAACAAACCGAAATAGGGAATTTCCGCCTTTCTGGCCGCAAAGCTTGTTGGGGTAATCTGATTGATCAAGTCGCCGGCCAAAAAAAATTGAATGTCCTTACCGGTTACGCCCCCCTTCTTCATGGCCGTTTCGACCGCTTTATCGATAAGGAGGCGATGCGCCTTTTCGTATGTGTCCTCTCCCATCCACAAATCATCGTGGAGGACATCAAATTCGTCCGCAAGATTGCCGGCCGCCTCGAACGGCCCGCCGGTTACGCCGGTCGACAGAATCTCCGGCCGGCTGTCGAATATCCAGGTCTGGCCCCCCTTTAGCATTAAATAACCCCCCACATAATGAGCAATGTTTTAATAAGGGCAACGACAAACGCGGAAAACACTCCAAAAAGAATAACCGAACCGGCCAGCTTAAACATATTTCCGCCTACTCCGAGTACGAAGCCCTCCGTCCTGTGCTCGATTGCGGCCGATATGACTGCGTTTCCGAAACCAGTAACAGGAACCGCACTCCCCGCACCCGCGTATTGGCCAAGATGATCGTAAATCCCAAAGCCCGTCAGCAGCATCGAGAAAAACACCATTGTGGCGACAGTAGGATTCCCCGCTGTCTGCTCGGTAAAATTAAAAAAGTAAATGTAAAAGTAGCTGACGGCCTGTCCCACAAGACAGATAGCTCCTCCTACCCAAAAGGCCCTCAGGCAGTTTTTTGCCACAGGCCGCTTCAATTCATGTTTTTTTTGAAGTTGTTCATACTTTTCCTGCTCGGCAGTTTTTTGATTTGAGCCGCCCATCGTCCAAGCCTCCTTAAGTTTTCTCCTGCTGCAATTTAATGATTTGCTGAAGGCGGTCCTCCGCTTCTTTGCCGGATATTTTTCCTCTCTTTACCTCATCCTTTAGCCTTGAGGCTTCGAGAAATATTTTATAATCGCTTGAAACGGTGAAATTGGCATCCGGGTATTTTTTCTCCAGCTTTTTTGTCAGCTTTTTCTCGATCGCCTTCATCCTGAAACGGTACATATGCTTAACCTTGTAGGCGACCAAAATGTCCTTTTTCCCTTTTATGACTGCAACATCATAAAGTTCAGGCATGGAGGCGACTTCCTTTTTGACGTCATTCTCAGATGCCTTGGTGTTGCTGTCCAAGGTACGTATAGGCTCGGGATTGGTTGTTTTCATAAGGGCAAGCCTCGTGCTAGTTGTGTCATCCCTGCCCTGGCAGGCTGTACCTGCGAGCATGGCGAAAACTACTGTTGTAACTACTAACATTTTTTTCATAATCCAACCCTTCCTGCCTGAATCCATTTGATTTTTATTTTTCTCAGGGTTGGTGATTTTATGCCTTTTGTGTTGAAATTCTATCCGCTATGCGGTGTGTATCGGCTTATGGCGCCGGCCTGCAGTATGGGCCCATTTTTCCAAAAAAACAAAAAAGCTGTCCCGGGAAGGCAGCTTTTATTCTTAATTCGCGCGTTTTTTGTTCCCGCCGCAGCCACAGCCTTTTTTCTTCTTAGGGGCTTCGGCCTTATCGTCCGGCTGGGCTTTGGTGATTAGTTCGGGGCTGGCTGTGTATACGGGGCGTTTCCGTTTCTTCTCCATTTCCATGCTCCTTTCTTTCAAGTTCCCTGCCCTTTAGTATATGGTGCCAAGGAGGAGCATGTTCACTTCAGTCGCCTATAAGCCGCCCGATTATTGTTTCAAGGATGCTGGCGATGGCGGCTACTGCGAAGATGAGGATAACCGGGATTCCGATTTCCGGAAAAAAGAAGTACGCGCCAAGGAGCCCCGCACTTACCCAGACGCCTGTGCACCAGTAGCAGCTGATCAATTCGCCAATCCATTTCCGGAGCCCTTTTCCTTTTGGAGTGATGTAAATTTCCCCGTCTTCGATTATTTCATCAAGAAAAGGTGAGCGGATAAATTCGGCAATTTTATCATAAACGATTACGCGGGTCAGCCTGAAGGAAGCAAGGCCGATAAGAACCAAAAGCTCGATTGGGAAGTTTTCCATTTTCGCCACTCCTGTCTTTTGATAAAAGAAGGCTCGTATCCCTGATGAAAATAACTAAAAATGGGCGTTTGCCTATCCCACCTTCTCTTTCCAAACATAGTCTGATAATGCAAATACTATTTACCTAAAAGGAGGAGAATCCATGAGTTGTGGTTCAGATTTCTTCACGAGCAATTGCGTCTGTGATACGTTGCTCGCGATCGTGGAAGCCCAAGATAAAATAAACCCAATTACGGATGAGTGTTCATTTGGATGCAGCAGGGCAATCCAGGAGCTGGTCGGCGGTACTACCGCGACGGGTAACGATACAATTCCGGTCATCCTGATTTGCAAAAGCACGTGCGCACCGTTCCAGGCAACTGGAGTTAGGAGAGATACCCAATCTCCGCAAACACCTTTTGAAGTCGTTTGCGGCTGCGTTTTCAGGGTTATTGATGTAGATCCAGAAACATGCTGCGCAACCCTTGAAATTTTGGGCATCCGAACAGGCCAAGGGTCAAATGCCGATTTCACTCTATGTGAGGGACCAAACCAGAATAACGGCTTTGGCTGTGTAGAAAATCTTAATAATGCAACAGCCCTCGTTCGCTCCGGCGTCTGCATAACCGTTGACCTCAACTGCTTCTGCGGCGTTTCCTGCATATTCCCACAAAACTTACTCTGATGAACTGTCAGACTGTTTCATTAAACTTGAAACAGTCTTTTTTTTTGTTTTTTTATAGTGGCGAATAAACATTTCCAATCACCTTTTGTGTTTCGTTTCAGTGCCTCGTTCCATACATATGCATTTGGGGCGATATTTTTCCTAAAGAATTGTTTTCTGCCATGGGAAGCGGTTGCTGGCATGAAAAAAAAGGAGCTTCCTGTCGCCAGAAAGCCTCTTTTGAGCATCTTTATTGAATTTTCATTTCCGAAATATCGTCGATTTTGATAATTCTTAGTTCGTTGCCGATTTTGACCCGGATTTTGTCCCCCCGTTTGCTGTCAATTTGGAAAGTGAGTGGTTTACCGTTCACGACCGCGTTGACTTGAGGAGGTTCGAGGAATTTTGGGTAACGGGCAAGCGTTGTGACCATGCGCCGAATCTTCTTAGTATATTCATTTGGTTTTGGCCGTTCTGCGGGTCCTTCCGGTGAATCTTCGGGTTTGCCGAAAGCCGTTGATACCGGTTCAGCCCGTTGGATTTCCCTATCCTTCATTTGCTGTAGAAAGTATTGGACAAGCGCAGACTGCTTTTCGGGTTTCCGTTGATTGGCAGCTTGCTCATGTGTTCCTGCATCCGATATAGGCTGCTCTTCTCCAGGATCATCCTCACTTGTAGTTGGAACGGCATCGGCTTCCAACGCTGCTGGTGAAGCCGAATCTGAATCGGTTGGTGTTTCATTTATGATGCCGACTGCCCTAAGTGTTCCCTTATCTTCAAAATGGCCATCATCAACTGCGTTAGGGGTTCCCGTATCTTCAACAAGGCTTTCCCCAACCGCTTCAGGTGCTCCCGTTTCTTTAAAATGGCTATCGCCAATTGGCTCGGTTCCAATAGTGGCATCCCCGGAAGGATCCAAACGGTTTTCCACGGGATTTTCTATCGTTTCCACTTCTTTTTCATCCATCAATTCACTGAAGGTCTGGGCTTTGGGCACCTCCTTTTTCTTTCTCCAAATAAAATGATCCTGCATGGGCGGTCCTTTACTCACTTCCGGTTGCGTGATATAGAGCGTTGGTTTTGGGGCATTTCTTTGTTTATCCATCCTCATCCCTCATTTCATTTTATAAGCAATCGCTACTTATTATTAATATGCATGTTTGGAAGAAGTGGTTAAGCAAGACCCTGTATACTCAAGCCCAGTCTGGCTGCCAGGAATTTTGGCAAAATAAAATCCCGCCTTCCTCAGAAAGCGGGATAAACGTTTTATTAAAGAATGTGGTATCCGGAGTCAACGTGGATGTTTTCTCCAGTAATACCGCGGGACATGTCGCTGAACAGGAATACAGCTGTGTCGCCGACTTCTTCGGTCGTTGTCGCACGGCGAAGCGGAGCTTTTTCCTCAATAACCTTAAGGATATCGTTGAAGTCGCTGACGCCTTTTGCTGAAAGCGTGCGGATCGGGCCGGCAGAGATGGAGTTGACACGGATGTTATCCTTTCCAAGGTCAGCCGCTAGGTAACGGACGCTCGCATCAAGAGAAGCCTTTGCAACGCCCATTACGTTGTAGTTAGGGACTGCACGCTCGCCGCCAAGATAAGTCATGGTGACGATGCTGCCTCCTTCAGTCATCAAGCCACGTGCTTCTTTTGCGACCGCGGTCAGTGAATACGAGGAGATGTTGTGTGCAAGCAGGAAGCCTTCGCGGGTAGTGTTCATGTATTCGCCGCTCAGCTCTTCCTTGTTGGCAAATGCGATGCAGTGGGCGACACCATTGATTGTACCGGCAGCTTCTTTGATTTTTGCGAAGCATTCTTTAATTTCTTCATCGGATGAAATATCGCACGGAAGGACAAGGGTGTCTTCCGCTTCAAGGGATGCCGCCAGTTCACGGACTGAATCGCCCAAGCGTTCACCCGCGTATGTAAAAATAAGGCGCGCGCCTGCAGTATGGAGCGATCTTGCAATGCCCCAGGCAATGCTCCTTTTATTCGCAACTCCCATTACAACATATGTTTTGCCTTTTAAAGAAAAACTCATTCGTGAGATCCCCCTGTTTAATACAAGTTATTAGTAGTTGGTACTAATTGTACACTATTTCATTTTAAAAGAAAAGCATTGTACATGACAAATGTCATATATACTATCCTCGCAGTGTAAAACGACGTGTTCTTATTTTGTCCATTTACGGATTTAATGAACCAAAGTCAGCTAAAATAAATGAGAGAAGGGTAAATATAGAGACGTTGAGGGGTTTGGTTCGATTGGGAAGTTCTACCTCCCTCTTGTTCCATTATTGCTTTTGAAATCTTTCGTTTTTTGGAGGCCAGGGATGAAACTTGATATTATTGGCGATATTCACGGATGCTTTAGCGAATTTGAAAATCTCACAAAAGAACTTGGCTACGATTGGGGAGATGGCATTCCCCTTCACCCTGACGGCAGGAACCTAGCTTTTCTTGGTGATTTGACTGACCGCGGGCCCGAATCATTAAGGACAGTCCAGGTTGTGTGGGAGCTAGTAGTCAAAAGGGAACTGGCATTCTATTCACCGGGGAACCATTGCAATAAGCTCTATAGGTATTTCCTCGGCAATAAAGTACAAATTTCGCATGGCCTTGAAACGACAGCCGCGGAATACGAGGAGCTGGACCAGGCGGGACGGCAGCTTGTAAAAGAACGATTTATCCAGCTTTATGAGTGGGCCCCCCTCTACCAAGTCCATGATGGCGGCTTGCTCGTCATTGCCCATGCAGGAATCAGGAAGGATTATATTGGCAAGCATTCTTCTAAGGTAAAAACCTTCGTTCTCTACGGGGACATAACAGGCAAAACAAACCCTGATGGCACTCCGGTCAGAAGGGATTGGGCGCTTAAGCACCCAGGGAAACCAATCATTGTCTATGGGCACACCCCTGTAAAGGAGCCCAGAGTTGTGAATAATACCTACAATATCGACACTGGCGCCGTCTTTGGCGGAAAACTGACCGCTCTCCGTTACCCTGAAATGGAGCTCGTATCGGTCCCGTCTTCGATGCCGTTTGTTGTGGAAAAGTTCCGGGAGTTTCCCTAGGGATGCTGCTGGCTATTAGGCAAAAAAAACGGCTGTCCATGGGGGGCCGCCGATTTTTTATTTGTTAACGCCCGTTAGGACTATGACTTCATTTACTCGGGCTCAAGAGTTGGATACTGTATTATTTTCCTATACTCGGGACTTGGACTCGCGTTTTTGGCCTTCTTGTGTCCCGATTCCGTTAATTGGCGGGCATTAATCCCTGCCCCCTCAACCTTCAATTGCAATACTCCTCCAAAAGAGCCGCCATATCCCCGGGGAGCGGAGCCTCGAAGGACACTTCCTTCATAAGAAATGGATGGTAAAAGCTAAGCGACCTGCAATGGAGAGCCTGGCGCTGAATAAGCGTAACATCCCCGCCATACAAGTCGTCACCGAGCAAAGGATGGCCGATATAAGCAAGGTGGACCCGTATTTGGTGGGTCCTTCCTGTTTCAAGGCGCAGCCTGACGCGGGAAAACAATCCTCTGCATACCCCTATCACGTGGTATCGGGTACAGGCATACTGGCCATCAGGGCGCACTTCACGTTCTATGATGCTGTCCGCTTTCCTTCCAATCGGCTGCTCGATCGTCCCCACCCCTTCCGTAAACTCCCCTTCAACAAACGCCTCGTATGCGCGGTTTACCCCGCCGCTTTTTTGCTGTTTGCTTAAAAGATGATGGACATGGCGATGCTTTGCTACAAGCACAAGCCCCGATGTATCGCGATCAAGGCGGGTGACGATATGGGAAGTTGCCTTGAGGCCGGTCTTTTCATAATAACCGACAAGGCCATTCGCAAGGCTGCCCGACGGATGCTCGCGTGACGGGATGGTGTTCATCGCCGCCGGCTTGTTGAGGACAATCAAATAGTCATCCTCGTAGACAATAACGAGCGGGATATCCTCCCCTTTTAACCCTTCCGATAGCTCCTCCAGAGGAAAAGCCACCGAAACGAGGTCCCCATCCGATAAAACATAGCGTACGGTTACTTCCCGGCCATTCGCCTCGATGCTCCCGCCTTTGAATTTTATATCGGTCAATGCAGTTGAGCTGATTTCCTTTTCCTTCAGGAACTCCCGCATCAATTTGCCGGAATCGGTCGTGCCGGCTTTCCACTGCAATGTAAAACGGCTATAAGAAGCCATGTGCAAAACCTCGTTTTTCTGTAATTCCATAACCTTCTTGCTTATTTACTGTCCGTTCCGGAATCCGGTTATAATTTACCGAATAGACAGGTTGGGTTACTTCTCTTCTAAATGATAGCGAGCTCGAAAGTGATTTTTCCCTCGGCGTTTGCCTTTTACAATCACTCCGTTCGACCTACAATCAATCAGAATCCGAGATAAAGGAATCGTGGACCCGCTTCCAGAATGGGAATGGCCTAAACCGCGCAAACCTGACTTTCTCCTCCGGCACCCGAAACTGGATTGACTTCACTTCCTTATGAAGCATCGTCAAATGGTCAATGGTCACCTGGAAATCCGAACGGTTGACCGGCCTTAGCATACAGGTATGATGCGCTGGCAGGATGAGCGGTGAACCGACTGTCCTGAATACCCGGTTGTTGATCGAAGCCATTTCCGCAAGCTGGATCGCTTCAATTGAAGGATGGATGATTGCCCCGCCAAGTGCCTTGTTGTACGCGGTGCTCCCGGAAGGAGTCGAGACGCACAGCCCATCGCCGCGGAAGCGCTCGAAATGCTGTCCACGGATATCGACATCCATGACAAGCGTTCCCTCGAGCCCCTTTACGGTTGACTCGTTAAGCGCCAGGTAACGCGATTCCTTCCCTGCATGCTGGTACCGGATAATGACTTCAAGAAGCGGGTATTCAATAACCTGATAAGGCGTTTTCGCGATCGCGATCACCAGCTTTTCGATTTCTTCCGGCACCCAGTCAGCGTAAAACCCAAGATGGCCTGTATGGACGCCGACAAACGCGGTCTTGTCAAGGCGGCTGCTGTAACGGTGAAACGCATAAAGCAGCGTCCCGTCTCCGCCAATCGAAATGACGATATCGGGTCGGTCTTCGTCATATACGAGATCAAAATCAAGAAGATACGTTCTCATCTTATGCATCAATGTATTCGATTTTTGGTCACCCTTTGTTGTAATCGAAAATTTCATAGGCCGCGCTCCTCCCATGTGCTTCAGTGCCATTTATATTGCATTATTCCCGATCCTGCTTTGTTTCCTTCTTTCTCGTAAAAAAGGCCTGCGCCTCCTGGATTTCATGCCGGATTGTCGACATCTCCTCATCCAGGCGGAAAGCTGCTTCGGCGGCGCGCTGCAAGCGTGTGTTGATTGTTTCAGGGAACTGCCCCTTATATTTGTAGTTAAGCGAGTGCTCAATCGTCGCCCAGAAATTCATTGCAAGCGTCCTGATTTGGATTTCTGCGAGGATTTTCTTCTCTCCATGAATTGTCTGGACAGGATAGCGAATCACAACATGATACGACCGGTAGCCGCTTGTCTTTTTATGTGATATGTAATCGCGCTCTTCCACTATTTCAAAATCATTCCGATTCCTCAACAGCTTGACGACTTTCCTGATATCATCGACAAACTGGCACATAAGCCGAAGTCCTGCGATATCCTGCATTTCTTCCTCAAGCCTGTCGAGCGGAATGCCTTTTTGCTGGGCTTTGTCCAAAATACTTGGAATCGGCTTAACCCTTCCTGTTACAAATTCAATCGGGGAAGGGCTTGAATCCAGTTCAAACTGGCCCCTCATCCCTTTTAATTTCACTTTCAATTCTTCGACCGCCTGTCTGTACGGCGCGAGAAATTGATCCCAATTCTTCATTGTATTTGTACACCCCCGGCCAATTGGAAAAGCGTAAGTGCTCGTTCCAGCCCCGGCATTGCCCTTTTGGAAAGGGAATTGATGCGGATATCCGGCAATCAGGCCGATTATCCTTCTGGGACTGGCAATAGCAACTAAACAATTCGTTATTCATTGCGTTTCTTTAAAAAATGCTTTCCACACTGGATACCATGGCTTCCCCATAGTTTCCGTTGCCTTTAATATTTTCGGCGAGGTATTCGAGTTCGCCATGGAAACCGGTTAGCTCCACTTTTCCTCCATCAGCCTTCAAATACACAGGCAAGCTTTGGTCCAGCCCTTTTTTTAAATCCGCCCAAACAAGTTCGGGCAATAGTACATATGTATATTCCTCTTCCCTTTCCATCAAGTACACAAAAGAAAGATTATCAGAGTCGACTAGCATTTGGCCTTTCGGCACCAAACCTCCAACCGGTTCCTCTGTTTTTAAAATTAGCTGGCCCTCCTGTATGTCCGAGCCGGATACAATTAGTTTCTTTTTCATTGAATCAACCTCCCGCATTCACTTACCTATTTTAGCATATCAGGGCCTTTTCCCCCAAAAATTGCAACACAAAACAAAACAAAGCATAATGGATTCATTAGAAAAACCGGAAGTTGGTGACCGATTGGAACAAAACCTTGAAATTGAATTTAAGAACCTTTTGAAAAAAGAAGAGTTTGAACGGATTGCAAAGGAGTTCGGCCTCGAACCGGAATCATTCCAGAGCCAAGTGAACCATTATTTCGATACCCCATCGTTTTCCCTTAAGGAAAAAGGAGCCGCCCTCCGTATCCGCGAAAAGGGAGGGAACTATGTCCTAACGCTTAAGCAGCCACAGGAAATCGGCCTGCTTGAAACAGACCAGCTGATTTCAGCGGAAGATACAGTAACAGCGGTTGGCAATGGTCCGCTCCCGCTTGGCGGGGTTGCCGGCGAAGTAGAAAAAATGGGAATTCAATTCAATGAGCTTACCTATTTTGGAACTCTCGCCACCTTGAGGGCGGAGGCTAATTTTCACAACGGCGTGCTTGTCCTCGACCACAGCAGCTACCTCGATACTGAGGATTTCGAACTGGAATTCGAATCCAGTGACTTTGATGAAGGGCAAGATGCTTTCCGTACCCTCCTTGGAAGGCTTGGGATTCCTGTACGGGAAACGCCCAGCAAAGTCCACCGTTTTTACAAGCGAAAGCTTAACATTACACGTGGCTGAACAAAACAGGAAGCATGAAAAGTATGGCCTGGGCTTTTTCCGCGCAAAATATCCGGGACGATGGGTCTTTCGGGCAGTGGAGGCATTTCCGTTCACAAGGCGATTTATTTGAGATATAAATAGTGCATTGCTAAAATAAAAACAATACACTTAAAGGAGTTGTCAACATGACCGGGAAAATGCCTACGCCTTATGAGGCCCTCGGGAAAGAAACATTGCATCGGCTTGTCGATGCGTTTTATGGACTGGTTGGACAGCATCCTGAACTTTCTCCCCTTTTTCCAAATGATTTATCCGAAATTGCCAGAAAGCAGAAGCAATTTCTTACCCAATATCTTGGCGGTCCTCCCCTTTATACAGAGGAGCACGGCCACCCAATGATGCGCGCGAGGCATCTCCCCTTTCCGATTACGCCTTCCCGGGCAAAAGCTTGGCTTTTCTGCATGAGCCAGGCAATGGATGCCATTGGCCTTGAAGGGCCGCTGCGGGACGAATTTTACGCAAGGCTCCATTTGACCGCCCAGCATATGATCAATACGCCGGAAGATGGCGAATTTACAGGTGAAGACGAATGATGGAGCAGGAAAAAAGGCTGTTTGCGCATCATTGCCACGGCACCGAGAAAAAACCGATTGAAATTTACATCTTTATAGATCCGCTTTGTCCGGAATGCTGGGCCCTCGAGCCAATCATGAAAAAGCTTCAGATTGAATACGGACGTTATTTTTCGATGAAGCCGGTTTTAAGCGGCAAGCTGACCATGTTGAATATGGGAAAAAAGAAGCGGTTTGAGAATATTGCCGAAATGTGGGAAAAGACGGCGAGCCGTTCGGGTATGTCGTGCGATGCATCCCTCTGGGAGGAAAATCCGGTCATCTCCCCCTACATTGCTTCCATAGCTGTTAAGGCAGCGGAGCTTCAGGGAAGAAAACGCGGGACGCGCTTTCTGAGGCGCCTGCAGGAGATGCTCTTTTTGGAAAAGAAAAATATCTCGAATTTCGAGGTGCTAAAGGACTGCGCAAGGGCAGTCGGCCTCGATGTTGAGGAGTTCATTACCGATATCCACTCGGAATCAGCCGCCAAAGCGTTCCAGCAAGATTTGAAAATAACAGCCGAAATGGAAGTGGATGAAATCCCGACACTCGTTTTTTTCAACGAGAATGCGGAAGAAGAGGGCATCAAGATTGCCGGCTATTATCCGTACGAGGTATATGTCCAGGTTCTTCAGGAAATGCTTCCGATGGAACCAAAGCAATCGTCCCCTCCATCACTTGAAGCGTTCCTGAAATTTTTTCAGCTTGTCGCCTCTAAAGAAATCGCGGTTGTTTATGACCTTTCCATCCCCCAGGTAAACCGGGAGATGAAAAAACTTCTCCTAAAGCAAAAAGTCGAGCAGATTCCTGCGAAATACGGTACTTTTTGGAGGTATATCAATTAAGCATTAAGCCACTCCGGAACCTGTCGGAGTGGCTTTTCGTTGGTATATATCTTTTATCCCCATTGCTTCGTTTTTTCGTAAAGAACCCATTTGTAATTCATCACTGAATAATACTCCTTAACAGCCACAAATTGTTTATCAAAAGTTGTTATGATATAGGCGTTGCTGCCTATGTAATTTACATCTTCAATTTCCTTTATGTTTAGCAAAGCAGCAATACCCTGATCATGAACAATGTTTTCTTCCGTCAGCTTCAGCAGGAGATTATAAGGGCTGAATAGCGACAGTAACACGAGGATAGCAACAGTCCCAATAATGGCTTTTCCGTTCTTTTTCAGCTTGATTTTCAATTGGGTTTCCTCCCCTTCAAAAACGGGACACAAAATATATACAGATTATCTATATACATCTTAATTCTATGTATTATTTTGTACAAGTCAAATATTTCGACAATTGAATCTCAATATTATTCAAGAATACCACTTTTGTTTTGTTGGCTATGTTAAAATTCACGCCGGATTTTTTTCTGACTAGGCATTGTTTTGTCATAAAAGTCCATAAAAATGAAAAATGCCCCGTTCCGGCGGGGCATTTTTCTATAAATACGAACAAAGGGGATGGGAGAAATTTTTCACGGTTTCAAACAAAGGGGTATATGTTTGTTGTGAACAACTTCACATATAGAATATAACATGGTTTCAAATTGCATTTCAACTACTTTGTGCTTTATTTCACAATATTGTCATATTTATTTTTTCCCTCTTGAAAGCAAATTAAGAAGGTCTTTTTATGGAAGATGGGATTACCCATTCTAAAACTACCTTTAAGCAATAAATTAGTTGTAAGGACTATTAAATCCGGAGGCGTAAAAAATGAAAAGTGCACAGTTTCCGATTCTGGCCCTTCTTCTTATCTTTTCGCTCTTTTTAAATTTGCTCGGTTTAATGAAAATCTTTCCCCTCATTTTCAGTTCTCCCCTTTTATTCCTTTCCATTTTTCTTATTTTTTCTTCGCTCAATCAGCGAAACCGGTTTAGGGGATTCTGATTACACTAAAATAGGGCCAGGCACTATCCAAAAAGGACGGTGCCTGGCCCTTGATCATTGCTTAGGAAATCTTTAATCGAACATTTGGATAACTCGAATTAAGTTATATTAATCCAGCTCCACAAGGAAAGCTACGGCAGCATAGCATCGCACGAAGGAAAAGTGTTTTTCTTTTCCGAGGAGCGCCTAGCCCCTCGAGGTCGCTTCGGTCCTTCAGGTGAAGTCAAAGAGCGACTTCTCCTTCAGGCCCTCCAGCGCTTGTCGGGGCTAAGCACTAAGGAAAGCTCCTGAGAATAATCATCGCAGGGACAAGCGGTTTTTGCTTGTCGCGAAGGCGCTTGCGCATTTTGTTTTTAGCTAAGAATCTGTTCGATTTGGTTCAACGCTTGTTCGAAGGCTTTGCATGCGTTCTCGACCGGTTCCGGGCTGGTCATGTCGACGCCTGCTTTTTTGAGCACTTCGATTGGAAAATCTGAGCTTCCGGATTTCAGGAAGTCAATGTAGCGGCTGACCGCCGGCTGGCCTTCCTCGAGGATTTGCCTGCTCAATGCGGTAGCTGCGCTGTAGCCAGTCGCATACTGGTAGACATAGTAATTGTAGTAGAAATGCGGGATCCTTGACCACTCAAGGCCGATTTCTTCATCAATAATGATATCCTTGCCGCCAAAGTACTTTTTGTTCAGCTCATAATAATCCTTTGTCAGCGATTCCGCCGTAAGCGGCTCGTTGTTCTGCCCCTTCACATGGATTTGGTGCTCGAACTCCGCGAACATCGTCTGGCGGAATACAGTCGCCCTGAAGCCTTCAAGGAAATGGTTGAGCAAGTAGAGGCGCTTTTGCTCATCGTCAATTGTTTTGAGCAAATAATCATTCAGCAGCGCTTCATTGCACGTCGATGCAACTTCCGCTACAAAAATGCTGTAGCTGCCGTAAGGAAATGGCTGTGTCTTCCTAGTGTAATAACTATGGACGGAATGGCCGAATTCATGGGCAAGCGTAAACAGATTGTTTACGTTGTTCTGCCAGTTCATCAGGATATACGGATTTGTGCCGTACGCGCCTGAGGAGTATGCCCCGCTCCGCTTCCCTTTGTTTTCATGTACGTCAACCCAACGGTTGTCAAAGCCTTCCTTCAGGATGCTTTGATATTCTTCCCCCAGTGGCGCAAGGCCCTTCAGGACAAGCTCACGTGCTTCGTCATACGAGACTTCCATTTTGACATCCTTTACAAGCGGCGCGTACAAGTCGTACATATGGAGTTCATTGACGCCAAGCACTTTCTTGCGCAGCTTAACGTAACGATGCAACAGGTTCAGGTTGTTGTTAATTGTATTGACAAGGTTATCATACACGCTTTCCGGGATGTTGTTTCCTGCAAGTGCGGCCGCGCGGGCAGACTTGTAGTTACGGACGCGTGCATTGAAGTTGTCCTTTTTGACCTGCCCGCCCAAGGTGCTTGCAAATGTATTTTTGAACTTGCCATACGTATCATAAACAGCCTTGAATGCATCGCGGCGGACACGGGGATCCGAGCTCTCCAGGAACCTGGAATAGCGGCCATGGGTAACCTCGACTTCTTCGCCATTTTCATCCTTGATGGAAGGGAACTCAAGATCGGCGTTATTCAGCATTCCGAATGTCGTTGAAGAAGCAGCCATCACTTCGCCTGCTTCGGCAAGGAGGGCTTCCTGCTCGGCTGACAAAACGTGCGGCCTTTGCAGGTTGATTTCTTCAAGAGCGTGCTCATACAGCTTTAACTCCGGCTTTTCCTCCAAAAATCCTTTGATTTTCTCTTCATCGATTGAAAGGATTTCCGGCACGATAAAGGCGAGATGGCTCGCAGCCTGGGAATAAAGTGCCTTCATCCTGCTATCAAGCCCCTGGTAAAACGAATTTCCTGTATCCTGGTCATACCTCATATGGGAATATGTATAAAGCCGGCCAATCCGCTGAAGCAGCTGGTCCTGCTCCTGAAGGGCAGTATAAAGGCTGTCGGCACTTTCACCCAGCTTTTCACGGTGGCCTCCCATACCAGGAATAAGCGCTTTTACTTCCTGGAATTCCTTCTCCCAATCATCATCTGTCGCAAAAATATCTTCCAGGCGCCATGTCTCTTCAACAGGCACCTCGCTTCTAGCAGGCAATTTTTTTACTGCTGTTTCGTTCGCCATTTTCATCCTCCATTCGACATTTCGATTTACGAAGCAATACCTTTAATACTATTCTCCTTTTGTGTAAAAATTCCTTCCCATTCCGTTAAAAACCTTTCAATTTATCCTTCCCTTTTCCCCGTGAAAATGACCACCCGCCATTAAAATATTTCATTTAAGGAGAGGCGGGAAATGCTTTATAGAAAACCGACTCGGCCTTCATCTGCTCAGCAATTGTGTTGGGAATTGTGAGCCGTTTTCCAATCACAAATACCCCTTCCCCCCTTGGGATAAGCACGCCGCTCAGTGAAAGCAGGGACAAATATTCGGACGCCGCACTCTCAAGCGTAATTCCGGCAGCCATGGGCAGGGGCCTTATCCTTATTTCCCCCTTCCCCGCCCGCCAGGAAAGTCTCGCGGCTGCCTCCCTTGCTGTCACAATGCTACCCTCCTCCCTGCCCAAAAGGACATCGAGAACGATATACGCTTGCCAAATAACCGGATACGTTGAGATGGCAGCCGATTTAAACCCCGGAAGACCGATTTCCGGTGGAAAAAGAAATACATTCAAACCAGCCTCGTATAATTCTTTTAAAAATGGCCTATATGGGGTTTTCGGATTGGCTCCAATTGAAAGCTTGCTCCGGACCAGCTTATCCTGCCAAAATGGGAGGCAGGGCATGGACGGCGGCGCTGGAGAAACAAGACCCTGTATAGTGAGAGCTTCCTGCCTTTTTGCTTGAATTTGGGCAAATGCCCTTGTAGGTGAATAAGGAAAAATGGAATGGACGATGCGGAAAATGCCTTGTTCGGGGCAAAAATAAGGGATGAGGCCTGGATGTCCCGGAGAAGTACGAAGAAAGAGGTATTCAAAGCCGGATAACGCAATCGAGTTGCCCGGTTTACGGGAGAAGTGGCTTGCTCCGAGAATCCAAAATGGGGTATACCCTGCGGAGATATAGTTTTTTGTTCTTTTTATGAATACATGATCGGGAATGGTGCTGCACTGGAATTCAAGAGCGTAACATCGGCCTTGAAAGTGGAAGGCTATATCGGGGCGCTGGCGGATAGCGGGGATGTAATATTCCAAGCCGGGCTCGATACCCTGGCGCTTCAGCCAATGAAAGAGGGCCAGCTTTCCGGATAGGTGATAATCGGACTCCCTTTCAAAATTACTTTCTTCACAGGCGTCCTTCATATGGGCAAAGTGGAAAATCTTCCTCTCGCCGAGTTTCAGAATCAACCTCCCCCTGCAAATCGGACAAAAGTATTCCTCGCTGCTCCGCCAATTTTCCAACGTCTGCCGGCTATAGCCATCCGCAAGGCAAACCCTGGCACCATTTTTTGTTGTGGCAGTCAACACTTGCAATCTCCTCCAATTCATTTTTAGTTTTTTTTAAAAAACCTATCTTGTTCAAAGAATACATTCGCTTACCGGGAGAAGAACTCCTTCTAGGGGAGAAACATTTTTAAACAGTGAAAAATACTTTTTAGAAAGTTCGTCCGATGCCTTTATTTTTACGAAAAAGAACCGGCCTGGAAATCCGGGCCGGTTAAAGATTATAGAAGCGGCGACATGAGCCGTGAAGTGGATTCGAGCAGCCTGTATCCAATGTGGCGCTTCTGAAAGCTCTCGAGCTCCAGCTTTTTCGCATGCTTTAGATCGTTTACATACTCTTTCACGAGCTTCCGGGTGCTTTCGGTTCTATAAAGGAACGCGTTTACCTCGAAATTGAGATGGAAGCTTCTCATATCCATATTTGATGTGCCTATCGATGCCAGCTGGCCATCGACGATAACGATTTTGCTGTGCATGAAACCTCTCTGGTACTCATATATTTTTACCCCCGCCTCAAGAAGGTCGGGAAAGTACGACCGGGATGCATGGAAAACAATCCGTTTGTCCGGCTTGTTCGGTACGAGAAGCCTTACATCGATGCCGCTTAGCGCTGCTACCTTAATTGCCGAGAAAATGTCCTCATCCGGGATGAAGTAAGGAGACGCAATCCAAACCGACTTTTCAGCCGAGGTAATCATGGCAAAAAAAATGTTTTTGATTGCAGTCCACTCATTATCGGGGCCGCCGGCGATAAGCTGGACTCCTCCATGGTTCCTTCCCTGCTGCGGATTCGGCAAGTACTCCTCTGTTAAAAGGCTATTGTTGGTCATATAATACCAATCCTGCAGGAAAATCAGCTGTAGCGAACGGACAGCCTCGCCCTTCAGCATCAGGTGGGTGTCTCGCCAGAAGCCGATTTTCTTGCTCCTGCCCAAATATTCGTCCCCAATATTCAAGCCTCCGACAAAGCCAATCGTTCCATCAATGACAATGATTTTCCGGTGGTTCCGAAAGTTGAATTTATTATTGAGGAAAGGCAGCTTGACAGGCCCGAACGGCACTACCTCAGCCCCTGCCTTCCTCAAGTCAGTAATATACTTTTTTGAAAGCTGCCACGAACCAACGTCATCAAACAAAAACCGGACCTGCACCCCTTCCCGGGCCTTTTTGGCGAGAATGGTCTTGATTTCTCTTCCAATTCCATCATCCCGGACAATATAATATTCAAGATGAATATGGTGTTTAGCCTTTTTCAGTTCGTGCAGGATATGTTCGAAGGTTTCCAAACCATTGGTCAGCGTTTTTGTTTCCGTAGAAAATGAAATTGGGGTGTTCCCAAGACGCTGTGCAAGCGTGACTAGCTTTTGCATACCTTCATATTTTCTTGGAAGGGCGTTTCCTTCACCCTCTATCGTTAAAAATGTCTGCTTATCAAGAAAGTATTTTTTACGGTAAATCCGCTCTTTTTTATAATTCCTCCCGAATAATATGTAAAAAATAAACCCAAGAAGCGGAAAGCTTCCAAGTACGACAAGCCAGGTAATTGTCTGGGTTGGATGCCGATTTTCAAGGAAGATGACAAGGCTGATAAAAAATACAGAAAACGTAATCAACAAGCTGAAAATCCGAAATATATCCGACTCAAGGTTTTCCCTAAAGAGGAAAACAGCCCCAGCCAAAATCAATAAAAATAATAAAACCCGCACTGTGTTTTTCAACCATTTCACCTGCCAATGTCCTACAATACAACGAAATGACCGGAGTACTTTTTTCTGTTCAAGACTTCCGGTCTGCTATGTTAGAGCTTCCCCTCCATCATGCCACAAAAATCAGATTTTTCCCAGCAAATGTGGCTTTACACAAAAAAAAGCCAATTTCAAAATCGCATTTGATTTGAAATCGGCTCATTTTTTAAAAGTGCTTCCTCAGTTCGGAGAAGACATCGTGTGAAAGTATTTCCTTTCCGTATTCCTCCAAGCGATGGATGGTAACCTGGCTTTCATTTCCGTATTCAAGAAGGATGCTTAGCAAGTCATCGACTTGATCCTCAGTGAAGACATCTTCAGGAAACTCGGTATAGAGATAATATTTATTTTCCCAGTGGAACAGCCTGGTTGCGATCCCGTCAAGCCCGAAACGCTTTGAAAGCTGTATCAAGTCCTCGAAGTCATTGAAGGAGAGAAGGAAATCAAGTATTTCCTCATCCTCGGTATTTTCCTCGATTCCATGCCCGAAATGCTGGTCGAGCATATCTTCAATTTGCTCATCCACAGGAATGTCCTTTAGCTTGTCATTCGGGATTGGCAGTTCGAACTTCTGTCCGTCCTTGGAGAGCTGCGCCTTAGTTACGAGAACCTCAAGGCCTTTGTCGAGCGCCTGCACCTGAATCCAGAGCGGCCCTTCCACCGTGAATTCCTCTTCCTGATGGATTTCGTCCATCATCTCCCAGAAAAGCTCTTCGCTCCGTTCGCGGTTATACCATATTTCCTCCCGATCAAAGCCTCTTTCTTCTATATCAATATACGAGATGTAAAACTTAACAGTATTCTCATTAATCCGTTCTATCTCCATCTTTAACTCTCCCTTCCGGTAGCAAGAGTGAAGGGACTGTTTACCCCCATGCAGATGATATTACTTATCTATTACCCTTATCCGGGCTGTTTATTCCGGCTGGCGCCTTGTACCTTTATTTTATGATAAAGCAGGCATTTAGGGAAACAAAACATACCATTTTCAATAAAAATGAGCAAATGCCTCAGGCTTAATTTACAAGCGTGGCGAGACACTAAGGATTCAGTTTCCAAAATCGGATATGCAATCCGAATGAAGGGTTACATTATAGTTTAACAAAGGCTCGTCCTGTTAACAACCATTTTTTACTGGGAAAAGTAAGGGCAGGTGGCGGGGGAAATGCTGCAAGGAATCAAGGGATTGTAAAGGACCCCCAAGCTCTGGAGGTCCCGATGTTTGTTTAGTTGACCATGCGTTGTGCTTCGCGAAGCTGGAATGTACGTACCTTCCTTGGAAGGAAGCGGCGGATTTCATCCTCGTTGTAGCCGACCTGTAACCTCTTCTCATCGAGGATGATTGGGCGGCGCAAAAGTCCTGGGTTATCCTTGATTAGTTCAAAAAGGTTTTGCAATGGCATCGTTTCCAGATTTACTTCAAGCTTCTGGAACGTTTTCGAGCGGGTCGAAATGATTTCATCCGTCCCATCTTCGGTCATCCTCAGAATTTCCTTGATTTCATCAATGGAAAGCGGTTCGGAAAAGATATTCCGTTCTGTGTATGGAATTTCATGCTCCTCCAACCATGCTTTAGCTTTTCTGCATGATGTGCAGCTTGGTGAAGTGTATAGCGTTACCATAGGTTTTCACACTCCTTCTAAAAATAAAGGCCATCTATATGGTTTAAATGAGAAATACGATTTCAATAGTATAAATTAAAATAACTACAATTAAGGAATATCTATTATTAATTATACAGTAGTATCGATAAAAGCGGTATCACTTTTTGAAAATAATATTTTGTAAAAAAAGGCTCTCTTTTCTGCCATACGTAATATAAGACGAATCATAAACGAAAAAGTTTCACAGAATTTATAAAATAATTGATTTTTATAATTACTCAGCCTCCTAAAACTATTATAATTTTCGTAGGTCGTAGTTATTTTATGTACGTCATCTGGAAAAAATTAAAACATACAATCATATACCCGCCACCGGAGAGAGTTAAACATATTTTTTTAAATTTTTTGGATTCTCATTTAATTTTTTGTAAATGAAAAACACAAATATTTTCCGATTGTTTGCCAGAATGTCGATTCTTTTCCTTTTAATCTCTGGTTGTTTCTTTTAAAATAGAACTATAAGGCAAGTTAATAAGTGTTTCCGAAGAGAGGGGCAGGAGAAGCATACATGGCAGGATACTTAACTGATTTAGCTATTGTCACTGTTTTGGTAGTTGGAATTACTGCTTTAATGGGAGTCATTACCAACGGCATCGGGGAAAATATTTTCGGAAGAAATAAACGTACTGAGTTCACTGACCAGGCTGCGAAATTTGTAACTGGCTGGAAGGAAGTCGGCGGAAAAAAATAGTTTAAGAGTGGCTGCGGTACCTGATTGGTACCGCAGTTTTTTTATTATATTCGTTTCAGGCTTTATGTGCCAACCAAACTGGTTTTACCCAAAACAAAGTCACTCATCTTGATTTGAGTGACTTCAATTCCGGTTTTCGCTTAAACAAAGTCACTTATCCTGATTTGAGTGACTTCCTTTCCGAGTTTTGCCCAAACAAAGTCACTTATCCTGATATGAGTGACTTCCTTTCCGGGTTTGACCCAAACAAAGTCACTTATCCTGATATGAGTGACTTCCTTTCCGGGTTTGACCCAAACAAAGTCACTTATCCTGATATGAGTGACTTCCTTTCCGGGTTTGACCCAAACAAAGTCACTTATCCTGATATGAGTGACTTCCTTTCCGGGTTTGACCCAAACAAAGTCACTTATCCTGATATGAGTGACTTCCTTTCCGGGTTTGACCCAAACAAAGTCACTTATCCTGAGTTGAGTGACTTCCTTTCCGAGTTTTGCCCAAACAAAGTCACTTATCCTGATTTGGGTGACTTCCTTTCTCGATTTTGCCCAAACAAAGTCACTTATCCAGTCAAGTCCATATTTTTGTGTAAAAGTGTT
>NZ_JAVFKJ010000011.1:0-154219 GCF_032667185.1 Neobacillus sp. YIM B06451 | reverse complement strand
ATTGTTTGTTGACGCTTGTTTGTTTAGTTTTCAAGGAACAATTTTCCTATTGCCGCGATAGCGACTTAATTACTATATCATATCCTTTTCGTTGGTGTCAACCGGTTTATTTTACCGCCGGAAGCTTATTAACCAATGGCCCGAAGAGGACGATATTTAATATAACACGGTCTAAAAATGTTTGCAATATAATTTTTAAATCTTTTTTTACCCAAATGAAAAATACTGGACGGGAAGTGTTAGGTGAGCAGTTCATTTACTGATGACCTCGAAACTCCCGTCCATCCTTTTTACCCAATAAACCTCAGAGGACGTATTATCTTATTAATTATAGATACTCTCCCCTACTGTTGGACCTCAGGCTCTCTCATTTTTATTCGCCTCTCACTGATAATAAATAAACCGATACCAGCGATTACAACTCCGCCACCAACAACCTGTGACCACATGACGGATTCGCCAAGAAGGAAATAGGCAAGGATAGCCGCCCCAATCGGTTCGAACAAAATCGCCATCGAAATCACCGAGGTGCTTATCCATTTTACAACCCAGTTAAACAGGCTGTGGCCAAGAAGAGTAGGAAGCAACGCGAGCAGGATGAAATGGATCCAGTCACTATCCTGCTTTGGTATGAATGATTCACCCGTTCCTAATACATAAAAAAACAACGTAATGGAACTTACCAGATAAACTAAGAATGTATATGTTATTAATGAGACCCTTTGCCTGACTGTTTGCCCGAATAGGAGATAGCCCGTTATGAAGGCGCAGGCGATGAGCGCAAGAATATCGCCAAACAAAGCAGAGCCGCTAACCCGGAAGTCACCCCAACTAATGATGAAGCTTCCCGCAATCGCGATGATTCCGCTTGTGATTGCACCGATTGTTACTTTTTCTTTAAAAAACAAATAAGTGCCCAAAAATGCGAAAAGTGGCTGGAGGGTAACGAGCACAGTTGAACTGGCAACTGATGTGTAGTTTAAAGACTCGAACCAGAGGATAAAGTGAAAAGCAAGCAAGACGCCTGCTACAATTGTAAAGATCCAGTCCCTTTTCGTTATGTTTTTTAGTTCGGGCGTAAATTTTGCAAGGAAAAGCGGCAGCATAAAGATAACTGAAAAGAAAAGCCGGTAAAATGCTATTACTCCAGCGGATGATGCGCTAAACTTTACAAAGATGGCTGAAGCGGAAACGGTGATAACGCCAACCGCCAAAGCCAGGTAGGGGTTGATAACTGGTTTCATAATGACTCCTTCGATGTGTTTAAATTATGTACAATGTAATGTATTTTACATGGATTCTGTGCATAATTCTATTATATTATTACCTGAATTGAATGTTTTAATGGACGGGGGAGAGGATATGGCAGCGTTTGAGACAGAGATCTTTTTAAAATTAGGGATATCGGCTGTCTTAGGATTGGTTATCGGGCTCGAGCGGGAGTTGAAACGGAAGCCGGTTGGCCTAAAGACAAGCCTGGTGATCTGTATTGTCAGCTGTCTTTTGACAATTGTTTCAGTGGAATCAGCCTACAAAGCCCATCCTGGCATGGTAAATATTACAATGGACCCCCTTCGCCTGGCTGCCCAGATTGTATCGGGAATCGGTTTCCTTGGAGCGGGAGTTATTTTGCGAAGAGGAAATGACAGTATTTCGGGGCTTACGACTGCCGCGATGATATGGGGAGCGGCCGGTATAGGGATAGCCGTTGGTGCGGGATTTTATCTCGAGTCATTTGCAGGTGTCGCCCTCATTATATTCAGTGTCGAGTTCGTCCCATTTATTATGAAGCTGATTGGCCCGAAGCAATTGAGGGAAAAGGAAATTCTGCTGCAACTCCATGTTAAAGAGCGGGAACAGGTCGATTCTGTCGTTGATTATATTAATGAGCAAAAGTATATATTGAGGAAACTGAGGATCAAGGATCTAAGTGACGGGAACCATCACATTTTTTTACACATAGCTGTTAATTCGAAATTAAAGACCACAGAGGTTTATAATTTGATTTCCAAATATGAGGGAGTCCAAAGGGTTGAGATCGAAAGCATCAGCTAAATAGACAGACGGGCGACCAATTGCCGCCCTTTCCTATTCCTTTTCCTTTGTCTTTTGTCTGCGCTCGACATAATCGTCATGCCAGTATTTGTGTGTGTAATTCCGGTTTTTGACGGAGTAGACCAAGCCTACCGACATGGCAAACCCGGCAAAAATGAAGCCAACTAAATAGCCGGCGTTATGATAGCCGAATACAAAACAGCCGATTGTTGTTAGCATAAGGATAATCAGGATATAAAACAGGATGTTATTCAAAAGGAAGCCTCCTTAAAATACGATATAAATACATGCCCGGTATGAGGTTGCCTACCCATCCAAACGGGCTCCAAAAAATTATATCACAAAAAAGTAAATTTTCTCTTGCAAACTTTTACGAAGGTGGCTATAATCTTTGTTGTAGCTGTTTTTAAACAAAACACAGACTTACAACACGGGGGCTTAGCTCAGCTGGGAGAGCGCTTGCATGGCATGCAAGAGGTCGTCGGTTCGATCCCGATAGTCTCCATATTAAAGAACCTTTGCTTTTTCGGCAAAGGTTCTTTTTTATTTTGTTTTTTGCCTTTTCCTTTTGGGTATCTTTAAGGTAATGGATACGAAACCATGGGAGGTTGCTGTTTTGAAAACGCAATGGAGTTTGCTACTGGCTATTCTTTTCGCCGTGGTCATCGCCGTTTTTGCAGTCATGAATGTTGAGCCTGTAGAAGTGGATTATTTCTTTGGAATCGCACACTGGCCGTTGATCCTTGTCATACTGGGCTCAGTGCTCGCGGGAGTAGTCATTATGGGTGCAGTTGGAACACGGCGGATTATGGCTTTAAAAAAGGAACTGAGGAAGGTACGCAAAGAACGTGACGAACTCTCCTTCAGGTCGCATCTTGCCGAGAAAGATGCAGCCGAGCCTGATGACCGGAAAAATTTATACAATAGTGCGGAAAGCACGAATTAAAACCCTTGCCGATGCAAGGGTTCATTTTTTTAAACATTTGATGTCGCTGCCAACACATTTGACACAAAAATTTAGCGGCTTTCCGTTTCATTCAAAATCTCCAGGAGTTCCTTTACCCTTTTATATTTTTCCGGTTCCATGTTTTTCTCGGAAAATTCAAGTTGGAGCTTTACTATGCCTGTCCCATCGCTTTCAGCTTCATATCTACCTCTTCCTTTAATTAGGACATCCACATCGACATTGAGTGCTTCAGCAAGCTTTTCAATGACGATTATGCTTGGATTCTTCTGTATCTCTCTTTCCAATATACTCAAGTATGATTTCGAAATACCTGTCATGGCACTTAACTTATTTAACGAAAGCCCCTGGCCAGTACGTAATATTCTTATTCGGCTTCCTTCCATTGTTGGCCTCCCTGTCTGTTCGGAAAGAGATCGTTTATCCTCCCAGTCCATTTTGCAAAAAATAGATGACCAATGGCCCGAGCAATATGATGAAAATTGCAGGGAAAATAAAGAGAACCATTGGGAAAAGCATTTTTACTGGTGCCTTCAGCGCTTTTTCACGTGCAAGCTGCCGCTGGTGTTCCCTGACCCTTTCCGTTAACGCGCGGAGAACCTTGGACATCCCGATACCGAGCTGGTCCGCCTGGATTAAGGAGGTCATTATGCTTTGAAAAGCATCCAGGCTAATTCTCGCCCTTAGGCTTATAAATGCATCCCTTCTCGATTTGCCCAGCCTCATTTCTTCCATTGCCCGCAGAAACTCCTCCGATAATGGGCCATCCTGGTTTTTGCAGACCTTCATGATCGCGGCATCCAATCCCATTCCTGCTTCTACCGATAGGTTGACCATATCGAAAAAGTCGGCAAGCGTCTTTTGGATTTTTGCGAGGCGCTGTTTTTTTCTGGCACCCAAATAAAATATGGGATAATAAAATCCCAGCCCCCCAATTGCGCTGGATAGCAGAAACAGACTTAGCGTTTTGCCGGATGCCCCCCCAAACAGAATGAAGCCGAGGAAAAAGAGGATGAGTCCCGAAAGGACTTGCAGCAGCCTGAAGTCTACTGCTGTCCACTTGAACATCCCGGCATCAAGCAGTTTTTTTTCAATTTCACTTTTCGCTTCCGCAGTTAGTTTCCGGGATAACAATTTCTTCATTTTAACAGCGAGGGACGAACTCCATCCTTCCAAAAAAAACGGCCCTCTGTTTTTTGTTCCAACAGGTTTCTTCGCTTCCCGTTCATTTCCGAGTAAGTTTTTTACCCTGCCATGAATCGTCATTTCACGTCGATAAAGGAATTGCAGAAACGCCCGGTATACAAGAGTCATCGACAAAAAAACCATAAAATAAAGGGTAGCATTCAGCATTGCCTACACCTCGATCCGGACGATTTTCCTGATAAAGAACCATCCCATTAATATACCCATACCTCCGGCCGACAACATCACCCAACCAAGCGGGTGTTCGACCAAAAGGTTGAAATACTCGGGATTAGCAAGCTTAAGATAAAAGGCAAGGGAGACTGGCAGTCCCGTTATAATCCAGGTCGAGAGTTTCCCCTGGGCAGTCAGCGTCCTAACTTCTTCTTTAATTTGAATCCTTCCTGTTATCGTTTCCTGGATCGTCTCAAGAAGAACGGCCAGGTTTCCTCCACTTGTCCTTTGGATCAACATTGACTTTACAGCCATTTCAAGCTCTTTGTCAGGGAGCCTATGGAGCATTTTCATGAAGGCTTCCTCCACAGGGACTCCCAAATTTATCTCTCTTAAGGTTTTGCTGAATTCAGTTCCAATTGGATCTGGGAACTCGTCGGAAATCAGTTTCATCGCCTGCATGAAACTGAATCCTGCCCGCATAGAATTTGCCATCGTCCCGAGCGCTTCCGATAGCTGATAGCCGCTCCGGGTTAAGCGCTTTTGTATTTTCCTGTTTAACTGGAGGACCGGAAGCCAGAAACCGACAATCCCTATTGGAAAATAAAATAAAAAATGAATGTTCAGCATTATGGCAATTAATACAGCACAGATTAGGGATAAAAGGCGATACAAAAAGAATTCTCCCGGCGACAGGGCAGAATTCCCCTGCACGAGTTTTTTCTCCCATTTTGAGAGACCCGGTGAAAAAGCATTTAAGTGGAATCCCGCCTTTTGAATGATTGATACATGACTGCTTTTATCTGGTTTTCCCTCATCTTTTACTTTTTCTTCCTTCTCCACAATAAAATAGCGATTCAACCGCTTTTTCATCTTCATCTTCCTGCCAATTACAGAAAAAACGACTAAAGAGGCAAGGCTGAATCCGGCCAACGACAATAAAAGCGGAATCAGCAGGTTAAAGTCCAGTTTCATACTCGCCATTCCTCCACATACCAGGAAGATGGAATTTTAAAGCCCGACAACTCAAGCTTTTCGGCACATGCAGGGCGGATTCCTGTGGAGACGAACCTTCCCCTAATTTTGCCTTCCTCGGCTATGCCTGTTTCCTTAAAAACAAAGAGATCCTGGGTAACGATTGTATCGCCTTCGAGGCCGAGAACTTCTGTAATGTGGGTGATTTTCCTTGTTCCGTCCTTCATCCTCGTTTGGTGGATAATAAGATCAAGCGCGCTGGCGATTTGTTCACGGATGGCGCGGATCGGCAAATCAAAGCCAGCCATCAAAACCATCGTTTCAAGCCTTGCCAGCAAATCCCTTGGCGAATTCGCATGCCCGGTCCCGAGGCTTCCATCATGCCCTGTATTCATCGCCTGCAGCATATCAAGCGCCTCTGCGCTCCGGACTTCCCCAACGATAATTCTGTCAGGGCGCATCCTAAGCGAGTTCCTGACAAGCTCGCGGATTGAAATCGCTCCCTGTCCTTCAATGTTGGGAGGCCTTGATTCAAGCGCCACCACATGCTCTTGCGATAATTTCAGCTCGGCCGCATCTTCTATCGTTACGATTCGCTCACTTTCAGGAATAAACGAGGATAGGACATTCAACGTTGAAGTTTTCCCCGAACCCGTTCCGCCGCTGATGAAAACATTCAATTGCGAAACGACGCATGCCTCAATAAATTCAGCCATTTCCGTGCTTAATGTTTGAAATTGAATCAAATTATCAATTGTAAACGGGGTATCCGAGAATTTCCTGATTGTTAAAACAGGCCCATTAATCGCCAATGGAGGAATGATTGCATTTACCCTTGATCCATCCGGGAGGCGCGCATCAACCATCGGCGAGCTTTCGTCAATTCTTCGTCCAAGAGGATGGACAATCTTTTCAATAATCCTGATGACGTGATCATGATCCTTGAAATGGACGGAAGTCTTTTTGATTTTACCTTTTGTTTCTATATAAATATCCTTCGGGCCGTTTACCATAATTTCCGTTACCTCATGGTTTTCCAGGAGCGGGGTGATCGGGCCATATCCGACAAGTTCATTTTTCGCCCCCTTGTAAATGGCCTGCTTATCTTCAAAGGATAGATGGGCGGCTTCTTTTTGTAAAAACTCATCCGATTTTTTCTCGATAATTTCCTCGTAATTGACATCGTCCGCGTTCGCCGCTTTTTTAACTTCTTCCACGAGGAAGTTATGCAATTTACTTTCCAGTCCGTCCTCCGGGATGCTCTTGCTATGATGAAAAACGGTATGCTTTTTTGGTACAATCAATTCTTCCTTGCCCAGCCTTTTTAAAAGAGACATTAAATGAGCCTCCCCTCATTGAGGGCTTTTCTTGCAAAAAACGGTTTCCTCTCTTTTTTAAGAGGCTTTCCGAATAAATCTTGGGCAAGGGTATACATCACCTTGGAAATCTTTGCCCGTGGATACGAATAAACAAATGGATTGCCTTCATTCACAGAATTCACGACTACTTTTTCGAGGTCGGGAATCCTGGTGTGTACAGGCATTCCAAGGACATCTTCGGCGGTTTCTTTGTTTATTCCCCGCTTTTTTGAATCCCGATTCAAGATGACCTTAACCTTTTTGCCGAGTTCCAATGTTTGGAGAGTATCAATAAAGATCTTGCAGTTTTTTAATGTGGGCAAATCAAGGTAAGTGATCATGAAAATGTCGTCGGATTTTTCAAGAGCCGTTAAGATATTCCCCTCAACATAAGGGGCTGTGTCGATTAAGACTACATCATAATGGGGCCTTAAATAGGCTGTCAGCTTTTGAATGTGCTCCTCGAGAATGACTTCCGAAAACTCCGGCCTGATTGGTGCGGCCAATATGTCAATATACTCATTGACGGAATGCATATAGCCGCCTAGCCTTTCCGGCTGGCCGTAACAATCTTCTTTCACCCACTCATAAATTGTCTTATTCGGTTTGCAGTCAAAGAACATGGATACGTCCCCAAACTGCAAGTCAAGGTCAACCACCGCTACTTTTTTCAACTGTTTTGCAAATGCTGCGGCCAAATTGACCGTAAACGTCGTTTTCCCCACTCCACCTTTTGTACTGCAGACCGTAATAATCCTCGCCTTTTTTGTAGGGGCCTCTTCTTTCACTTGAGTTTTCTCCGATACAACTTTCTTGCTCACAAGGATTCGCTCTGCTTCCCTCACTGTTTCTCGCAAGGCATCTATAGAAAAAGGGAAAGGAAGGACATCAAAAGCACCAGCCCGGAGCGCTTTTCGAATATCAAGGCGATTCTCGATGTCTATTAAAATCGGGATTCCCTGGTTATTTTTAAAAAATACATTCAATTCTTCATATAAGCCTTCTTCGTTATCTTCTTTTGAGATTGCAAGAAAGATAATGCTTTTTTTTGCTTCTTCCGGAATATCCGTTTTCCGCTTAATCCAGCTTACTTCTGCCTTCAATGCAAGGGCATGTTTTTTTAAATCCTCGAACACCTCGGCATGTTTCGTTACAACAAACCATGTCATTTCAAAAACACCCCTTCGTGCAGTTCGTCTTCATGGACGTGTGTATGCTTCTTGTCTAGCTTATCGTCTCCCTCTTTACGGAGCATGAGATACAATTCATATTTAGTTGAGAATCCAAGTGTCAGACCCTCTCTTGGGTTTACCTCAAGTGTCACCATTTGATATTTTTTTCTCGCTTCTTCATCATCGGCAGCATGACCTACTGCAAGAACCCGGACATTTTGAAGAATGAGAGTACCTGCATCATGCTGCCCTTCTTTCGCATCCTCGGGAACAATCAGCTTTGCAACAACATCGACATGTGAATCAGGTTTGATGAAGCCTGCGACTCCCTGGACATCTGTGACTTGGATGGTCATGGCTCTTTTTCCGTCACTAAGTGGGAGTAGTTCATTGTCTTCTTTATTCTTTTCAGCTGCGGCGGCTGTCTTTGTAGATGCTGTTTTGGTTTCTATAGTTTTTTCTGCGTTGTCCTCTGCTTTTATGGAAACTGGTTTAGTAGTTGGAGGTGCCGAGGTTTGCACATTGGACCTTGAATTGATAAACATATATAAAAATGAAGTGGCAACCAGCCCAAAAATTAAGGACCAGATCCATAGTTTTTTTGATTTCATGACTTCCTCCAAAAACGTGTCTTATTCTACAAGACTAACTTTGTAAATCCCATAATCCTTTTCTCCACCAAATTCACCAACAGTATAAGTCTGGATAAATTTCCCTTCAACAATTTTATCGCCTTTATCATTTACAACACGCGTAATATAAAATGCAGCAAACCCTACAATTTCAACTTTTGTTTTTCCTTCTAATTTAACCTCTTTAACCATTGGGACAATAATTACCCTTTGGCAGGAATCATCTGCAGTTGTAAAACTCTGGCACTTTACAATACCATTATCCTTAGCTATTCTACTTTCAAAGCCTTGCACAACTTGCCCCCACTTTTCACCTGGATCTGTCCAACCAAATAAATTTTCTGAAACTTCGAGTTCCGCTCCACCTATAATTTGATCTCTTAGAGTCCTTTTATCTCCAACAAGTTCTAGGTACCCAAAATTTCCATTTATAGACTCTGAGGACTTAAGGGAATAGTTCTCTCCAACTTTATACTGATCTTCTTTAATACCTAGTGGAACTACCCCTTCCTTCTTTATAAGTCCTCCTTCCAATTGAGCTTTAGATGATGCGGAAACATTAGCATTATTTAGACCAATTACTTTTGCAAAAAAAAGGCTTTTGTCTATGGTCTTTGGTGCCTTGATATACTTAAAAGGCTCGACATCAAAATCTTCTTCAACTAAGATTACTCCATTTTTCTTAGCTATATCTATTGCAGCAGTCTTTGCCTTAGCCTCACCATTGAGGAGTTCTTTTGCCCCGGCAAGAACAGCTGCATCTAGTGCTTTTTGTAATTTGCTTTTTTCTAAATAAAGGCTGCCAACATCAACTACCATTGCTGTAAAGCCAAGCAAAACAATCATGAAAACCGCGACTATTACCATTACATTTCCATTTTCGTTCCTAAGTATTTTTAACATGCTACTCCACCCTCATCACGGTAGTATCAGTCAATGTTAACGGCGATGCCAAACTTGTTACAAAAGGAGTTATGAAATTGATTTTGTATTCGAGTTTAACTGATGCCTCTTTTCCACTTGTCCTGTTGGCAATGTCATCAGGGGTAATGGTTATTGTCAATTTACTGGAATCAAGACCCCCAATTGAAGAATCAATCTTAGCTGT
Organism: Neobacillus sp. YIM B06451; assembly: GCF_032667185.1. Classification (NCBI taxonomy): domain Bacteria; kingdom Bacillati; phylum Bacillota; class Bacilli; order Caryophanales; family Bacillaceae; genus Neobacillus; species Neobacillus sp. YIM B06451. The sequence continues at coordinate 144,596 of NZ_JAVFKJ010000011.1, read as the reverse complement.
GATATCGGCATTACTTTTTTGCATACTAGCTAGCCGGGCTGCTTCCCTTCCCGCATGGTCCAATGTTAAAAAGGCGTGGAAAATCCGGCCAAAGTCGACTATCCCGAACAATATCATCAGCAGCAACGGAAGGATAAGTGCTGTCTCCACCATTGACTGTCCTTTTTCCGATTTCATATCCTGCCCTCCATTAAAAGCATTGTAAAAGTCCCAACGGCCATTGCTACCCCATATGGGAAGGAAGGAGCAAGATCTTTTTTACTCATCTGAATTGAATCCTGGCTTTTACTAACAGAAAGAAGAAAAATAGAATTGACAATTCTCATAAAAAAACCTTTTACATCTTTTCTTTTTATTAGGATGAAAAGGGCAATCAACCCGCCAACGATTGCCGCATATAAAAAGGCGTAAAATACAAAAAAGGCTCCCTTCATTGCTCCGATTGCAGCCAAGAGTTTGACATCCCCAGCTCCTATTCCACCCATTGCAAACGGGATAAATAGGACCCCTAACCCGACTAGAAATCCTTTTCCACTAAACAGGAACCCCTCATAGCCATTTGTTAACAAGTAAAACAGAAATCCAAAAAGAATAGCTGGAAGTGTAACAATATTTAGGATCTTTCTTGATTTGATATCTGTTATTAAGCAAATAACCAATAGTATTAAAAGAAGTATATTCGCCAAAGAAGGCCCCCCTTTCTTTTAAAAAAACCCTGCTTCTCATGCTTGAAAAGCAGGGCTAAAAAATTATGTTGTTGCTGTTGCTTTAAGCTTATCTGCAACCTTACCGAGTAACCTAGCAACCTCATCTCCTATTGTGGCTACAGCTGCAATACAAACAACCGCAACTAACCCAATAATTAACCCATACTCCGTCATTGCCTGACCTTCTTCTTCTTTCACTAGCCTTGTTACAAGATTCATCTTCCCGCCTCCTATAAGTTTTGTTTTTTAAGGGTTCTATATGTAGAACTTGATTGAATTATATAACGTACACAAAAGGTTGAAAAGGTTGAAAAACGTTCGTTTTAGAGGATTTTTTCGGTGTTTTATCCCATTTACTTCAATTTCCTCACAATTTCTAAGTTTTTCGTTCTTTTAAGAGAACATTCGTTTTAATATAATGAACATACTATTCACATTTTTTTAAAAGGAGCCGATTAATGAAAAATACTGTTACAATACCGTTTGCGATTCAGACTGCGGACATGTTCTATAAACGGTTTAAAGGATTGATGTTTAGGAAGGAGCCGATTCAGGAGGAAGGGCTGTGGATCGTTCCGTGCAATTCGGTCCATATGTTCTTTATGTCATTCCCAATTGATGTCGTTCTTCTTAACAAACAAAAGGAGGTTATCCGCCTGGTTCACTCCTTAAAACCGTGGCGGGCGACGAAGCCGGATAATAGCGTATATTCTGTCCTTGAGCTTCCCGTTGGCACGATTGAGGGCCTAGGCATTCGGATTGGGGACAGGCTTGAATTTTAACGGGGAAAAATGTTTACTATCCTGCGCGAAAGGAAACAAACTATTGTCGGGTTTTATCCGGCAATAGTTTGTTTGTAAAAAAATGAGGGGGGACGGTAGAATGGGGAATACTGCCCTGCTTGTAATAGACGCGCAGGTTGGCATTATTGAAGGACCGAAGTTTGGGCCTGTATTTGAAAAAGAGACGCTCCTTGATACAATGAAGAAGGTGGTCGACAAAGCACGTTCCGAAGGCGTTCCAATCATTTTCATGATGGATACGGAAGTCGCGTCGCCGATTTCAATTGAATCTCAGGTACATCCCCATATTTCGCCTACAAGGGATGATATTACGATTACGAAAAAAGCGGCGGATGCGTTTCATCTCACGACGCTTCATGATTACTTGCAAACTCTCGATATCAAGCATCTCGTGATTATGGGCTGTAAAACCGAATATGGGGTGGATACGACGTGCCGGCGCGCAACGACACTCGGCTACGACGTGACACTTGTGGCTGATGGCCATTCGACGACGGCGAACAAGGTGCTTGGCGCAAAGGAGATTATCGCGCACCACAATGGCACGCTTCACGGATTGGATAATATCGAAACATTCATTCTCGTCCGTGATTCCGATGAGGATATTTTTACCCACCGCCACGCAGAGTTTAAAACGTAAAAGGGTTCCTGCCGTTTGAACGGCCGGAACCCTTTTATTTGCATCGACATTCCATTGGTTACGCGCGCTTTTTTATAAACTTCGCCCCAACGTACAGGGCCGCTCCTGCGAGCAGTACATAAACCACTTTCGAAAAATTATCCATAAACGCCGCGACATTTTCCCAGGAAGCGCCGAGCAACGCGCCTGCGTTGACGAGAATCGTATTCCAAATCAACGTTCCAGCTGTGGTCAAAAGGAGGAAGATCGGAAATTTCATCCGCGCCATTCCTGCCGGGATCGAAATTAGACTTCTAATTAGTGGGACAAGCCGGCAGAAGAACACCGTCCATACCCCATGGCGGCGGAACCAGTTTTCCGCCTTATGAAGGTCTTTTCTCGAAAGGCGAAGAATTCTGCCCCAGCGGTCGACAATTCGTTCCAGCCTTTCCACGTCAAGCAGCCTGCCGACACCGTACAATACTGCGGCACCCGCGACAGAGCCGAGGGTTGAAACCACAACCGCTCCTGTGACTGTCATGTTTGAGGTTGTCGTCATAAAGCCCGCGAAGGTAAGAATCACCTCGGATGGTATCGGAGGGAAAATATTTTCGAGGGCTATTAAAAGAAAAATCCCTATGTATCCATATTCATTCATAAAAGCAATAATCCAGTTTTCCATTTTGCACTCCCAAGATGTTTAGTATTGTATTCACCCTGCAAGTACGATTTTGCAGGGTATTCTGAGCTTCCTTCTCTCTATTTTCTTTTTCCACGAGTTTGGGTTCGGGTTTGGCGGCTCGATGCTTGCTTTGCCCCTGCCCTCCTGCCCCAATCGGTTTTACCGGTGGTCGCTTGTTGTTTTCCACGGCTGGCCGGCTGTTTTTTACTATCGGAAGCAGCTGTTTTTCGTCCGTGGTCAGATTTTTGGCTACGCCCGGATGTAGCGGCAGGTTTGGGTTCCTTTGTCCTATGGCTGGTTCTCAGAGTACCCTTTCCTGTAGTCTTTTTGCCAGTGCCGGGCTTTGAAACAGATTTATCAGAAGTTGATTTATCTTTAGGGCCTTCCATGTTCTCCTTCTTGATCCGGATGTTCAATTCCTTTTCGATTTCGTTCAGCTTTGGCCGGTCAGCCGCAGTGAACAAGGTGATCGCAAGCCCTTTCGTCCCAGCGCGGCCGGTCCTGCCAATCCGGTGGACATAGCTTTCGGAGTCCTCGGGGATGTCATAATTGAAAACATGCGTTACGCCCTCGACATCAAGGCCCCTTGCGGCAACATCCGTGGCGATGAGCAGCTGGTATTCAGCATCGCGGAACTTTTTCATCACTTGTTCGCGTTTTGACTGGGAAAGGTCGCCATGCAGTTCTTCGCACGAAAAGCCATTCGCTTTTAACACTTCATGAAGCCTGCCGACCCGCCGTTTCGTCCGGCAAAAAATGACCGCCATGAACGGTCGGTGCGTCCGGACGAGTTCCATTATCGCCCCCTGCTTGCCGCGGTCGGTCGTCTGGACAGCGAGCTGGTTTACGGTTTCGGCCGGTCCCTGCGTTTTTTCAACCTGCATATACTGAGGGTCCCGCATATGTTTTTTCGCAAGCTTCCGTACATCTTCTGGCATCGTGGCCGAAAAAAGCATCGTCTGTCGGCTGGAAGGAGTTTCCCTGATGATGGCCTCTACCTCGTTCAGAAACCCGATATGGAGCATCTGGTCTGCTTCATCGAGGACAAGAAATGAAATTTCACCAAGGCGGACCGTTTCCCTGCGGATATGATCGAGCAGCCTGCCCGGGGTCCCAACGACAATATGTACCCGCTTTGCAAGCTTTTTAAGCTGCTTATCTACATCCTGGCCGCCGTACACAGCAAGGACACTTACATCCATGGATGCGACAAGCTTTTCAAGTTCGGCGGTTATTTGCAGCGCGAGCTCCCTTGTCGGCGTAACAATGAGCGCCTGGATGCGGTCTGCATCCGTGTCGATTTTTTCGATAATGGGCAGGACGAAGGCAAGGGTCTTTCCCGTTCCGGTCTGCGCCTGGGCAATGATGTCTTGCCCATCCAGCACGACCGGAATCGCCAGCTGCTGGATTGGCGTCGGAACGGCGATTCCGTTCTCCTTCAAAATCCCCGCCATTTCTATTGATATTCCAAGCTCTATAAAATCAGGCAATAAAATCCCTGCTTTCTTCAAAATCATATAGTTTTGATTTTCCTTGTTTTCAGATAAAAAAGCAAATAAAAATCCGCCTTCAGCGAAGGATAACCCCAAAAAATCGGGCACTGAAATCCTGAAAAGGGGAGTGCCCGTATAGAGTCGTTTGGATTCTAAAGTGAAAAAAAGCCCCTTTCCCTTATACGAGGAAAAGCGGCTTTGTTTTTAATGGACGAGGGTATCGAGGATGGCTGCATGTTTCCGGTCAGTATCGAGAATGCCTTCAACCATTTTCCGGCTCTCTGGGTCGAGATCCCCTTTGACAATCTCCTCGGAAAGCTTGATTCCGTACACATCTTCGCCTTTTAAAGCGAGTTTGACGATTCCTTCTGTGTCTTTGGGCATCATCATTTCACTCATGAAACCCTGGATTTTCCCTGCAAGCCCCTCGTTGTTTTCCGGAACTCCGCCGAGGTCTTGGATGCGCTCGGCAACAATCGCCGCGTGCAGACGATGGTCCTGTTGAAAGCTTTGAAAAAGCTTTTTGATTTCTGGGTCCTCGAGCCTTTCGATTAGGTGCTCATACGCTCGGATGCCCATATATTGCCCTTTTAAAAACGCGTTCAATTCATTGATGACCGTTTCTTTTTCCATGGTGCGGCCTCCTTTTTCCAATAGGGTTCGGAATAGGCGGGGATGTTATTCATCGAGAAAATTGTATTTTTCATGAGCATGGATGAATTTATTCCCTGCTAGGAGCGGGACAGTTGAAAAAGCGTTAAGCCGACTGCAGTGGACGACATCCGCTTCAAAGCCTTTTGCGCGCAGCTCCCTTCCACTCCCGCAGTCCCATATAAGCTCACTTAATCTGTCCTTTGCTGAATGAAATGCGCCAGTGCACACTTCTGCTTCAGGTGATTTTTCCCCATCAAGCAGCGACAAAATTGCTCCGGCACCGAGATAGTCCTCAATTGAAGGCCGGAGGGTGTCTTCGTTTTCTTCAGACTCGTTCCACTGCTCTCCGCATGGCACGACGGTGATATCTGCTTTGATTTTCTCCCAGATTTTATTTGCGGCCATGGCTGCCGCATCGGCATTGAGGAGTGAGCCAATAAGCAAAGCAGGCACCTTGTCCGCAATCCAGGTGCAGAATGCCCCATTCAAGGAAGTCAGCACGAATTTTTTCCCTTTATGCGAAGGATTAAAGGAAACCGGTGAGAGTGTCGCCTTTCCGAGCGTGGCCGCTTCCGACCTGCCAAGTATGTATTCTCCGCCAATTTGCACCGCGTAAGCCTTACCATCGAGATGAGGAGGGTACGGGTAAATGTCGCACCCGGCATGCAATGCGGTTGTAACTGTGGATGAGAAGCTAAGGACATCGACAACAATGACGATATCACCGCGCTGTGCCGCTTCCATGGCCCCCCTTCTCCCCCATTCCACCTTGACCGGATACGGTGCCTGGCCAAACATAACCCCACTCCCTTTCTTTAACCGGATTTCAGATTTGTATGAAATAGCAGATACGACCTCCTCTTCATTTTTTTCCACGTAATAGGATTGAAGATACTTTTAATTTAAAATAGAATAATAGGAATAGAAAGTAAATATTGGAGAATTTTTGAACGGGTGGGGGATAACTTGTACGAATTAAAATTGCGGTCAATTATAAGGATGGTTAAGAGTGACAATCCGCAAAAAAGGTTTGAAGGGCTTGACCAGCTCTATGAGTACAGGCAGATGGAAAACCTTGAAGTACAGGTAGATGTGCTGCGCGACATGATCATCACGGCAGCAGGGACATTCCCAGAGCCGGTTGACAAGTGGGACAACCCTTCCTATTACTTGACCGATTTTGTCTGTAATTTTTCCATCGAGGAGGTTGTTGTCTGCCTGATCAAACACTTTGACGGGCTAAGCCTCTCTGCGAAGGAAAGGGCTATTGAATACTTGCTCGGTACTGAAGACGAGAAAGTATTCAACTTTCTCGAAGACAAGATCGTTGGGCTCATAAATGGTACAGAGGACTTTATGATTCCAATTAGTGAAATTTCAACGTTTCCGGTCCTGACAAGGGATATCCTCGGCCAAACAATTGATAAGCTCGGTTCGGAGCATTATAAGTTTATGCTGTATGACCTGCTCCTTTCCGTCAATGCATCGGAAGTGGAAAAAGGCTTTAAAAAGCAAACAGTCCTGCCGCTCCTACTCGAAGATTACCAGGCTGCAAAAGAAATTTACATGAATTTCGACAAGGATTACTCGCCGAAATTCGTGTATACAGCCTGGAAGGACAATTATTTTTACATCAGGAGCCGGATGAGGCTTTTTCTCAAACTGATGAACTATTATTTCTCCGAGGACTCCGAGAAGGCGCTTCTCGAAGCATTGTCCTTTCGTGATCCGTTCATTAAAACGGAAGCGCTGCTTGTTTGCCTTGCCAAAAGTCTTTCTGTCGACAAATCCGTCATTGCCGAGTGCGCGGAAAATATAGAAAGCGCGGAGATGGCCTATTGGGAACTCAGGGAATTGGATTTGGAGCACCTCTATCCGATTAAAGAAGGAAAACAGCCGCATTTGGCGAAAACAAGGCTGTTTACGACCATTGTCAATCTGCCCGAGGATGAAGATGGAGTGGCCCATTTTCCGGAGAATATTCGAATCCTTGATAAGGTGGAAACGGAAAATTATTATGGCCAGCCAATCCGTTTCTATATGATGGGCTTCAAAGAGCTCGAAAGGGGGTTTGTTGGCTGGGCTGGGGCCTACGCGCTTGAGGATGGCGAAGATACAGCCCATCTTTGGGACGGCACGTATACCGACTTCATAGATTTGGATTCCTTGTCGATCGAAGGGCACAAAGAAGCATTTTTCAAAAGGCGTGAAGATGTTAAAGCAGAAGTCGAAAACAGCATCTTTTACGAAAGCAAACCGAGAATCAGTACAGGCATGTGGTTTTTCTACGGGCTTTTAATCATGCATTGGATCCGGAATGCCATGAGAGGTTTCGAAGGCCCGTTATTGCCATCGGTCTTGTTCACGCTCGCCGGCGTTGCCCTGACTATAAACGAGCTGAAGAAAAATAAAACAAAAAGCATTTCGATTGTCGGGCATGAGCTCATCCTCCAGGATGGGAAGAAACGCGAAGGGATTCTGCTCCATGAAATCAGACGGGTCGAAAAAACGAAAAGGCATGTCCTTGTTTACAGCCATGAAGGGAAGCCGGCCATGAAGTTTCCGCTTTCCTGGGTCCGTTATGAGGTATTTTACTACCGTATGAAGGAGCTTACCGGACATTTGAAACAGGCTCCATTTATCCAGCCATAGCCAACATCCGCCGGAAATCGCCCGGCGGATTTTCTTTCCCCTTTTTTCGGAAAAAAGAACGTGGTACTCTATGAGTATCGAAAATATCGATTTAATAAATCGTTTTCTTGAATAAAGGAGGTCAGCTCGTGGATTTCCATCAATTGTTTGTTTTTACAAAAGTAGTCGAACACAATAGCTTTTCAAAAGCGGCCGAAGAAATTTTTCTAAGCCAGTCAACTGTCTCTTCCCATATCCAGTCGCTTGAAAAAATGCTGGACGTCAAACTGTTCGACAGGGTTGGCCGGGAAAACATCCTGACTCCACATGGGGAGCGCCTGTATAAATGGGCACAAAAGCTCCTTCTTTTAAAAGATGAAGCGCTCCTTGACCTGAATCAAGGGATGGCTGAATTCCGCGGCACCATCAGGATGGCGGCAAGCTCCGTCCCGGGACAATTTCTCCTCCCGAAAATGATCAAGGAGTTCCGGGCAGAATATCCTGCCGCAACCTTTAATATTTCCGAATACCCTTCAAAGGCCGTAGCGGACAAAGTCCTGAGCGGATCCGTCGATGTCGGCATGCTTGGAGAAAAATATGAGAATGAAAAATTGAGGTATGTACCCTTATTACGTGAGAAACTTGTTCTTGTTACGTCGACAGACATTAAGTTTTCCGGAGCGGTGAGAATTGATGATATCAAAAGCCAACCTTTTGTGATGCGGCATTCCGACTCAGGGACGAACTCGATTTTGGATCGTTTTTTAAAAAAAGCGGGCATCCCAAAAGATCAGTTAAATATCATTGCATATACCGATTCCGGACAAAGCCTCATTCAGTTTGTGAGGCAAGGAATCGGCATCGCGATTATGTCGGAAATAGCGGCGCGTGACTATGCCAGCCACAACTTAGTCAATATGTATGAAATTGAAGGATTTCACGATGAACGTTATTTTTATCTCGTCTATAACATCAACAAAACCTTGCCGCTCATATCGAAGCTTTTTGTCGACTATGCCGGAAAGTGGCAGGACTAAACAGCGGCGGAAACGAATAAAGATAAGTGCTTTTTTAAAAAAGGCAAGGGGGATTGTTATGCTGAGTGTTGAACAAATGAACGAGATTAAAGAATTGCAGGCTTCATGCGAAGATGATGGCGGATTCGAACTGAAATTAAATTGGGATATGCTTGCCACAAGAAAAGAAGGCACTAAGGATGATTTTTTCCATTATGAAAACGGTCAGCTGGTTGGATTCCTGGGCATTTACGGGTTCGGCACGAAGGTTGAATTGTGTGGAATGGTGCACCCTAACTGGCGCCGGAAAGGAATTTTCACCGGGCTTTTGAAGGAAGCGATAAAAGAAGCGCAAAACCGCGGCACAAGGCAGATTCTCCTGAACGCTCCTGCAGGCTCCGAATCGGCGAAGGGCTTTCTGGAAACTGTTCCGAACCGTTACTTTGTGACGGAATACCAGATGAAATGGGACGGAACCGCTCCTCCTTCTAGTGAAGGGGTCATATTGAGGCATTCAACCGAGAGGGACAATCCTCTCGAAATACGCCTGGAAGTCGAGTGTTTCGGGTTTCTTGAACAGGAAGCGGCTACGTATCATCAGGAACTGAAGGAAAGCAGCAGTGAAAATTTCTATATTGTCGAAGCCTATGGTGAGCCGGTAGGGAAAATGCGTGTCGACCATCCGAATGGTGAAGCGTGGATCTATGGTTTTGCCATTCTGCCTGAATACCAGGGAAAAGGGATTGGCAGAAAGGCGCTTTCGTGTATCATTGCTGAGGAAGACAAGGCAGGCAGGCCGCTTTTTTTGGAAGTCGAAGCGAAAAACGCCCATGCGCTGAGGCTGTATGAATCGTGCGGGTTCAAATCCTATCATGCGCAGGATTATTATGAGTACTTGCTTTAAGTAGGAAAGGCGACCTTTTTTTAGGGCCGCCTTTTTCTTATAGTTGGTTGACCAGATTGCAATCTTTAATTAGCCTTGTTATTTCCAATAATCCTCCATCAGTTCAGATGACCAGCGCGGCTGCCTGACTTCTTCCTTCGGCAAAAACTCCTTCATGACAGGCTTGATATCGATAACCGGCGTGCCATCGATGGCATCCAGCCCCGCCACGGTGAGCTTATTTCCTTCCCTTTTCAAAAGGCGAACAATCGTTGAGCCAATCCTGTTCGGCCGGTTCTTGCCCCGTTGTGCAAATATCCCGGTCACGGGCCAATCCGGATTATTTCGCGGCCTCCTGGCACAGTATTCGATATTATCCTCAGGGAGGAGATGGAACAGGAATAAAATCTCCAGATGGGAGAATTCCTCGATTCCCTCAAGGCATTTGCCATCCAGAATTTCATTCATTTCAATTTCAGAAATGACATCTCCCCAATAATCGTCCTTTACTTCTTTGCGATTGTTGTAAACCCTGCCCACTGGCTTGACCGTAAACATGCCTTCTCCTCCATTCAGGATATTTTTTTATCAACCATTGTAGCCAATTACTTGGCTTTCGTATCCGCGTTTAATGAATAGTTCTTATTTTTGAATCTTGGTGATTTTCTATCCGTACAAAATGGTAATCCGACATTATTTTCGTTTTAATAGCAATATGAGTTCCGATAAGTCGATAATCGGGACTCTGGATTACGTTTTTGGCCAGCGATTGTGTCCCGAACGCGTTTGTATATAAAACGCCAGTCCTCTAACAAGACGACCACTACTACCATTTTATTACTGACCCGCCTTGGTAGACAATTTTTATGTAAAAGTAGCGGGCAGGAGAAATTTCCTCTTTAAAAATAGGTATTATTATGATATATTATTTATGCTGTTTTTCATAAAAANGCCAGTCCTCTAACAAGACGACCACTACTACCATTTTATTACTGACCCGCCTTGGTAGACAATTTTTATGTAAAAGTAGCGGGCAGGAGAAATTTCCTCTTTAAAAATAGGTATTATTATGATATATTATTTATGCTGTTTTTCATAAAAACGCGGGTGTGGCGGAATCGGCAGACGCGCTAGATTCAGGTTCTAGTGGGGGCAACCCCGTGGAGGTTCAAGTCCTCTCATCCGCATTACGTTCTAGCTGCGTACCTTTTTTACTGGTCACAGCCACGAGCATAACTCCCTTGAGTTAACTCCGAGTTGTACACGCCGAGCCGCTGCTTGCGGACCTTCCTGAGGCGGGGACACAGTACGCACAAAAAGGATTAGGTGGATTTTTAAATCCTGTAATCCCGACCAGACCAATTGCAACTTTCTGCCTGCGGGTGTAGTTTAATGGCAGAACTCCAGCTTCCCAAGCTGATGGCGGGGGTTCGATTCCCCTCACCCGCTCCAACAACTTTATGGAGAAGTACCCAAGTGGTTCAAGGGGGCGCACTCGAAATGCGCTAGGGCGGGCGACCGTCGCGTGAGTTCGAATCTCATCTTCTCCTCTAGCTGGCGCCTGTATTCGCAGGCGCTTTTTATTTTTTCAAAACGAAAACAGGACGGCCCAAAAGGCAGTCCTGTTTTTCTTTGTGCCTATTTTCCAAGGAATGAGTTCAGCATCCACACATGCTTTTCAAGGCTTGCATGGATGGCCAGAAGCATGTCGCCGGTTGTTTCGTCGCCTGTTTCCGACGCAAGATCCATCCCTTCCTTCAATTCACCGATCAACGTTGTAAAATCGTCCGCAATCGAACGGACCATTTCTTTTGCGCTTTCCCCGCCCTCCGCTTCATTGACGGATGACAATTCAAGGCTATCCTTCATCGTTGCGACAGGTTTTTCTCCCAGCGCCAGCAGCCTCTCCGCCAGCTCATCGATATGAACAGCTGCTTCGTTATAAAGCTCCTCGAATTTTGCATGGAGTGTGAAAAATTCTGGTCCGGTAACGTACCAGTGGTAATTGTGTAGCTTTGTGAACAGGACACTCCAGTTCGCTACCTGTTTATTTACGATGTTTGTTAACTCTTTACTCATAAGAATTCCTCCTACCTTATATACATATTTTATCTTGCCCGCGTCTTTTAATCTCTTTCTCAGAATAAGCAGCGGACTAAGCCCATTTCAGTTTACCCTCCTTTCAAAATTTCAATCATGTTGGAAAAGATGTCCATTATCATTTTAATTTAAATTAAAATATTTGACAAAACAACCAGTATCTTTATATAATAAGCTTTGAAACTAGTTATCTCACATTAAAGATGTTTTAAGTTATTTTACTTTTAGGAGGAATAAAAATGGCAAAAACAAAATGGGCAATTGACCCGGCGCACAGCAGCGTGGACTTTTCTGTAAGGCATATGATGATTGCAAACGTTAAGGGCACCTTCCAAGCATTTGATGCTTCTGTTGAAGCGGATCCAGCTGATCTGACAACTGCAGACATTTCTTTCGCGATCGATACGGCAAGCATTAATACCCGGAATGAAGACCGCGACAACCACCTTCGTTCCGCTGATTTCTTCGATGTGGAAAACAACCCTAAAATTACATTCACATCCACAAACATTGTGAAAACGGATGAAGGCGAATACGATGTAACAGGCGACCTTACAATCCGTGGAGTGACACGCCCTGAAACGTTCGCAGTTGTTTTCGAGGGTTCCGGAAAAGATCCTTGGGGCAACGAAAAAGTCGGCTTCAGCGGTTCTGGAAGCATTAACCGTGCTGACTACGGCCTTACATGGAATGCTGCACTTGAAACTGGCGGCGTCCTTGTAGGCGATAAAATCAAAGTTACATTTGAAATCCAGGCATCAAGAGCTTAATAATGCGAACGCGCGGACAGCTGTCCGTGCGTTTTTTATTTTTCAGATGGGTCTTTATGCCGATTTTCGATCACAAGGACTGGATTATTCTCTATATTTTGCTAAACTTTGGAGTATGAGTAGTAATAGAGATACAGAGCAAAATAATTAGGGAGTTCAGTTAGGGGATTGTCAAGTGAGAAAACTGATTGGTTACGTTAGTTGGGTAATCGTAATTGCCATGGTGGCGGGATTTTTTCTTCTTCCAGGCGAAAAAAAGGCCTCACTTTTTTTAAAAACAGAGAAAGCTTTACTTTTTTTAAAAAAGGAAAATACCGCAGTGGCATATACAAATGCTTCCACAGTGCAACGAAATATTAAAAAGAAGGAAATTCCCGAACAGCCAAAGCCTGTTGAAAAAATCCATCTGGATGTTCCGCTGTTAAACCAAATGGCTGCACCGAGGCTGTACAATGGGTGTGAGGTAACCAGCCTTGCAATGGTCTTGAATTACGAGGGTATCAATGTTTCAAAAGGAGATTTGGCGAAGAAGGTAAAACGGGTTCCTTTGCGATATGAAAATGGGCAATATGGAAATCCTTATTCAGGGTTTGTAGGAAATATGGAAGTGGGGCCAGGCCTGGGAGTGTACCATGGCCCGATTTTTGAACTGGCCAGGGAGTATGCTGGTTCGCGGGCTGAGGATCTGACCGGAAAACCGTTCGATGCAGTAATTGAAAAACTTGCCGCCGGCTCACCAGTCTGGGTCATTATCAACACACTTTACGCGCCGCTTGGGGAATCCAATTTTACAACATGGGACACTCCCGAAGGACAGGTAAAGATTACGTTTAAAATGCACAGTGTCGCACTGACGGGTTTTGACGAGAATTATATTTATTTCAATGATCCGTATGGGACGAAGGACAGGAAGGCTGACAGGAACAATTTTATAAAGGCTTGGGAACAGATGGGAAGCCAGGCCGTCGTGATTAATGATTAAGATTAAAATATTGTAAAAATGAAAGCAGCTGGCTGAATTGCCGGCTGCTTTTTGACATTCCACTGCAAAAATAGTCATATCCTACAATGCCTGGCCATATACCTTTTTATAGAGTTTGCAAAAGTTTGACTTTTTACTCCGCATTAAATTATAATTATTATAAAGTAATAATTAATATTACTTAATACCATTTCCACTATGCTAATAAGGTAAAGGAGGATGAATCATGGAAAACGAAAAAAAGCTGACGACGAGCTGGGGCGCGCCTGTCGGCGACAACCAAAATTCCATCACCGCTGGGCAGCGCGGCCCGACTCTCATCCAGGATGTCCATTTGCTTGAAAAATTGGCGCATTTTAACCGGGAGCGTGTCCCTGAACGGGTCGTCCATGCAAAAGGCGCGGGTGCCCATGGTTTTTTCGAAGTAACAAAAGATGTGAGCATTATTACAAAAGCGAAGTTTCTCTCTGAAGTAGGCAAACGGACGCCAATGTTCATCCGTTTCTCAACGGTGGCCGGCGAGCTTGGGTCTTCCGACACTGTTCGCGATCCGCGTGGGTTCGCGGTAAAATTCTATACCGAGGATGGAAACTACGACCTCGTTGGAAACAATACTCCCGTGTTTTTCATTCGTGACGCGATTAAGTTCCCTGACTTCATCCATACGCAGAAGCGTGACCCGAAAACGCATCTCAAAAACCCAAATGCAGTTTGGGACTTCTGGTCGCTATCGCCTGAGTCTCTCCATCAAGTAACGATTCTGTTCTCTGACCGCGGCATTCCGGCGACTTTCCGCCATATGCACGGTTTTGGCAGCCATACGTTCAAATGGGTAAACGCTGCAGGGGAAGCCTTTTGGGTGAAATACCACTTCAAGACTGAACAGGGAATCGCAAACCTCGCGGTAGAAACAGCCGCTGAAATTGCGGGAACCAATCCTGATTACCACATTGAAGATTTGCATAATGCGATTGAAAATGGGGATTATCCAGCATGGAAGCTCTATGTACAAATCATGCCGCTGGCTGATGCGGATACATACCGCTGGGATCCGTTTGACGTAACAAAGGTTTGGTCCCAGAAGGATTATCCTCTTCAGGAAGTCGGCCGGATGGTTCTGAACAAAAACCCGGAAAATTATTTTGCCGAAGTTGAACAGGCCACTTTCTCCCCTGGGAACTTTGTCCCTGGAATTGAAGCATCGCCTGATAAAATGCTGCAGGGGCGCCTGTTCGCCTATTCGGACGCTCACCGCTACCGCGTCGGCACGAACCACAACCTGCTGCCAATCAACCGCCCGCGCTCCGAAGTGAACCATTATCAGCGCGATGGGCAGATGAGATTCGACAACAATGGCGGCGGATCGGTCTATTATGAACCGAACAGCTTTAGCGGCCCAAAAGAAACGCCTGAGAATAAGATTGCTCCATACGACGTATCGGGCACCGCATCGAGTACCGCATACGACCATGATGACCATTTTACACAGGCGGGTGACCTATACCGGCTCATGAGCGAGGAAGAAAGAGCACGGCTTGTCGCGAACATTGTCGGTGCTATGAAACCGGTTGAGCGCGACGACATCAAACTGCGCCAGATCGGACATTTCCTGAAAGCTGACAGGGAATATGGAACCCGTGTCGCCGAAGGGCTTGGCCTGCCGCTGCCGGTAAACGCGTAAATTAATGCAAAAAGGAAACGGGCTTTTAGGCTCGTTTCCTTTTTTGATTAGCTCGTCACATTGTTTCCTGTCAGTGTCACTTCAATAGTACGATCTTTGCCATTGCGGTAAATTTTCAGCTTCACTTTGTCGCCGGCTTTGGCACTTGAGTACATGTAGCGCCTTAAATCCGCTGAGTTCTCAACCTTTTTCCCATTGATGGCTACAATAAGATCCTGCTTTTGGACGCCGGCTTTATCCGCGCCGGAACCAGGCTGGACGAATGTAACCATTGTCCCTGAATTGACTTCTTTAGGCAGGTCCTGCAGGAAGGCCGGATGGATTTCCTCATAATCTGCAAGGCTGACGCCGAGATACGGCCGTTCGACCTTGCCGTTTTTAATCATTTCGTTAACGATTGGGACAACATTGTTGCTTGGGATCGCGAATCCAAGACCTTCCACGCCTCTATCTGAGATTTTCAAAGAATTAATGCCGACTAGCTGCCCCGCTGTATTAATCAACGCGCCCCCCGAGTTCCCAGGATTGATAGCCGCGTCTGTCTGAATTACGTCAAGCTTCCATTCGCCAGCCGATGTGTTTACATCAATGCTGCGGTTAATCGCGCTGACAATTCCCCGTGTAACGGTGCGGGAGAGGTCCTGTCCGAGCGGGTTCCCGATGGCAAACACTTCATCCCCCGGACGCAGGGTGGAAGAGTCCGCGAATTCAAGGGTTTGATCAACATACTTGGCATCGACTTTTATAACGGCGAGGTCTGTCAAGGCATCAGCGCCAACAACCTCAGCTGGGGCATTCTCGCCGTCATAGAATGAAACTTCGAGTTTTTCAGCATCTTCAATTACGTGATTATTTGTCACGATATAAGCCTTGTTTCCATCCTTTTTAAAAATGACGCCCGAACCAGATCCACGCTCCACAATTCCCTGTGTATCACCGAATGGATTGTTCTGCTGCTGTAAATTGACAATGCCGACGATCGCCTTGGATGCTGTTTCAACCATATCGGCGACCGATCCTTTTTCGGTACTGGAGACGGTGGACGCGGGAACGATATTGGCAGGTTGGCTGCCGGAGCTTTCTTGTGTCTGAGCTTGGTTATCTATACTTGAACCAATATCTGTATAATTGACTGCGGCTAGGGTAAGGGCCGAACCGATGACCCCTGCGCTGATGGTAGAGAGGAAGCTTTTCATTTTTCCCGATTTGGCCGGCTTTTTCTCAGGCTCCGGCTCCGGTTGTGGTGGGAGTTGTGGATAGTTATGGTAAAAATCACTCAATATGATTACCTCCTAATATAATCCTTTTCCGATCTATTACTATCTTATCCGGAAAATATGAACAAATTATTAACAAACTGAGGCGAGGCTTTTAAAAATAAGGAAATATACAGGGAATTTTCCTATTTGGAGGAGTTTTCTACTGGGAGTCTTCTTAATGCGGGACTGTTTTTCGGAAAAAGCGCCAATCAGTGACCGAATGCCACAATGATTCGGACAGCTTTCCGGAAAAAGCGCTGACCGGGGTCCGAATACCACCATGATTCGGACAGCTTTCCTCGAAAAGAGCTACCCGGTGTCCGAATCCCATCATGATTCGGACAGCTTTCCTGGAAAAGTGCTACCCAGTGTCCGAATCCCATCATGATTCTGACAGCTTTCCGGAAAAATTGCTGACCGGTGTCCAAATGCCACCATGATTCGGACAGCTTTCCTGAAAAAATGCCACCCGTTGTCCAAATGCCACCATGATCCGGACAGCCTCGAGCCCACTTTATCCTAGCCCAAGCGAAGCCTACCCTCTTTTCACATATGGTACTCACCGTTTCCCAGCGTGCAAGATTAAAAGCCGCGGAACCCTATCCGCGGCTTTGCTCTTCCTTCATATATGGGATTTTAATCGTAAATTTCGTCCCTTTCCCTTTTTCACTAGCAACATTGATTTCCCCGTCGTGGAGATGGACGAGCTGTTTTACGATGGACAGCCCGAGGCCGAACGCGCCGTAAGGATTGCTTGTCCGAGAAAGGTCGGCTTTGTAAAAGCGCCGCCAAATCTTTTCGACTTCATCCGGATCGATGCCGATTCCGGTATCGGAAATCTCGATAACCGTTGTTTCGTCTTTCATATAGCCGGTCAGATTTATCAAGCCACCCTCAGTAAATTGGATGCTGTTTTTCGTAATGTTAATCAGGATTTGCAGGAGCCGGTCATAATCCGCCCAAATCATTGTCTCGTCACTTACGTGGACAACGATTTCATTGCCCCGTTCCTCAGCCTGCAGGTCAAGCTGCTCCTTGATGATTTCAAATACTTCGGACAGCTCTATATCTTCCTTTGAAAGGACGACCTGGTTTGAACGGATTTTTTCGTAATCGAGATTTTCGTTCACAAGCCGGATCAGGCGCTTCGATTCTTTACTGACGAGGTTGATACCCTTTTCCTTCTCTGCCTCGGGTATCATGTCGTTCCGAAGGCCTTCGATAATGCCGCTGATCGTTGTTAGCGGGGTGCGCAATTCATGTGATACATCCGCCATAAACTGCCGCCGCCTGTTTTCCAGGCTTTCAATTTCCTCCATCGACTCGTTGATTTTATCGACCATCTGGTTGAAATCGGTCGACAGCTCGCCAATCTCGTCAAAATTGGATGATTGCACACGGACTGAATAATCCCCAGCCGCAACCGCGGATGCAGCCTTCTGGATACGTTTGATCCGGATAACATGGATTCTTGAAAGGATCCAGCTCAGTAAAAAAGATACAGCGAGGGCAATCAGGACTGTATAGAGGAGGTACTCATTGATGACGCTGATCATCTCCCTCGGCCCTTTTACCGGGGAAATCAGCAGGACGCCTCCAACGAATTCACCGCCAACATTGTACGGTATCGTAACAATCGAAACGTTCTGATCGTAGCGCTCCAAATCCGATTTAATGACAACCGGCTCGCCGGCCCGCAGCTTCATCCAGTCCGACCGCGTCAGTTCGATGGCTGGGCCCCTCCACGCAATCGGGTTCAGCAGCGTAACCGTCGTTCCATCGACACGGAAAACGCTGAATTGGATATCGCGGCCAAAAAGTACCCTCGCGTACTGGTTGATGACCGACTCCGCCTCCCTCGGGCTGCGGCTGCTCCATTCAAGGTCTGTTAAAATATTTTCCCCGTATTCGAGTAGTTCGTCGGTTTTACTCTGATAAACAAGGTTCTCGACGTAATGGGTAAACAGCAGGCTCAGGACAAGGAACGCAACGACCAGCACCCCGATATGGCTGAACAGCTGCTGGTAAAAATACTTAATTCTCATTAGCCTCCACCGTCTCATCAAACTTATAGCCTACTCCCCATACTGTATGGAAAAAAGGCTGTGCGGCCGTCCCGACTTTTTTCCGCAGCCGTTTGATATGGACATCGACCGTCCGCTCGTCCCCGTAAAACTGATAGCCCCAAACCCGTTCAAGCAGCTGTTCCCTCGTAAATACCTGCCTTGGGTTTGATGCGAGATAAGACAAGAGATCAAATTCCTTAGGCGTCAGGTTTGTAATCGCCGTCCCGTCAAGCAGCACTTCCCTCGTGTCCTTGTTGATCCGGAAATGCTTTGTCGAGATCATATGCCGTGGCTCATCCTCCGTGTCCCCGGCCCTTTGATATCTCCGGGCAACCGCCTTGATCCTCGCCATCAGGGCAAGCGGGCTGAACGGTTTCGTCACATAGTCGTCAGCACCCATTTCCAACCCGAGGACCTGGTCCGATTCGCTGTCCTTCGCGGTCAGCATGATAATCGGGATTTTGCTCTTTTCCTGGCGGATTTTCCGGCAAAGGGTTACGCCATCCATGCCCGGAAGCATCCAGTCGACAATGAGCAAGTCCCATCCGCCCTCTTTATAGCGGTTAAAGCCATCCAGCCCATTGTGGACGAACTCTCCTTCAATGCCTTCTTTTAAAAAAAACATCCCTATCATTTCACAAACGCTTTCATTGTCTTCTATTACAAGTATCCTCATTCTCATCAACCTCCAAAAACGGCCAGTCCGTTAGTACAAAAGTAAATCTTCTCGGGCGCGGAATCAACTCGTTTGCGCAATTTTACACAAATCTTAACGGTTTGGAAACAGTTTGTTCATACTATTGAGGTATTGCACACATATTATTTTGAGCGATTATCCAATAAGTGCCGTATCATTTCGAGAGAGTTTCCCCAACAAGTCTCGTACCAGGTTTCTCAGAGGGAATTCCTAAAGAGAATCACGTAATGCAAGCGGGCAGTTTTAAAAAAATCAAAAGCACCCAGGCAAATGTATCCTGGATGCTCCTTATTACCACATATTCGCGTATAGCTTGTCCCCTTCTTTGTAAACACGGATGAACTCGTTCGTGTCCTCAAAAGTCGTGCCTGAATCCACGACTTCCTTTATCGTTTCGTACGAGATTTTGTATCCCTTCGCCACAAGCAAATCGGCAAGGAGCTTCGCCTGGCCGGTTGTCGTTCCGATTGAGCCAGTGCTCATTGACAGGATGGCCGTTTTATCTTTGACGATGATTCCCACGTCGGAGTTCGGCATGTAGTAAACCTTTCCTCCATGTTTTTTTGCCACCGATGCTTCCGGCTCGAAATTAGGCCCTTCCCCGAGTTCAAAGACGGTCCCATCCCCGGCGGTAAACGTTTTTGCTTCTTCCTCAGCCTTTTTTCTGGCCAGTTCTTCCCGCTCCACAGCCGCTGTATAGAAAGCCGTCGTCGCTTTTTCTAGTTCATCTGTCAATTCTTCCCGTGCGGCTTCATTCGTAAGGTCTTCAATCATTTTTTTCGCTTCTTCAGCTTTTTTTTCAAACACTTCCCTGCTAGTCTTTTCATCGACAGACATATCGATGACCACCTGGACAGTCTGTTCGGCTGTCGCGAACATATTGATGATTCCCTCAAGCTTTTCGACTCTCAGGACGTATCTATCGGCGAATAGAGTGGAATATGGAGCCTCAAGGCTTTTGAATTTGCTGCTCTCCTCCATCGTGTCTTCCTTCAGCTGCGGCAATCCAGCAAGCAGCTCGGGCGCTAGCGGGTTTTCCGCGGCCAGCTTTTCCGCCTCTTTGATCCGTCCATATAAAGTCATGGCGATTGAAGCGCCTTTATTGTATTCCTGTATTTCTTTAATTTTTGGTTCCACTGTTTCTTTCAGGACTTTGCCAAGCTTCTTTTTTGCGTTTTCCGAAGCAGGTTCAAGGTCAGCTTTTGCAATGGCTAGCTTTGCTTCTACGGTTAAAATTTTGTCGCCATCAATTTTTTTAAACTCGCCGGTTTCTTCACCGGAGTTTATGTATTTTTTCAATTCCTTATATAAGTCGGCGGCGGAGGCTTTGGCCTCTTCTACCGAATCTTCAGCTCTTTTGTCTTTATTCGCTCCATACACTGCATAACCACCGGCTGTAATCGCCAAAGCAAACACTGCGATCATCACCAAAATTAACTTTCTGTTCAAAATTCCCCCTCCTTACTCTGTTATTGTTGCACAGAATCGGTTTGAATTCTAGATAAAAATTATCTATCTTACCATTCATAGGGACTTTTATTCGACAAAAATTGCTCCTTTTTTCACAAAAACGAGCCAATTCTTCCCAACAAGCTGACAAAAATTTTTCTTTTGCAGAATGATTATGATGCAAATTGGATGGTGGCGTGAAGTAACAAGTCTATCCGAAACGAGCGGCCCGGGTGGCCAGTTTTTCAAAAAAAAGCTCTAAAAAAAGGTTTAGGGCTGGCAGGGAAAGGGAATTACCAGTGATTACCTAATTATTACCCATACATATTTTGGTATAATGGTTGTAAGAAAATTCAAGACAATAATGGAAGGGGAGCATAATCAATAGCTAAGTACATCCTCCTGGTTGCCGTCATCATTGTGGGAAGTATTGCCGGCTGGCTTTATTATCCCCAGTATCAGATTAGCCAATTGAAGAAACAGTCGCTGGAAGCATCCGGCCAGGAAAGCTCTCCGACATATATTGATTATTATTCGAAGTATCCGAAGAATTCGCTATACCATCTTGCCCTTGGGGATTCGATTATCCGTGGAGTTGGAGCGGATCAGGACCAAAATCTTGTCCAGCATTTTTCAGAAGAGCTTGGGAGGCTGACTGCCAAGGAAGTCGATTTCCAGAATGAAGGGGTCAGCGGGATGACGAGCGGCGAATTGAAGCAGCTCGTTGATTCGAGCACGTATGACGAGGAAATTAAGCGGGCGGATATTATTACGGTGAATATCGGTGGAAATGATGTCCTTCGGGCAGCTAAGAAGACGGATTTCCAGTCGGCCTTTAAGGCGTTCGATTCGATTCAAGAGTCTTTTGCGCAAAATTTGGCCGATATCGCGACAAGGATTACGGAGATTAATCCGAAAGCGACGATTGTGTTCCTGGAATTGTATAATCCCCTTAATCCCGAAGCGGTGTATTATGGAATGGCCGACAAGCTTTTGCCAAAATGGAATTTGAATATTTACAGGACGGCCAAGGACATCCCGACTGCCATTGTCGTGGAAACGTCGAAGGTTATTAACGGGAATAATTTGCAGAACCTTGCCCCGGACGGCGTCCATCCGAATTCCCTTGGCTACAAGGCGATTGCTTCGCAAATCATTTTCCAATTAAGGACGAGCATGATAAAAGCCTCTGCTTAATGTGATTTGGAATTGATTTACATTGAATATTCAGGGCAATTATTGTATTATACTACTATCAAGCTGCGTTGTTCGTACTCATAATAAAGTTTTAACCTTTAAGCTGTTATAGGGAGTTTTTGAACGAAGCCGGAATGACATGCCTCCGCCTACACGGCAAGGAGGACAGGCAGGAACGCTTCTGGAGACACCCACTTTGAGGAGTGGTGGTTTAAAACTTTCTTATATTACCTACGGCAAATGCGGCTTTTCCTTTTAACATTATGACCGGTTCCCGGATGGGGCCGGTTTTTTGATGTGTTTTAAAGATGATTGACTGCGAAAAAAGAAGACCCGCCGAATTGAAAACGGGGTCCTCCTGTTTTCGATTGTTAAACTTTGCTGTTGATTTCCACTCCGGGCACACGCTTTCCGCGGGGCGTCAGTGGAGCCTCCTCGGCGCTTGCGCCTGTGGGGTCTCCACCTTGCCGCTGCATCCCGCTGGAGTCGGTGCCCTCCGCTCCAATCAACGAGATAACATTCAACACCATTATTTAACCTTGCCTTTTTTAAAACCTGCCCGACCTTAGTATTGAATAAATGATCCAGAGGAACATGAGGAACGCTACGGCGAAGCCGATTTCAAGCGCGTGGATGCTTGTCAGGAATGTATCCGTCCCAAAGGTTGCGCCAACTATAAGTCCCAGGACGACGATGCTGAAGGCCAGCAAGGTCAGGCTAAAAGATACTTGGTTTGAGATCCGATCGATTTTGTTAAAAATCGCATCGATTTGCGACAGGCTAATTTTCAGTTTCAGCTCGCCATCCGCAGTCTGTTCAAGGACTTCATCAACACGGCCGGGGAGCTTCGCAATGGTTTCCGACATTTCCTCCGCGTCTTTCAGGAGCCGCTTTCCTATATTAAATGGGTTGTAGCGCTCCATGACCAGTTCCTCGGCGTATGGCCTGGCCAGCTGGATCAGGTTCAGCTCCGGGTCGATTGCTGAAATGATTCCCTCGACAGTGATCAATGTTTTCCCGAGCATCGTCAACTCGGTCGGCACGATAATCCGGTGTTCCTGCGCGGTGGAAAGCAAATCCTTAACCGTCATTCCGAGATCCATTTCCCCGAGTGGAACCCTGCTCACCGTTTT
Source organism: Neobacillus sp. YIM B06451 (assembly GCF_032667185.1). Taxonomy (NCBI): domain Bacteria; kingdom Bacillati; phylum Bacillota; class Bacilli; order Caryophanales; family Bacillaceae; genus Neobacillus; species Neobacillus sp. YIM B06451. Next base: position 121,774 of record NZ_JAVFKJ010000011.1, on the reverse strand, counting down.
GCTGATCCGGTCAACATCATCGTAAAATTCCTTTTCATCCACATCGGATGGTACATCGGAAAGCCGATATAGCGCTTTGACGATCATGTCGGTGTCCTCGCGCATTAGGCCGATCATCATCGAAGCCGTTTCATAACGCATCCTGCCCGAGAGCCTGCCAACCTGGCCAAAATCAATGAATGCAAGCTGCCCGGTCCTTTCCATATAGAGCATATTCCCCGGGTGTGGATCGCCGTGGAAAAAACCTTCCCGCAAAATTTGTGTAACAAATGCTTGGACAAGCAGATCGGCCAGCTCCCGCCGTTTTTTCTTGTCCGCCACCTTCACATTTACATCAGTTATCTTGATACCGTCGATTTTTTCCATTGTTAAAATATTCGATGTCGTGTAATCCCAGAAGATTTCCGGAACTTTGATCTTTTCATTTTTTTCAAACTGAAGGGCGATTGTTTCGGTATTGCGGGCCTCTTCTATATAATCAAGTTCTTTCCTGATCGAATTGCTTAGTTCTTCGGTGATTTCCGATACGTTGTATTGCTCGGCCAAATCATAATGCTGTTCAAGCTGCTTTGCCAAATCACGGAGGATTTCAAGGTCGGTATGGACCGTTTTCTGTATGCCGGGCCGTTGCACTTTCACCATGACTTTTTCGCCTGTCCACAATACAGCTTCATGGACCTGGCCAATGGATGCGGCAGCCACGTAGTCTTCATTAAAGGAATGGAAGATTTCTTCAGGAGGCTTGCCCAGTTCGCTTGTAAGCTTTTCCTTTATTTGTTCGATTGGAACGGGCGGAACATCGTCCTGGAGCGTCTCCAGTTCCCTAATTACATCGTCAGGCAAAAGGTCGCTCCTGATGCTCAGGAGCTGGCCGAGCTTAATGAATGTGGGGCCGAGCTCTTCCAGCAGACCCTTGATACGGACGCCTATTTCCTGGGAGTTTTCCTTTTTAAAATCGGCCTTAATCCGATCCTTGAATGAAAGGAGCTGGCTAAGGCCGACCTCTTCTATCAAATATCCGAATCCGTATTTCCCTAGAAGGGAAAGGATTTCTTTGTATCTGTTTAATCGCCGCAGCTTATCTGTCAACATTCCATCACCAACTGTCAGTCATGAACACGATTTGTATCGGGAGGGGTTTTTTTACTGGCAGTGTCGGCCAGGTTTCCGCTGAAACCCGTTTGTTCTTCAGCGCCAGTCAATTGCATATCTTCCGGTACACCTTGAATACCCGCGCCCGGAAGAGTGTCGCCGAACCCCGAGCCGGCAGAGCTCAGCCCGCTTCCGCTATCCGTATAGCCGGAAGATTTTTCGGACTGCTGGCTATCCTTCGTTCGGAGTGAGGCAAGCTCTTTTTGCAAAAGGACGATCTGGGCCTGTAAGGTATCGAATTCGTCCTTTGTTACAAATCCTAACTCTTTCAGTTGGCTTGTGATCGAGTTCCGGATATCCTGGTTCCAGCTCTCGCTTTTTTGCGCGCCTTTCCTGACAAGGTCATTGAACAGTGATTCCGCTTCGTTTTTGCTCATCGTGCCCTGTTCGGCCATTTTCATAATCGTTTCTTCAAGTTTTTCCTTGCCTGCGATTGCCGCTCCAAGGCCAAGCAAAATTCCTCTGCTGAATAAATCGCTCATATCTCTTTTCAGCCTCCTCTTCACTATGTCATTTCCTAATACCCTAAATGGACAAATTTTACCCATGCAATGGAAGAAAAATCTTTTTCATGGCAGGTAGTAGAGTGTGGCTTCGATTCCTGGCTAAGCAACTTGAATCTTCTGCGGGAGCCTGATACCTTAGCAGCAATTTTCAAAAAAGCTTTTCGGATAGGAATTGCCTATTCCGAGTCATTGGCGTTTTAACCCCACAAGAAGATTTGAAAAGAGGGACAGCTTTTTCTTTTTAAAAAACGGCTTTGCTCTTTTTAAAAAGAATTTTATTATTTCAGAATAGTAGTTTCTATTCCCAATTTAAAGTGTTAAAATAGCTAATACGTTTGTCGAATAGATAACTATTATTCTGTGTAAAAGGGGGGAATGAAAAGTGCTAACGTTCATTTTGGTTGTCCTCATGTTGTTCCTTGTTCCGGGCCCTGCGGTTTTTATAACAATATCGCAGACAGTTAAAGGAGGAATAAAGACCGGGATTGTTACCGGATTGGGGCTTGCGGCCGGGGACCTAATTCATACCGTCGCTGCTGTTGCGGGTTTGTCGGCAATCTTGATGACTTCCTCACTTGCGTTTGAGATCGTCAAATACATGGGGTCAGCGTATTTGATTTATTTAGGTATTATGGCTTTTTTGGAAAGGTCAAAAAAGGAACCGAAGACGGCAAAAAAGCCCTTGCTTCCAACTGGAATCCCGTCGTTCCGCCAGGCGCTGCTGATTGAACTGCTGAATCCGAAAACATCTTTGTTCTTCCTGGCGTTTTTGCCGCAGTTTGTGCGGTCTGACGGCCCGCCGGTTACAATCCAGCTTTTGATACTTGGCCTGACCTTTGTTGTAATGGGGATTGTCTACACGACCTCCCTTGTGTTACTGACCAGTTCCATTGGCAGCAAATTCTTCTCCAAACCTGGTCCGGCATCAAAGTGGATGGGGAAAGCTGTAGGCGTTGTCTATATTGGCCTGGGGCTTAAGCTGGCGCTCCAGACGCAGGATTAGGCGCAGGATATATTTTTATGGAACAAAATGCGCAAGCGCCTTGGTCAGCCCCGACCAGCATAAGACGGGGCCCGCAGGACGGGCCAGCCCTCCGGAGGGAACCGGCTTATGACCTCGAGGGGCTAGGCGCTGGAGCTGGAATACAATAACTTGTTTTGAGTTATCCGCAAGGATCAATTTTAAAGTTTCCTTAAAAATAAAAAAGTCCCCTCTTTCAAGGGGATTTTTCTTTTGGAAAATATATTGTTCTATTATTGGGTTTTATCGTTCAATTATTCGAGGATTTCGAATAATTCCCGGGTTATTTCGTTCAATAATTTCAGGGGTTCATTTCAGTCCGCCAGCAATGAAATATTTAAGCCGCCAGCTTTATGCCGACGGCTTCTTTTCAACCTTTTACTTTTAAATAAATGATAGGGGTATTGGACTTTACTTTGGGTTTACGGAAGGCGATCCAGTAAGCCATCGCAATAAACACGGCGCCGCCCACGGCATTTCCCAAAAATACCGGGATGAAATTGGCAACGTATTGGCCCCATGTATAATGCCCCTCGAAGATCGCTGCCGGGATGACAAACATGTTGGCAACGACATGCTGGAATCCGATGGCTACAAACGTCATTGTCGGGAACCAGATGCCAGCAATTTTTCCGATAATGTCCTTCGCGCCGTAGGAGAGCCAGACAGCCGCCGCGACAAGCCAGTTGCAGCCAATCCCTGAGACAAACGCTTCAAGGAACGTCGCCTCAAGCTTGTGTCCCGCAATACTGACTGTTTTTTCGAGGAATATTCCAGATGAAGTGAGTCCGGCTATATGCCCGAAAGCGTAGGCGACAAACAGGGCGCCGAGAAAGTTTGATAGTGTGATAATCACCCAATTTTGCATGACAGCGCGGACGGAAATCTTACGGGCGAACGCCGCAAGCGGGATAGCCATCATGTTTCCTGTCAGCAGCTCACCACCGGCAATAAGAGTGAGAATCAAGCCGATTGGAAAAACGGCTGCTCCGAGGAACGTGCCGATTCCGGCTATATCGCCGGTAAGCGGTGCTGTGATCCGGATTGACAACAAATAGCCGAGTGCGATGAACGCCCCGGCCTGGAAACCAAGAATCATTGAGGTTTTAAGGGAATAACCTGTTTTTTTGACGCCGTTTTGAACTGTGATGTCCATGATTTCTTCAGGCTTGGAATAGGAGGAAGACATATGACCGCGACCCTTCAAGTATTAATTGTGATTAGTTTCACAATTCTTCTTCCTCCATTTTACACTATTATTCACATCAGGCCTGTGAACATTTTTCAAAAAATGCTCAGTTTAACGTGGCTGTTGGTGTCCCCTCCACAAGGAAATCCTCAGAGAATAAATGTCACAGGGTGGGCTGCCTTTTGCATTTCCCGAGGTGCATGGCCACTTTCACCCTGTCATTTAACACAGCTTTTTATAAATGCCAGCCTGATTCCTTCACACGTCATCCCTTTCAAGGAGACCGTATTTCCGCTTGAACCGGCCTAGGCTTTTCAGCCACACATCGGCAAATAGCAACAGGAAAAATACATTCGAGCATGCATGCATGAAATCAAATAACGAGCTTGCGGCAAAATACGTTGCGATCGAGGCTGGGCTAACTTCGCCTCCGGATTGGGCAAACGCCAGCAATCCCCAAATATTCATAATCCATCCGAACAAAAAGCCCCATGCGAATCCGAAAGCTATTCTACCCCATCGGTTATCCATCAAGCGGGTTTTCCGCAATAAACCTGCCGTCAGCCCGACAAGACCCCATGCGGCCATTTGCCATGGCGTCCACGGCCCCTGGCCAAGGATCATGTTCGAGGCAAGGGCGGCGACCGCCCCAACCAAAAAGCCGCTTTCGGCACCGAATACAAGGCCGGACATGATAATCACAAACGTAGTTGGCTGGACCCCTGGGATGCTTGCGAACGGAATCCTTCCCACTGCCGCGATTGCTGCGAGTACGGCAAGGAGCACCAATTCCCTCGCTTCAATTTTCCTCCGTTCAAACCGGACGAGGAGGTAAATGAACGCCAAAGCGGCAAAGCCGACACTCGCCCACATAAACGCCTCCGCCTTTGCTGCGGCATAGAAAAGGAGGACCAGCATGATTGCAGGGATTACGGCGATAACAGCTTTTTTCCATCGAACCATGCTCTTCCTCCCTCCCAATTCCACATGATCATCTCTCAGCCTTTTTCCCAGGCTTGTCCAAGCTCCTGAACAGGCGCCTGGCCACTGTCGTGTAAAAGAAATTTCCTTTAAAAAAGCTTTCAGGCAAGTCTTCCGAAGTAATGTTACCCTGAAAAAGCATGCCGCACCGGGTGGCGTATTTTGCGGCGAATTCGATATCATGCGTCGCCATAAGAATTGCCGAACCGCTTTCCCTTATTCTTTGCAAAATTGAACCGAGGTTCTTTTTCGAAATCGGGTCGAGTCCTTTTGTCGGTTCATCCAACAGGAATACATCCGGTTTCCTGAGCAGCAGGCAAAGAAAGGCCGCCTTTTGGAGCTCTCCACCACTCAGGTCATATGGATGGCGATTAAGAAGGCTTTCTAGACCGAATTCGTGTACGAGCCGTTCAGCTTCCGAACGGTCCGTTCCCCATTTTAAGCAAGCAGCGTCAATTTCGCCCGCGACGCTGTCATGAAGGAAAAACAGCCTGGGATTTTGCGGCAAATAGGCAATCTTTCCGGCAAGATCCTGTGGATTCCACTTTTTGAACGGCCTGCCTTCAAAGGATACCTTCCCCTCCAAAGGCTTTAGTACGTTGGATAGCAATTTAAGCAAGGTTGACTTCCCGGAACCATTTCCGCCAAGAAGTGCATAAAGCTCGCCTCTTTTAAGCTCAAGCATGAAATCTTCAATTACAGGCCCATTCTTCTTTTCATATTGGAAGCCAAGGTTCTTCGCGAAAAGAAGGACCTCACCCGTTTGGACGGACTTCCCCGTCTCAAGGCCAGTTTCCGCAGCCCTCGGCCCAAGCAGGTCAAGCCTGCTCCGCCCTTCCTTTATGGAAAGCGGCAGGCTTTCCAGCAGGGTTTCTTTTTCCTCCCGCAAAAACAACGCGGGAATGCTTGGGATAAAGGCCTCGGAATTCGAACCCCAAAGCCTGCGCATGATGAGCCGCGGCGGCCCGTCCTGGACAATCCTGCCCCCTTCAAGCATGACCAGCCTGTCGGCAAGCGCAACCGCATCATCCAGGCGGTGCTCGGCAAGGATGATCGTCATCCCGAATTCCTCATTCAGCCGTTTTAGCATATCAAACAGTTCACGTGTGCTAACCGGATCAAGCTGGGAAGCAGGTTCATCAAGCAACAGGATATCCGGCTGCATCAACAAGACGGAAGCAAGATTCATTTGCTGCTTCCGTCCCCCCGATAGTTCATGCATTTTTTTATGTAAAATCGTTTCCGCCCCAAAAAAGCTGACGATTTCCGCAACACGGCTCCGCATTTCATTCGTCGGGAGGCCACGGTTTTCCAGTCCGAAAACCATCTCATGGAGCGGGTCGTCTGCGACAATCTGGTTTTCCGGGTCCTGAAAAACGAAACCTGTTTCGGCCGGACCAGGACCCCCTGTTGTTATCGTCCCATCAAGTTTTCCATGAGGGCGAATTTCTTCTTTTAAAAGCCTAAGCAGTGTACTTTTACCGGAGCCGGACGGGCCGAACAGGACGACGAATTCCCCCATGCCGATCGAAAGGCTAGCCGAGGAAAGCGCCGGTCCGGGGGCTTCCGGGTAGGTAAATGTAACGTTGTTCAGTTCGATGTATGCCAACGGAAAGCCCCTTTCAGTTCAATAATTGCCGGGAAGCCAACAAAACAGATCATGGCTATCAGCAAGCCTGTTTCCGCGCCCGACAGGCCCACACCCTCCATGATTGGATAAACGGCAAGCGTTCCCCACCCTTTTATCCGGCCATAAACAGCAAAAACAAAGGCAGGGATAAGTACACAGAACGCCAGCCAATCCAGTTTCCTGAAGCGGAAGTGGTGGTAGGCTGACCTTCGCCCGGTCCCATATGCACGTGCCTTCATTGAGTCCGCGGTCTGGATTGCCTCCTCAAGTGAAAAGACAAGCAGTGTCTGAATGTAAAGCATGCCGTTTTTGGCGCGCTCCCTTATCGTTCCCGACACAACGGTTATTCCCTTGCTTGCCTGGACGGCGGCTATTTCCCCGAGCCTAATCCTCATCAGCGGGATGAAGCGGAGTGTTAGCATAAGAAGGACTGCGAATTGCGGCATGATTTTTGAAAAAAGGAACAGCAGCTTGTTCGGAGTCATAATCTCATTGTAGGAAACGAACAAGGCGATAATACCCATGACCGATAGCGCCGCCATTCCGCCGAGCACAACCGCCTCCAGCGTGACTCGGTGGCTTACCCATTCAAAAAGGACATGGCGTCCCCTTTCATTGAAAAGGGGATTTACAACAAATAAGAGAGCCCCGCTTATCAGCATAAAAAAAAGCCATCGCCGCAGGCTTCTGCAGCGATCTTGGACAAAATTCACAAGCACTATGATGGAAAAGCCCGCGAGAAGGAAAACGGGATGCTGAAAAATAAGCAGGAGTGCCAGTGCTCCGGCATAGTAGCTAAACGCGGTTAAAGGATGGAGGCTGTTCATTCTTTTTTCAGAAAGTCTTCAGTGTAGACCCACTCAATCCTGTCGCCATTTGAAACTTTTACAATGCCTGCGCCTTTTTCAAGGCTCTTGCCATTCTTTTTGGAAATCCAGCCGCTCCTTGATCCATAATCAAATTCGTAGTAATTATCGATCCCCACCACATACGCAGTCGGGCCACTTCCTGTGTAATCGACGTCAATTCCCTTTTTACCCGCTGCTTTTAGGAGCAAATCAAGCACAGTGTCGCCATCCTTGAACTCAACTTTGGTTGCCGCAAGAATGACCCCTGCGTCGTCCGGGCCTGTAATTGTTATGGTTGCCGACGCTGCTGGCGCGGGCTTTTGGGCTGGCTTTGCAGATGGCTGGCTGCTTCCGCTTGTCCCGGAAGATCCCGTTCCGCCCGTGGAAGCAGTACTTCCCGAGGAAGACGTGCTTCCCGGAGAGACCGTGCTGCCCGGTGAAGCTGTGCTGGTTGAAGAACCGGAACCGCTCTTGGAGGAGGTAGTCCCGGAAGAAGCTGAAGTACCTGAACCAGCCTTTCCTGAGGTATTTGTGGTGTTTCCACTTCCGGCAGCTTCCCCGCCTTCTGTTCCGCTTGATGATCCGTTGCCCACAGATGCTTTGCCAGAGTTGCCTAGTTCAGAAGATGCGGTGGAAGTTGTGCCTTTGGACGTTTGGCCATTAGCTTCATCTTTTCCGGTTAAGACAGTTTCAGCATCCTCAGGCTCGGAGGAGGATGAGGTGTCAGCCGTTTTTTCCCTGGCCTGCTCTTCATTCGTTATGACCGTTTCCGATTGGCTATTCTTTTGTTTCGATTCCGAAGGCTCAGGGTTAGTACCGCATCCTCCAAGCGCAAGGGCGGCTAGCAATGAAAAAGAAAGCAGCAGCCTTATGATGAATTTACGTCCCATTGCCATTCCTCCTGTCCTCTATTTACTCTCGGCTTTGACGTGGCTTCCGGGCAGCGTTCTTGAAGGCCGCCCGGTGCTGGAAGCCATGCTTTAGGCGCGTTTTCTCCTCGTTGCGGCCAACAGGATTCCTCCCGCTGCCAGTAAGAACATGCCGATTGCAATCATCGTGTATCCATTTGTAGCCGTATCCGGTAGGCGGTGTCCTTCTTGTTCTCCAGCGCCTTCCTTGCCGGCTTCAGGAGCCTTTTGTTCAATAACGGAATTTTCGCCTGCTGATGGATCAAGCGCGAATGTGTAAAGGGAACCCTTGCCATCCTTGTAAAGCTGGTAGGCAACCAATGCCTGAACCCCTTGAGCTGTTGAAAGGGGATCCGCTTCGTCTCCCGCTTTCCAGGCGAATCCTCCATTTGCATGCCTGAACGACGCCAGATAGCCGAGCAACGTCTTTCCATCCGCTGTGATGATGCCGGTATTGGCATCAAGCCCTAAAGCCGACAGGGCAATCACTACCTGAGCGGTGGCAGGACTGCTGTCAACCTTGCCAGCGGCAAACAGCTGTTTCAAATAGGCAAGCCCTTTTTCGATTGCCGGTTTTACTGCTGCTTCATCTTTGTACGGGCTTAATGCCGTTAACACCATTGCCGTTGTATCCGGATCGCTTCCGGCCTCCATGTCAAGGCCCCAGCCGCCATCGCCGCCCTGGTTCGCGATAAGATGAGCCTTCAGCTTTTCCTGATTCCATTTTGCATCCGCAGGAACGGAAAAGTCCGCGCTGTCCAGGGCAATCAGACCGTATGCAGCCCCGTTAAGGCCCTGCCTTGTAAAATCGCCATTGTAGATGCCCTCTACCAGGTTGTATCCCGCAAAATTTTCGGGATTTCCACCAGCCGCGAGGATGCCGAGGGTGTACCGCTCATAATCGGTTATATTTCTGAACTGGCCTTTCCTGTCCGCCACCTTTTTCGCGACTTCCTTCAGGTAATCTTCGGGGATTGGCTTTCCTCCCTGTTTCAGGGCGATGGCTTCCCATTCCCCGAGGGGGTTATTTTTCAGAACATGCTCAAGTGTCCCATTTAAATCGCTAGCAAACTTGTCTGCCGGATAAACTTCGGCATCTTTTTCAGGCTCGCTCTTTCCAGGCTCTTCGGCTGGAGGAGCAAAGGTATCAAAGTTAAATGCAATCGTCTCGCCGTTTTTCAACGAGTAGCTTTCCGCACCGACCATCTGGGACTCTCCATTGACGTAAAAGCCCCAAAAGCTTGTGTTGGTCGCCTCAAGGCCATAAATGGAAGAAATCATTTTTCCGAAGTCGTATTGCACGTAAGAAACATTTTCAGGCCCGGCAACAGTCTGAAGGAGCTGGAATGCATTTGGCTTATCGATGAAAGCAATATCCTTAAACTCCTTAGGCTGATTGTCTTTGCCCTTAATAACAAGATTTACTTTTCCCGCTGGAGGCTCCGACTCATAACGGAACGTCAGGGTATCACCAGCTTGTGGCTTATACGAATCGGCGCCGGTCATTGCTGAAATGCCATTTATGTAAAATCCCCAGTAAACTGTATCTGTCGCGGGCAATCCGCTTATTCCTGTAATCATTTTTCCAAAGCTGTATTGCTCGTACTTGACCGCGTCCGTACCGGAAGTCTTGACGAGGGCGTCGAACGCTGTGTCAGTTTCCCCAATCTCTGTCTGCTTTTCGGAGAGTACCGTACCCTTTTCTCCGAGAACCTTCACCGTTACGGTAACAGCCGCCGCTGCCGCCTTTTGCCCTAGTCCCCCGGCAAATACGGTAAACACGAGCATCCAAGCAAGCATAAGCTTTACATACTGATTTCTTGCCATTCTCTTTCTCTCCCCATTCTTTTTTTACGCATAAAAAAATCCCCCTGTTAAGGAGGAGGTTCATTGTTAAGCAGGCATATGTATAGGAAGCCCGGCTTAACACCCTCCTATCCGCGTAGGTTAATGGTGCGTGTAAACAGGCAGGTCTCCTGGCTCATGGTCATCGCTCCCTATGCCTTCCCGCCCCTTGGGCAGTGGCAAAGTATAGGTTGCTCGCATTTACAGTGGCGGGACCGCGTTGGCTTTTAACCAAACTTCCCTTTTAAGCTGACAACAAGAATTGCCAGCACCTGTTCATAAAGGTATTTTTTATGTCCATTCCATTATACAAATAGTCTTCATGTTTTGTATAGGTATTTAACCTTCCCTTCTCCCACCTTCATTGTTTATTGGCAAGTTAGCGCTGCCTGTTCATTTCCCGCCTCACCATCAGCCCAAATAATCCCTTGAGCAAATAAGGCATCGCGAAAAAGATGAAGAAAACCCTAAACAGCTGATATCCGGCGACAATGGATAAATCAGCCCCAGTCTCGTGGGCGATGATGCCCATCTGGTCCATTCCGCCTGGCGCCATACTAAGATAGCTGGTCGTAAACGTAAGCCCGTATGAATTTTTCAAAAGAAGGGCCAATCCAGCCGATCCTGCGAGGAGCAAAATACTGGACCCTGCGGCGAATGGAATAAGTTTTCCGTTTCTTACTATGCTTCCTGGCTTGAACATGAGGCCGATATACGTCCCGATCATCAGCTGTGATACGTCCATGAGAACTCCCGGAAGCTCTGGCCCATCGACCCCGGAAACGGTTAAAACGGCCGTGATGATGATTGGTCCGGTCAGGAACGCGGTCGGAAGTCCAAGCTTTCTCCCCAAGACCGCAAAAACAACCGCCAGCGGAGCGAAGATTAGAATTTCGGGAAACAAGCCTGCGTCCGCGGCTGCCTGGATAACAGGATGGTCCGTGGTTCCTGAAAACGGATGTAGTACCGTGAATGGAACGATAAAAATGATCATCAACAGGCGGAACACTTGGAAAATTGTCACTGCCGAGCTATCCGTCCCCTTGATTTCTTCGGATAGGGCAATCATTTGTGAAAGTCCGCCCGGTATGCTCCCGATCAAAGCAGTCCGGTAATCGAGCCCGGAAAGCCTGGCAACTGCCATGGCCATCACGGCACAGTACCCGATCAAAAGGAATGTCATCAGCATAATTGACGGGAAATGCGTGATAATTTGCATCAAGGCAGGTTTCGTAAAAGAAAGGCCGATTGAATACCCAACGATGATAAGCGCCGTATCGCGAAGTTTCACCGGCCATTTCAAGGCCGCCTTCCCGGATATGGAGGCTGCAAGTGAAGCAGCCATCGGTCCTAGCAGCCAGGGCACAGGCAAGCCTAGGAATTCGAAAAGGGCACCGCCGAGTAGGGCAAGGAATAAAGTGAATAAAAAAGCTTTCAAATCAGATACCTTCACCATTTTTTATCCATCCTCATCACGGCGGCCTCCTAGTGGGAATGGCTTTTCATGTTTAAGCCATTCGCTCCCTGCCTTCCTTTTTTAAAAGAACGAGGTAATAAAGAATTGAAATAAATACAGACATCCCGGAGGCAAGATAAATGCTCCCGTACCCAAAGATATGGCCAATTTGGCCAAACAGCAACGCACCCACGCCAACGCCCAGGTCAAAAAAGGAAAAGAAGGTTGCGGTGGCCATCCCCCTCCGGTTCTTTGGCGACTTCTCGATTGCCCACGCCTGGAGCCCCGGTTGGATTGTACCAAAGCCAAAGCCATACAGCGCCGCCGCCAAAAATAAACTTTCCTTGTTTGGAAGCCAGAATAAAAGCAGCATCGCGAATAAAATCAGCAAGGCTCCTGGAATAAAAATCGCCCTATGGCCTTTTTTATCATAAATCTGTCCCGCAAATGCCCGTGTCACCAATAGGGCCAAGGCATAAATCAGAAAGTACCATTGAATGCCGGGAATCTCCTTTTGGGTGGTGTAAAGCGGCAGGAAAGACGCGGTCCCCCCGAAAGTAACTGTCATGAAAAAGAGCAGGATTGACGGCTGCAACGCGCTCTTTTCATAAAAGTCCCATTTAAGGGCGGTAGCCTTTTGGACCGCTTCCACCTTTTTGTACCGAATAACAGAAGAGAGCATCAAGGCGGCAAGGCCAAGGCCGGCGCAAATTAAAAAGAGCTGCTGGAAGTTCAATACACCGACAAGGATTAGGCCAAGCGACGGGCCGACCGCCAGTGCGATATTCCCCGACAAGCCATAGTAGCCCATCCCTTCACCCCTCCGTTCAGGAGGAATTAAATCGGTAGCGATTGTCCCGGAAGCTGTTGTCGAAAATCCCCATCCAACTCCCTGGATAAACCGTAACAGGATCAGAAACGCTATTCCGCCTGCAAAGCCGAACGAACCGACCGAAAGGACAAAAATGGCCAATCCGGTCAAATAAACGAACTTTCGGCCCTTTGACTCAAGCGCTTTCCCAGCGTAAGGGCGGATCAGAAGGGCTGAAAGTGTGAATGCCCCAACCACAAATCCAATCATCTGGTCATTCCCGCCGAGGTGTTCGACAAACAAGGGAATAGTGGGCAATGTCATTTGAAATCCAATAAAAATGAACATATTGGCAATACAGATCAGGATGAAATCCCTCGTCCAAATTTTGCCCTTCTTGCCCGCTTCATCCCGGGCAGCTATTCTTTCCTGTCCCAATCCCATTCCAGCTCTCCTCTCTTTTATGTATACTGTTTTTATAGCTAAAATTAGTTTTTTCCAAATCGCTTTTACCCTTCCTATTTTAACTCATTACCTAGAAAAGGAAGAACAAAAAGTTCGAGTGCCGGAATATTTTTTCGCCAGCGGTTATTAGTCCCTGAGAACCGGCTTAACAAAATATTCAGGATCGTAACCAAGGTGAAGCTTTTCACAAAGAAACCGGAAAACAACAACCTTCTTCAACAAGCTAAATTTAAGGAGAATATGCCATGTATTTAACGATAAAGGAAACTGCCGAATATTTGTCCCTCCCCGAACATTATATCAGGGAGCTGGTCGCCCAAAAACGGATCCGCGCCGTATTCGATGGCGAACAATATGTGATTAACAGTGAGCAATTCAAAAACCATTTCGACCATGTCGAGCTTGCCAAAAAGCTTATAGAGGAATGGAGAAACGAACCCCTTCCGGAAGACCCGGATGTTAAGGATGAGGATTAACAGGCAAAATTAGGTACCTGCCTCAGTACAAGAGCACAGCTTCCCTCATACTCTGATAATGTACCAATACTACAAGAGAGGGGAATTTTAATGTATTGTCCGCGACCAACACAGGTTTTGCCTGCAATCGTCCATCCAACACAGTGCTGCGTTACGAATTCTTTTGAGAATGTGATCCAGCCGCATGTCCATCCATCGCACACAACCAACGTCCATCATACTAATATCGAGCATACACACCACTTTACGCACACACAATCCTTTGTGAACGAGGCTTCCGTCACTGACCTTGGACCAGTGCCAGGTCCGCCTCCCGCTCCAACTGTGGCAGGGGCGTTTGCGCCTCCAGCTGGGCCAGGTCTGGCTGGACCAGGGATGATGGGGCCAGGCATGATGGGACCAGGAATGATGGGGCCAGGCATGGCTGCTCCAGGAATGATGGGTCCGACTCCTGCTGTAGCCGGCGCATTCCAGCAGCCCACGCCAAACATGATGGCTTCGCCCAACGTGATGGCTGCGCCTACAGGTGTTGCCGGTGCTTATTCCGGAATGCCAATGGGCGGCTATAAGAAAGGCTGCGGCTGCAGGTAAGGCCCAGGCGGTTTAGGGGACAGGAATTCCTGTCCCCTGCTTTATTTATAAATGGCTGTGTTTAGAATAGAGTCAATTTTTGCTAAGCTGATCGGACGGAGCCGAACTGCAAGATTGTAAGTCTGAAAGCGTAATGTATGGCCAAAAGCCATCCGGTTTATCTTTTTCGCGAGGGGGAATATTGAACACAGGAAGGAGATTAGCCATGAAATATTCCATCTATAAAGCATCCGGCGAAAGAAAACATGTTAAGCTAGGCACGCTGGAGGCATCCTGTATGGAAATTGCCGGGGACTTGCTGTACAAAGTGCTCCGCCGCAGCTCCGGCTGGAAAAATGGGGACATCTTCGTCATTGTTCCGGACACGGATGGGCCTCCGGCTGATAACCTTCTTGAAGGGGGATCTTCCTTTCATATTGTCCAATACCGTGAAATCGACTAAATCCCATCCAGTCTGCCGGATGGGATTTTATCATGTAGCGTTTTTTTGTTTCGGGATTATCCTCTATGCTCCTTGCGGATACTTGGCATATCAGCCGCTATGATGCGGTACTTTATGCAAAGCCTGATTTTCAGGCAATTGGGTATTCCGCTCAAGATCCGAAGTATCTTCACCCATTCCCTTCAGGAATTCAAACAGAAGGCCGATTGCATTGTTGACTTCAGGATCCTTTAGGGAACGGAACAGGTCAAAATAACCGATTTCGTCCTGATTATCCCGGTATTTTGCGACCCGGGCGATACCAGAATTCAATTTTAGAAGCATGGGTTCAAGCTGGCTGACATTCAGCGTGCCAAGAACCCCGCCTAGCAATAGAAGGTTTTTCAGTGTATTGGTCGCCTCAGGCTTATCGGCGGCTTTTACAAGGACATTCAGGACTTTGTCACCCTGGCCAAATAGGGCGGAGGCAAGGCTTAAGACCCCCCGCTCCTTCATATGGCCGAGTACTTCAAGCGTTTCAAGGATGGCGTCTTTGTTTTTTAAAAGCGCCTCCTCTACCTCCCGGAGATCTTTTTCCCGCTTTTCCTCTTCGGTTATTTCAACCCTTTTGATTTGATTAATTGCCTTAGCCATGCTGCTTCTGCCCCTTTCTCACAGCGTCGCCTGGGAATACATAATCCTTGCGGGCCCATTTCTTCTGGACCTCCACGCCCATTTGCGGCTGTGGGTTTCCAAACCTGTGGTTAATGGATGGCAATGGATTGATTCCGTCATATTGAAGAATTTCAAGTTTCGCCTTTGTCTCCTTGTAGGCAGGCGTATCGGTGTCCTTGTCGGCATAGCTGCTTGTCAGCAGGTTGATTGCGGCTTCTCCGGAATCGTTCATCGGCAAGTATACTTCCTTCCCTTGTACCCTGTCCGTCACAACACAGCGGACTTTAACGTTTCCATACGGGGATGTCAGGCGGACAAGCGTGCCGTCCATGATGCCGCGCTCCTTTGCAAGTTCCGGTGATACTTCCAGGAAGACGCCCGGTGTTTTTGAAGAAATCCCCTTTGACTTATAGGTGAGGTTCCCTTCGTGGAAATGTTCAAGCAGGCGCCCGTTGTTGACTTGTATGTCGTATTCTTCGCCGAATTCGTTCGGCACGGACCATGTGACCGGATGGAGGCGCGCTTTGCCGTCCGGGAACGGGAACCTTTCCGTGTATAGGAGCGGCATATCGGTGCCATCAGGCGCGACAGGCCATTGGAGGCTATTGAAGCCCTCCAGCCTTTCGTACGTGACGCCGGAGTAGATTGGCGTAAGCATCGCGATTTCATTCATGATTTCGGATGGGTGGCTGTAATTCCAGCCTGCTCCGAGGCGGTTCGCGATTTCCTGGATGATCTCCCAGTCAGGCTTCGACTCGCCAAGCGGCTCAAATACCTTATAGAGGCGCTGAATTCTCCGTTCCGTATTTGTAAACGTTCCTTCTTTTTCAAAGCTTGGGCATGCCGGCAGGACGACATCCGCGAATTGCGCCGTCCTTGAGAAAAAAATATCCTGGACGACAAAGAAGTCAAGTTCTTCAAATGCGGCGTGGACGTGGTTGATGTTGGAGTCAACAAGGCCCATCTCTTCACCCTTGATGTAAAGCGAACGGAGCTGCTTATGGTGGATTGCCTCGATCATGTCATGGTTGTTGATGCCTGGTTCTGGCTTAAGCTTTACCCCCCATGCCCGCTCGAATTTCCTTCGTGCTTCTTCATCCTCGACATGCTGATATCCAGTAAGATAATTAGGCGCGCTACCCATGTCGCTCGCTCCCTGGACGTTGTTATGCCCCCGGAGAGGGTACGCTCCTGTACCAGGTTTCCCGTAGTTTCCGGTTACAAGAAGCAGGTTGGAAATCGCTGTACTTGTATCGCTTCCGCCGATATGCTGGGTAACCCCCATCGCCCAAAGCACGCAGACGCTTTTCGATTCGGCGATCATCGTTGCCACTTGAATGAGGCTTTCCTTCGGGATGCCGGTAGCTTCCTCCGCATAGCCGAGCGTGAATGGCTTCAGGCTCTCAATGTATTCCGGTACTTTGTTTACGCGGCTTGCAAGGAATTCTTCATCCGCCAAGCCCATATCAATGATGTATTTAGTGACAGCGGACAGCCAGACAAGGTCCGAACCCGCTTTTGGCCTAATGAATACGTCCGCTCTCTCAGCCATTTCATCCTTGCGCAAATCGGCGACAATCAATTTTTGGCCTTTTAGCTTGTGAGCCCTTTTCACACGGGTGGCAAGGACAGGGTGTGCCTCTGATGTATTCGAGCCGACAATCAGGACGAGGCCGGCTGAACCGATATCCTCAATTGAGCCCGCATCGCCGCCATACCCGACTGTACGGAACAAGCCGACTGTCGCCGGCGTCTGGCAATAGCGCGAACAGTTGTCGACGTTGTTCGTGCCGATTACCTGTCTAGCCAGCTTTTGCATCAGGAATGATTCTTCATTCGTACATTTCGATGATGTAATGAATCCCATTGACTCCGGGCCGTAAGTGTTTTTGATTTCAGTGAATTTATTCGCAACAAGGGTTAGGGCTTCTTCCCAGCTCGCCTCACGGAAGGAATCGCCTTCCCGGATCAGTGGCTTTGTCAAACGCTCTTCACTGTTGACGAAGTCCCAGCCAAACTTCCCTTTTACGCAAGTGGAAATTCCATTGGCAGGCGCTTCCACTTTTGGCTCAACCTTAAGTATTTTCCGGTCTTTCGTCCAAACCTCAAAGCTGCATCCAACACCACAGTACGTACAAACTGTTTTCGTCTTTTTAATCCGTTCAT
Organism: Neobacillus sp. YIM B06451; assembly: GCF_032667185.1. Taxonomy (NCBI): domain Bacteria; kingdom Bacillati; phylum Bacillota; class Bacilli; order Caryophanales; family Bacillaceae; genus Neobacillus; species Neobacillus sp. YIM B06451. Next base: position 104,633 of record NZ_JAVFKJ010000011.1, on the reverse strand, counting down.
CCCGCATCGCGGCTTCCATATCTGAAATCGCGAGGATGGAGCCATAGCCTGTTTCTACACTTTTAGTCATTTCAATCATCGGACGGAGTGTTTGCTTGGCAATGCCTGTCAGGAATCCCGCCTCGCCGACCATTCCTTTTTCCATCATCGCATTGCATGGGCAAACGGTTGAACAATGCCCGCAGGAAACGCACGATGATTCATTGATCGGGACATCATCATCCCAGATGACCCGCGGACGTTCCCGCTCCCAGTCAATTCTGAGCGTCTCCGTGACCTGGACGTTCTGGCATGCCTCTACACATCGGCCACACAGGATGCACTGGTCCGGGTCATAGCGGTAGAAAGGATGGGAATTATCCTCCTCGTAAGGCTTTTGGTCGAACGGAATGCTTTGATGGTTAATCTTCATTTCCTTAACAGTGTTATGAATTTCGCACGTCCCATTGTTGTAATCACAAACCGTACAGTAAAGCTCGTGATTATAAAGGATTTTATCCATTGCCATCGTCTGCGCTTTTTTCACATCAGGGGAAACAGTATTAATGATATCCCCATCCTTCAAGTCTGTTGAACAGGAGCGGACCAGTTCACCGTTCACTTCGACAATGCATGTATCGCATGTCTCAATCGGCCCTAAGCTCGGATGGTAGCACACTTGAGGGATATCAATTGAACGATCCGATAAGTACTGAAGGACGGATTGGCTGCCCTCGGCCTCGGCATTTACCCCATTGATTGTGACGTTGATCTTCCCAGGCAAAACACCCACCCTTTCCAACTAGAAATTTACTATTTTTAAAAACCCACTCCTATTCCCCTACCCTTAATATCTTAAAACTAAAACACTAGTAGGGAAGATGGTCGCTTGGATATGGTTAGGAAGTTGTTATTTACATTCACGGGCTTCGGATAAGTTGGTAAATGAGTTCATAATTTTGGGGTGGTCGTTTATTTGGGTTGGTCTTTAATTTGGGTTGGTCTTTAATTTGGGGCTTGGTTCATAAATCCGGGAAATTGGTTCATAAAACTACGAAACTGGTTCATAAAATCGGGAAGCTGTTTATCTACTTGGGATTAGTTCATAATTTTGAGATGGTTCATAAATTACGTAAATCGGTTCATAAATTTCGTTAACTGGTTCATAAATCTTTGAAACCGGTTCATAAATCCGGGAAATTGGTTCATAAAACTGCGAAACTGGTTCATACACGCTTGTGGCGACTGACGGATACGGGGCCTTTAAGCTGGATAAAGAAAAAAAAGAGCCGCCTCTTGAGGCAGCCCTATTAGTGAATGTAGTTATTTTTATTATTCAAGTTTCCCGTTCTTCCGCAAATCCATCACTTTGCTAACTCTTGTTCCAGAGTCTTTGCACCCCGGCCAGCTCTAGTCCGTCAAAGGTGAGCTTATAAATGTCCGGCATATCAAGATTGTTCCAGAACTCGAAGCCGTAATCATTATTGAAGTACTTCATAATCAAAACCATTATATTGCCATGTGTTCCGACAGCGATGTTTTCCCCGCAATATGTATCAAGGACGTGCATAAGAGCATCGACACCTCTTTTTTGGGCATCTTTGTTCGATTCGCCGCCTTCTAGTGAAAAGGTATCGTCCTCCCAAACCTTTTTAATAGCTGCCGAAAAATCGGCAACTGGCTGATCTGTTAAAAGTCTTTCCCTAAAGCCTTCGATAGGTATGACTTCAGTTCCAAGTGCCTCGGCAATGCCAGCAACCGTTTCAATGGCTCGCTTGTATGGGCTCGAAAGGACCATACTGATATTTTCCTGTTTTAATAGTTCCGTAACCCGTTCAGCGTCCTGGCTGCCTCGCTTTGAAAGCGGCCTCCCTAGTTCATCCGGAGTATACTCGGAGTGTGCATGGCGCACAAAGTAAATATTCGTCCGCAATCAAACTCTCCCTTTTTAAAAAACTTTATCCCCGGTTGCCAGGTACCTGCGGCGGCAGACAGGCCAACAAGTATGGACCTCGTTTCCAAGGTGCCGGTCCATTACAACGGTCCCGACTTAGGCCTCGAGCGCGGCCATAACCCCGCTGATCCGCTTGTCAATATCCGTAGCAATCCGGTCGCCGAAAGAGACTGTCAGCGCCCTGGCTCAAGCGGCTTTAGTTCAAAGTGCATTGTTTTCTCCCTTTCATGCATCTCATACTTCCAATTTAGCAAAAAAGTGCCAGCTGTGCGATAAAAAGCGAAAGCGCCCTGGCTCGGGCGCTTAAATTAGGCATTTTCCTTTTAAAATCAGCTTGGATTGTGTCTAGTTAATTTGAGTTATTCGTCGCGGATGCCGATCGCTCTACGGGCTAAGTTTACGTCATTTTGAAGCATTTTCCCAAGGTCGTATGATGGATACAGTCCTTTGCTGTGCATATAGTTAAAAATCCGCTCATGGCCCCTAACTGCCTTGGTCATATGGTTCAGGAATGTCCGCCGGAGTTGAGGAGTAGCGGTTTCGGTTACGGCAATCCCATAGTTGCGGACGAGTGTCTTGGACATCGCCAAAAGGTCACCGGCATAAAAGGGATTATCCTCCCTCATCTCATCGTCATCACGTTGGGCCTGGCCCGCGGCGGAAGGATAGAACTGTAGCAGTTCCGTGAGATTTTCCTCGATGTCGCGGATTGTCCGCTGGTAAATCCCACGCAACTCGTTGTCGGTAATCCGTTTCATCCCCATTTTCAGTTTCATTAAACCAATGGATTGAAAAGCCGTCAGTTCGTGCAGCTCAAGCGTTTCATGCCAGGCAAGCGTCCTTCGTTCTTCATTCATTTCGGATACCTCCATTTTCTAAAACATCACTTTAACGTATTCCGGAGGCGGAAAATTGGTTATTCGTCCCAGGAAAAAATACAGTTTGCCTAGCACTTAAGGCAGCTGTATTAGTCTTTTGGGCATTCGAATCTTTGTCCCCAGGCTTTCATGCAAGAGCCTGGTCCAAATCGGCAATGATTTCTCCACTTTCGCCAAGCCCGACCGCAAGCCGGATGGTCCCGGGATCAATATTTTCCGAAATGAGCTGTTCTTCATTATTTCCTGTGTTAGGCGACATCGCCAGGCTCTCAAACGATCCCCAGGATACGCCAATTTTTATGTGTTGGAGGTGGTCGAGTACACTTCTTGCGCCCCGGTATCCGCCATGGACAGCAAACCCCATCACCCCGCTATAGCCGGAAAGGACAGTTTTGCCAAGTTCATAATCAGGATGGGAAGGGAGCCCGGGATAAAGGACTTGCTTAACCTTTGAATGCTGTTCAAGAAATTCGGCTACTTTGAGGGCGTTTGCTTGATGCGCTTTTAGCCTAAACGGCAGCGAACGCATACCCCTTAGCAGCAACGTCGCTTCATACGGGGAAAAGTTACCTCCCAATAGCAGCAGTTCTTTTGTAAAAAGATTGTCGATAATTTTCTTTTTGGAAATGACCGCCCCACCCACAAGGTCGCTGTGCCCACCGAGATATTTTGAAAGCGAGTGGACGACGATATCAACACCGTATAACAGCGGCTTTTGGAAAAGAGGTGTTGCCCAAGTATTGTCGATGATTGTCCTGATGCCATGTTTTTTTGCGAGTGATGAGATCGTCCGGGGGTCGGTCAGCCGGAATGTCATGTAGGACGGGCTTTCCATGAAAATGACTCGGGTATTCTGCTTGATCTGTTTTTCAACAGCTTCTGCCGCGGTTTCATAACAGACAGAATGGCTAATGCCGAATTTCTTAAGGTATCTAAGGAGTTCCATTGTTGAAAAATAAAGATTGCTGACACATAAGACATGGTCGCCGCTTTGCAAGGAGTTCATCAGGGCTGCGGCAATGGCAGCCATTCCTGATGAGAAGCAGCGGCAAGCCTCGCCGCGTTCAAGGGCGGCAAGCTTCATTTCGGCGGTTTCGATGGTCGGGTTGGTGCCGCGGGTGTATACATAATGCCCCTGCTCATTCATGACCGCCTTTGTGAGGCTATCCATGGAATCGTATACAAAAAGCGAATTCCCATAGGTGGGCGGTACAACCGCCCCGCCAAATTGCTCGCGCCTGTCTCCGAGTTCCAGGCAGATTTCAAGATCCTTTTTCCAATGATTATCCATATACGCTGCCCGCCCCTTTTCCTGGTTTATCGCTTTAGTTTTGGCAAAGGCAGGAAGGAATATGAGGAGGGCTGGCTGGTGAAGGTCAGGAATTAGTCATGGTAATAATGAGGTGGTCGTGTTGAGGGTGTTGGAGTTTTGTTGTCACGATAGGTTTGGAGTACATTTTAGTTCGATTTGAGAAACTTCCATTTTGATTTTCGTCTAATCAATGTCACTCATTTGGGTTTGAGTGACTTCCTTTTTGGATATTGCCCAATCAATGTCACTTATTTGGCTTTGAGTGACTTCCTTTTCGGATTTTGCCAAATCAATGTCACTCATTTTGATTTGAGTGACTTCCTTTTTGGATTTTGACCAATCAATGTCATTTATCTTGATTTGAGTGACTTCCTTTTCGGAATTTGCCAAATCAATGTCACTCATTTGGAATTGAGTGACTTCCTTTTCGAAATTTGGCTTTTCAATGTCCCTCATCCGGGGGATTTTGACAACTAAACCGGGCTTCGCCGCCTGGTTGTCACGAATCAGGGCTTTGCCTGATCACTAAACCAGATTTCGCCGCATAGTTGTCACGAATCGGGGCTTTGCGTGACAACTAAACCAGATTTCGCCGCAGGGTTGTCACGTATCGGGGCTTTGCCTGACAACTAAACTGAATTTTGCCGCATGGTTGTCACGATTCAGGGCTTTGCGTGACAACCAAACCGGGTTTCGCAACCTGGTTGTCACGTATCGGACTTTGCCTGACAACTAAACCAGATTTTGCCGGATGGTTGTCACGTATCGGGGCTTTGCCTGACAACTAAACCGGGTTTTTCCACCTGGTTGTCACGAATCAGGGCTTCGCGTGACAACTAAACCGGGTTTCGTCGCATAGTTGTCACGAATCGGAACTTTGCCTGACAACTAAACCGGGTTTTGGCTGTTGGTTGTCACTCGAGAGGTATGAGCGGAGAAACTAATCAGGTTTTTCTCTCTTTACTTTCACGGATTCAGACGACCCAAACGGGGTCGACTGAAAAATGGATTGTATTTTTCCAAAAAAAATAAAAACAGGTCCCTTTGCAGGAACCTGTTTTCTATGGAGCAAAAACTAATTAGTTTTTGCGAACGTTTGCAGCTTGTGGTCCGCGAGCGCCTTGCTCAACGTCAAATGTTACTTCTTGGCCTTCTTCAAGAGTTTTGAAGCCTTCGCCTTGGATAGCTGAGAAATGAACGAATACGTCGTCTCCGCCTTCGCGCTCGATGAATCCGAAACCTTTTTCTGCATTAAACCATTTAACTTTACCGTTTTCCATGTTTGTTGCCTCCTCGTGTGGTTCGCACACAATTGTATTACTATTCTTGCTCAAACGTATCCAGGCGATGTCGCATGTTACCGAACAAAAATAATTCTTGATTAGAATAACATGAATAGAAATAAAAGGCAAGCAGAGAGGGTAAAAGTCGTAATCCTTTTTTTACCAAAATATCGACAACGTTCGCCAAATAGGGATTTAGGCCCCCGTTTTTCCTGCCTATTTTATGAGCGCCTTGACCTCATCCCTTGTTGGCATGCCTCCCTGGGCGCCGGGTTTTGTAACCGAAAGCGCTGCGGCCGCGTTGGCGAACTGGCAGGCTTCCTTCAGCTCCATTCCCTCGCTTAATGCAAAGGCTAGTGCCCCATTAAATGTATCTCCCGCACCAGTTGTGTCAATCGCTTCAACTCGGTAGCCAGGGATTTCTCCAACTCCATCCTTGTATATGGCGACACCTTTTGGCCCTTGGGTGACAATGCATTTTTTCAGGATTTCTTCTTTTTGTTCACTATTAAGGGATAATAGTAGCTGCTTTTGTTCATGTTCATTCGGGGTCAGATAGTCGACATCATTGAGCAGCTGCTCCGGAAGTACCTGAAATGGAGCGGGATTCAAAATGACCTTTACTCCGTGCTTTTTTGCAATCGAAGCCGCGAGTTTCACTGTTTCCAACGGTATTTCGAGCTGAAGGATGATAATGTCGCTTTCCGAGATTGCTTTTTCATGGCGCAAAATGAATTCCGGTGTTACTAGGTTATTTGCCCCCGGTGTTACGATTATGCTGTTATCCCCGCCGGATACAGTAATAGAAGCGATTCCTGTCGAACTACCGGAAACAACCTCGACTTTTGAAGTGTCAATCAATTCGCTTTCCAGGTTCGAAATGAGCTCCCTGCCGAAAGTATCGCCCCCCACACATCCAATCATTGAAACCTGTGCGCCAAGTCTGGCTGCGGCAACAGCCTGGTTCGCCCCTTTTCCGCCCGGAGCTGTGTAAAAAGACTCACCGATTACAGTTTCACCAACAAGAGGTACACGAGAAACCTTTGTTACGAGATCCATATTTATGCTGCCGATGACCGTTATTTTCTTTTTTTCCATACGTAGATTCCGCCCTTTCCAAGCAGCTCATTTTTGAGAATTGACTCATTGGTTGCTTTTTCGTTCCGCCAGCTCCTTTTTAAAGAGTTGGACACTACTTACAGGATAGTCCATTTTACTTTAGAAGCAAACAGTGGGAACGCCCTACAAATGACTTTTTTCCAACATGCTGGCATATTTTTAAAAAATGGGTAACAAAAGTACAGGAGATATCGTCTATCTAATCGACGTGTAACGCGTTACAGAATTCCAAGGGATTCCTCTTTTATCGGAAAAGATTTTTCCTATTCTTGCCGGAAAGACTGCCCGCCTTTGGAAAATAAGGTACACTAATAGAGTAGGAATTTTTGAAATGAGATTCATTTTTTCTCTTGTTCTGAAAAACAATAAATGTGGAGATGCACGTTTATGGATAAATCACAACGGAATTATTTCGATTTTACGCTTTTGCTGCTTATTTTCCTGTTTATGATTGTAAGCTGCATCGCAATATACAGCGCCCAAAAATATTCACCGTATAACGTGAATTTCGTATTGCTGCAAGCCCGCTGGTATGTAATTGGACTGGGTGCGTCCGCTTTTGTGTATTTTTTTGATTTTGATCAGATTAAGAGAATATCACCGTTTGCTTATATTTTTGGTGTCTTGGTCCTAATTGCCCTATTCTTTTCTCCTCAATCCATTGCGCCGGTAACGAAAGGTGCAAAGGCGTGGTTCGAAATTCCGAAGGTCGGCTCGATTCAGCCATCGGAATTTATGAAGCTTTTCCTCATTATATTTCTCGCCAGGGTGATTTCAAACCATAATGAGAAATACATGGATCGGACCTTGCAGACAGATTTCGTGCTTCTTGGTAAAATTTCAGTTGTGTCCGCTTTGCCGCTTGCTTTTATCCTACTTCAGCCAGATGCCGGTACAGCGATGGCGGTTACCTCGATTGTAATTGGAATGACGTTCATCTCAGGAATCAATTGGCGGATTGTTGCCACGTTAGGCGGAGCGGCAACCTTGCTACTGGCGAGCCTCGTTTATATTTATCTTAATGCGCCTGATCTATTGCTGCTCGTCCTTGACCAATATCAGCTAAACCGAATCCATTCCTGGCTTGATCCATTCGCGGACATGCAAAACAGCTCCTTTCAGCTGGCGTATTCAATCATGGCCATTGGTTCAGGCATGATGTACGGAAAGGGATTCAATGCATCCCAGGTAAATGTACCGGAAGCCCATTCGGATTTTATTTTTACAGTTATAGGGGAAGAATTTGGGTTCTTTGGAGCCAGCCTCGTCATTTCACTTTACTTCATCCTGATTTACCGAATCATTGTTATTGCACTAAGGAATAAAGGCCCTTATGAAAGCTTGATTGCGACCGGCGTCATCTCGGTTTTGACATTCCATATTTTCGAAAACATTGGCATGGTTATCGGCCTTGTCCCAATTACCGGAATACCGCTCCCGCTCATAAGCTATGGCGGAAGCTCGCTGTTAGGAACCCTTCTTTCGCTGTCCCTTGTCCTGAATATCTCAGCAAAAACGAAAAAATATATGTTCTCTGAAGACGATGATTGACGCAAAAAGGCGCATCCGGGAAATGGATGCGCCTTTTTCATCTGTTGTCCAGCCTATTTTGCAGCCGCCTGAAATGCTAGAATCCTAGTGGCGGGTAAATCGGCGAATCAGCCGACTCGAGTGGCGGGTAGATTGGTGAATCAGCCGACTCTAGCGGCGGGTAGATTGGTGAATCAGCCGACTCTAGCGGCGGGTAGATTGGCGAATCAGCCGACTCAAGTGGCGGGTAAATCGGTGAATCAGCCGACTCAAGTGGTGGGTAAATTGGCGAATTAGCCGACTCGAGTGGCGGGTAAATCGGTGAATCAGTCGACACTAGCGGCGGGTAAATCGGTGAATCAGTCGACTCTAGCGGCGGGTAAATTGGTGAACTCGCTGCTGCTTTTGAAGGCGCAAATCCGGCCGCGAACAGGCTGAACGCAAACACAGAGCAAAGAATGATAACCCCTTTTTTCATTAAAACTCCTCCTTAAATCATTTTATTTAAGTAATGGACTGCCTGCTCGAACTTTCCATCGCTAGCAAAATGATCTGCTAGTAATTTATAAAAATATGAAAGGTCATCTTTGAGCTCTTTTCCGTCTTCAAGAAGAGGGATAACTTTTGTCTCAAGATACTCATATGCCCTTGGATCGGAATCGAAAAGCATTAGATAAAATGAACTTACCATCATGTATTTGCTGTTTCCAAGTTGGTCAGCCAGCCGCAAAACTTCTTCAAAGCATTTCCTTGAATTGGCATGCTCTCCTTTCAAATAAAGAGTTTCACCTAGTGAATTAAGCGTTACCAGATAATAAAACCCTTTATCTTTTTGAATGGATAGGCTCTTTTTAAAATAATGTACTGCCTGGTCAAGCTTTTGTGTTTTTTTCTGCAAAATACCCATATTATGATAAATTTGCGGTAACAAGCCTTTTTCATTTAAGAGCTCTGCATTCCGGATAACATGTTCGAAGCATGCGGAAGCTTCTTCAAAAATGTTCGAATAAATATAATTTATCCCCATTATCATAAGGGTGTGAAGGATGCGCCTGAAATTGTGCTGCTCCATGAAATGCTGGAGCGCTTTTTTTCCAAAATGGATGGCATAGCCGAATTGAAGTGTATATCCTTTGGCAAATGCCCTGTGGTACAGGAATTCACCTAGGTTGATTCCGCCTGCCTGTTCTGCATCCAACTTTTCAAGAATCGCATCTGCTTTATGGTATTTTGCATGCCGCATTAAATGGATGCTTGTGAAATAGTCGAATAGGTTCCGCTCCTGCCGTGAGAAGTTTTTCAAATGCTTTTTGAGCAATTCCTGCTGGGCTTCTGCTTCGCGATCGTCCCCTTTAAAAAGCAGGTATCTGTATTTATACAGTTCGTATGTATAAATATGTGATGAAAACGGGATAAGGTTGCCAAGCTCTGAGAGCCGGGAAAAGACGCGATCCGCCTCCGCCTTGATTTGGAATGTCATTTGATTATCGAACTCATCCAGCAGGGCTTTAATTTCTTCGTCCTTGCTGGCCACATCTTCAATTTCGATGCCAAGCCTTTGTAGTAGCAAGGCGACTGTTTCTCTATTACCCTCTTTTGAAGTGTGTTCAATTTTGCTTAAATGCGGGATTGAGCAAATCCCCTCGGCAAGCTCCTTTTGAGTCATCCTCCTTTGGGTTCTGTAATACTTGATCAATGGCCCAAAATCCAATTTACTCACCAACCGTTTTCTACTACTCTATCACGAAATATGGAAAATTATAAACAATTATTCAAAAATATCGGATATTTCGCAAGAATATGATACTAAACGCCCAAAACCATCCTGCATTTTTGCAGGATGGGCCGGGACTAATGAATTATTTTACCCGTGGGAAACCAAAGCCAGATGCATAGTCATCGCCAGTTCCGGCGCCTGTTCCGCCTTTGATGTCATACAGTTTCGCACGGTTTTGCAGGTCGGCGCGAACCTGGACATTGCTAAGCGATTTGTTGGAAGACCAAATCTTTGCAGCAAGCCCGGAAATGTGTGGAGTTGCCATCGATGTTCCACTCATTGTCGTATAGCCGCCGCTAGCGGAAGTTGAATAAATGGATCCACCTGGAGCAGAGACTTCAATATCACGTTCCTGGATGACATAATCCCCGGCAGTGGCAGGATTTCCTCTTGATGAGAAGTCGGAAACCTTATAGGTACCATTAACAAAAGTGTTGTCAAGGGAAGCGACCGCCACCGCATTCACAAGAGCACCGGGATAGCCGATTGTGTTGGAACTAGGACCGCTGTTGCCCGCCGCGGCAACAACAAGGGCGCCTTTTCCATATGCGTAATCAACCGCGCTCGTAATCAATGAATTTTTTGTGCTTGATCCCAAAGACATGGAAACTACTGTTTTTACTCCAAGGCGGGAAGCTTCGTCAGCCGCATGGCGGATAGCTGCCGCAATGTCATCGGAATAGCCCGAACCCCGGTCATTAAGTACTTTGTATGCCCAAAGCTCAGCCTGTGGAGCCACTCCATAAATACCAAGGCCATCATAGCCGCCGTTCGCTAGCACCGTGCCTGCAACGTGGGTTCCGTGGCCATTCCTATCATTACATACGCCATTCACAAGCTGGGACGTAGCCTGTGTGAAATCCTTGCACTGCTCGACATTGTCCCTCAAGTCAATATGGCTTGTATATACGCCAGTATCAAGGACCGCTACCTTAATGCCATCTCCGCCCGAGGTTGACTTAATAGTAGAGTCATTATAAATTGCTTCAATGCCCCAAGGTGTCTGGTCGGAAGGAATCGCCTGCGTGGATGGGCCCGGTTTTGCAGCCGCCTCGCTATCTAGTTGAACTTCATCAACAAATTCAACTTTAAGGTTCTTATTTTTCAATAAAGCCTGATATTGGCTTCCATTGACGGTCGTCGTGAACCCATTGGCTCCGAAATCCCAACGGGTTCCGAAACTTTGTTGTGCCTTGGCCTTTTCTCCTGCGCTGCCGTTAATTAAAACCCGATAGGAATCCTTTGCCGCCTGCTCAGGTACCTGGCCAAATGCAGCCGTCGCAAAAACCGATACTCCCAATGCTAAACTCATGAAAGCCGATCCAATTTTGGTTCTTTTCTTCATCTGCCTGCTCCTTTCGAGTATGAATATCAGCAGCACCCCTGCTGCATGATTTTAGTATATTTTAAATTTTCTGATATAAGCAACGAAAATCATGCTGTTTCCTGTTGGGAAAATTGCCGCGAGTAAATGGGCCTTTTGGCTTATCCAAGAAGGAAAATGTCTCTAATTTTTCATGAATAGTGCAAAGAATATGCACAAACTTCCTGTAAGCTTAAGATGAATATATAAATAAGGAGGTATAAAGGTATGAAGAAAATCGCCGCTGCAATTCTTGGGCTGGGCATGCTTTTAGGCGCCAATGCCGCCGGTGTTTTCGCTGAAGCGCCATCTTTTGCCAAAGAAATCCTTAGTTTCGGGAAAATGAAGCCGCATATGCAGCAAATGCACCCGGATTTTAGTGAAAAGGAATTAAAGGAAATGTACGAAAGCTGCCATGGAAACAACGGCGGAAGTGGTTCCAATAACCCACAGGAAACAAATTCTGAAGGGTCAGTGAACTCGTTTTAAGTTGGGAAAAAATTGTAGAGAGTGTATATTAATTGGAAAACAAAGGAATCCGCTTCTTTATAAAAGCGGATTCTTTTGTTTTTTTATAAGTGGAAAAGCATGAATTTACATTTATTGCCTAATTGTTTTTAAGTAGTTTTATCTGTTGTTTTTTCTATCATTGTCGTGCCACTCGAGAGCTCGCCGTTCCATGTCCAGGACGAAGGATTTTTTTGCCTGGCTGTACTCGCTTGTCTTTGTAAATCGCTTTGCAAGTCCTTCTTTAAAAACCGAATACCTCGCCGCTTCCTCCGGGTGGATACGCAGGTAGTCGCGAAAAATAAGGTGCCTATGGATTTGCTCGTTATCATATTGATAAAAATGGATATGGTGCGTCCTATTCTCCCCGCCTTTCCGGAAAAGCCGACGGCCTGGGATTCCCCACTCCCCTGCCACATCGTAACCAAGGAAAGCCATTTCTCCATTCAAGGAATCTACTTTTTCAATTTCCACGACAATCGCCATCATGTCAATAACCGGCTTTGCCTTTAACCCTGGTACCGAAGTGCTGCCAAAATGCTCAAAGTTGATGATCACATCTCCAAATACCGTTTTAAGGAACCGGGATTCCTCTTCAAACATCCGCGCCCAGTTTTCATTCCAATCCGACAGACGGACATCCATGCTCTTCCCCCCATTTTTTCTGAATATATTAACCTAGGTTTTAGGTAGATTAGCGAACTTTTAATATTCTTTTTGGATTTTTTTCCTTATTCTACTTCAAGTTATGCTCTCTTTCAAAGTATACTTTAGGTTTATTACTTTCTTCTCCAATCTTTTTTCCTGTACGATTAGTGCTGGGAATATTGGGAAGTGAATTTTTTTAAAAATAGGATTTCAATAAAGTTTTGAAGAAAATGAATCTATTTACATTTGGGACTCGTCAAAAGGGAAACACGATCTTGAAGAGGTGAAGACATGTCGGGGGATTTGACAGAGAGACGGATTGCGCTCGCGGACGGTAACGAAGCGAAGCTGGAAGAGATAATGGAAGCGTATGGCGACCAGGTTAAACGCCTTGTTTATTCTTATGTAAAGGATTGGGACATTGCCGGCGACCTCACTCAGGAGGTTTTTGTGGCTGTGTACATGAAATTGGATTATTTTGAAGGGCGTTCTTCGTATAAAACTTGGGTGTATACAATCGCGATCAATCGTTCAAAGGATTATTTGAAAAGCTGGCACCACCGCCATATGGCTGTTGCTGAAAAAGTTTTCAGTTTTATGAAGGATACAAAACGGACTCCGGAAGAGGCAGCCATTGAAAAGGATGCAAACAAGCAGCTGTTGGAGGCAGTTTGGTCCCTGCCACTGAAATACAGGGAGGTAATTTTACTGCATTTTTACCAGGACCTTACCGTTCCCGAAATCAGTGAAACACTCGGGATTCCATTGGCGACCGTGAAAACCCGGCTGCACCGGGCAAAAGAGAAAGTGAGAAATGCCTACATTCCTTTCGAAAGAGGTGGACGCTATGAGTCAGTTTAATAAAGAGCTTAAAAGCGCGCTGCTTGGAAGCCTGCCGGAAGAATCGATTTTATCTGAAGCTGAGAAACAGCAAATCAGGGAACGGATAAAAGCATTAAAAGGAAAAAAGCCCCGGAAGCAACGTGATTTTTTACCGAAAACATTGACAGCGATCGTTGCAGCAGCTGTTTTGCTGGTCGGCGGCGGACTTGTTGGTAAGGAGTTTGGGCTGCTAGACAATGGTAATGGTTCACGTGCGACAACACCGGACTTCCCTTTCTATGATGGGCTGAAGGAAGGCGATTCCCTTAATGGCTGGGTACTCACTAAAAAAGGGACGGGAAGCGGAAAAGAAATAAACAATGCCAGCCTGATGGAAGCACGGTTTAAGGGTAAGGCTATCCTGACAGGCACGCTTATTTACCATGGGGCCGATATGGGAGAAAAGGCGAATAAAATCTTTTTCCAACCTGATAAAGAGGGTGTTGAAAGGCTGCCGGTCAATCCTGGATCCGGGGATGAATTTACCTTTAACCAGCAGGACAAAGAGAATTTAGCGACTGTCTTTGGGATGGCTCCCAATTCAATGGCTGAGGGAATCCAGATTGAGGTGAGCGGCTATACCGCCTATGCAAGGGCAGAAAAGAATGTAGCGGATGTTCTGAAGCTGGAACGGGTCATTATCCCGGAGGAACCGGAAATTACGTATTCGAACAGGCCAGTTCCCCTGGATGGGAAAGGGAACTTGGAGTTAACTGACACGTTAAAGGCGGCCTATAGCGAATTTGCAAAGACGCATGATGAGACCATCCTCCACACGCTTGATTCGTTTTCCGTTTTTCTGTTTTATTTCTATGCCGAGCAAATACGTGACTACGAGACACAATTCGCCTTGTACAACGATGATCCTGAAGCAACACCGGTTTTTACATCCGTGGATGAATATATTAAGGCCTCCCAGGATCCGAATATGGCTGCGGGAAATGAAAAAATCCTTAAGAAAGTTCTCGGCAATCCAGTGAAGCAGGTGGCATTCATTGGCGAAAACGAAGCAGTCGTAACCATTTCCGAGGAAGATGGCCTTGGCTTTAGGCTAGTCAAAAACCATAAGGGTATCTGGAAGGTCAGCTGGCTGCCGATTCAATAAGAAAAGTGAAAGCGTCCGTTTAGCGCCGTATGAACTGGAGGGCCCCGATGGAGATAAAGTGAAACTTCCATCAGCGGTGTTTTTCCGCTGATGGTTAGTTGAACAAATCGGACCTTTAGGGACAGTTGCCCTTTAGGGCTTACTGTCCCTTAACGGTGGGATAAAGGAAACACGATGAGCGAAAGCGAATCGATGTTGACTTATCGTAGCGAGGGGACCGAAGTACACTAGGCGCTGGGCGCTGTAGCTGGACAAAGAAAAGCGCAAGTGCCCGTTTATCCTCCATTCTGTTAAAAAAGCCCCCGGCTGCAATGGCAACCGGGAGGCTTTTTTAATCTAATCGAGGAGCTTCCTCGTGATTTTGTTTTTCGTCCACTTCCTGCTTGATCATTTCCTCTTCCTCTTCAACAGCTATCCGGATGATTTGATCATGCAGGTTGTGGAATGCTTCATCAAGATCCCTGCGTGAAAGCATTTGTTCTTTATCTTTCATTGATCTCGCCTCCTTTACCTTACTCTTCTCCTAAACCCTCTGGATAAAACCCATTTGTTTGAGAAAAATATATTGGAAAGGATGATGAAGATGGGTAAACGTGAAAGAGGAATCGCCGGACGCATATATGACCCTTCCGATTATAAAAAGAAAGATGAGGTGTCCGCTGGACTGGCGGAAACACATGAACAAGTAAGCGACGTGTATATGGAAGGTGAAATTGGCGGCAAAATCGAGCGTCCGGATGGAAGTGCAGATGATTTGCCCCGGTAAAGCTTTACTGGCATTCTCTGTTTTCGGGGAATGCTTTTTTAATGCGGCTTGCTGCAGAAATGAAGGTAGTTTTGAGTGGGTTGTTGCCGAAAAACAATTATTGCCTGCGCTTGTCCAGATATCAGGCGCTTTACTGACAACCTGACCCGATTTTTCCCCTGGGTTGTCACGAATCAAGGGTTATCTTGACAACCAGACCCCGTTTTGGCAGCTGGTTGTCACGAATCGGTGGCTATTGTGACAACGAACCTAGATTTTGGTGCTCGGTTGTCACGATTCAAAGCTTATTGTGACAACCATACCGGATTTTGGACCTCAGTTGTCACGAATCAAGGGTTATTCTGACAAGCCAACTAGATTCTGGCCTTAGGTTGTCACATATCCGGGCTTATTCTGACAACCAAACCGGATTTTGGTCCTGGCTTGTCACGAATCAGGGATTATTGTGACAACCAGACCTGATATTCGCCCTGGGTTGTCACGAATCAAGGATTATTCTGACAACCCAACCCGAGTTTGGGCATTGCTTGTCACGAATCCGGGTTATTCCGACAACCCAAATCCTATATTTATAAAACTGACTTTGAGTTGGCTGCGGCGTTGAAAGTGCCTTTATTTTTTTATAAAAATGCTCCTAACGAAAAAGAACGGGCATGATTTACCCGTTCTTATTTTTCATAGGAATGGCGGTCTTGGAGGCCGTCTTTTGGGTCATCATCGACGTATGGGTCATGCTCGAACGCTGGCAAGTCGCCGAAAGCGGTCATGAGGCCTTCTTCATCGAGTTCGTCCTCGTATTTTCGGTGTTGGCCGTTCGGGTAAATGGTTACGTTGTTGCCATACATATCGACTCCGACGAAGTTTTCGTAATCCTCTACGTATCCGACCGGGTCCTCACTCTCAATATAATCGTCATTGTAGTGGTCCTTTTCATCGGTGAAGGCAAAGTCGGATGGCGTTTCCGATGTCCCATACGAAGCTACTTCCTGCCACGTATCTTCGGCGTCATAGGAGACACTTTCATCCTCTTCGTCCTTATCAAATTTCCCGAATGGCGGCAAGAGGACGCCTTCCTCGACCGGGCGGGTGTGCGAGGTCACCTTATCGGGACTGTGTTCCTTGCAATACGTCGTATCAGGAAGCGCTTCGAGGCGTTCAAACGGAATGTCCTTCCCGCACACCTGGCACTTGCCATAAGCGCCGTGCGCGATTGCTTCAAGCGCCCTGTTTATATTATCAAGCTGGTTATTGGTGTGTTCATTCAGGGCTATGTCCTTTTCACGTTCGTACAGTTCGGTGGCGTCATCGGCGGGATGATTGTCGTAGCTTGAGAGCTCGCCCATCGATTCGTGCCCGTGTCCCCGCTGCAGCCCGTATTCATCATTTTCCTCCAAATGCCCTTCAAGGTTTGCTTTTTCCTCTAGCAGCCGCGACCGCAGCTCCTCCAATTGCGCTGAAGATAACATATGCAAGCCCCTTTCCTTAAAAAATCCGCGCGCCAAGGCCCGGTCCGTTCCTCTCTTTAGTTTCAAGTAAACGGCCGTTTATTATGCAACTGTTTGTTGAGCCTTCACCCGGTTAAAGTAGCAAAACCGAATCTTGATAAAACGGAACTTTTGAGTTAATGAAAATTGTCGTTCCCCTGTTTCCGAAGCCTTAAGCGGGATAAAAAGGCTCTTGCGGCGCAACCTAACTTGAAAGGAGTGTGGTTAAAATGCCGAACTTGGATAAGAAGAAGTTTCATGAAATACAGGAGAAGCATCAGGCTGAGTATGTTGGCACCGACCGGGACCAGGTGCGTGGCGCCGGCAGGACGGATTATAATGGCCAAGGGAATACGGATAAGTCGCCTGGTGCTACTGGCCGCAAGGTTTAAAGGCTTGCCGGCCGGGGTTTTGTTTGAGGGTTAGATGGCGTGGGCCTGCCCGGCGGAAGCCGGGCTTTTTCCAAAAAGAGGGGTTGGCCTTACCAGGATAACAGGGCTCCGATTCCTTGCCAGCCGAAGTAGAGTCCGAAGCCGATGAGTGAGAGGCCGGAGATGACGGATATGGCTGTCAGGAATGCCGAGGTGAGGTACCGTTTAGCGCCTGTTGCGAGGGTGGCCATTGAGATGTCCCAGATGAGCAGGCCGGAGAAGATGGCGGCGCTGTACAGGATGAGCTGTCCGTGTCCCGAGGTGGCGGCGGTTTTGGCGAGGACGGAGCCGTAGATGCCGAGCCAGAATAAGATGGTGAGCGGGTTGGACAGTGACATTAAAAAGCCGGACATGAAGGATTTGATGAGCGGTTCCTTTTTGTTGTTGCCGCTGATGGTGAGCCCTTTGATGTTGATGAGGCTTTCTACGCCGGTGTAGAGAAGGACGAATGCGCCGAATAACCAGAGGAATGTCTGGACGATTGGAGTGTCGATGAAGTTGACGACTCCGGCATAAACGATGATCATGTAGATGCCGTCTGCTGCGGCCGCTCCGACTCCAGTCAGCCAGGAATGCCAGAATCCATAGCGGATGCCGCGGTCGAGTTGGGCGGCATTGATTGGCCCGATTGGAGCTGCGAGTGATAGGCCGAGCAATATATAGCTTAAATAGACGGTCATGACGTTCCACTCCCCTGCCTGAAAAAAAGCTTGTCTCCACAATGTATTCAGGGAAGTGGGCTTGTACGACTGTTTTTAGATGATTTTTGAAGCGGGCGTTGTGGGGGTGAAGATATATATTTCCCCTAACGCTCGGCCGGCCTTCCGCGGAAGACCCATTTTTTTTGCCCGAAATAGTTGGTTATGGTGTATAGGGCGCTGCCGGCGAGGACTGCTGCGTCATCACGATAAACGGGGGGCAGAAAATCAGCCGCTCCAGCGCCAATTAACTGCCCACTTGCCCAGTAGGAGGCAAAGTAGCAAATATGGATAACGGCAACAAACTTCGGTGCCCCTTCGAAAAAGCGGACTGAGCTTCTAAAGGTGAAGGAACGGTTTAGAAAATAGCTGAGAGCCGCTCCGGCTGTGTTGCCAATGAATGTCGAGAGCCAGTACGAGGTGCCGGCAACGTTCAAAAGCGTAAGCATGATCAGCAAGCCCAACACGGTGTTGGCCATACCGACGAGGGCAAAGCGGACGAATGAGTTAGTTTGTTTCAGGGAGTTTGCCGCTATCAAGGCGATATCGCTCCGTTCCCGGTTCGGTTTGGTTCATCAAGCCAAAAGGCAGGTTGAACATGTCGATGTCGATAATGAATTTTGGGCGCTGCTTCGATTCTTTGTAAATTTTTCCTATATATTCCCCAATCAGTCCGATGGCGACAAGCTGCAGGCCGCCGATCAGCCAGATTGTAATGATTAGCGTTGTCAACTCCGATGCCGTTTCGCCGAAAAGATTCAGGGAGAAGAAATACGTTCCCGAGAGGATGCTAACCAGGCAGGCCGCAACGCCCAATGTGAGGACGAGGCGGATTGGCGTTACCGAGAAGGATGTGATCCCGTCAAACGCAAAGCCGAGCATTTTGCGTAGCGGATATTTCGATTCCCCTGCCAGGCGCTCCTTCCTGTCGTAAAAAACTTCTGCGGATTTAAAGCCGATCAGCGGGATAACGCCCCTTAGGAACATATTGATTTCGCGGAACCGTTCAAGTTCGGAAACGGCGCGTTTGCCAAGCAGCCGGAAATCGGCATGGTTATAGACAAGATTGACGCCCATTTTGGCCATTAATGAATAGAAGCCATGGGCAGTGCACCGCTTGAACCACGTATCTTTTTTCCGGCTCTTCCTTACTCCGTATACAACTTCGCAGCCATCCTTATATTTTTCAATAAATTCGGGAATGGCGGTGATATCATCCTGAAGATCGGCGTCGATTGTGACGATGCAATCGGAAGCTTCCTTTGCCGTAAAAATTCCAGCAAGGAGCGCATTCTGGTGGCCAGCGTTCCTGGCAAGCTTAAGCCCTTTTACGAGCTGGTTTGAAAGGCTTGCTTTGTAAATAAGCTCCCATGTCCTGTCCCTGCTGCCATCATCGACGAGCAAAAGCCGGCTTCGGGGTGATACGCGTCCATCGCCAATCATCCTGGATAACAGGCCCGAAAGCTCCTGTATCGTAAAGGGCAACACTTCTTCCTCATTGTAGCAAGGGACGACAATTGTAAGGACTGGTTCACTCATGTTTCGGATCCTCCTGATGTGATTAGAGCGTTTGTTTTTAAAAATGTCCGGCGGCGTAGTTAATACGCCTTGTACAGGTAAATTTTCCAGGCGGACTCCTTTGAAATAAAGGTTCGTTCGAGTTGAAGCCTGTTTTCCTCGGCATTCTTAATCGGGACCGCGGAGAAAATGTATGTGCCGCCCATCTTTTTGAACTGGCTGGTGTCCAGCTCGAGGTTCTTTAAGGTTGCTTTCGAGTTCTTTTTAAACATATACCGTTTGCCTAGCTCTGCTGTGAAGATGTAGCAGCGCCCACCCCATTCGTCAAAGTACTCACGGATAACGTTGTTTTTCTCGAGTTCTTTGGCGATGATTTTCCGAAATTCATGCTTGTAGGAAAGCGGGTAGAAATTGTTGTATGTATCGAGTGTGTAAAATCCGTTGTACTGGGCGATTGCCGGATGGATGCCGATGCTCGCGACCCGGTATTCCTTTTTTGGCAGGCCGATGTGGCGCCCAATCTCCGCAAATTGCTTTTCCGCGTAAAATTGCCTGAACGTCGGCTTGTCACGGTAAACGATTTCGTCGTTAAACATGAACAGGAGCAGGATTTGCGCCACGGCAAGAACGGCCGCCGCCTTCCTCCAGGCAACACCTGAGTCCGCGATGATTTTCAGGGCAAGCGCGAAACCCGTGTAAATGACAAGCGGCCTGAGAAAATGGAACCGCGCGAAATTGAATGTATCAAGAAAATGGAACCTTTCCGTCAGCGGCAGCCAGCCTCTGTAGAACCAGAAGGCATACCAGATGGAAAGGACGATGTTCAATACTAGCAGCTGCAGAAACAGTTTTTCCTCACGCCAGCTTTTTTTTGTGAAAATAATACCGAGTGCCATCACGGTTGAAGCAATGATGAACAGCCCGTGGACAGTCATGACATGCGTGTGGCCAAGGAAGAAATTTTTCAGTGACAGCCTTACCGCATGCCAAAACGAAAGCCGTGCATGGAAATACTCATCCCTGCTGTTCGGCTCATCATCAAATAAAAATGAATAAACGAGCCGGTACTCAACTAGCAAAAACATCGCTGTCATCGCTGCTATCGCCAGGAAAAATCGGAGGTTCCACCTCTTTGTTTTGATGGAATCAATTAGCCAGAACAGCCCCGCCGCCACGATGAAGAAAAAGAAACCGAGGACGAAGCTTGAGTACAGCGGCAAAAGCAGGAAAACAATCCAGTTAATTGGGTGTTTTTCCCCGGCCCGGATATTGAGAAGCGCCCAAAGCGCAAGGGGCATGCCGAGCGTGCTGAGCATACCCGAAGGCCAAAATGGTGTAAGCGCAAAGGCCAACGCGACCGCTGTGGCAATCCATTGCTGCCGCGGCCCACTGATTGTATGTTTTTTAAGCAAAAGGTACATTCCAATAAAGGCCAAAATCCGTGTAATCGCCTGGCTTACAGCGTATGCGGCCATCGGTGGGAGCAGCGCGTGGAGCCAGACAATCCCGCTCATTTCCGGCCCGAACGCGTTCCTCGAAAGCTCCCCATTGATAATTTGCGGAATGGAGGCGTCCACCAGCCCGAAAATTTCCCCGCTTTCCGCGAGTACCTTGTACCAAGCAATATTCGAATCGAGGTTGTCATGGACGCGGATATGGGCATCTTCCCCAAGCAGGAACAGCGGCGCCACATAAATGGCAAGCGCTATGAAGGCTATGGTTATATGCCGCCACTCTTTTCTCGCAAACATCCCTTCCCCTCACTTCAATGCTCGTTCACGGCATTTTTTATCCCTTCAGACCCGTTTTAGTATTTGTCCAGCTTTAGTGAATTATTCCTTATTTTCCAATGGGTGATTTCTTTTTAGAAAAATAGCTTTGCCACTATCCTTGAATAATGATGATTTTTCGAAATTCGGGCGGTTTCGGCAAAAAAACTGAAAATTTGGTATTTTTCTCTTTACAAATACGGGTCTTTTTTACTATATTTACTATAAATATTATATTTATATTTTATATATCTTTTACAGGGAGAGAAGCTTCATGAAAAAGTTCGTTCTAATTGTATTCTTCGGTTTCCTCGCTATCATCGTGGCCCAGCCTGGCCTTCCGTTTGCGATGGCAACCAGCCTGTCAAAAGACCTTGCATATGAAGCCAGCTCCCTCCGCACCAAAGAACACGGTCTTTTAACTACCCTGTCCTTTCATGTAACAAGAACAATGGAAGGCAATCCTTTCCTGCTTCCAAGCGGAGTCGTCGAGAGCGGGGATGCGGAAATTATCCGGATCGCCGAAGAAGTTACATATGGAAAGAAAACGGCGAAAGAAAAATCAATTGCAATCTATAAATGGGTAACTGAAAATCTGGAATATGATGCTGCAACCTACTTTGACGCGATCGCGGGCAGGCCATTTGAGTTCAAATCCGCGCTAGAGGCGTTGAGGTCAGGGAAAGCGATGTGCATGGGATTTTCCCATTTGAATGCAGCCCTCCACAGAGCCGCAGGGATTGAAGCGAAGGTCGTATATGGCAGTGACCATGCCTGGAATGAAATTATGATTGACGGCAAATGGGTTCCACAGGACACTACCCGGGGTGCCGGCTACATCGACAACCGCTCCCGCGAGTTTATCCATAAACCAAACCTTGACTACCTTTTCCATACCGATGAATTCAGGGTAGGGGAGTATCTTTGGTAGAATTATTATATTAGTTGGGAACGCTTCCTCTTCGGGGGAAGCGTTTTTTTGAGGGCAGGTAAGGCGATTAAAAAAACAAGATTGATGCCGGCCCCTTATGGAAACAGCAGGTTTTGTCCATAATTGTAGAATATAGCTCGATTGTTTAGGAATCCATGTGGGGAGCCGGCCAGGCTGTTATTCGGATAGGCCCTGTTCGCCGATAAGGAGGTTTCCATGCCAAACCGCTGGTACATTCATTTTTTGCGGCTGCCCGTCCAAATGAGGGTTTTGTTTATTACATTTTTCTTTTTCTTTGTGTTCGGGGTAGGCATCCGTTTTCTTGAACCCGATACCTTTAAAACTGTAAGCGATGGGATTTGGTGGGCGTTTATTACAGCCACGACCGTGGGCTACGGCGATTTTGTTCCCCACTCCCTTTTGGGTAGGCTTGCCGCGGTCCTTCTGATCTTGTTTGGAGCGGGGCTTGTTTCGTATTATTTCGTTTCCCTGGCAACCGCGGCAGTAACAAAACAGAACGCTTTGTCTGAAGGAAAGCTTGCGTACAAAGAAACCGGCCATATGGTGATTGTGGGCTGGAATGAGCGTTCAAGAGAAATTATCAGCAAGCTGAGCGATTCCGGCAGCCCGATAGAAATTGTCCTAATCGATGAAACGCTTGATGAGAACCCGACCCAGTCACGCTATGTCCACTTCGTTCAAGGCAAGCCCCACGTTGATGAAACCATTTTAAAAGGAAACGTCCCAAAGGCCGAAATGGTGCTAATCACGTCAGACCATAGCCACGAGGAACTTCTCGCTGACATGAACTCGATTCTTACCCTGCTGACCATTAAAGGAATTTGCCCAGAAGTAAAGTGCATCGTCGAAATCCTGACACCCGAGCAGGTTGTGAATGCCAAACGGGCCGGTGCCGACCAAGTCCTGCAATCAAACAAACTGACCAGCATCTTTATGCTTAGCAGCATCCACTCACGGGGAACGGGGCTTCTCCTGGATATCATCGGCGGGCTCCAGGAAAACCGCCTTGCATCTGAGCAGGTAGGTGAACATTTTGGCGGAAGGACATTCGTTGAGGCAAAGGAAGCCTGGGCATCCAGGGAAAAGCTGTTGATAGGCATAAAAAGAGGAGAAGAACTGGTCGTCAACCCGCCCCTTACTTTTAAAATTGAATCTGGTGATGAATTTATAACTATTAGATAAGAATTCACTAGTTAGCATTGCGCAGCATGACAGAAATTAACTGGTTATTTGTTAGGATTCACTAGTAAGCGTCTGGCGCCTACTATTTTTCTGATGTCCAAACATCAGGCAGCTTTGGACTCATGTCCGCCAAATCAATGGGTTGCTGCCCAAACAGAAATAACTGTGGATTTATAACTCTGTTCAATAGGGATTTTGTCCGTACCCAATGATTCAAAAGAAATATTATTCTTAATAAAAATAGAAGCGCGGGAGCCCCAAGCCCCCGCGCTTTTAAAATGAAATAAGGTTTTAGAGAAGGGCCGCTTCCAGTTTTGCGACCAGGTCGTCCGCGATTTTCAGGTATTCTGAGTCGATTGGGGCATCTTTGTCTTCTGGTGACTGGAACTGATTTACCGAAGCGGACAGATTGCCGACGTTGCCTTCCTTATCGACTCCGTCCTCGTACTCATGGGCGAGAAGGAACGGCGTGCCAATTCTGACTCTTGGATTTCCTCCGTCAAGCTGGCCATCGATCGCCTGGAATGGCACCCTGAAAAAGTGGTATCCGGCGTCATCATCAATTTTGTAGTCAAAGAAGCCCTTGTCGTAATCCCAGTTGCCCCCGACCGCATAGCCGAGCGGTTTCAGGGTATCCTCAAGAACTTTAAAGGAAAAATCTTTTCCTTCAACATCGCTTTTTACAGGAATCATAGCAGCCCCCTCTTTCCTTTTTCATTTTCGTAAAACATTAGCACTAAGTTTATTTCAGGCGTTTTTCCAATTCGGCTTTCTTCTCTTCGTAGCCAGGCTTGCCAAGGAGCGCGAACATGTTGACCTTGTAGGCTTCAACGCCTGGCTGGTCGAATGGGTTGACGCCGAGCAGGTAGCCGCTCATCGCGCAAGCTTTTTCGAAAAAGTAGACCAAATAGCCGAATGTATACTCGTCCATTTGCGGAATGGAAACAATCAGGTTCGGGACGCCGCCATCAGTGTGGGCGAGCATTGTCCCTTCGAAGGCTTTGTTGTTGACGAAATCGACCGTTTGCCCGGCAAGGTAGTTCAAGCCGTCGAGGTCATTCGCTTCCTCCTCGATTTTGAGCTCATATCGTGGTTTTTCCACTTTAATGATTGTTTCAAACATATCGCGGCGGCCTTCCTGGATATATTGCCCAAGCGAATGCAAATCAGTCGAGAAATTGGCCGAGGCTGGAAAAATCCCTTTTTGGTCCTTTCCTTCACTTTCACCGAAAAGCTGCTTCCACCATTCGGAGAAATATTGCAGGCCAGGCTCGTAGTTAATTAACATTTCGATAGTCTTTCCCTTGTTGTACAAAGCGTTCCGGACTGCGGCATATTGATAAGCAGGGTTGTCCTCAAGCTCGGAGTGGCTGTAATCCTCCATCGCCTGGCGGGCGCCGTTCATCATCGCTTCAATATCCGCTCCGCACACAGCGATTGGCAGCAAGCCGACTGCTGTTAAAACAGAGTAGCGGCCGCCGACATCGTCCGGAATGACGAATGTTTCGTAGCCTTCTTCGTTGGCGAGCGTCTTCAGGGCTCCGCGCGACTTGTCCGTGGTGGCGTAGACCCGCTTCCTCGCCTCCTCTTCACCGTATTTTTCCACAAGAAGCTTCCGGAACAGGCGGAAGGCGATGGCCGGTTCGGTCGTTGTGCCGGACTTTGAGATGACGTTGATGGAGAAGTCCTTGCCTTCAAGCAGACCGATAACGTCGTGCATGTAGGTGGACGAGATGTTGTTTCCGGCAAAGATGATTTGCGGTGTGCCGCGCTTGTCGGACGGCATGGCGTTATAGAAGCTGTTGCCCAGGAATTCGATTGCGGCGCGGGCGCCCAGGTAAGAGCCGCCTATGCCAATGACGATGAGGACATCGGAATCAGATTTGATTTTTTCCGCAGCCTTCTGGATCCGGGAAAATTCTTCTTTGTCGTAGTTTTCAGGAAGGTCGATCCATCCGAGGTAGTCGCCGCCCGCTCCGGTTTTTTCGTGGAGGGAATGGTGGGCGACCTTTACGGCGTCACGCAGGTAGGTGAGTTCGTGCTCGCCGAAGAAGCCGAGCGCTTTTGTGTAGTCAAAACGGATATGTGTCATTTGGAAACCTCCGTATTATAGTGTTTATAATACCCACTTTACCCAATGGATATCGGTTAAGCAAGGAACAGCCTGCCGTGGCAGCGGGATTCTTCCCGCAAATTTCGCACAACTGTTTTTGTTGAATTGTAAAAATAAAAATAAGCCCTCAACATAAAAAGGCTGCCCTTCAATAGGACAGCCGTTCCATTTTTATAGTGATGCACGCAGGATTGCCAGTACATCATCCTTATTGAGGGTGATGTATCCGCCAAATTCGCCGTTAGCCATAGCTTTGTCGGCCATGAGCTCGATCTTGCTGTCGTCGATGCCGTAATCGGCTAGTCGCGCTGGAGCACCGATGCTTGACCAGAATTCGCGCAGCTTTTCGATTCCTTCAAGAGCGGCTTCTTCATCAGTTTTGCCTGTCGGATCAACGCCGAAGACACGGACCGCCAGTTGCTTGAACCTGGCCGGATCTTTTTTCAGGTTGTGCTTCATCCAGTTCGGGAACAGGATCGCAAGCCCGCCGCCGTGCGGAATATCGTAAACAGCCGAGACGGCGTGCTCGATATTGTGGGTCGCCCAGTCGCCGCGGAAGCCCATATTGATCATGCCGTTCAATGCCATTGTGCCGCAGAAAAGGAGCGTTTCGCGGTACTCATAGTTTTCAAGGTCCTCCACAGCTTTTGGAGCTATTTCCATTACGGTTTGAAGGAGGGATTCACACATGCGGTCCTGGTACGGTGTATTTCCTGCTTTATGGAAATAGTGCTCGAATGTGTGGGACATCATATCGACAATCCCGTAAATTGTCTGGTCTTTTGGAACGGTGAACGTATGAACCGGGTCAAGGATTGAGAATTGTGGCATTGAGTATGGCGGCGCACCCCATCCGTATTTCTCATTCGTTTCCCAGTTGGTGATGACGGATCCGGCGTTCATTTCCGATCCGGTCGCAGCAAGCGTCAATACCGTGCCGAATGGGAGGGCATCGTTCACCACTGCTTTTTTCAAAACAATGTCCCATGCATCACCTTCATATTTTGCACCGGCAGCAATTAGCTTCGTGCAGTCGATGACCGAGCCCCCGCCAACAGCTAGCAGAAGATCGATCCCTTCTGTTTTGCAAATCTCGATTCCTTTCCTGGCAGTGGAGACACGCGGGTTCGGTTCGACTCCTGCCAGTTCAAAAACCTCGGCTCCGGCTTCATTCAAAAGCGTAATAACCTGATCATAAAGGCCACTCCGTTTAATGCTTCCTCCCCCATAGACGAGAAGTACTTTTTTCCCGTATTTCGGGACTTCATTTTTCAATTCGGCCAGCTGGCCTTTTCCAAAAATCAATCGCACAGGATTGTAGAAAATAAAATTATCCATCGAAACTCCTCCTTTACACACACTATTATTTATTATCGCATAATAGATTGCAAAAAGTTCGCATGCTTTTTTGGTGCCATGCATGTATAAAATTCCTAATCGTGTCCACATTAGTAGTGATAACGATTAAAGGAGGATCTAGATGAGCACGATTCAAAGGATTGCACTTGTCCTTACAATTATTGGCGCTATTAACTGGGGCCTTGTCGGTTTTTTCCAATTTGACCTCGTTGCTTCCCTTTTTGGCGGGCAGGATTCCGGGGTTTCACGTATTATTTATGGCCTTGTCGGAATTGCCGGCCTAATTAACCTCGGCCTGCTCTTTGCCCCAAGCCATGAGAGGGAAGAAGCGGCCCAAACGAATCCGACGAGGTAAGGAAGCGGATTTGGGAAGATCCCACCCAAAAATGTATTATGATAGTCCTTTTTTACACAAGAAATCCCCGCAGCATATGCGGGGATTTTTGTTTTTCCGTTATACCCAGCCCCGTTTTATGGAGGCTTCGGCCATTTTTTGTGCGCCAGCCATATAAGCCGCCAGGCGCATGTTGATCCGCCTCGATTTTGCGGAGTCGTATATCGTATTGAATGCTTCGGTCATTTTTAACCTAAGCTTCTTCTCAATTTCTTCAAGCGGCCAATAAAGCCCTTGTTTGTTCTGGACCCATTCGAAATACGAAACGATAATCCCGCCTGAGCCTGCGAGGACATCCGGGACAACGTGGATGCCCAAGCTATCGAGAGTTTTCTCGGCTTCAAGCGTTGTCGGGCCCCCCGCCGCCTCGACAATAATCGAAGCTTTGATATTATGGGCGTTTTCTTTCGTAATCTGCCCCGAAACAGCCGCGGGGACAAGGATGTCACATTCCTGCTCAAGTAGCTCGGCATTCGTAATCGTTCCTTCGAAAAGGGAGGTAACCGTTCCAAAGCTGTCGCGCCGGTTTAGCAAATATTCAACAGGAAGGCCATCGGGGTCATACAGCGCTCCATAGGCATCCGAAATGCCCACGATAATCGCGCCTGCGTCATGAAGGTATTTGGCAAGATAACTCCCGGCGTTTCCGAATCCTTGGATAATCACCCTAGACCCTTTTATCCTTAACTGCTTCTTTTTGGCCGCTTCCTCTACGCAAATGGCAACACCGAGCGAGCTCGCCCTCTCCCTGCCCTCGGAACCGCCAAGGGCAAGGGGCTTGCCTGAGATAAAACCGGGAGAATCGTATCTTTTCAGCCTGTTGTATTCATCAACCATCCAGGCCATGATTTGCGAATTGGTGAACACATCGGGCCCAAGGATATCCTTTGCTGGGCCGACGATTTGCGAAACAGCGCGGACATAACCACGGCTCAGGCGTTCGAGTTCCCCAAGGCTCAGATGCCGAGGGTCACAGGCAATTCCACCTTTCCCGCCGCCAAAAGGAAGGTCGGCAATCCCACATTTCAGCGCCGTCCAAATGGAAAGGGCTTTGATTGTATCGGCATCCACATCGGGGTGGAACCTAATGCCGCCTTTTATTGGCCCGGCGGCATCATTGTGCTGCGCCCGATAACCCGTGAACACTTTTACGGACCGGTCGTCCATGCTGACCGGGATACGCACTTCAAGCAGCCTGGAAGGTTCTTTTAACAATTCATATACATTATCTTTGTAGCCCAGTTTCCAAAGCGCTTCCTTCATTACACTTTGCGTCGATTGTAGCATATGGGGATTCTCCTCAAAGTCGAATGCCTGAATATCAGCCCTTTTGTTCGGTTATAATACGGAATGATTTCCCATCTTTAAAAAATCCTTTTGAAGAAGCGGACCTCAATCCGGGTTATTCCTGCTCAAGCACCTTTTTGATCCGTTCAATCGCCCAGTCAAGCTCCTCCTTAGTGATGACGAGTGGAGGCGCAAAACGGATGACCGTATCGTGTGTTTCCTTGCAAAGCAGGCCTTCTTCCTTCAGCTGTTCGCAATATTTCCTGGCGGGCTCTGTTAGTTCAACTCCAATGAACAGGCCCCGGCCGCGTATTTCTTTTATTCTTGGATTGGAGATTTCCTTTAATTTTTCCATAAAGTATTCTCCTAGTTCAAGAGACTTTTCCGCAAGTTTTTCATAAATAAGGACATCCAGTGCGGCGATGGAAACAGCGCAGGCCATTGGATTCCCCCCAAATGTTGAACCATGGGAGCCCGGATTGAACACGCCGAGTATTTCTTTGTCCGCGACTACGCAGGAAATTGGGAATACGCCGCCTCCAAGTGCTTTTCCGAGGATATACATATCCGGTTCAAAGCCTTCCCATTCACATGCGAACATTTTACCTGAGCGTGCTAGCCCTGCCTGGATTTCGTCCGCGATGAAAAGGACATTGTTTTCCTTGCACAGTTCGTATGCCTTCTTCAAATATCCTTCTGGCGGGATGATAATGCCAGCCTCCCCCTGGATAGGCTCAATCAGGAAGGCAGCCGTATTTGGCGTAATCGCCTCTTTCAAGGCATCAAGGTTGCCGTACGGAACAAGCTTGATTCCTGGAAGCATAGGTCCGAACCCTTTCTTATACTCCTCTTCGGAAGAAAGTGAAACCGCTGTCATCGTCCGGCCATGGAAGTTTCCTACACAGCCGATGATCTCCGCTTTGTTTTCTTCGACGCCTTTTTCAAAATAGGCCCACCTTCTCGCAGCCTTGACCGCTGTTTCGACAGCTTCGGCGCCAGTATTCATTGGAAGGGCCATGTCTTTATTAGTAAGCTTGCAAATCTTTTCATACCAAGGGCCAAGCTGGTCATTGTGGAATGCACGGGATGTAAGGGTCACACGGTCTGCCTGGTCCTTCAGGGCCTGGATGATTTTTGGATGGCGGTGCCCTTGGTTGACAGCCGAATAGGCGCTCAGCATATCCATGTATTTATTGCCTTCGGGGTCCTCAACCCAAACGCCTTCCGCTTTTGAGATGACAATTGGCAGCGGATGATAGTTGCGCGCGCCGTATTTTTCCGTTTGTTCAATTACATCCTTGGTTTTTGCCATATGTACCATTAAAATCCCTCCATTTTTTTAAAGAACACCATCCCTACTAAAAAAAAACGCTAAAAGACAGTTATCTTTATTGTACATAAGAAGCGGCTATTATTGAAACAATATATGGCGCAACAATCCAATCATTCTCTATTTATGCAGGAACAGCACAACCGGGTTTCTTTTAAAAGGGGCCAATATAACTTGTTTCGAGTTATCCACAAGGTTCAATTTTATAATTTCCTAAAACATAAGAAAAGCCCGTTCCGATGAGGAACAGGCCATTTTCGCTTACTTATTGATTTCTTCCTGCTGGGATTGGTCAATCCATTCTTGCAGCTTTTCCTTTAATGTGTTGAAGCCCTGTTGCTGTTCGGCTTCAGGAATAATTACCGCTGGCTGGCGTTTTTGGCGCGGCTTGCGCGGTTTTGCCTCCTGCGCCGGAGCTTCTTCGGTTGCTCGGATAGAAAGGCTGACTTTTCCCGCCTCCTCGTCAACAGACAGGACTTTCACCTTTACCTCGTCTCCAACCTTTAAAAATTCATTGATATCCTTAACGTATCCGTGCGTGATTTCAGAAATGTGGACAAGTCCCTGTGTATTCCCGTCAAGCGCGACAAATGCTCCATAAGGCTGGATCCCCGTCACCTTTCCAGTCAGGACGCTGCCTGCTTCAATTTTCTCCGACATAAAAACACTCCTAAGTTTTGTAAATTTTTTATCCCAATTATACGCAATAAAAAATTATAACATAACGAGCCGATTAAATCAAAAGGCGATTGAAGCCTACTCCATTACACGTATTCCACTGGACCCTTGTGGATAAACGCCTTTCCGGCCTTGTCTAATGATGCGGGGGTTGATATCAGGCGATGTTTTATGTGTTTTTTATTTTTGGCGATGCTTCACCAAAGTAAGTGGGTATGGTATTAGATATACTTATAAAGAACACTTTTGACAAAGGAGGGCCACATGAGCCAAACAGCAGAAGCAACAATGATAAAGTTAAATGGAATCAACGTTTATTATGAATGGCACCCGTCCTCTCCTCAAGCTGAAACGGTTGTCCTCCTCCACGGCTTTTTGTCATCTTCTTTCAGTTTCAGAAAGCTCGTACCGCTTCTAAACAGGGATTATAACGTACTGAACGTCGATGTGCCCCCCTTTGGCAAAAGCGGCAAGTCAACAAAGTTTTTATATTCCTATAAAAATATCGCCACAACAATGATCGCGCTTCTGGATAAGCTAGGAATTAAAAAACCGGTGCTGGCTGGCCATTCAATGGGAGGACAATATGTCCTTAACATGATTGCACTCCAGCCGGATTTGGCAAGGAAGGCTGTGCTGTTCTGCAGTTCGAGTTATCTCGAGCCTCCGGGAAGGTTATTGTCGTTTGGCAGCATGCTGCCGTTTTTCCATCTGGCTGTCAAGCGCTGGCTTGTCAAGTCGGGCGGGGTAAAAAAGAATTTAAAGCTTGTCGTCCATGACCAGTCGCTTATAGATGAGGATATGCTGAGAGGCTACATGCAGCCCTTCTTGGACAAGCAAATGTTTCGTGGCCTCGGCCGTCTGATCCATGACCGTGAAGGCGAGCTTCGGCCTGAAGCGCTCCGGCAAATCAAGACTCCCTGCCTCCTGATTTGGGGAGTGCATGACCGGGTAGTCCCCCTTGATGTCGGTAAAAGGCTGCATGGCGACCTGCAACATTCAGAGCTTATCGTTCTTGAAAATACAGGCCATCTCGTTCCTGAAGAACGTCCCAAGGAAGTATATCAACATATGAAAGAGTTTATTGAGAGGCAGGAGTAAGGTGAACGAAGCCGGAGTTGTTTTTTTGGGGAGTGGACCCCTTCGGAACGCCTAGTAAAGGAACGACTATGACGCAAATTTCTAAAGCTGTGGCTGTCAGAACATGGCCGAACAAAAAAACAGCGGCTGTCGCCCATTTCGAGTTAGCCGCTGTTTCATCTGGATTGCTTTTTGCCGTTTGATAAAATGACCGCCCGGATTATTTCTATAGCGAGCAGGAGCTGTCATTTTTAATACTAAGAAGCTTTTTCGCCACTATGAGACAATTTTCGAAAGGAATTACCTCTTCGAAGGAGAATTCATATATGGACTGCAGCCGTTCTGCAAGCTCTTTCTCATCATTCAACGTGTAAACGGCCTGAATGGCGTCCGCTATTTCCGTGTCATAGGAGCCGCCGCCAATTTCAAACGGATCCCATTCATTCAGTTCGTCCGCCAGAAGAAGGTTCATCAACGCTGTTTCCATCCAATCACCTGCAATTCAATTAACTTATTGTATTTTACCATACAGTGAAGCCGTAATAAATTTTGCCACATGGGGGTTAATTATGAATTTCAATGAAGTAATCAACAGGTTGAACACCGGGTCAATCAAGTGGGAGATGAATAAAGAAATTTACGGAACAAACGATGTTTTGCCAATGTGGATCGCGGACATGGATTTCCGCCCGCCGCAGGAATTGATTGATGCGGTACAAGAAAGGGTGGAACATGGAATCTTTGGCTATACGTTTGTCCGGCCCTCCGTCAATGAAGCGATCCAGAGCTGGCTAGCTTCCCGGCACGGCTGGACAATCGACCAGTCCTGGCTGGCATACGCGAGCGGCGTTGTACCTGCAATTGCCGCGGCGGTTCAGGCGTATACAGAGCCGGGAGATAAAGTACTTGTCCAGCCGCCAGTCTATAATCCTTTTTTTGAAATGATCGAAGCGAATGGACGAATGGTTGAAACATCGCCTCTTGTTTTAAAAAACGGACGTTATGAAATTGACTTCGCGGATTTTGAGGATGCCATAAAAAAAGGATGCAAACTGTTCCTGCTTTGCAGCCCGCACAACCCAGGCGGCCGTGTGTGGACAAAAGATGAGCTCGAACGGCTCGCGAACCTTTGCGGCAAGTATGATTGTATAATCGTTTCCGATGAAATCCATTCGGATATTATTTTCAAAGGGCGGAGCCATGTTCCAATCGCAAACATCAGTGAGGATATCGCCGATAGAACGGTCACTTTCATTGCACCGAGCAAAACGTTTAACCTCGGTGGCATCCAGGCAGCAGCGGCAATTATCCCGAATGATGGCCTTCGTAAAAAATTCAAGGAAGCACAGAATATGCAAGGGTTCAAAACATTGAACACGTTCGCAGCCGTGACGACTGAAGCTGCGTACCTGTACGGAGCCACCTGGCTCGAAGCTCTATTGGAATACATAGAAGGAAATGTTTCGTTTGTCAGGGATTTTTTGAAAAATAATCTACCGGCTGTCAAGCTAATCGAACCGGACGCCACGTACCTTTTGTGGCTCGACTGCAGGGAATTGCTCCTTTCCGATGAGGAAATACAGCGAAGGCTTATTGAAAAAGGCAAACTTGCCCTGGAGCCAGGAAAAAAATACGGCCAAGGCGGGGAAGGGTTTGTCAGGATGAACATTGCCTGTCCTAGGGATGTCATTGAAGACGGGCTTGGCCGCCTCAAAAAAGCTTTTGATTAAAGCAGCCCTCTCTTCGTCCAAGTGATGGCTTTAAATGGCAAGCTAGTCAACTTAGCAGAAAACTGTTACCACCTTAAAAAGGCCACCCCCGAGGGATGGCCTTTTTGATTATTGTTTATTGATTCCGTTTCTGGAAAGTTTCCGTGAGGACAGGGACGATCTGTTTTTTCCTTGAAACAACGCCCTTTAGTACGGCGGTGTTATTTTCAAGGGCAACGTTGTAAGCCTGCTCGACAGCGGAAGCCTCACGTCCAACAGCAAGCCCAATTGAATCATTTGTCAGGATGTCGGTTACAACGAACAAGAACAAATCAAGTCCTTTTTCATCGACAACCTTCTTGATCGATTGTTCCAGTTCGTCCTTCTTGTTCATGACATCGTTCGTATCAACCGCATTAACCTGGGCGATTTCAACTTTTGCCGAACCCATCTGGAATTCTTTCGCATCGAGCGAAATCAATTGAGCAATCGTCTTGTCACTCAGGTCCGCGCCAGCCTTCAGCATTGCAAGGCCATAGCTCTCGGCATCAACGCCGGCAATTTCGGCAAGCTCTGCAGCCGCATCAATATCCTCCTGCGTGCATGTCGGGGATTTGAAAAGCAGCGAATCCGAAATGATTGCTGAAAGCATCAACCCGGCAGTTGCCTTATCGATCGCGACCCCTTTTTCTTTGTAAATTTTGTTCAGAATTGTAGCCGTGCAGCCAACTGGCTCTGCGCGGTAATAAAGTGGGTCGCTTGTTTCAAAGTTTGCGATTCTGTGGTGGTCGATAACCTCCAGAATCCCCACTTCTCCTATATCGTCGGCACTCTGCTGCCTTTCATTATGGTCGACAAGAATGACTCCGGCAGCTTCTCCGGAAACCTTGTCCACGAGGCGGGGCGCTTCAACGCCGAACGTTTCCAGCGCATGAGCAGTCTCGCCGTTAATTTCCCCAAGGCGGACAGCCTCCGCATCCACGCCGAGTTTTTTCTTCAGTTCCGCATATGCAATAGCCGAACAAATCGAATCTGTATCGGGATTTTTATGTCCAAAAACAAGAACCTTATTCATCTGAACACTCGCTCCTTATATGTGTAAAAAATTTTTCGCCTTATCTATTTTATCAGTTCTTAATCAACTTTTCTAATCTACGCGGTAAGTTTTTTTGCTCAGGCAAAAATCCGTGCGAAATGCAGTTTTTCGTTGCATCAGCAAATGGAATTTCGCACAAAGTAGGGATATCGGTGAAAAGGGATTCATAGGGGCCAACTAAATGGCTGAAGATAATTGATGGTTTTTTATAAAAAGAAAGGGGTTTAGCAATAATGGTCTATAGGAATCTATCCCAGTATCGTGTCAAGAAAGGGAAAAAAGCGAAGTACTCGGGTGTCGAGGCATCGTACGAATACACAACGGGAAATGAAATCGGTACTGAAGAAAAATCAACAAAACAAGAACAGGATCCCAAGGGCGAATAACTAAATTGAGCAGTCAGCTGTCAGGTAATTGGGTTTCGTTACAATCTACTCAAATCCAGCCTCATTCTGACAACTAAACCCGATTTTGGCTCTTGGTTGTCACAAATCGAGGACTTGCGTGACAACTAAACCCGATTTTGGCTATTGGTTGTCACGAATCAGAGACTTGCGTGACAACCAACAGGGTTTTCGTCCCAGGTTGTTACGAATCAGGGACTTACGTGACAACTAAACCCGATTTCTGCTCTTGATTGTCACGAATCGAGAACTTGCGTGGCAACCAAACGGGATTTTCGTCCTCGGTTTTCACTCATGCAGGTATGAAAGACACCTTTTCAGGGTTTCGACGAATCTTCGTTGCTCAACGTGATTTTAGGCATATTTAAATTGTCCTAAAATTAAAAAAGGAAACAGCGTATCAACTGTTTCCTTCTTGTCCGCCTCTGTTACCCAGCTTCTCTTCAAGTTCCTTTGCTTTCCGCGCTTCCTTTTTTGAAATACGAAAAAACAGCCACATCGCACCAATGGCACCAAGGAAGAAAAAGAGAAACCAAATTACGGCGGGAATGTATTCTGTTTTATCCTCCGGAAAATAGAGGGGTAGTAGTGCCATTACTAAGGAGTCCATATCGATTCTTCCCCTTTAAGCCTGATTTCATCGTAAGTATACCACACCCGCAGCATCCGAGCTTAAAAAATAGTTTCCCGACTGGGGGGTCCTTATTTTAGGATTTTGATATCCTTGATGATGACATCCTCTTCCGGCTTGTCCGATTCGCCAACCTTTACTTCTGCGATTTTATCCACAACATCCATTCCCTCGATGACCTGGCCGAAGACTGTATGTTTAAAATCGAGCCAAGGGGTGCCGCCTTTTTCGTAACCCACTATTGCTTCATGCGGATAGCCTGCTTCCTCCATCTGGCTTTTCAGGCCAGGATCAAAGTTTTTGTTCTGGACGATGAAAAATTGGCTTCCGTTCGTATTCGGTCCAGAATTCGCCATGGACAGCGCACCGCGGAAATTGAGGAGCTGCTGCGAAAATTCATCCTCGAATGGCTTGCCGTAGATGCTTTCGCCGCCGCGTCCCGTACCCTCTGGGTCACCGCCCTGGATCATGAAATCATTGATGACCCGATGGAAAGTTACGCCATCATAGTAGTCCTTTTCGCTAAGCTTGATGAAATTCTCAACCGTTTTGGGTGCAAGTTCGGGAAACAGCTTGATTTTAATCGTCCCCATCGATGTCACCATTTCAACGAGCCTTTCATTTTCCGCTACATCGTTCGAAAGCTGCGGAAAGGTTTTTACTTCTGGTGCCTGTTTGTTATCATTTTTTGGAGTTTGTTCCGTCGTGTTTTGCCCCGAACCTGTTGTCTTTTTGTCGTCCGCCTTTTCTCCTGAGGAGCCACAAGCCGATAAAATCAGCATTGCTCCGGCCAATAAAGACGCAATTTTAAGTTTCACAAATCATCCCTCCATTTTATTACTGTAACCGATATCGTAATCTTTTGCACTTTGTTTTTCAATCAAATTCATCCATAATAAAGACAAGTATGAACTCTATTTCCACGAAAGGAGTGGTCCGCTTGTCCGAACTGCAAAAAGGCGATATTGTAACCGCCATTTATAAAACTGGAAAATACATTGCCGAATATACCGAGGAGCGCCCGAATGGAATCCTGGTCCGGATCCTCGCCGTCTTGAAGCACCCGATGCAGGGTGATCTTCATCATCCAAAAGATGCCGAAGTGGGCTTTTTCCATGAACGCAAGGCTCTATCGTACCGGGAAGGGGCAATGATTCCGAAGCAAATGGTGAAAAAATATGACGGTGACGTCCCGGATTATAAAGACTCTCTTAAGGAATCTCTGGATAAAATGAAAGCCGAACTCCAAAAGGATGCGGGAGCGTGGGCGGAAATGAGCCTCCGCAATCTTGAAACTCTTGAGAAAGAGTACTTCCTGCGTTAAAACACGAAGGCCAAATCACATGAATTGTGATTTGGCCTTTTATACAAATTCATTAAGAAGCTTTGAAAAATCAATCCTATCGCCAATCGTCGTCGGCTTCGGTTTTTCAAGATACCGTTTGTCCTTCTCGACAAGCTTGAAGATATTGTACGTAGTCAAGGCATCGTCAAGGGCCCGATGATGCTTCCCTGTCCCTTCCTTGCCGTATTCCTGTACAGCCTTCCATAGCCCCGTCTGGTTCTGGTCCCCGAAAAACCGCTTATATTCCATTGAAAGGTCGATTTCTTTGCCTCTTAACGGAAAAGGCAGCCCCGCAGCCTCACAATTATGGCGAAGCACTTTCATATCCATGTTCCCCCAGGTAACAATCGTGTTATCCTGGTTCCGGCCAAGTTCCTCAAAGTACTTAACCAAGTCGGCAAATGGCATTCCCGCATCAATCATCTCCTGAGTAATATGTAGGAATGATTTGCAACGGTCTGAAAGTACCGGAAACCTTGCCGGCCTCACATATGCCGAGAACTGGGATTGAATCTTATTGTCGATTACGGAAACGATACCCGCCTCAATGATTTCCGGAAAAAACTCTCTTGTCCTGACGTTTTTTTCCGGCATGGTAAATTCAAAGTCAATAAACAAATATTGTTTTTTCGCTGACAAGCTATTCACTCCTCCCCCTGCGCCTGTACTATAGTATATTTGGAACATGTACAATTACTTGTGCGCGTGCTCTATTTTTAAATATTTCTTTGCGTCCACACTTAAATTGGCAGTAACGTCCTACGTCTTGAATCAGAGAAATTGAAGATAGATGGGGACATTTGCAGTAAAGGAACTAACACCATCTGCTAAAAACCAGCTGATGGAAGGTTCACCTTATTATAGCATGTAGGCGGGGGAATTTTTTAAATTTTTTAACAACATTTTAAGTAATTTACAACAGTGGGAATGAATAAAGGCAGCGATAGCGCTGCCTTCTGCCTTATTTTTTCAACTTGAGGACGGCCATCGTGCATCTGGAAATGCAAACAGGTTTTCCTTGTTCATCCGTTATCCTTATGTCCCAGACCTGGGTTGTTCTTCCCTGGTGAAGAACTGTGGCGACCGCCTTTACCTTTCCATCTCTGATGCCCCGTACATGGTTTGCGTTAATCTCAAGCCCTGCCACCGACTCGGTTTCATGGTCGACAAGCTGATACGCCCCTACACTCGCAACTGTCTCGGCAAGTGCGACCGATGCGCCACCATGCAACAGGCCAAATGGCTGCCTCGTTCTTTCATCGACAGGCATCGTCGCCTCCACCCTGCCCTTTTCAAGCAAGGTTATTTCAATTCCTAGCGCTTCAATCAACGTATTCTTTGTTTCCATTGTTCTCCCACTTTCTATGAAAAATGTTCTATCTATACAAATCCATTTCCTGCTTATACTATGTATGTCCAGCAATGGACCAACGGAAATATCTCGAATGGGGTGAGCGCGTTGAATAGATTCAGGGAAGGGCTGATCCCGACAATCCTCGGATCGGCTGTCACTGCTGCTGGCTATGCAATGTCACGGAACAACGGAGTCAACAAAACGGTTGCCAATACTGTTCTTGGATTTGGCCTTGCCCATGTTGTTCTTGGAACAATCGACCTATTCGAACACCGAAGGGAAATGTAACTGGACATTTGGATCGGCGGCCCGGAATTAGTCCGGGCTGCCTTTCTGTATGGCTGACAGGCAGCCCGGAGGAATCGGCTCCTGATTATTGTCATCAATTCCCCGCTTTTTGCGGAACAGTCTCATTAATCCATAAATGAGTGCAGCAACAATAATTAACCCTATGAAAAACTCCCCCACAAACCCCCCGACATGCTCACCAAACAAATAACCGGCAAAAAACATGATCAAAAGCCAGGCAGTGGCGCCGCTGTACGCGAAAAGCATGAATGTTTTAAAAGAAAGCCGGCTAAACCCATAAAGGAATGGGACAACCACCCTGGCACCCGGCACAAAATAGCTGAGCGAAAGGGAGAAAGCATGGTATTTGTCCATCAGCCTGAGGGAAACGCCAATCTTCTTGGCAAACCGCTCCTTTTTGGACAAAAAATTCAGCAAAGGCCACCCGATGAATCTGCCGAAACAATAGCTCGCCGTCAATGCGGTCAAAACTCCTCCGAGAGTGGTAAAGAATATGGGAAGTGTTTCCGCAGCGCTCCTGGAAGCGGCGGCACCTATTGTCATCATGATGATTTCGTTGGGTACCGGAAGGGTCGAGGAACCAAGCAGAATCCACAAAAACAAACCGGCATAGCCGCTTTCTTCAAGGATATTTAAGAGAAAATCGAGATTCATCCATAGTTCCCCCCTGCCAGTTAAATTTCCTTTCCTATCCATTCCCCCTTTTTGTTAAGGGCAATCCTTTTGCAAACCGTATAGGCCAGCACCGATTTTCATATACATTAATGAACTGAAGTGTCCAAGAGGCACCATTTTTTTTAAATAAATACCATCTCAGAAGGAAGTGATGCAATGCACTATTACGGCTATCCTTATACGATATATTCTAGGTATCCCGAACATTTTGGCAGGGTCTTTCCACCGGCCGTTCCCGACTTGTTCATGGCCTCGGCGCGAAAGGTAAGGCCCGCCCTAACGGAGGCAGGCATATTGGCGAATAAAATAGCAGGCTCCCGTGATTTCTCGAAACGGATTATGGAAGCGGCGCAGGCATCAAAAACGGAAACTGTCAGAAACCTGATTGCCTCATCCGGAATCAGGAAAGATGTCAAAATCATCTACGACCCTGATGGGATTACAGTTGTTTTTGCCGATCCCGGCTGCTGCGGTGTTTCAATTACGTTGAGGTGGAGATAGACTTTTTCAAACCCTGTCCTTTCTCCCATGGTTTAATTTCTTTAATTTTATCACAGGAGGAAGGGCTTTCCAAAGGATGCAATCAGGAAAAAAGGGCTGAACCCTTTATGGGCAGCCCTCCTTTTCATTCCTGCCAGCTGTTTTTCGGGACGAAGCGGTCAGCTATGCGGAAAACGAATTTTTCAATAATATGGAAATCCATAACCGCCGAATCCGTATCCGTATCCCGGAAATCCGAAGCCAGGATAGCCACCGAATGGGACGAAGGGACGCGGGAAAAACAATGCGCTCCCCAACACTCCGCCAAGCAGGCCGCCAAGGAATGGCCCTGCAAAAAACCGCTGATCCCCGCCATAGTAATATTGATTTCTCATGTCATACATATGGGAACCTCCTTTTCTGTGCTATAGCCTTCCTTATTTCATATGCAGGAAAGGAGGAGTTTGAGTGGGCGGGCTTTTGCGGGTGGGTGATTGACGGCAAAAAGCCCTCCGGTCCCGGAGGGCTTGTTTTTTAAAAACAATCGTGAATTGGAATGCCTGTTATTTTTCAAATGGCTCGAATCGCTCAACAAACAGTGCGAGCGTTCTTGACATGACGCCTGTAGCGCCAGATGGCCCGAGGTCAGTGTCCTGCCTTGAGGTAGCCGTTCCGGCAATGTCGAGGTGCACCCATGGAGTCCCTTCGGCAAACTCTCCTACAAACGCGCCGCCCATTACAGCATGGCCCTCAGAGCCTGGCGAATTGTTTAAATCGGCGATTTTGCTTCCTCGCACCCGTTCTAGGTCCTTCTCAAATATTGGGAGGCGCCACATTTGTTCGCCCGCTTCAAACGATGCTTCAAGCACTTGTTCAAACAGCTCTTCATTGTTCGTCATCGCGCCGGTTGTATGCAGGCCTAGAGCGGTGATAACCCCGCCTGTTAAGGTCGCCACATCGACAAGGTATTGAGCCCCGTGGTGCTTCGCATACGTCATCGCATCGGCAAGGACCAAACGGCCTTCCGCATCCGTATTCAACACTTCAATCGTTTTACCGCTCATCGATGTAATCACATCATCAGGCTTGAAAGCGCCTCCCCCAATCATATTGTCAGTCGAAGGGATAACAGCGACGACATTTTGCTCAGGCTTCAATTCGCCGATGATTTCCATCGCCCCAAGAACCGCCGCAGCGCCGCCCATGTCCGTCTTCATGCCGACAATGCCTGTTTTCGTCTTGATGGAATAGCCGCCTGTGTCAAATGTAATGCCTTTACCGACAATGCCGATTGCATCCTCCCATGTTTCCTTGCCCTGGTATTTAAGGACAATCATCCGTGGCTCTTCGACAGACCCTTGGTTAACAGCAAGAAGAGCACCCATGCCAAGCTTCCTGATTTCCTCGAGGGCAAGGATTTCTGTTTCAAAGCCGTACTTTTCCCCAAGTTTACGGGCATACTCAGCCAAATCCGTTGCTTTTAGCATATTTCCAGGCGTGTTGACGAGTGTCCTCGCTGAATTTGTTCCCTGCCCGTATGCATACCCGACCGTAAGCGAAGCGTTGATTTCCTGCTCATCCGCTGCTTCCGAGTAGATAGTAATCTCTTCAAGCTTTTTATCCGGTTCGTTTGGCTTTTGCTTATATCCTTCGAAGGTGTAGGTGGAAAGAGCGAATGCTTCGCTGACCGCGTATGCCGCATCCTCCGCGTCGATATCGCCTGCCAGGAAAGAATCAAGGTAAAGGGCCACTTCTTCCTGCTTGGCATTTTTAAGTGATTTGAATGCCCGGCCGAGAGCTTCCCGCAATTTATCGAAGGTAAACTCCTTTTCCCTGCCGAGGCCGACAAACCAGATTTTTTTCGCGCCAGCCTTGCCCAACGTATGTAATTTACCAACTTCCTTCAGCTTTCCTGAAAGATCGCCATTCTTGGCAAGTTCATTCAACTGACCGCCAAAGAGTTCATCAAGCGGGGCCAGTCCTCCATCAAATTTAACCGGCCTGTCAAATAGGCCTACGACAAGGTTTTCATGGCTTGCCGAAAAATTGACTTCCGTCTTAACCGTAAACATCTCACAACCTCCCTTTTTATACCCTTCAATTATATCGAAAAGGTTGAAAAATTAATATATAGCCGTTTCACCCTAATCCTGAAGATACAAAAAGAGTACTGGCAGGGACGGGAGCATATCGATCTGTTCAAACGGGACCCTGTCGATGCCGTTGGGAATAAGCAGCCGGCATTCATCAATGTATGCAATCACCTTCTCAAGGTCCAGGCCCCAATGCCTTGGCCTATAACCCTGCAAATAGTCATGGGCGGCGTTCATCATCGCCCTGGCCCCTTTCACATTGCCATAGCCATAATGGTATAGGGCGACACTCATTTGCAATAGGCCTTTGAAAAACAGGTTTCCCTTCTCTTCCATCCACATTTCTTCTAGAAGGTCATGGCATGTATAATAATCTCCTTCATTAAAATAAATAAAGAATTCATAGTACTGATCTGGATAAAGTTCCATTTTGGCCACCTTCCCCCTTTGTTGGAAGCCTTTTTTCCATCATACTTCCGGATCTGGTTTTTCTCAAAGAACAAGCCGTTCCACATGAATTTCCAAGAGAAAAGAGATACCACTTATTCAAAGGAATGAAAAAAAGCCGGCAACGAATTGCCAGCCCACTTTCCATTTTATTTTTTTTCGGATTTTATGTACTGTTGCCGGAAAACCTGTAGGGATTCCGTTTCGTTCATGACACTCAGTTCCTTTTCGGTCAGCTTCCCATTGCCCATTTTAACAATGAATACATCAACCGACTTTTTGCCCCATTCCTTGAAAACGTCTTCTACCGTTTCAAAATAAAGATCGAGCTTATGTCCTTTGATGGCGCTGCCCGTATCGGCTACCACTCCGTATCCATAACCCGGGATGAAAAGCACAGTCCCGATTGGGAATATCGTCGGGTCAGCGGCGACTGTTGAAAAAAGATCCCGTTTTACCTTGACCCCTGAGTATGTAATTCCATAGGCTGGGTGGTTTTCGTCCTTTCCGGTCGACTCAACCCCTGCCGTGTAGCCAGTGGCAATGACCGTCTTTTTCCTGTACTTGCTCCAGTCAATCGCTTCCTCGAGCTTTGGCGGGGACGCCGCGACTGCTTCGCTTGATGATACTAAGCTTTGTGGCCTAATTGCTTGCCTGATTTTTTTAAGCTTCAAACCAACCGATTTAAATTTATGGGCAAAAAATGTGTGAACGCTTTTTTCTTGTTGTGGGGCTTCTTGTCCAAGTCCAGAGTAGGAGATAAGCATTTTTGCCTCGACTCCGGATATGGATTGAAAGGTAGTTGTAAGTGCCATAACAAATAAGAGTACCATGGCAAAACGCCTAGCCCAAACTTTTTTATGGTTCATAATTTCACTCCTCCCATGACAATCTTCCCCAAGATTCAGGAAAATATTCATAAAAGGAGCAAAAAAATGATTTTCAACGGGTAAATTTGCCTATACGGACATAAAAATAGCCTTTTCCACGAATGAAAAGGCTAGAACATTTGGTATCCATTTTTTCGTAAAAGCTTAATGGCAGCACCCGCGGTAATTGCACCGACTAGGCCGCTTGAAAGAATAATCACATCGGCCGACCCTAATGAAACAAGCTGGTTCCCTAGTTGGCTAAAAGCCGTTTTAGTATTTGTAAAATACTCGATAAACCTGACCTTGTCAACAATCAATAGAACAATGGCCGGGTAAATGACAGCCATGATCCAAGACATTCTCAAAAGCATATTCAAAAGGAACCCAATTCCGAAAAATAGTACAAAGAATAAAAGCATCGATAAGACCAGTTCAACTATACTCATCATTCATCCCCCTCAGGCACTCAAGTTATAGTTTACTCAAGCCCGTTGGGTCAGTCAACAGCCCTGCCTAAAATCTAGGCGGCTGGTGTGAGGCCTTTTCGGCTACTCCTTCTTTTTTCCGGAACCTCCACAGCATGTGCACGTTTCCGAACCGCCAAGAAGCAACTGAAAATAGCCAAATCCTCCGCAATACAT
Organism: Neobacillus sp. YIM B06451; assembly: GCF_032667185.1. NCBI lineage: Bacteria > Bacillati > Bacillota > Bacilli > Caryophanales > Bacillaceae > Neobacillus > Neobacillus sp. YIM B06451. Next base: position 61,199 of record NZ_JAVFKJ010000011.1, on the reverse strand, counting down.
ACACTTTTTTGCATCTGTCTTAGCTGTTTTCATACGTTCCTCTCCTTTTGTTTTATTAACTCAATTTTCTGATAATATAACAGGAATATATGAAAACGAAAAGCGTAATATTCTCCAATTTAAGGCAAAGAAAACGCATACATGCCTCTCATGCTTTTATTTTCTCGCTCTTTCGTAAAATTATTGAAAATTTAAATAATTCAATAAACAAAGACGCGCTTTTGCCACATTTTTAGGGATTTTCATTAAACCCTTCTCTATTTTTAAAAAAAGAGCTTGTACGATGTATAACCGAACTCTTTGCCAGGGTTAAGCTCGTCTTTGCCAGGAAGATGGACAAGATTCCCGAGGCCGATTAAATAGTGGATGAGGATGGAAGCGTCTTTTTCCAACATTAATTCTTCAGGTGACATGTAGGCAACCTCGATGATTTCATTTTCTTGTCGGCGAATGATGCCTCCTTCCCTCGCTTCAAGTAAAAACAGCAAAAGGTTGTCACTAAAATCGGTCTCTATGACGCCGGTGCGAAGGCCAATCAATCCTTTTACCGTACACTCAATCCCGGTTTCTTCCATTACTTCCCTTACAGCCGCCTCATCCGCGGTTTCTCCCTGATCCACAAACCCTGCCGGAAGAGACCATTTACCTTTAAGGCCACCGTAGCTTTTTTTTACAACAAGCCATTTCCCCTGATCAGATACAACAAGGCCAGCCGCGGCCAGCCAGACCTTTCCGCGCTTATTCGAAGCCATCTCCTCCACCCCTTCAAAATTTAATTATTTTCATATGTATTTTTTGTTAAAAAGATGACTACAATCTATGGAAAAAGACCCCTCTTGCTGGCCAGAATGGGCTTTTTCTTTGACTGCAATGCAAAAAGGGGCAGATTCCTCTGCCCCTTCCGATTATAGCACGTTGAACTTTCCCTTTTTTAATACAAGGCCAGCGCCGCCAACGAGATAAAGCGCGCGGTTGTCGATGACTTTTTTCATGAAGGATGCTTTTCCGCCGGTCAGCTTTTTGCCATATACGACACCGATTGCATCATCTTCGCCAAGCGAGCAGACGGTTCCTTTAATATCCGGAACAAAAGCGTCCAGCTCTTCTTTTCCGCGAACAAGCGCGACAATATTCCGTGCGGCAACTTCACCCTGCTGCATCGCAATTTGCGCTGTTGGCGGATATGGGCGGTTGATTTCTTCATTAATAATCAATGAGCAGTCACCAATAATGAAAATATCATTGAAGCCTGGGACTCGAAGATCTGGCTGGACCTTCACACGTCCTCTCATCGCTTCAAATCCGGATTTTTCAATAATGGAATTTCCGCGGACACCAGCGGCCCAAACAACGGTCCCTGCCTTGATTTCCATTACTTCGCCTTCATTTTTGGCAACAATGATGCCATTAGGTGTACATTCTTTAATGGCTGTTCCAATCATGAACTCAACGCCTTTGCGTTCGAGCGTTGCCATAGCGTAGTCCACCAGCTCGGGATCAAACCCTGGGAGCACTGTTGGAGCTGCTTCCACACAGATTACACGAACTTTGTGGAAATCAACATCATATTCCTGGCAAAGCTGAGGAATGCGATTCGATAATTCGCCAAGGAATTCAATCCCGGTAAAGCCAGCGCCCCCAACGACGATTGTCAGGCGCTCGTCTTTCTTTTCTTCTTCAAAATTATAAGTCGCGAATTGATACTCGATATGTTCACGAAGCTGTCGAGCCGAATTAACACTCGTAATTCCGAAGGCATATTCCTTCAGACCTTTAATGCCAAATGTTTCTGGCTCTGCGCCCAAAGCAATCACGAGGTAATCGAAGGCAACTTCTCCTGTATCAAGAATGACCTTCTTTTCTTCCTTATTTACTTCTACGACCGTACCCTGGACGAATTCAACCTTTTGCCTGTCGATGACTGTATCGATGTCGTAACGGACACGGTCATGGTGCAAGGTCCCAGCGGAGGCTTCGTGCAGCCACGTTGTTTCGTAGTGGTAATCATTTTTGTTGACCAGGACAATTTCCGCTTCATTTACCCCAACCATTTTCTGAAGTCGGACCGCGGTAACGAGCCCGCCATAGCCGGCCCCAAGAATGACGATTTTAGGGATTCTCAACGCAATCACTTCCACCTTTACATTATATTTTATACAAGTGTTTTTAGCTTCTGCCGCTGTTCTCCTGTTTAGTTAACCAATAATTCTTTGATTTCCCTAAATCTGGATAAATAACGGACCAAAAGAAAGATTGTGATTTTTTTCACTAGGGTGTTCAAAAAAAGTTTCTGATTTCGTCACAATTTAGTAACAATATTTCATATCTCATCTTATTCTTTTTCTTACGTATTTTCAAGCGAATTCTTTAACCAAAACGCTCCTTTTAAAATGTTCAACAATTCAGTTTATTTATTTTTCCCTTTATTGGCAAGGGTTTTGTTCAAAAAGGAATTAATTGGATAAGCAGTAAATGAAAGCCCTTTCCTAAATTTTGCAGCATATGGCTTGTATTGGCACAGTTGTGGTATGATTATCTCTGGACTACCTTTACTACTTTGTTGGGGGGATACACACGTGCAAGAAGAGCAAAAAGTTTTTGATATTACCATTATTGGAGGAGGGCCAGTTGGCCTGTTTACCGCTTTTTATGGTGGTATGAGACAGGCTTCGGTTAAAATCATCGAGAGCCTTCCACAACTAGGCGGCCAGCTGTCAGCCCTTTATCCTGAAAAATATATATACGATGTTGCCGGCTTCCCGAAGGTTCGCGCCCAGGAACTAGTCAACAACCTGAAGGAGCAAATGGCCAAGTTCGAACCAGTGGTCGCGCTTGAACAGTCGGTTGAAAAAGTCGAAAAGCAGGCTGATGGTGTTTTCAAGCTTACCACAAATAAGGAAACGCATTTTTCAAAAACAATCATTATCACCGCTGGAAACGGCGCATTCCAGCCTCGCAGGCTAGAATTGGAAAGCGCTTCCCAGTATGAAGGAAAGAACCTTCACTATTTCATTGATGATTTGAACCATTTCGCCGGCAAAAAGGTTGTCGTGTTTGGCGGAGGCGATTCAGCGGTCGACTGGGCGCTAATGCTTGAGCCAATCGCTGAACAAGTATCAATCATCCATCGCCGCGACAAATTCCGTGCCCATGAGCATAGTGTTGAGAACCTTCACAATTCGAAGGTCGAAATCAAAACTCCGTTTGTTCCAGATGAGTTGATTGGTGACGACGATATCAAACAGGTAGTCATCGCCAGCGTTGACGGCACTACAAAGGAAGCGATCGATGTGGATGCAGTCATCGTCAACTACGGTTTCGTTTCATCACTTGGCCCAATCAAGGAATGGGGTCTGCAAATCGAAAAGAACTCCATTTTAGTTAATTCAAAAATGGAGACAAATGTGCCTGGCATCTATGCCGCCGGGGATATCTGCACTTACGACGGCAAAGTAAAGCTGATCGCCTGCGGTTTCGGTGAAGCGCCGACAGCGGTTAACAACGCCAAAGCTTACATCGATCCAAAAGCAAAAATCCAGCCGCTCCACAGCTCGTCAATGTTTGGTGAATAAAATAAGGCTTCCCGGTTTTTCCGGGAGGCTTTTTTGTTTGATGTTGCGGCTTCCCGGTTGTTTCCTGGAGGCTTTTATGAGGAAGTATGATTATCGGGACTCATCTTGCTCTTATAACCCGATCTTTGTCCCGATTCCATCGGAAATGTTTTGTAAATCTCAGTCTGTTTGCACAATTATTTTTCCAAAAGAAAAAACCTTCCCAACCATTTTGGTTGCCCAAAATGGCCAGGAAGGGTATAGCTTTATTTTTCAAAAAAGTGCTTTAGCATTCTTCCGGGGTGCCGGCGGCTGTAGCTGTGCGGAACGATGAGCCGCATCCACATGAAGCGATAGCGTTTGGGTTATCGATGGTGAAGCCTCCGCCCATCAAGGATTCTTTATAATCAATCTTTGTCCCGTTCAGGATCGGGCCGCTTTCCTTGTCGACCAAAATTTGAATCCCGAACTGTTCGAGTTGGATATCGTCTTCACCAATTTCATGGTCAATTCCCATGCCATAAGAAAGGCCGGTGCAACCGCCGCCTTTTACACTAACGCGAAGGTATCCACCTTCCTCTTCATTTTGCTTCATCATATCCTTAATTTGCAGGGCTGCCGCTTCTGTAAGATTTACAATTTGGTTTTCCATCCAAATCCCTCCTTTTCCTGGCCTTAATTACAGTATATTTCAGTTGAGTGTAAGTTCTCAACATGTCTGCCCATCTTTGGCAAAATTAGAACATTGGATTTTCATCCAGGTATTGGTAGATATTTTCCACAAGTTCCTCCGGCGTGCCACCCGTGACAGGATCCCCATTGACGAGGGCATACATGGAGGAAGCGCATTTTCCGCAATAGCCTAAGCACCCATATTCAACGATATCAAGGTTCGGGTCCCTTTCGAGTTTTTCAAGGGCAGCCTGGGCGCCGCTCGCAAGGTTGCTAATACAGAACTCTATTAACGGTTTAATCATTCACTCACCTCATTTTATACACCCTATTATCCTAACTCTTTTGCCCTTTCCAGTCAATTACCATACGGTTTTGGGTAAGGTCAATACGTCAAGTGAATTTGTTGAGAAATTGACACAATTTAGCTATACTCAAACTGAATGAATGTGCGTATTTAAAAACTATGCCGCGAAAATTTTACCCGTTTACTAAAATCATTTGCGCATACAAAAGGGGATTATTTTATGACGAATTTAGTTATCCTTGGGGGAGGATATGGTGGGATGAGGCTGCTGAACGAGCTTCTCCCGGACCACTTGCCTGCTGGAGTTTCGGTAACGCTTGTGGACAAAAATCCTTATCATTCCCTTAAAACGGAATATTATGCTCTTGCCGCAGGAACAGTTTCGGATAAAGAGCTCCGTGTTGACTTTCCCGAACATCCGCGCCTTACCATTAAATACGGCGATGTGACTGGAATAAATCTTGGCGAGCAGTCTGTCGATCTGAACGGCTCCGAAAAAATAGGATATGACATTCTTGTGATTGGCCTTGGCTGCGAGGATAAATACCATAATGTTCCGGGTGCTGATCGATACACTCTCAGTATCCAAAGCATCGAAAAGTCCCGCCAGACGTATCAAACGTTAAGCAACCTTGCTCCCGGCGGAACCGTTGGCATTGTCGGTGCGGGGCTGAGCGGTGTTGAACTGGCGAGCGAGCTGAGTGAAAGCCGTCCTGACCTTCGTGTTAAGCTTTTCGACAGAGGGAACCATATCCTGCCTGCTTTCCCCGATCGCCTCAGTGAGTACGTGGAAAAATGGTTCATCCAACACGGTGTGGAGGTCATCAATAATTCCAATATTACAAGAGTAGAAGAAAAAGTACTTTATAACCATGTCGAACCGGTTCAGTGCGACGCGGTTGTTTGGACCGCCGGCATCCAGGCAAATAGGATTGTCCGCGAACTCGATGTGGAGAAGGATTCATCCGGAAGGTTAACGGTAACTCCACATCATCAGCTACCCGGCTATGAGAATGTATTTGTTGTCGGGGATTGCGCGAGCCTCCCGCATGCGCCAAGCGCGCAGCTTGCCGAGGGGCAAGCCGAACAAATCGCCGAAATCCTCAAAAAAAGATGGAGCGGCGAAGAGATTCCCGAAACAATGCCGCCAATTAAATTAAAGGGCGTTCTCGGATCACTCGGAAAAAAACAGGGTTTTGGCATGATGGCGGAACGCGCGATTACAGGCCGTGTCGCCAGGCTACTTAAATCCGGGGTGTTATGGTTATACAAATATCATAAGGGCTGATGGAGAAACCAGGTGTTGCGCCTGGTTTTTTATATGATTGGCGGCCGCTGCATCGGCAGTTTTTGTGGCCACCTTTTTTAAAAAAACGAAAGGCATCCCAAGGTTTATTTTGAGATGCCTCTGATGCCTAGCTGTGGCTATTTGCTTTGTTCGTTCTATTAAACACTCAAGGACCGTTAATCCAACGTGAAACCTTAAGACCGTTTTAGTTAAAAATCCAACGTGAAACAGTCTTCATACCAATCCTTAAGACCGTTTTAGATTAAATTCCATAGTAAAACGGTCATGATAACAGTCCTTAAGACCGTTTTAGATTAAATTCCATAGTGAAACGGTCATGATAACAGTCCTTAAGACCGTTTTAGATTAAACTCCATACTGAAACGGTCATGATAAAACACGAGATGTAATTTCCTGATTAATATATAGCTGGATGGCATTGCGTACCCACCCTCCAGCTTGCACTTTGTTATCCCGCCCCGTAGCCGTGGTTTTCAAGTTCGGCGAAAACCGTTTTAAGCCGCGGGTTCCCTTCACCGACGATTTTGTCGCCGATGAGGACGACAGGATAAAACATGTCTTCTTCGATGACGCGCTCGGCAAAGGACCTTTTTTCTTCCGCTTCCGGTGGGTTGTAAATATCCACATAGGTTATATCAAACGGCTGGTCCGGAAATTTCCGGCTTACCGCCGCTTCGAGCCATTCATAGGTTTCTTTGGACGACGGCAGATTTACACAGCTTGGACAAAGTTGATCAGCCCCATAAACAATTATTTCCACTTTCTTTTCTCCCATACTGAATCACCCCTTTGCCCTAATTTTACAACATTGTGACTATAATAAAATAAAAAAGGTCTTTATTCAAAGATTTCCTGTTCCGAAGAATGGATTTTTAACCCCTATCAGATTATAATAGATAGTATGAAAGGAGTCGATTTTCATGACAGAACAGGAAATGATTGCACAGGTTCAAGAAGTTCTAGATAAATTGCGCCCGTTTCTCCTTCGCGATGGCGGCGATTGTGAATTAGTCGATGTCGAGGATGGCATTGTTAAACTCCGTTTGCTTGGTGCGTGCGGCAGCTGCCCGAGCTCGACAATCACACTTAAAGCCGGGATTGAACGCGCGCTTCTTGAAGAAGTCCCTGGCGTTGTCGAAGTTGAACAAGTATTCTAAATTATGTATAGCAAAGCGATTGCCCCAACCAGGCAATCGCTTTTTTTATCTCCGAATCAGGATTTCCAGTCTTTATTCACAATTGTTTTCGGTTCTTTGCCTGACAAAACAAGGCTAATATTGTACGCGCAGAGATTCATCATCGTCATTCTCGTTTCGATGCTCGAGCTTCCGATATGTGGAATCGCCGTCACATTTTTAAGCTTCAAAAGCGGATGGCTGGCACTGATCGGCTCTTTGTCAAATACATCCAGCCCAGCTCCAGCAATATCCCCTTCAGCGAGAGCTTCATAAAGCGCTTCTTCATCAACGACAGGACCGCGTGAGGCATTGACAAAAATGGCGGTTTTCTTCATTTTCCTGAACACATCCCGGGTAAACATCCCTCTTGTTTGCTCTGTTAGCGGCGTCATGCACACGACGAAATCGGATTCCGCTATAAGTTCATCGAAGGATACGTATTGGGCGCCGATTGCTTCCTCGACCTCCATATTCCGTGACCGGTTATGGTAAAGGATGGCCATGTCAAAACCCGTTGCGCGCTTTGCCACGGCGGCACCGATTTTGCCCATACCGACAATCCCAATTGTCTTGTGGTGAATATCCTGCCCTGCCAAAAGGAGCGGGCTCCAGCTTTTCCATTTGTCATCTTTGATAACATCAGCCGCTTCGACAATTCTACGGGCCGCTGCCATTAAGAGTGCAAAAGTCAGGTCGGCTGTCGTATCCGTCAGGACATCGGGCGTATTGCAGACCGCGATCCCCCTTTTCGTTGCGGCCGGGACATCAATGTTGTCGAAACCGACTGCAAGATTGGCGACAACCTTGAGGTTTTTGCCTGCGTCTAAAACCTCCTCGTCAATTCGGTCGGATAGCATCGTTAATAGGGCGTCCGCCTTGGCCGCCTCTTCCAGGAGCCTTTCCCTTGGAACCGGCATTTCCTCGCTGTCCCACATGGAAACTTCGTAGCTCCCGATTAATCCCTCCACTGCTTCATCAGGCAATTTACGTGTAATAAATATGTATGGCTTCATTTTTCATCCCTCCAGATAAAAGGGCAAGCCTCGTTCAGTACCGATGCTTGTCCTCTTTGTAAAAAACCCGTCTTACCTTTATAGTATCACAATATGACGGGTTTAAAGCACGTTGAGGTTTGCCTGCCAGGAGGAAGCCATTTTGGCCATGCAGCCGCCCAAAAAGACGGGTTAATAGTACTTAGCGGTTTGCCTGCCACTCCGGTTTTGGCAGCACTGATGTAAATGGCGAACCGGCTGTGGCAAAAAATGATGCGGTAAATTGCTCGTAGTCAGATGTCTGCTTCAAGATGGCGATTAGCCGGTCCTCAAGCGCCTTCTGGATTGACTCCCGGTTGGAGCTGTAATACGTTTCAATTGTTTCAAGATAATGGAGAGGAAACAAAAGCCTCGCATACAGTAGCCTCCACGAAAATTTTGACAGAGGCGCGATGCTTTTGTAGTCCGAGAAGAACTGCGCGATTTCCGGGCCGCATGTTCTGCTGTTATGAAAAAACCTTCCTCTCGCCCATTCCGCCAAATCGCGGCTGCGATGATCAAAAACCCAATCCATTGGGTTCTTTAAAATATATTGCCTGCCCCAGGATCCTTCCGAAAACCTTTCATGGCAGACTGTTCCGCCATCAATCATTTCCGCATCCTCATCTAGCTCCGTATCTACAAGATATTGGATGGCATTTTCGGCAAGCCCCACAAAATACGGGAACGATTCAATGAACATCCGTTCAAATTCATCATTTGCGGGCTGGAAAATCCGTTCCGACCACACCCGCTCCATTTGGTCGAGCCTTGTTTCCCACATGTTTTTCCATTGACCGATTCTGGACGTTTTTTCGACCTGAAAGGGAACCATCCTGCCCCGCTCGTGAAATTTTGCGAGCTTTCGCCCAACCCGCATTTGCCCTTGGCGCGCCGGAGGACCCAAAGCAAGCAGGCAATACTTCCCCCCTTCCCAATCGCCAATGATGCTCCCGCTTTTCGTCGGAAGGATTGCGGGAACATTCCGATCTCCATATGCTGTTAAATGGGCGGCTATTTTTTGCAGTTCGGCCGCCTCTTCCTCGTCTTTTCCCCGGGAGTTGGCGACAATATAGTAAAAGCCATTCCCCCTGAAAGCATCGTACGATTCAATCCTCATATATTCTCCAGCAGTAATCCCGTACACTTTTTCAAGCATTTGCCCGAGCATGAAACCACCTGCCTTCCCGGATTCCCTACTATGTATATGCCAAAGCGCGGCAAACTTGTTGCGCCCGTTTTTTTAAAAATCGGAATGAACCGGCGGCAATTGCAAACAATATGAAAGAATCCCCAAATTTGTTCCTTTTGGGGAGGTCAGGCATAATGTAAAGAAATAGGGTTATATATATAGTGAAAATTACGGGGAAAGGTGACTACCACATGTCTGAGAAGAAGAACGAAAACTTAACGGAAACTACCGCCCGCAGATGGCTGAAGGAGCGGGGGGTCGAGGTCCAGGATATCGCTGACCTCGTCTATTTCTTGCAGCAGAAGTACCATGAAGACTTGAAAATTGAAGACTGCCTCCACAACGTCGAGCGAGTTCTTTCAAAAAGGGAAGTCCAAAATGCGATTATTACCGGCATCCAGCTTGATATGCTTGCCGAAAAAGGCCTTCTGGAGGAGCCCCTCCAGTCGATTATAAAAACCGATGAAAGCCTATATGGCGTAGACGAAATCCTCGCTTTCTCGATCGTGAATGTTTACGGTTCGATTGGATTCACGAATTATGGATACATTGATAAACAAAAGCCGGGGATCCTAAGGCGCTTGAACGATAAATCGACTGGAGAAGTCCATACCTTTCTGGATGACATCGTCGGAGCGGTTGCCGCGGCCGCGTCAAGCCGCCTCGCCCACCGAGCAGAAAATGCGGAATAGAAAAAGCGATTTGCAAAAAAAATTTCAAAACAGTCCAGCCATAAGACGGCTGGACTGTTTGCATTTAAACATTCCATTCATCAAGGGTGTCAATTGAGTACGTTGGCTTTTTTTCGTAATTTGCCAATAATTCGCGGCTCGTCACGCCGGTATGGACAAGGAGGGTGTCAAGGCCTGCATTCATTCCGGCGAGAATATCGGTATCATAATAGTCGCCGACCATAATCGTTTCCTCCTTGTTTGTTCCAAGAACTTTTAGAGCCTGCTCCATGATAATCGATTCGGGCTTCCCGATGAATGTCGGCTGCACCCCCGTCGATGCGGTAATCGCCGCCGTAATTGCCCCGTTTGCCGGCAGCATTCCCCGCTCGGTCGGGACGGCCAAATCGCTGTTCGTTGACAGAAAAAGCGCACCGCCGCGGACAGCGAGGCAGGCTACAGCGAGCTTTTCATACGTCAAAGCCGTATCAAGCCCTACGACGACATAGTCGGCATGCTCCGCTCCCGCATCGAGCCCTTTTTCGTGAAGGGCGTGGCGAAGCCCCTCTTCCCCAATCATAAACACAGATGCTCCTTGCTTCTCCCCGGCGATAAAGCTAGCTGTTGCCAAGCTTGAAGTGAATACGTGTTCTGCGGTGGCGGGTATGTCAAAACGGCGCAGCTTTTCGGCGACTTGGGCGGGCGTACGAGTCGAGTTATTCGTGACGAACAAGTACGGAAGCCCTTTGCTTTCAAGCCTCTTCACAAAACCGGAAGCAGCCTCAATCCGTTCCGTACCTCTATACATCGTTCCATCGAGATCAATCATGTAGCCTTTATATTTTTTCACAATCATCACTCCCGGCAAAATGTCATTCTACTGTTTTTATCGTACCCATAATAAAAAAAGGCCGCTTGCACGCGGCCAGGTCGATTAGTTATTTTTTAAAAGCCGATACAGGTCCGAGCTCGTTGATGAGGTATGCCCTTACCATTCCTGGGAAGTCCTTGACTCCATCCAAGATTCCCGCAATTTCAGAAACAAGCTGCTTATGGTCGATGGCTGTATAGTACTGGACAAGCTGTTTCCGTTGGGAAACGAGTACCTTCAGATTGGCGGATACGTGCTCATCGATTACCTTTTCGTCGAGGAGAATGTCAATAATATCTTCATAGCTGCCTGGGTCGCGCATGATGAAGCCATCAATCATAGCGTTGCCAACATCAAGAATCGCTTCAGCCAGCATATGGGCAATCCTTTCAAGCGCAGCTTTTTCAAGAGGGGACTCCCATTTCCCTTGCGCCCTAAACAGCCCGGCCAACTGCTCTATGTAGAGGAGTTTTTCCTCCATCTGATCCCGGTCGACAAAGTACATACATCCACATCCCTATGTTGCAATTTTTTTCGCCAGCATTCTTGGCCTCGCATAGAAATAACCTTGGGCAAGGTCGACGTTGTTGCGGGAAAGGACGGAAGCCTCTTCCTCATTTTCAATGCCTTCCGCGACAACAAGCGAGCCTGCCTCTTTGGCAACAAGCAAAAGCCCCTTCAGCATCGATTCCTTCACTGAATTTTTGTCGATGTTTTCAATGACGGAGCGGTCGATTTTGATGATGTCGGGCATCACTTCGTTAATCGTGTTCAGGCTAGCATAGCCTGAGCCCGTATCGTCAACCGCAATCCGGAATCCCATCAGGCGGAGGACTTTAATGTTGTAGATGAAATCCCGCATCTCTTCCATTGAATCCCGTTCCGTGATTTCGAATGTAATTCGCTTCGGGGAAATATTCTTGTATTTTTGCATCAGCCTTTTCACATCACGGATAAACCGTTCATTTCCAAGCGTCAGCGGCGTGAAATTAATAAAGATATCCTGCGTGCATTCAATCTGCCCAATTTCTTCAAGGGCTTTCTCTAGCACAACGAGTTCCAATTCATATAGCTTCCCCGTCTGCCTGGCGACCGAGAAAAGCGTTAATGGGTTTTCAAGCATCGTGCCTGCCGGGCCCCGAGTCAGCATTTCCAATGCGCGAGCTTCCTTTGTCGCCACATCGAAAATCGGCTGGGCGAGCAGGAAAATTTCCTTTTGGGAAATGATTTTGCCCATAATGAAGAGCATTTCATTAAATTCGGATTCAACTCGCTTTTCAGCCATTGCCACTGCTTGCTGATGGGCTTTCAAGATGGCTTCCTGGACTGAATAATGCTTCTTTTCAACAAACATATAGCCTGTCTCAAGAACCATTTGCGCTGTTGGGAACTCATTATGAAGCTCCCTTCGTCCCGTGCCCGCCACTTTCCTCATGATTGAATCAATCACGGACAGCCCGTTCCGGTCATGCCCGACACGGACGAAAAGCGACAACCCATCTCCATAAAAATCATGAAGTGAAATGATGTCTTCTTCTTCCACTTCGGTTTCAACGGCCTCGCGAAAAACTTCCCTGAACCGTCCCATGAATTTTGGAAATTCGGCTGGGCCAAGGAAATCGGCGAGTTCCTTTAAATTTTTCAGGTTAAATACTATAACGGCAGCCTCGTAGCCTTCCCGGAAAGCATTTTTTACTCCCTGGGCAACCGGGTTCCTGAGGACGAATTGCGGAGGGAAAAACTTTATGGATGACAGGGGAAGAACAATCTTGCCCCATTGCATGAATTGAGTTGCCTTTGTCACATACTGACGGACCATTCGTTTCATTCCTCTCCGTTGTGCCTGTAACCGTATTGTAACACAATTTGGCAGTTTTCGTCGTTTTTATATCCAATTTTCCAAAAAAGGTGTCGACATGCATTTCTTAGGGGAATTTTGGTATGATGGGATATGGAAATATTTTTTGCTCAGTCAATGGACACTGTTGATTTTTAACTACGTTGATTGGAGCGGAAGGCACCGACTCCTGCGGGATGCAGCGGCAAGGTGGAGACCCCACAGGCGCAAGCGCCGAGGAGGCTCCACTGACGCCCCGCGGAAAGCGTGTGCCTCGTGACAGGCAAAAACCGCCTGTCCCTGCGATGCTTATTCTCAGAAGCTTTCCTTTGTGGAGCGGAAATCAACAGCTAAGTTTAACAGAGCAATTTTTTTAAAAGGAGCGGAAAAATGGCAGAGCGTTTTTTCTTATATGATGATACGGAAGCTTCGAAAACACGGTTCGTGAGCTTCGTTGGTGAAAACAATAGGTTCGATTTAGCCCTCATCCAGACTGGCCGGCATTACGGCAAAACCCTTGTCCTCGATATGCAGGGGAGCAGATTTGCGATTATCGGCCAGGATGACCTGAAGGAGGAAGGGTATCTTGAGTACGCCTTCCAGCTTTCGGCGGAGGATGCGGAGGAGCTTCGTTCGTTTTTGGCAGAGATTGTGTAACGTGGTGTGTGCGGCTCCTTGATTTGGCCGCTAATTGATGGCATTGGCAAGGGGCAGCCGGGTTATGGCTGCCCCTTTTTTCCAAAAAAAGATCATTTCTTGATTTTCTTAACGACGAAATAGGCGCAACCGAAGTTGCAGAATTCGTAAAGGTATTCGGTCAGGGTGCTGATTTTCGTGTCGAAGGTGGCTTTCTGGTTCTGGTCGTCGAAGAAGCCGCGGAGGCGGAGTTGGCCGTACCCCCAGTCGCCGACTATATAATCATACCTTGCTAGGATTTCGCTGTATCTGTCCTTGAAGGCATCTTCATTGAAACCGTTCCTGTAATCTTCTATGACCTCGTAAGCGGTGTTGTTGACAATGATCATTCCTATCACCTCATTTGCAGGCAAATCTCTTTCTCCATTATAACCGATTCCCAACTAATTACTAACAGAAAATAACTTACGCATGGCAATACTTGTGGTAGGAGGTGTTGCGAATGAGGAAGGAGCTTTTGGCTGCGGGTCTGTGCGGGCTGCTGCTTACGGGGTGCCAGGATAATCCGAAGGGGGACAATTATGGCGGCGTGAGCCATTTGCATCCGGATAACCGCCGGTCAGAGGTCTATGGGGACCAGGCAAATAAGAAGCGGCCAGACGTGTCACAGAGGTTTGGTTATTATCGGCACCAGAAGAGCCCTATTATGGGAGACCGGTCAAATGCGAAAGAGATGGCCGTCCTTGATAGGGAACAAATCGCGAAGGACATCAGCCGGGTAAGTACAACACTGCCGAATGTGAATGATGCAGCAGTTCTTGTCACGGATGAAGAGGTGCTTATCGCTTACGATACGGATACAACTAACCGGGAACTGACGGCGGACCAGGTGAAGAGAACGGCAATGTCACGGGTCCCGCGATTTTTCCATGTGTATGTTTCGGATAATAAAAACCTGATGCGTGATGTGGAAACCCTTACAAGCTTGACAACGCAGGACGAGGATGCGAATGAGGCCATCGCGGCGGTGATTAAGGAGATGAAAAAATCGCCACAGGGTGCAAGGATTAATGCTTCGGAAAATGAAAATGGCGAGACTTCTGATGATTTGAAGCGCGGGATGAATGGCGGTATGAAACGGTGATTGGGCTTGATGGGCTGCTGGTGGATTGCAGAGAATCTGTGAATTCTGGCGGACATATACCAACGGGGTTCAATGGAATTGATAAAGGCATCCGCCGGGACGGATGCCTTGTTTGGTTTGTTCTATAGGTTTGTGGACTAAGCGGGAGTTACGCCTCAATGGCTTCGTTGCCAGCCGCTTCCGCCATCGCGGCCCGTGCTTTGGCAGCAGCGTTTACTTGCTCGTCGGCATGGTATGAAGATCGGACAAGCGGGCCTGCCTCGCAATGGCTGAATCCTTTGGAAAGGGCGATTCCCTTCAGCTCATTGAACTCGTCTGGCGTGTAATATTTTTCGACTTTAAGGTGCTTTTTCGTTGGCTGCAAGTATTGGCCGATTGTCATAATGTCGACGTTGTTGGCGCGAAGGTCGTCCATCACCTCTAGGATTTCTTCCCATGTTTCGCCTAAACCAATCATGAGGCTTGATTTTGTCGGGATGTCAGGCTGCATTTCGTTTGCCCTGCGCAAAAATTCGAGAGAACGGTCGTATGTAGCTCGTGCACGGACTCTCGGTGTGAGCCTCCTGACTGTTTCGATGTTGTGATTTAAAATATCCGGGCGGGCATCCATTAGCGTACGGAGGTTTTCTTCAACGCCGCCCATATCGGATGGGAGCACCTCGATGGTTGTGAACGGATTTTTGCGGCGGATTGCGCGGACTGTTTCCGCGAAAACGGCGGCTCCTCCGTCACGAAGGTCATCGCGGGCGACAGCTGTGATAACGGCATGCTTCAAATTCATCTGGAATACAGAGTCGGCTACGCGCTCCGGTTCCTGCAGGTCAAGCTCGGTTGGCAGGCCTGTTTTGACGGCGCAAAAACGGCAGGCGCGGGTACAGGTGTCCCCAAGAATCATGAACGTAGCTGTCCGCCTGACCGCCCAGCACTCATGGATATTCGGGCAGCGCGCTTCCTCGCACACTGTATGGAGGTTTTTGCTGCGCATCATTTTCTTAAGCCCTGTGTAGTTTTCATTTGTGTTCAGTTTTATTTTCAGCCAATCAGGCTTTCTCAGAGGCTTGTTTCCTGTTGTCATGTCATCCACTCCAATGATTATGTACAGAATGCTATTCTCTTTTGAACTGTAACATACTCAAGAAAGCCCTTCAAGATTAAGGCTTTTCATTGGCAATTATTGTACCTTATGAAGGGGAATTTAATGAGGCAAAATACAGAAAAAGCCGGGCTGAAAGGAGGGGACTATTTTTGAGGATATTGTTATCATCGCTGGCTCTTTCGCTGCTGCTGGCCATTGCGAGTATTGAAGGTGTTAGCGCGGCGGAGCTGGATTTGGATAAAATAAGGCTGCAGCTTTATAAAAAAACAGAAGCGGCCACCGGAATTCCATGGTATTATATCGCTGCAGTTGACCGATATGAGCGAAATGTCCGACTTTCCCGCAAGGATTTGCCGGATCCGGAGGGGGCGATTTCGATTTATTTTACCCCGGAAACTTGGGCTGGAGCGGCGAACCCGAACCACGAGGACAAACATCCAGTTTCGATCGCATTTTTCGGCGGGGCCGGAATTGACGGCAACGGGAACAAAAAAGCGAGCCGCTTTGAGGATGAGGACGTTCTTCAAGCATTTGCCAACCATGTTCTTAAGTACGGTTCCGATAACGAAAATTTCCGGATTGCACTCTGGGAGTATTACCACCGTGACAAAGCTGTCGGCATAATTATGGGCTTTGCGAAAGTGTTCAACCAGTTTGGCCGGATTGACCTTGAAGGAAACGTATTCCCCGTCGCCTCCAGAAGCAGCCATGATTATAAAAACACATGGGGTGATGCGCGTGGCTGGGGTGGCCGCCGTATGCATGAAGGAACGGACATCTTTGCCGGCTATGGCGTTCCGGTTCGGGCGACAAGCTATGGAATTGTTGAGATGAAGGGCTGGAACCGGTTTGGCGGCTGGCGGATCGGAATTAGGGATTTGAATAATAATTATCATTATTACGCGCATATGAGCGGGTTTGCCAAAGATATTAAGGTTGGAGACGTTGTGGAACCTGGCAAGTTGATTGGCGGAGTTGGTAGCTCAGGATACGGGCCGCCTGGAACATCGGGAAAATTCCCTCCACACCTGCACTACGGGATGTACAAGGACAATGGATATACGGAATGGGCATTTAATCCTTACCCGCATCTACGTAAGTGGGCACGCCTGGACAAGAAGGCCAAACGAAGGTAACGGGCGGCTTTCTTGTTTTTTCTTTTGGTGCTGGTTTTTGGGGTTGGGTTGTCTCTTTTGGTCTGTAGTGACATCCTTTTTGGAGTTTTCACGATTGAAGTCACTCATTTGGATTTGGGTGGCTTCATTTTTCGATTTTGGCTGTCCGGACAATGTCACTCATTCGGGTTTGAGTATCTTCCAAGTTTATAGTAATATTAATATGGGTTATAATCGTGTCCTCCGTGAATGGTTTTCTTGGTCGAAAAACATTTTATCGCGGTTCACGATTTATGACCCTTTTCTTTTACACAATTATACGGACTTAATCGGGTTTTAGCCCTTGGTTGTCACGAATCGAGTACATGCGTGACAACTAAACTGGATTTTTGCTCTTCGTTGTCACGAATCCACATTCAAAAAAAGCCATTCCGGGCAGTCCGGAATGGCTTCACTTATTTTAGTTTGCTTTTTTTGATTTAATAGCGGCGTTCGCGATGCTTGCGACGAGTCCTCCCCAAATGATGACCATACCGACGATCATCATCGCGATTGCATCTCCATCCATAGTATTAAACCTCCCTTTCATCAGGCATATTCAGGCTGTTCTTGCCCCAGCGCAGGGACATGAATACGAATCCTACTACAACGGCTGCGATGGCAACGCCCCAGCCAGCGTAAAGAAGGAAGGATGTTGGATAGCCTTCGTAATTTTCTTTTATATTTGTAATAAAGTTTTGCACCGCCATATAACCAAGGACGAGTGGGGTGATGATGGAAAGGGAAATCTTCCACCAGTTCCCGATTCTTATATCCGAAATGGCGTTTGCGTGATCCTGCAGGTTTGTAAGCTTCTTGGCAACCCAGGCAACAAGGACGACCTCGACAAGGCCGGCAATTACGATACCAAAGTGGTTGATGAAGTTGTCGACCGCATCAAGCAGGTACAGGCCGCCACGTGTTGCATAAAGGAAGGAAACCAAAGCGGAAAGTCCCCCGCCAATCATGACTGATTTTGTCCTTGAGACGTTGAATTTGTCCTGGACTCCGGCGACGAACGTTTCAACGATTGAAATAAGTGATGTTAATCCCGCCAGGAACAGGCAGGCGAAGAACAGAAATCCGAAAAACTGGTTGAACGCCGGGAACTCGTTAATGATTTGCGGGAAAACGACAAAGGCCAGGCCGATTCCCGATTTAACGACTTCGTTAATTGGTACGCCCTGCTGCTGAGCCATGAAGCCAAGCGCCGCGAATACGCCGATACCAGCAAGCAATTCAAATCCGGAGTTTGCAAAGCCAGTAATGAATGCATTGTTCGTCAGGTCGGTCTTCTTCGGAAGATAGCTTGAGTACGTAACCATAATGGCAAAACCTATCGACAAGCTAAAGAAAATTTGTCCGTATGCGGCCACCCATACCTTAGGGTTCGCAATATCCTCCCAATTCGGTTTGAAGAAAGCATTTAGTCCTTCCACAGCACCATCAAGGGAAACAGCACGGACAACAATGATTAGAAATAGGATGACCAGAGTTGGAAGCATGAATTTGTTTGCTGCTTCAATCCCCTTTTTAACACCTTTAAACATGATTCCAAGCGTAATTCCCCAAACGAGGAGCAATGGAATGAAAACGCCAGGGACAAGGCCGATGAATTCCCCTGGGTTTGGTGCCACCTTCAGGTAGTCGCCAAAAAGGAATGCGCCCGGGTCTTTTCCCCAAGAGAGGTTCATAGAGAACCATGCGTAGGAGAGCGCCCATGCGATGATAATCGGATAATAAGTGGAAATGACAAACGAAATTGCCACCTGCCACCAGCCAAGCCATTCAAATTTTTTATTCAGCCGCGCGAATGTCAGCGGTGAGGAACCCCTATATTTCTGGCCAAGCGTAAATTCAAGAATGAGCAACGGAATCCCTGCTGTCAAAAGTGCGAACAAGTACGGGAGAAAGAACGCCCCTCCTCCATTTTCATACGCTACGGCCGGGAATCTCCAGATGTTCCCTAATCCTACTGCGGAACCGATGGCAGCAAGGACGAATCCTGCGCGTGTTCCCCATTGCGGTCTATTTTCCATAAACAAATACCTCCAAGATTCTTAGATGAATAAACCCAAAATTGCTATTTTTCTGACTTTTAAAATCATAACGTTAGTATATGGATTCCAGGGTGGCTTGTCAACTAAAAAAATATTATTTTAGAATATTTTGGTTTATAGTTCACATACAGAATAAATTTTACCGAAATATTATTATAATGAGGAAAGCTTTTAGTTTAAAAGTAAAAATAAGGATTTTTTCTAGGGAAAAATTCATGAATCTTTTTGTTTATAAAAATTGGCTTTAAATAATGATATTGTTAAAAATTCCAACTGATACCGAAAAATGTTTATTGGAAAGTGTTTTTTCACTCTAGATAATAGAAATGCTGCTCTTTTTCAGAAGGTTTTTGGCGAAATCCGGGTGACCGGGAACGGATTGCCCCGCAGCCGAACCGGAGTTCATGGGCCAATTTTTCCAAAAAAAAAAAGCATTCAACCGTGGGCGGGTGGATGCCTTGTGTATTCAAATCATTCGTAATAGGGCGTCCCGGCCTGTCATGCCGGCGTGGATGCCGCGCGTTGCCGCCTCGTGAGTGACGGATTCAAGCGGGGCGTCGAGGAGTTCGTCAATTGTCCTTACGCCTACCGCCCGTCCAGCAATGATTTTTCTATCCTTCAGTTTCCGGTTTAACAGGCCAATGTCTAGCGCGCCGCACATAATGTAGCCGGAGCCGCCTGTGATAACGAGGAGGGTCGTCCTTGGGAGTTTCACTGTGATTCCGAGGAACGTGTTCCCGCCTACTTCTAATGGTGTTACGTCAATCATGTGTCCACTCCTTTCCCCCTGTCCCTATTACTGTATGCACGGGCGAAGGGGGAGTGAACTTGTCCCGCCATCGTAAACTATCTTTCGGCGTTGGATACTGCAAATTCGAAAGCGCCAATTGCATGGGCAAAAGGCGCTTGTTTCTTACATCCGGTTTAGTTTCCACTCGAGGACGTCACGCAGGAATTCCGGCATGTAGTAGTATTTGTTTTCGGATCGGACGATTTGCGGGAAGAAGCGGCCAAATGTGAACATGTCAGGAATGGCGACGATATACTTCCCCTCTGGGTCAATCGGCTTTCCGTTAATGAGGAAGTCCTTTTCCTTCTCGAGGATTTGAATCCGGTCGTAAACAAATTTCCCCATAACCGTCCCGCGGAACCCCAATCCCTTTACCTCGATGTGAGGCAGGCTTTCGTCCAAAGTCATGCGGAGGATTTCCTTCAGCTCGTCCCCTTCGAGCGTCACTGTGCAAGGGTTGATCGGGTGCGGGCAAACGGACAGCAGGTCGAACTTTGACACAGCTCCTTCAAGCGGGCCAAGGACCAGGCCGGCGTTTAAAAAGGCGCAGTCGGCATCGCACCATTCCCTTAACGCTTCGCATAAAAGCTGGGGCAAATCCGAGTCGATGAAAAAATCGGCGGTCAGCAGCTCCACCTCGGCAACTTTTTTTTCAAGGAGGCTCCTGCCCATTTCAAATAACGCTTCGGTTTCATCGAGTTCCCACCTCTCGCGGGGAACGCTTTCAATTGGGTAAAGCAGGGCTGATTTGCTGCTGACTCTGTCGTTTTCAATCTCCAATGTGACGTGGCCGGCAAAATGTCCGTATTTGCCAGCGGCAGCGAGCAGGACGCCGTTCACAAGCTTCCCTTCATGAAGGACGTGATGGGTATGCCCGCCGAGGATTACATCGATTTCGGGAAATTCTTCGGCAATCCGTTCATCTTCATAGATGCCTAGGTGCGAAAGAAGGATGATGACATCGGCCTGCTCCTTCAAGTCGGGAAGCTGGCGCCTGAGTTCCTCGATCGGATCGGTCAAACGCCAGCCCAGCAGCTTGTAAAAAAGCGCGAAGTAGGCAGTCAGGCCAAGGACGCCAACTTTCGTGCCTGCCGCTGTTGTATAGATGTTAAAAGGCTTGGCCCATTCAGGGCGAAGTCCATTTTTGTTGTAAAAATTTGCGACAAGGACGTCAAAGCTTTTTTTCCGAAAAAGGGTGTCAAGCCCTTCATACGGAAGGGTTATCCCCTCGTTGTTGCCTATTGTGACAGCGGTATAGCCCGCTTCTTCCAAAAGCCCCGCATTTCCTGTCCCCATCGTCCCCTCGGTGTATGGATGCCAGCGGTCGACGTGGTCTCCAATGTCAAAAACGAAGACCTCTTCCCCTGCTTTCCGGTGCTCTTTGGCACGGTCCCGGATAAGGCGGCTGATTTTCGGCCAATGCTCGAAATGGCTGTGTAAATCGTTTGTGTGATAAATATGTATCTTTTCCATTTGTGTCGCTTCCTTTGCTTTAGAAGAAGGTACAAAGATTCTTAATCTGCAGTGTTCGGTGTTTTGTTTATCTTTATAGGTCTTGCTGGATTTCGTCCGGTTCTTTTACCCAATGACACCTTCATAGACAAGGCGTAAACCGATAATGACTAGAATGAGGCGCAGTATCAGGACTATCGTTTTGCTCTGCAGCTTCCTGTTCAGGAAAACGCCGATTTGAGCGCCAATCCAGGCACCGGGGACAAGTGCGGCGGCATAAAGCCAATTAATGTTTCCGAGTGCGATATGGGCAGTCGAGCTGATGATCGAGGACAAAAAGATCATGAACATCGATGTCGCGACGGCCACATGCGGCGGGAAGAAAAAGAGAAGGATCATTGCCGGAACCATAAGCGATCCGCCGCCGACGCCGAATATTCCCGAGATGAAGCCAATCCCGAGGGAAATCACAATGCCAAGCAACGGATTGAATCCGTACTCGTGGATTTTCCCGCTATTGTCCGTATACGCCATCGCATAACCTGAATCCTTTTTGTACGGAAGCGGCTTAATCCGGTTCCGGAGGGCCATGACGGCGGATACAAATAGGATGAACATGCCAAAGTAAAGGTTAAAGGTATGCACATCAAGGTTTTTGACCATCCAGGCGCCAAAAATACCTCCCGGAGCGCTTCCGATTAGAAAAATAAGGGCGCTTTTATAGTCAACAGTTTTATGTTTAATATAGCCGACGGTCGAGGACGCGCCGGTAAAAATCATTGTAAAAAGCGATGTTCCTACGATTTGCTGCGGCGTGATATCCGGAAAGATGCCGAGCGTGCCGAGGTAGAGAAGCGCCGGAACAATGATAATTCCACCACCGAGGCCGATGAGTGACCCAAGCGCGCTTGCCGCTACCCCAAGCAATATAATGAATATCCATTCCATTTGTACGTCAATCCCCTACTGTTGCGCGCACCTGCCTACTGTTTGCGTGGTGTTTGCTGATTCTATATATGTTATTGTAATGGCTGGCATAGGCCATTTTTAAAAAAAGCCAGGGTTTTTAAAAAAGGTCCAGCTGCCGTGGTGCGAGGATGTCGTATTCAATGCCTAGGATTTCAATCATTTCCTTTGCGTTTCCTGCGGCGTCCCCGCCCGAATTGTTGTTGAACAGAACGTAAAGGTCTTTGCTCTGTTGCTGGAGCTGTTTCAAGTAGTTTGCCCATTCGGCCAGCTCCTCCTGGTTGTATTTATATAAATAGCGCACCTCGCGCCAGTTTTTCGCGTTTTTCTTTTGCCAGCCGTGCACGTTCCTGCCGTGGAACCGGACGAGTGTCTTGTCGGGGTTGGTAGCTTCCAGGACAATCGGGATTGATCCTGAGCCTGCCTGCGGCTCATCGCACACGGAGTGGATCCATTTTTCATTCCTGAGGAAGGTTAGCGTTTGCTCGCGGAACGCCGGTGAGTACCAGGATTGGTGCCTGAATTCAACTGCGCACGGAATGTCACCCATCTCTGCTTTACAGAAACGCAAATAGTCCACGTTCTCCTTTTTGCAATCAAACCATGGTGGGAATTGGAACAGGGCCATGGCAAGCTTGCCATGATCCAAATAGGGCATGAGCGATTCTTTGAACGCGGCGAACATGTCCGTTTCCGTTTCAAAAGGGTTGTCGCCTCGCTGGTGGCCGGTCATTCCCTGATAGGCTTTGACGATGAACTGGAAGTTGGCGGGCACCTGCTCAACCCATCTCGTTGAGTTCTTTATAGGCTGAATGGCATAAAACGCGGCATCGACCTCAACAACCGGAAAATGGCCCGCATATTCACTTAGCTTCTCGCGGGCAGGCATCCCCGGCCGATACAGGCTATCATGGTCCCCCCACCCTGTCACTCCAATATAAATCATACAATCCCTCCAGTACCCATCATAGCACAATAGACCTAAAAACCACCTTTTTCACGTCTTTTTCCCGGGGTGGAGGAAAGTAAACACTGATCTTTGTATGGGTTGGGGTTGGGGCGGGTAAAAGCGGGGTGGGGTTCTGACAAGCTTTGTCGGGGTTTGATATTTGTGAGACACCTTTTCGGCTTTTGGGAAAATCTTTGTCGTTCAAATAGATTTGTGCGACACCTTTTCGGCTTTTGGGAGAATCTTTGTCGTTCAAACGGATTTGTGCGACACCTTTTAGGCTTTTGGGAGAATCTTTGTCGTTCAAACTGATTTGTGCGACAGCTTTTCTTCTTTCTGACAAATCTTTGTCGCTCAAACGGATTTGTACGACAGCTTTTCTTCTTTCGGGGAAATCTTTGTCGCTCAAACGGATTTGTGCGACAGCTTTTCTTCTTTCTGACAAATCTTTGTCGCTGACGCCGATTTGAGGGACACCTTTTTGCTTTTTGGGCAAATCTTTGTCGCTCAAACAGATTTGTGCGACAGCTTTTCTTCTTTCGGACAAATCTTTATCGCTCAAGCCGATTTGTGGGACATCTTTTCTTCTTTCGGGCAATTCCTTGTCGCTCAAACGGATTTGTGCGACACCTTTTCAAGATTTTACATTTCTTTGTCTGAATCCACCTGTATTTGGACCACCCGCACAGCGTTTGTCTCGAATAGTTTCTTGCCCGGAGAATCCTTCGTCACAATCAAAAACCGCCTGCCCAAAGGACAGACGGTTTTAAAACAAAATTATTAACCAATGGAGCCTTCCATCTCGAACTTGATGAGGCGGTTCATTTCAACGGCGTATTCCATTGGAAGTTCTTTCGTGAATGGCTCGATGAAGCCCATAACGATCATTTCAGTTGCTTCTTGTTCGGAGACCCCGCGGCTCATCAGATAGAAGAGCTGCTCTTCGGAAACCTTGGAAACCTTCGCTTCGTGCTCGAGCGAAATGTTGTCGTTCAGGATTTCGTTGTACGGAATCGTATCCGAAGTTGATTTGTTGTCCATGATCAGCGTGTCGCACTCGATGTTGGAACGGGCACCGTCCGCTTTACGTCCGAAGTGGACGATACCGCGGTACGTTACCTTTCCGCCGTGCTTCGAAATCGACTTTGACACGATTGTTGAAGATGTGTTTGGCGCCAGGTGGAGCATTTTCGCGCCCGCGTCCTGGTGCTGGCCCTTCCCTGCCAATGCGATCGACAGCGTCAAACCGCGAGCACCCTCGCCGCGCAGGATGACTGCCGGATACTTCATTGTCAGCTTCGAGCCGATGTTACCGTCAATCCATTCCATCGTCGCGTTCTCGTCGCAAACCGCGCGCTTCGTTACAAGGTTGTAAACGTTGTTCGCCCAGTTTTGGATCGTTGTATAACGGCAGTAAGCATTTTTCTTGATAATGATTTCAACGACCGCACTATGCAGCGAATTCGTTGTGTAGACAGGCGCCGTACAGCCTTCAACATAGTGTACATGGGCCCCTTCATCCACAATAATCAGTGTCCGTTCGAACTGCCCCATGTTTTCGGAGTTGATGCGGAAGTACGCCTGAAGCGGAGTGTCGACCTTCACGCCTGGCGGTACATAGATAAACGAGCCGCCGGACCAAACCGCCGAGTTCAAGGCAGCGAACTTGTTGTCGGTCGGAGGGATAACCGTTGCCCAGTGCTTGCGGAAAATCTCTTCGTTTTCCTTAAGCGCGGAGTCTGTATCCTTAAAGACGATTCCAAGCTTTTCAAGGTCTTCCTGCATATTGTGGTAAACAACTTCCGATTCGTACTGAGCGGAAACCCCTGCCAAGTACTTCTGTTCAGCTTCCGGGATGCCGAGCTTATCGAAGGTCGCCTTGATTTCCTCAGGCACCTCATCCCAAGAGCGTTCAGTTTTTTCGGAAGGCTTTACATAATACGTGATTTCGTCGAAGTTCAACGAATTCAGGTCCCCGCCCCACTGAGGCATCGGCATCTTGTAGAAATGCTCAAGCGATTTCAGGCGGAAATCGAGCATCCACTGGGGTTCTTCCTTCATTTTCGAAATTTCCTCAACGATCTCGCGCGTCAGCCCGCGCTTCGACCGGAAGATGGAAACGTCCCTGTCGGCAAAGCCATATTTATAATCACCGATTTCTGGCGCTTTTTTAGCCATCACCGTTTTCCTCCATTCTTAGGTTTTTAAAGTCCTTTTTTTGAAAAGGTGCTTTGCGCCAACGCACAGTACCGGAGGCCCGGCATTGTTGCCCTGCACGCGCACCGCTTCCAAAGGGCTGTCAAACCTATTCTTTAGTAGCATCCGCGAGTCCCTTTTCCATCGCTTTCCATGCCAGTGTCGCGCATTTGATCCGCGCCGGGAACTTCGAAACGCCGGAGAGGGCTTCGATGTCGCCGAGGTCTAGATCGTCGTCGTAGTCTTTTCCCTGCATCATATCGGAAAAAATCTTCGACAGCTTGAGGGCGTCGTTGATTTTTTTCCCTTTGATTGCCTGCGTCATCATTGAAGCGGAAGACATCGAAATCGAGCAGCCTTCCCCTTCGAACTTCGCATTCGTTACAATTCCGTCTTCAACGTTCATCGTCAGCTGGATCCGGTCGCCACAAGTTGGGTTATTCATATTGACAGTCAGGCTGCCATCCTCGATTACCCCTTTGTTGCGTGGGTTTTTGTAGTGGTCCATGATCACCTGGCGGTAAAGCTGATCCAAGTTATTAGAAGACATCGCTGAAATACTCCTTTGTTTTGACAAGTCCGTCAACGAGCCTGTCAACATCTTCTTCCGTGTTATACAAATACATGCTTGCCCTAGCCGTGGCCGAAGCCTTCAACCACCTCATCAGCACCTGGGCGCAGTGGTGGCCTGCACGGACAGCAACGCCTTCCGCATCAAGGACAGTGGCGACATCATGCGGATGGACGTCACTGATATTGAAGGTCACGATGCCGGTGCGCTTGGCAGGATCCGTTGAGCCGTAAATCTTCATTCCTTCGATTCTGGACATTTTGTCTAGCGCGTAGGCACCGAGCCTGCGGTCATGTGCATCGATGTTGTCCATGCCGATTTCCTGTAAAAAGTCGATCGCCGCTCCAAGTCCGATAGCGCCCGCGATAATCGGGGTGCCGGCTTCGAACTTCCACGGAAGCTCTTTCCAGGTCGACTCGTAATCATGGACGAAATCAATCATTTCACCGCCAAATTCAATCGGCTCCATGTTTTCCAAAAGTTGCTTTTTTCCGTATAATACCCCAATTCCAGTCGGTCCGCACATTTTATGGCCGGAAAAAGCGAAGAAATCGCAATCCAAATCCTGGACATCCACCTTCATATGCGGTGCGCTCTGTGCGCCGTCGACAACCATGACCGCGCCATTTTCATGGGCGATTTTGGCGATTTCCTTGACCGGGTTCACTACGCCGAGGACGTTGGAAATATGGACGACGGAGACGATTTTCGTATTTTTCGTAATCGTCTTTCGCGCATCATCGAGGGAAATTGTGCCGTCTTCCTGAAGCAGCATGTATTTCAGTGTGGCGCCGGTCCGTTTTGCTACCTGCTGCCACGGGATGATGTTGCTGTGGTGTTCCATCGGGGTAATGACGATTTCATCGCCTTCCCGCAAATTCGCCGTGCCAAAGCTGTGGGCGACAAGATTTAGTGCTGTCGTCGTCCCGCGCGTGAATATGATTTCCTGGGTCGATTTGGCATTGATGAACTTTCGCGCTTTTTCCCGCGCTCCTTCAAAGGCGTCAGTCGCCTTTGTGCCGAGCGTATGAACCCCGCGGTGGACGTTGGAATTGTATTCGCGATAGTATTTGTCAAGCGCTTCAATGACCTGAACCGGCTTTTGGGAAGTCGCGCCGCTGTCAAGGTAGACGAGCGGCTTTCCGTTTACTTCCTGGTTCAAAATTGGAAACAGCTGGCGGATTTCGGCTGAATTCATCATCTTACTTTCCTCTCAATCACTTCGGTCAGCTGCTTTTTAACCCCTTCGATCGGCAGCTGGTTAACGACTGGAGCAAGGAAGCCGTGAATGACAAGGCGTTCTGCTTCGGACTTCGGAATTCCCCTGCTCATCAGGTAATACAGCTGGATTGGGTCGACACGGCCGACGGAAGCTGCGTGTCCCGCGGTAACATCGTCTTCATCGATTAAGAGAATTGGGTTCGCGTCTCCGCGTGCTTTTTCACTAAGCATCAGGACACGTGATTCCTGGACGGCATTCGATTTGGTCGCGCCATGTTCGATTTTGCCGATACCGTTGAAAATCGAGGTTGCGCTGTCTTTCATAACGCCATGCTTCAGGATAAAACCTTCTGTATTTTTACCAAAATGGACAATCTGTGTTGTGAAGTTCTGGACTTGTTCCCCGCGCCCGACAACAACCGTTTTCAGGTCGCCGTGGGAACCGTCACCGACAAGGTTCGTCACGTTGTCGGAAATCGTGTTGCCATCGTTCATCAGGCCAAGCGCCCAATCGATTCTTGCATCCCTGCCAGTAACGCCGCGGCGGTTCACATATGTCGTAATTCCTTTGGCCAGAGTGTCAACCGCCCCGTATTGAAGGCTGGCATTCGTGCCAAGGATCGCTTCGCTGACGATATTGAACACGCCTTGTCCATCGACAGTCGAAATGTAGTTCTCAACATATGTCGCCGAGCTGTTGTCGTCAACAACGACAATGACATGGTTGAACAGGTTCGTTTCGGCATTATCTTGGAGATAAACGGCCTGAATTGGCTCCCTTACTTCAAGATTCTTCGGAATGTACAGGAACGCGCCCCCGTTCATCAATGCCGCATGCAGCGCTGTAAGGCGGTGTTCGTCAGCCTGGACAGCCTGGTTCATGAAGTAACGGCGCAGCAGGTCGCCATGCTCCTTCGCTGCCGTGAAAATATCGGTAAACACAACGCCCTGATCCTTCAGATCCTGTGAAAGGGAAAGATAGGCCGGCGTGTTGTTCCTCTGGATATATAGGTTCTTTTGGCCTTCGATGTCGACAAGCGCCTTTACATCATCGGAAAGGTCATTCAGGGATGTGAAAGGTTGGCTTTCGACAGTGTGGCGTTCGAACTGTGTAAAGTTCCACTTGTCAATCTTTGTTTTATCGGGCCTTGGCATTGGCAGAGAATCGAGGCTGGCAAAAGCCTTCAGACGCAATTCCTCAAGCCATGCCGGTTCGGCCTTATCTTTTGAAAAAGAGCTGATGAACTCTTTGTCAAAAGGCAAAATGGTTTCAGTAGTCATCTCTAGTCCCCCTAATGCTTATGCTTCTTGGCCGACAGTTTCATCTTCAATGCCAAGCTCTTGCTTGATCCACTCGTATCCTTCCGCCTCAAGGCGCTTCGCAAGTTCCGGTCCGCCCGATTTTACAATACGGCCCTGCATCATAACATGCACATGGTCCGGGGTAATGTAGTTTAGAAGGCGCTGGTAGTGTGTAATAATTAAACATCCGAACTCTTCGCCGCGCATTTGATTGATTCCTTTGGAAACGACCTTCAGCGCGTCAATATCCAGACCGGAGTCGATCTCGTCAAGAATGGCAATTTTCGGCTCAAGCATCATGAGCTGAAGGATTTCGTTCCGCTTCTTTTCACCGCCGGAGAAACCTTCATTCAGGTAGCGCTGGGCCATGTCCTGGTCCATTTCAAGGAAGTCCATTTGGGAGTCCATCTGGCGGATGAATTTCATTAATGAAATTTCATTGCCTTCGCCCCTGCGGCTGTTGATGGCTGAACGTAAAAAGTCGGCATTGGTTACGCCGCTGATTTCGCTTGGATATTGCATCGCAAGGAAAAGCCCCGCACGCGCGCGCTCGTCAACTTCCATTTCAAGGACATCATCGCCGTCAAGCGAAATGGAGCCACTTGTTACTTCATATTTAGGATGTCCCATGATCGCGGAAGAGAGAGTCGATTTCCCTGTTCCGTTCGGGCCCATGATGGCGTGGATTTCCCCGCCTTTTACTTCAAGGTTTACACCCTTTAAAATTTCTTTCCCTTCGATCGAGACATGAAGATCTTTGATCGTTAAAGTTGATCCACCCATATCAATACCTCCGCTACTAATAAGGAAGTCTGCCCGGCTGAAATGCGGAAACTTCCATTCTCATTTTATTCTCATTCCAATCTTATAACAAATCAAATGTGTTAGCAACCCTCTAAACTGAATGTTATGGCGCTATACTGATTTTCACTGAACCAGGCAGGACTGAGAATCTCCCTTTCGATTTTTCAAGGCTATTCTCCCCTCGCCAGGACAGCTTCATGTATACACGCTTTAACAATAGCTTAAAAAAAGCCGAAAAGCCAATGATACGGTCCACTGGCTCCCCGGCTTTCTTCCTATTATATAGTATGTCCATCCTGCAAGAAGGACCGCCCTTTCCAGGCATGCCTTCCTTCAGGCTTATTTTTCCTAGAAAATTTTCCGTTCAATGTCCGCAATCAGCCGCTGGCTTTTCACATATTCCCTCTCGCGGCGCTGCTCGACCTCCATCCGCACGTCATGTTTTAGCTTGTACTCTTCAAAACCGATTCCATGAGATCCTTGCATCGCTTTCTCCATCTCGGATGTATACCTCATGTTAAGCTTTTCCACAAATAAAACGTCCTTTCGTTTACCCATTGCGTTTGGTTTTTGTAAAATGGCCATTGACTCTTTGCATTGAATTTCTCCGACTTTAAGTGTATACCCTTGGACATTTTATAAAAACAAGTTTCTGGACGGTAAAGGGAGGAACTTATGGAAAAAGATTCATATAGGGGTGGGAATACAGACAGTATCAATCTCAAAACGCCTTCAAAACTGTCTTCATATGCCTTTAAATAAAGTATTTCTTATTACTGCTTCAGCTGGTTGAGTTCGTCGATTGCTTCCTGGACGAGGGTGACGCCCTGGCTCATGGCCGCGCCGCCGCCGAATGCAGCTGTCACGCCGACTGTTTCAAGAATTTCGTCCTCGGACGCTCCTTGGTCGAGGCAGCCTTTCAGGTGATAAATAATACAATATTCATCCTGCGCGTGAAGGGATACGCCAAGCGCAATCAGGTGCTTGTCCTTTTGGGAGAGGGCTCCTTCCTTAAAGCATTCCTCTGTGAATGCGTTGTACAGGCGCGCTATTTCGGGCATTTTTTTCGTAAAGACGCCAAGGCCAGCCTTATATTCGTATAATGCTTCTTCAGTTGAATTTTGGGGCTCGTGAAAATGTTCCATTTCTTCCACTCCTAACGATTCATTGTCCTCGTTAGTATGGAGAATTGGCCGGGGAAGTATGCGTGTTGGCGGCGCCCTTCCTTCCAAAGAAAAGCAATAAAAAAGCGGTCCCCATTTAATGGGGGCCTCCAAATTAGAAGTATCACATTTTTCCTAAGGAAAGCCGATCCGCAATCCGATTATTCGGATACCGGAACGACTGAGCCTTTGTACTTTTCAAGAATGAAGTCCTGGATTTCCTTAGAGTGTAGGACTTCCAAGAGAGTTTTGATTTTGTCACTGTTTTCATCGCCTTTGTTGACAGCGATGATATTGACATACGGTGAATCGGATTCTTCAATGGCAATTGAATCTTCAATTGGGTTCAAGCCTGTGTCAATCGCATAGTTCGAGTTGATGAGCACTGCGTCGCCTTCACCCTGGTTGTAGATTTGCGGTAGAAGCTTTGCTTCGTATTTTGCATCGAATTTAAGGTTTTTAGGGTTTTCAACGATGTCTTCAACAGTCGCTTCAACTTTGTTAACGCCATCTTTCAGCTTGAGTAACCCTTTGCTTTCAAGCATGGAAAGGATTCGGCCGTGGTCAGGAACAGAGCTGCTCACAATGATGTGCGCGCCATCTGGCAGATCATCAAGACTCTTGTATTTCTTGGAATAAACGCCAATTGGCTCAATGTGGACTCCGCCAGCGTTGGCAAAGTCATAGCCATTTTCCTTGATTTGGGCCTCAAAGTATGGAATGTGCTGGAAGAAGTTAGCATCAAGTTCCTTTGCATCCAATGCTTTGTTAGGAAGAACATAGTCCGTGAACGTTTTGATTTCAAGGTCGATGCCTTTTTCTTTCAAAATCGGCTTCGCTTCTTCAAGAATCTCAGCATGCGGTACGTTTGTAGCGCCAACAACGAGTTTGTTGTCGTCTTCCTTTTTGTCGCTTCCAGCTTTGTTGTCATCGGAGCTGCCACAAGCAGCCAGTACAAGGACAAGGGCGAATGTTAAAAGTGTTCCAAGCCATTTTTTCATGTTCTATTCTCCTTTGTTGTAAGTAAACTATCAGCCGTATGGACTGAGGGATTTTATCTTTTATCCAATTTACGGGTAATTGTGTCCCCAATTAATTGAATGATAAAAACAATAATTAGGATGATGATTGTGGCCATCACTGTTACGTCATTGCGGCTTCTCTGGAAGCCTTCAAGGTAAGCAAGGTTTCCAAGTCCGCCAGCGCCAATCGCGCCAGCCATTGCCGTGTAGCTGACAAGGGCAATCGCTGTAACAGTAATTCCGGATACAAGCGCCGGCATTGATTCGGGCAACAGCACCTTCCAAATAATCGTCCACGTTGATGCGCCCATTGATTTTGCCGCTTCGATGACGCCTTTATCAATTTCACGCAGCCCGATTTCAACCATCCTCGCGTAAAACGGCGCCGAACCGATAATGAGTGCTGGCAATGCGGCATTTTCCCCTATCATGGACCCGACTACGAACACCGTGAACGGGATAAGCAGGACGATAAGGATGATGAAAGGAATTGAACGGAAGACGTTCACAAAAGCTGCAATGATTTTATTAATGAAGGCATTCTCCCAAAGGTTGCCCTTCCCAGTAAGGAAGAGAAGCAATCCAAGGATGATGCCGAGGACAAATGTAACCGCAACGGATATGCTCGTCATGTAGAGCGTTTCCCGTGTTGCCGCCCACATATTTTCCCAGACGACATTCGGGAAATAGGTTTCAAGCATTTGCAATCACCTCCACGCCTACCTGCTGGGAGTTGATATATTCCAGTGCCTTTGCGAGTTCGCTTTCCGGTCCATCAAGATGAAGGAACAGGGTACCGTAGGATCCGCTTTGCGTCTGTGAAATCTTCCCCTGCAAAATATTCGCCGTTATATCAAACTTCCTGATCAAATTTGTGATAAGCGGCTGTTCGGTAGCCTCGCCGACAAATGTGAGCTGGATGACCTTTCCGGATGGAAGGCGCTCGAGCAGATGCTCGACCGCATCCTTTGTCTCCTCGGGTTCTGTTACCTGCTGGACGAATCGCTTCGTTATTGGCTGCCGCGGCTTTTTAAAGACATCCAATACAGGGCCGAGTTCAACGATCCTACCGCTCTCCATAACGGCGACGCGGTGGCAAATTTTCCTGATAACATGCATTTCGTGGGTAATCAGAACAATCGTCAAACCGAGCCGCTTGTTAATGTCGACCAACAGGTCAAGAATCGAATCCGTCGTCTGCGGATCGAGAGCAGATGTCGCTTCGTCACAAAGCAAGACCTTTGGGTTATTCGCAAGCGCCCTGGCAATACCGACACGCTGCTTTTGCCCGCCGCTCAATTGTGACGGATACGCGTTTT
This sequence comes from Neobacillus sp. YIM B06451, assembly GCF_032667185.1. Classification (NCBI taxonomy): domain Bacteria; kingdom Bacillati; phylum Bacillota; class Bacilli; order Caryophanales; family Bacillaceae; genus Neobacillus; species Neobacillus sp. YIM B06451. Next base: position 28,735 of record NZ_JAVFKJ010000011.1, on the reverse strand, counting down.
CTCTGCCTTCAAGGCCGACAAGCTTAATTAGCTCATCAACACGTTTTTTGCGTTCCGGCCCCGAAATTCCCGCAATTTCAAGCGGAAACGCGATATTTTCCCGGACTGTGCGTGACCAAAGTAGATTGAAATGCTGGAAAATCATTGAGATTTCCTGGCGTGCCTTCCTAAGCTCCCTTCCAGAAATTTTTGAAATTTCACGGCCTGCAATCGTTATGGATCCTTCGGTTGGGCTTTCAAGCCTGTTCAGCATCCGGATCAACGTACTTTTGCCGGCGCCGCTGTACCCAATAACACCGAAGATTTCCCCTTCGCGTATATCGAGATTGACATTATCAACCGCTGTCAGTGTCCCGTGTTTTGAAGGAAAGCTTTTTCTGACATTTTTTATCGAAATCATCGAATCACCTTCTTTACACCCATTTACCCATCATGCCGGGCAGCAATCATGTCTTAATCTATCTAATCCTATCGTTTGAATCTATTACAGGATTCATTCCGGAAAAGTAAAAAGCCTTTCTGCAACCGGGCAGAAAGGCAAATTAAACATTAATCCTTTCTCCCATCTCCCAAAGCGAACGCTTTGTGTGAATTGGCACCATTTCACAGAAATCATCCTGTGACGGTTGCCGGGCTTCATCGGGCACATCCCTCCACCTCTCTTGATAAGAGCAGCTAAACTATTCAATTAATAACGATTGCTATCGTATCATGGTGAAATTAAGGTGTCAATAAAGAAGTTTTTGAAAAAGAGCCGGAAATATCAGCCAGAATCACACAATGCAGAATCATTTACAATCCCTTAAAAATAAAAACCCGCTCCATAAGAGAAGAGGGCTATCTCCTCTTATCTTTACAGGGGGTCTCCCTGCTGGAATTGGCACCGTGCATTCACCGGTTGCCGGGCATCATCGGGCCATTCCCTCCGCCTCTCTTGATAAGAATTATGAAATTATTAGAATCTTGCCAAAGATTTAAAGAAAGTTTATCTTAAGACATTCTTTCCGTCAATAGGGAATTTTTTCAAACTCAAGTTCCTTTGCCAAAAGAAAAATGGATTCAAGCTTTAGCACAGTGCGAAAGGACGCATCGATATGTATTGCCCGATGATTGAGCAGATCGCGCATTCTTGCCGTCCCGCAAAGCAGTTCGCCGATAGCTTCAGGGCTTCCCGTGATGTTTGCAAGCAAGGGTTTGCTTAGTTTCTCGCCGTTTGAAACCCTCGCCTTACCGTCCCCAAACTCCACAAAAGAGCCTCCAATTTGTATATAAACCGTCTGGCTGCTGCCAAATAAAGAATGGATATGCGGCTTTTTATTAAAATTTGCACAGAACCGATGAATCTGCTCAATCATTGTGAATCCCCCCTGCTTACTTAATTCATTTCCGGAATCAGGATTCCTCCATTATTCGTTCGACAAAATCTTCATAAGCAGGCTTCTTTTGTGTTTTTCAAAAAAATCCGCCAAAGCTAAAAGGGAATGCAAAATTTCCGGGGAAATATGTCACATTCCGGCAGCTTTTGGAACCTTGGATGCCTGGCTTTTTAAAACCTTCCGCCCGAAAACAAGATAGAAGTAAACAGAACTAATTAAGTAAAGGCTTGCGGTTATTGTGAACACATATGCATAGCCCCAATAGTCGCCGTATTTGACTACGATTCCCGTTGAAACCGGCCCCATGAACGCCCAACCTAAATTGAAAACAGTCTGATTGATCGAATTGGCCAATCCTTTCATCGAATCATCAACTCGTGACATGATGAGCGAGCTTTGAATCGGGTTCCCGGCATTCATGAGCGCCTGCCTGAACAGGAAACCAATCGCAGCTAGCCACAAGTTTTCCGTGTAAGCGGTCAAAAGCAGGAATGGAAGCGACAGCAACTGTAGGATAACGACAGCCCTGACCTCCCCGACGCGCTTGACGACCTTGGGTCCGATAATCATCGCAAAAGCGGTGGCCGCCTGGCCAAGAGAAATGATGAATCCGGTCGTCGATGTAGAAGCAGAAAACCGTCCCGCAAAATAGAGATTCAGGTATGGAATAACGAGCCCAGCCCCAAATCCAATCAGCATTTGCGCGATTGCAAAAAGGGCAATGATTTTGAAGCCGCTCCAGTTAAACGCGGCTTTTTTCCTTCCGGCTTCATCTATTTGTGGTTTTTCCATACGATTGGCGGGAGTCCTGAACTTAAAGGCAGGGATTGCTCCTCCCAAATAAATAGCCGCCCCGATTAACAATGTAATCCGCAAGCTTTCAAGGCTGGTGAAAAAAAGGCCGAAAAAATCGGTCAAAATTCCGCCCAGCATGTTTCCAATTACACTCGCCGCCGTCATTAATGCGAAGTGGAGCGAAAACAGGTTGACCCGCTGTGATGGGTCAGAGTTTTCAGCCAGCCACGGAATTCCCGAAACTTGCAGGAATGCGCCCGAAAGGCCCGCGGCAAATGCCAAATACACTAGCATCGTTTCATCAGCTGCCAATGCTCTCATGATGAGCAAGGTTCCAGATACGAGAATGCCCGTGAAAATAACCCTTTTCCGGCCGAATTTGTCGCCAATGATTCCGGCGGGTACAAGGACAATCGCCGTCGCTAGCGATGCCATTGAAATAATCTGACCGTTGACGGATTCCGAATAACCCAATTCACGGACATAAAAATTATAAATAACAATGAAAATGCCAATTCCAATCTGGGTAATGATATTGGCAGCCATACTCAGTTTAATATTGTAATTATAGGCGTTAAACTGTTTGGCCCATCCTTTGTAAAATGCCATCTTGATCCGCCCTTTGCAGATGTCCGGGAATAACCCGAACCATAATTCCCTTAGTTGGAAAGCGTATTTATTTCGCCTCCCTAAGTATCATAATCGGTGAGGAACATTTTGTAAACTAGGGAAGTTGCTGGTACATACCTATTTTTTTGAAATTTATCCGAATTTGAGGGGGTTTGGCGAAAGCAGATGCCATAAGAGGGCTGATAGGTTGAATATAGAGGGCTCTTGATTAAAAGATTGCTTGCTCATTCGCTAGGTTAAGTGGGAATATGGCTGAGATCCATTCTTGGAAAGTGCCGTTGTGGATGGCGGAAGGTGGCTTGTCTTAAGGGTTATGAAATTTTCGGACTCATCTTGGTCCTAAAACCGGCTTTGTGTCCCGATTCCCTGGTTTTTGAGACTCATCTTGGTCCTAAAACCACTTTTCCGTCCCGGATTCCCTGGGTTTCGGGACTCATCTCACTTACTGTGGCCTACAAATATTAAAAAACGGATGCACCCTGGCATCCGCTTATCGTAAAACAGTTTGTATTTTTTCCAGCAGGTACGGTACAGATCGAAACGCATAAATGGAATCGATGGTTTGCCCTTCCTTAATAAACACAAGGCAAGGGACACTTTCTATCGCAAAAGTCTCCGCGAATTCGGGAGCATAATTGAGATTGATTTTGCCAATTTCGATATGGCGATTCATTGCAGCGACAACTTCAAGCATTTTCGAAGCTACCTGGCAGGTTCCGCACAGAGGCGTATAAAAGTAAAGCAGCCCTGTTTTCGCGCCTTGAAGAAAGGCGTAAGCTTCTTCGCTTGTCCATTCCTTCATTGCGCGTTCCGGCCCATCTCCAAAAATTCGGCATGAACATCAATATTGGCGGCCAAAAGCACCATCGCTAGGTGATGGTATGGCGCTGTTGCGACCTCTTTGTACATCTTGTCAATATAGAGATGCTCCGCCTCCGGATACTCCCTGCGGAATTGCCTCCTCAGCTTTTCACCCGCTTCATCAGCATCCGCGAGTATAAACACCTGTCTGTCCCCGAACGAATCAATCAATTCATCAAGCCTGGAAAGTGAAATGGTTCCGTTCGTGCAAATAACTTCCACACGGTCCTTAATCATACCGAGAACCTTCTTCTTATCCGATCTGCCTTCAACAATAATAATTTTATCCGCGTATTCTTCGCTCATTGACATCACCTGCAGGAAAGTTGTTGGTAATAGCTTATTCAATCGCGCGCTTTGTGTGTAGCCTCCCGCCCTGCCTCAACTATACCACTGCCATACAAGAACATACAGGACTTTGCTCCCCTGGTGGTGCCTGGCCTTCTTAGCACCAGCCTCCATCTTGGCAGTCGGTGTATTTGGCGTCGGGGTTTTCGGAAAAGGTGATGTGCTGAAAAATTCGCTGTTGGTCTATGTCAAAACGCCTGTCGAGTTCGAAGTCGACCTCGCCTTCTAGCTTGATGCGGCCGATTGGCTCGTTTTCCAGGTATAGTTTTATTTCCCCGTTTTTCAGTTTTCCAACCACCCTGTCGGTAATGTCGAGTTTCTGTACATTTAATGTCATGGTAGACCACCCTTTTTGTTTTTCCATTAGCATGCCCGATGCGTTTGGAATGCATAGTTGGGAAAGTTAGGGCGTTGTCCAATTTTCAGAAAAAAAGAGGCCCTCCTGAACAGGAGGCCTCCGGTTTGTATTATTCGTTGGTCATTTCTTCGTATTGCTCGGCTGTCATGAGTTTTTCGATTTCACTCATGTCAGAAGGCTCGATAACGATCATCCATGCTTTTTCGTATGGGGATTCGTTGACGAATTCCGGGCTGTCGGAAAGGTCTTCGTTTACTTCGACTACTTTGCCGCTAATTGGAGCGTAAAGTTCGGAAACGGTTTTGACGGACTCGACGCTGCCGAATGGCTCGTCCGCTGTTATTTCATCGCCGACCTCAGGCAGTTCTACGAAAACGATGTCGCCAAGTTCGGATTGCGCGAAATGCGTGATGCCGATCCGCACTTTTTCCCCTTCAACCTTTACCCATTCATGCTCTTCTGAATACCGCAAATCCTTTGGTGTACTCATTGCAATCCCTCCATATGTCCATTTTTGTCTATTATCGATTGTTCATCGATACTACCATGAATGCCGAGATCGGCACAGGCACCTAAAGCCACATTTCTTTGTAGTCCTCTTCCTTGAATCCGACGGTGACTTTTTTCCCATCAGTCAGTATCGGCCGTTTGAGGAGCATTCCGTCCGAAGCAAGGATATCAAGCAGCTCATCTTCGGAGGCTTTCTTAACTTTATCCTTCAAACCAAGTTCACGGTATTTTTGGCCGCTTACGTTGAAAAATTTCTTTAGTTCGAGCCCGCTTTTTTCGTAAAGGTCCTTTAGTTCGTCCCTTGACGGCGGCTGCTCGACGATATGTACCGCTTCATAGGATAAGCTGTGCTCATCCAGCCATTTTTTTGCGTTTCTGCATGTCCCGCACTTCGGGTACCAATAAAACATTAAAGCCAACTGCATCACCCCTAAAGATTCTTCCCCTGAAATAGTATCATATCAGTGAAAAAAATCCTAATCCCGCCCTTTGCTGATAAGGCGCAACTTACTTATTCGTCATGTTCCCGCAAATTCCTGCATGCATTTTCATTTCGCCACCAAATTGCCATATTCTTTTGGCGGAGGAAACGGGGAACCCTAGTTTTGATTCAGTTTTATTTTCTGCCTGAAACGGTGGAACGAATCAGGCCTTCAATTTAGATTTTCATCGTGATACGGAAACGGTCCGTTTGCTAAAATTTCACAGAGTTGAATGCCAGCCCTACCCTTAAAGCAGCCCGACGAGTTTCAATCCGTGCAGAATGCCACCGTCATTAACATGGATGGTTTCATACTTTGCGGCTTTTTTCACTTCCGGTACGGCATTTCCCATGGCAACGCTGTTCGGGACGAATGAAAGCATTTCGATGTCGTTCAGGCCATCGCCAAATGCATAGGCATTTTCAATGGACAATCCCATGGCGGAGACGAGTTTTTCAATCCCCTTCGCTTTCGAACCGCCAGCAGGAAGGACATCGACGGATAGTGGGTGCCAGCGGATAAAATCAAATTCGCTAAATGCTTTTTCATAGCGAAGCTCCTCATCATGCTGGCAGAAAAGAAGTGTCTGATAAATTTCCCGGTTCCTGAAATAGTCAGGGCCATGCGAAGGTTGTTTTGAAAGCTTGAGCGTACCCATGCTTTCGTCAATCCAGTTATGCTCAGGAACGCTTGTTTTCATATCAAACGGATCCATATAAACTAGGGGATGATTATTTTCAGCAGCTGTTAAGGTAATCTGTTCAAGCGCCCGCTCATTCATTGGGTTACGGTGAACCGATTCGCCCCGGAGGACGACGTATTGTCCATTAAAGGAAACATATGTATCAATGCCAAGTTCCTCGCGGAGTTCTTCAAACATGAACGGCCCGCGTCCGGTCGCAATCGCAACCTCGTGGCCCAGTTCCTTTAGCTTGAATACGGCTTCCTTTGTCGATGCTGGTAGACGTTTGTCATCATCAAGCAAAGTCCCGTCAATATCAAAGAAGATTATGCTTTTTTCCATGTCCAACACCTTTCTTTTTTTAGAAAAATCCCGCACACTTGCGTTCATTCTTCCCATTGTACAGAAGTACGCATGAATTATCCACCAAGCCGACGCACCAGTTTTCAATAGCCTGCAGGGCGGCAATGCTATATAATTTAGAAAAAAGAATCGGAGGTCATTCATGCTTGAGAATGAGGGAGCAACAGCCGCCCAGCAAAAGAGAAAAGCAACGCTCACCCGTTTAGGCGTCGTATTGATTATTGTATCGTGCATTTTCTATGCGGCCATCCTGCTCGTCCCGCTTAGTTCGTTTTCAACCGGGACAAAGGTTGCGGTTACCGGTGGCCTTGTCATTGCCGGAGAAGCCACCTTTTGGATCGGCGGCATTATCCTCGGCAAAGAAGCCGTAACACGTTACCGGAAAAGCTTAAATCCGATGAATTGGTTTAAAAGTGGGGTTCAAAAAAAGGATTAGAAAACCATGGCGCCTCTCATGCATGAATGAGGGGGATGCCATGGTTTTTTCTTTTTATCGAGGTATTTTTGGGATGGGGATTGGGCGATTTATTGTTTCATTTATGATGTGGCTGCTTTTAGGCCTTGATACGGGGCTAAAGACCGTTTCAGACACGATCCTTGGCGAAATGGTCTTGATACGTGGCCTAGAGACCGTTTCAGACACGATTCTTGGCGAAACGATGTTGATACGGGTTCTAAAGACCGTTTCAGGACACGTTTCCCACCGAAACGGTCTTGATACGGGTTCTAATGACCGTTTCAGGACACGATCCCCCACGAAACGGTCTTTACGCAGGGTCTAATGACCGTTTCAAAACATGATCCTTGGCGAAACGGTCTTTACGCGGGGCCAAAAGACCGTTTCAGGACACGATCCCCCGCGAAACGGTCTTTATGCGGGGTCTAAAGACCGAATGAATTAGTTTTGAGATGGAATCGTCTTTACAAACCTTTAGAAGACGATTGGAAGAGGAACATCGGTCTTTACAGGATATTTAATGGTGTATTCCAAACGATCTTTGTGGTCTTAATAACAGTTTACCCTCATTGCCTGAAGAAGTTGATTTCACAGGAACCCCTCAAGGTGTTTTCGTATGACCTTCGACCAGGCCAGGACTCGGTCGGCCGCTCCTTTTGGTTCACCCGCAAGGTAAACCTCCGAAATGGCCATCGCCCAATCGCGGGATATTGGAACAGCTGGCTCTTCCCTCCTGATCCTGACAGGACCGTCCGACAACAAGGATACTTTACGGCGGATATCGCCCCCAGCTAGTTGATGGTCGTATGCCTCGCAAAAAATGGTACAAAGCCCTGTCCAAGCTTCTTCCGTAAATGATGATGAATGTTGGATATTGAAGCACGCGACTGTCCAAAAATGCCGTCCGAGCAAATCAGGGTCGGACTGCTCCCAAGCGAGAATTTGTTCAAGCTGTCCACCGCAATCAAGCCCATTTGCTTCTGGTGCGCCGCATTCCGGACACCGGTTGTTATAATTGATTTCCTTGTTCATCCTATCACCCCTTGTTTTTGTTTTTTTCTAGGTATTTAAAGTCATTTATAGTGAATGAGCGGCTCTGAATATATTTTCATAAATAGCGCCATTAAATCCGGCTTTCGCTATTAGCGCAAGCTTTCAACAGGCCTAATTTAATTTTTTAAAAAATACCCACTATCCACATTTTACCACCCAGACCTGCATGGAGCCAGGAACAGGATTCTCTCCAAAATGTTACAAACTTCTCCAAATAAATAGGACAAATTCATCTATCTTTCTCTCTCTAAAACTAGTAATTTGTAAAATATCAGAAATATTTGTAACGATATAGAAATATAATCGACTATATAGATGAGAGGCGAATTTTTACGAAACAGAGGGGAAAAAGATGAGAAACCTGCTTGCCAACAAGAAGATACAGACATTATTGATTTGCCTAGCCTTTATTCCACTTGTTTTTGGGATAAGTATGGCTGCCGGGGCCTATGCGTCCAAAGCAGGGACGGCAAAGACTGACAGCACCGCCGTTACGGGGATAAAAAACGAACTCGCGGCGGAGTTTCGCAATTATGGAACAATGCTTCACCCCGTAAAACTAGTTTCCCCGCCACTTGAGAGAAGTAAAAGTACCCAGGCATCCGCCGCTTCCAAAAACATTGGGGTACCGTCTGAAAAGCAGGCGCAGCCAGCAAAGATTGCACAGAATACTCAAGTACCCTCTAAGCACGAAAGGCAACCGGGAACAAATCCCGCGCAGGCTTCGGATCCTGCCCAGAAATCGGCATCAAATTCGGCACAAACTTCAAAACGTGTACAGAATCATGCTTCAAATCAGGCCGAGGCTGCAAAAACTGCCCAGAGCCCGGCTTCAAACCAGGATCAAGGTACAAAAATTGCCCAGAGCCTGGCTTCAAACCAGGATCAAGGTACAAAAATTGCCCAGAGGTCGGCTTCAAACCAGGCGGAAACTGCAAAACCCGCTCAGCAACAGGCTCAAAATCCTGATCCGGCCCAAAAGCCTGGACACGAAGAAACAAGCAACTCAACGCCAGCTCCCGCCCAAAGCAAACCTTCAGCTAAACCTCCCGCTCCATCTGGGAAACAACGAGAGCTTTACCTGACATTTGACGACGGCCCGCATCGCGTTTCAAACCAAATCCTCGACTTGCTCGACAAATACAATGCAAAGGCCACTTTCTTTCTGCTCGACGGGAACATGAAACAATATCCCGTTCAGGTCAAACGGATGGCGGCTTCCGGCCATAGCCTCGGCATGCACGGAGTCAGCCACAACAAGCAAAAGTTTTACCATTCCGCACAAACCGTTGTAGCGGAAATGGACCAGGGAAAGGATACAATAAAAAGGATTACGGGAATTGATACGGCGTTAATCCGTACCCCTTTCGGCAGTTCTCCGTATATGACGGCTGATTATAAGAGGGCTGTTGCCGAACACGGATACAAAATGTGGGACTGGAATGTCGACAGCCGGGACTGGTATTACCGTGACCGCCGCTTCGTCGACAGCACGATTGAACAAATCGAAAAGCAAAAGGGGAAACCGGGGCCGATTGTGGTGCTTTTGCATGAACGGGAGGAGACGCTCGCCAACCTGCCAGCATTGTTGGATTATTTAAAAAGCCAGAATTTCAAACTCGTGCCTCTCACGTCAAGCATGGTACCGATTCAATTCAAGTAGAGTTCAAGCCTTTTAAAAATTATGAGATTAATAGAATGAAACGGGCGGAATTTAACACTCCGTCCGTTTTACTTTGAATAAAAATGAAGGTAATCCCCCATTATGGGGAATCCAAGTTATTTGACACGTAGATTCTACGTACTCCCTTTTCTAACAAAAAAACCCGCACCAACAGCTCGTGCTGGTACAGGCTTTGCATTCTTATCGTAATAAATCCGTGAATTTCCGGAAAGCGCGCTTTCCTGCTTCGGTTTGTTTGAAGACGCCGGCATCCTCGAGAACCCTGGCGAATTTAGCGCCGACATGCTGCCGGATAATCGCTGGTGCTGTATGAAGCGACAATTCGGCGGAGTGCCTTTGCTTCAATTCATCCGCCCAGGCGAGGTGGTAATCCTTCACATCCGCCTCTTCGCCGAGCAAGTACTTTTCGATTTTCTTCAACTCGGATTGGAGCCTTGCCGGCAGAACGGCAAGCCCCATGACCTCAATGAGGCCGATGTTTTCTTTTTTAATATGCTGGACATCACTGTGCGGATGGAAAATGCCAAGCGGATGTTCAACGCTCGTCCGATTGTTGCGGAGGACAAGGTCCATCTCAAACTGGTGGCCACGCTTCCTCGCAATCGGCGTGACCGTGTTATGCCTCGTCTGGCTAGTATAAGCTTCGATTCCCGCTTCCGGGTCGCTGTAGCATTTCCACGATTCGTAAATCTTGTCTGCGGCGCTAACAAGATCGTTTGGGTCGTTCCCGCGCAGCCGGATGACGGACAGCGGCCATTTCAACGCTGCCGCTTCCACGTTCGGGAATCCTCCGACGGGAAACGAGTAGATTTCTCCCGCCCTCGCCATCGCGAATTCGTATTTTCCGCCCTGGTAATGGTCATGGCTCAATATCGATCCCCCGACAATCGGCAAATCTGCATTCGAACCGAGAAAATAGGCGGGGAATTGCGCAACGAATTCAAGCAGCCGCGTGAACGCCGCCCGGCCGATTTTCATATCGCGGTGCTCGGCGCTGAGGACGATACAATGCTCGTTGTAGTACACATACGGCGAGTATTGGAGATACCAGGGCTCTCCCCCAAGCTCGAGCCCGATGATCCTATGGTTTGAGCGCGCCGGATATCCGATCCTACCCGCGTATCCTTCATTTTCGATACAAAGGAGGCATTTTGGATATGCAGGGGCGCGGTTTTTCATTTCCCGTTCAAGGGCAATTTGTTTCGGGTCCTTCTCGGGCTTTGAAAGGTTGATTGTAATATCAAGCGTTCCGTAGTCCGATTCATACGTGTAGCTGATGTTTTTGGCAATCTGTTTCGTCTGGATATAATTGCTGTTTTTGCTTAGCTCGTAAAAATAATCCGTCGCTAGGTTCGGATTCGTTTTGTATTTTTCATAAAATAAGGCATTGACATCCGAAGGCCTTGGAATGAGGACATTCATGATCTTACCGGTAAAAATCTCCCGTTCGGAATCCAGGCCGCCGATGATTTCCTTTTCGGCGGCATATTCAGCGAGCGCCTCGAGGAGATCTGGAATCCCCTTGCTGTCCGGGCCCGCGCTGTTTTCGATAAATTCGTCCAGTTCCAGGAGGGCCATGATCTGGTTGCGCGCGTAGATTTCATCCTGTTGTTCGATCATATCGCAGGCAAGCGCCCGGTCGAGCAACGCCTGTATCGCCTGATAAACCTCCATGCCAAGCCCCCCTATCCTTTATAGCCTTCTGGGTGATTCCGGTGCCATTTCCAGGCGTCCTCAAGGATTTGTTCAACCGAAGTCCGTTCCGGTTTCCAGCCCAGCACCTGTTTTGCTTTTTCGGAGGAGGCGATCAGCCTGCTCGGGTCACCGCTTCTTCGGGGAACGACCTTTGCCGGTATTTCATGGCCGGTCACTTTCCGGGCCGCTTCAATCATTTCCTTAACCGAGAATCCCTGTCCGCTGCCGAGATTGATGATTTCGCTCCCTCCCCCATTTTGCAAATACCTTAGCGCGAGGATATGGGCATCAATCAAGTCTTCGACGTGAATATAATCCCGGATGCATGTCCCGTCCTCTGTATCATAATCGTCGCCGAAAATGGAGATAGCCTCCCGCTGGCCAAGCGGAACCTGGAGGATGAGCGGGATCAGGTGGGTTTCCGGCTGGTGGTCCTCGCCAATTTCACCGGTGTGCCTTGCCCCTGCCACGTTAAAATAGCGGAGCGACACATAGTTCATTCCGTAGGCAATCTCACACCACTTCATCATTTTTTCCATCGCCAGCTTCGTTTCGCCATATGCGTTTGTGGGGCTCGCAGGCATGTCTTCCGTAATCGGCATGACCGATTGCTCCCCGTACGTCGCCGCGGTCGAGGAGAAGACGATGTTTTTTACACCAAATTCAACCATCGTTTCAAGCAGTACTTGGGTTCCGTACACATTGTTATTAAAATACTCAAGCGGTTTTTCCATCGATTCGCCGACAAGCGAGTTCGCGGCGAAATGCAGGACCCCTTCTATCTCCTCTTTTTCAAAGACCCCGCGCAAAAATTCCTTGTTACGGATGTCTCCCTTGTAAAACTTCGCCTTTGGATGGACGGCCTCCGCATGGCCAGTCTGGAGATTGTCCACCACAATTGCGTCATACCCCTGGTCAGTCAGCTGATAGACGGCATGGGAGCCAATATAGCCCGCGCCGCCAAGCACCAAGATGCCCATCATTTCACCTCCGCCGTAAGTTCCTTCGTGCCATCCCCAATATGGGCGACATAAAAGCTTGCATCATAACCGATTTTGTTCCTGTAGGCTTCGCCGACCGCTTCGATGAACGAATTTACCTCGTCAGCTTCGACAAGCGCTATCGCGCAACCCCCGAATCCGGCGCCTGTCATCCTCGCGCCAAGAGTGCCGTTTTGCTCCCAGGCAGCTTCAACGAGTGTATCAAGCTCGATTCCGGTTACCTCGTAATCTTCCTTCAGGGATTGGTGCGACGCATTCATCAATTTTCCGAAGCCCTCCAGGTTTCCTTTCTTCAGCTCGGAAAGGGCATTGATTGTGCGTTCATTTTCATATACCGCGTGCTTGGCCCTTTTTTGTAAAATGTCATCCGGGATGAGATGCATATGCGCATCGAATTGCTGCCCGGTCAGCGCACCTAGTGACCGTATATTAAGACCCTTTTGCAAAAAGGCTAGGGCGCTTTCGCACTGGCTGCGCCTTTCATTGTACTTTGAATCGGCAAGCTCGCGCCGTTTGTTCGTATTCATGATGATAATTTTGCAGCCGTTCAAATTAAGCGGCGCGTACTCATACTCAAGCGTCTCACAATCGAGGAGGATGCCGCAATCTTTTTTTCCCATCCCGACAGCGAATTGGTCCATAATTCCGCTGTTGACGCCGATGAATTCATTTTCAACCTGTTTGCCAAGCTTCACGAGCGAAATTCTTGGTATCTCAAGGGCAAACAGTTCATTGGTGATAACACCGATCAGCATTTCAAGGGATGCCGAAGAAGATAGCCCGGCTCCGTTCGGGATGTTCCCTTTAATAAGGATGTCCATTCCGGCCGGGATGCCCCAATCCGCTTCGATTATATAGCGGATCATTCCTTTGGGAAAGTTCCCCCACGTTTGGGCCGGATCATAATCTAATTCGTCGAGGCTGAATTCAATCATTCCTGCTTCCGGGAAGTTTTTTGAAAAAAGGCGGACACGGCGATCGGCGCGCCTTTTGGCAACACCATACGTCCCATACGTGATTGCGCATGGAAAGACACGGCCGCCGTTATAATCTGTATGCTCGCCAATTAGATTGATCCTGCCCGGCGAGAAAAAACAACGGACTCCTTCCGTGTCCCCGTAAGAAAAAAGTTCTCGGAATTCTTTCGTTAATTGTTGTAGATCCATAATCTCTTCCCCTTACTAATAGGTTTTGCGAAGGGCGTCTCGATGTTGGCGGCACTCCATTAGAAACTGCTTTTCCGGATCACCAGTTCCGTGCCGATGAAAATCTTTTTGGCGACCCTTCGCCCATCAATCCGTTCTAGCAGCAGTTCAAGGGCCGTTTCTCCCATCAGCTCTGTATGGACTTTCAAGGTTGACAATGCCGGGAATACATATTTTGATACGCTTATATCATTAAGTCCAATGATGTTCACACGCTCGGGAACAGGGATGTTTTCTTCATGGAGCGCACGGAGGCAGCCAATCGCGATTGAATCATTCCCCGCAAAAAAAGCCGTCGGCAGCCTTTCCCCGAGAATGCTAATTACCTGTTTCATAAGGCTGTACCCGCTTGCGACCGAAAACGAGCCAATGTAAATCATTTCGTTCTGCAACAGCCCTTTTTCGGCCATATAGGAACGGAAACTCATTTCCCTTTGATCGGCAATCTCTACGGAGCTTCCTTTGTAAGTCTCGCGCCCGCCAATATAGCCGATTGATTTATGGCCCTTTTCATTCAGGTAATCGATGATTTTCTTCGACGCCTTATCAAAATCAATAATGACCGAGTCGTACACTTCATCATCCGGATTGCAATCGGCAAAGACGATATTCCGGGTGACCCCGGCGATTTCGGCAACCTGCCCGAGGCTGAATTTGCCAATCGCGATGATTCCCTGCAGTTGGTCGAATTTAATGTCCTTCAGTTCATCGTAAAAATAATTTGCGAATTGAATGTCTTGCTGTTGGCATCTCCGTTCAATGCCATGCCTGATGGACAGATAGTAAAGGTCTTCCATCTCTTCCTTTTCGGTATACCAGTGGATAATCGCGATTTTTTTCGCGGCTGTTTTTTTGGCGGGCCGTTTTTTATAGGACAGCTCTTCCGCCGCTTCCATTATCCGCTTTCTCGTCTCATCTGTGACCGAAAGCGCCGGGTCATAATTCAAAACCCGTGATACCGTTGCGATTGAAACCCCTGCCAGTTCGGCGATGTCCTTAATCGTTGCCAGGGTGCATCCCTCCTTTCCCCGTCCACACTATTCCAGGGACGATAGTTTTCGCACTTCCGATTACTTCTATTTTATCTTATTTAGTAAAATAATCAATTTATTTTACTAATAATTTTAATTAATATTCGTAGGTTGCTACATCGTGTTGACACAGCGGCAAGGCAAAGCGCAAGGTGAATAGGATTCGATAAAAAGTAAAAGGCTGCAGCAAGCGAAATCAAAAGGGCGGAAGCTTTTACTGGAGTGTTCCTTCCCTCATGAGCTTTTGTGTTGGGGGAATCAGCGACATTTAAGAAGAATTGAAGTATAAGGGGCCACGGAAGGAATTTTCGATTATTTTTTTACTAAAGTTTTACAAGAATAGAGAAATGCGAAGAAAAGCCCCCTTGCCAGGACAAAATATATTCACAAGAGGGCCAAGAATCCCAGATTCTCTATCTTTCCCATGTAAAGGAAAAAACTTTTTGAAGGTGGTTGTTTTGGTTTTCGATATAGGTGTTACTATATTCGTTTTTGGTGTAGTAGGCCTCGTTTTGTTGTTTGAGCAGCTTTAGAAGCTCGTTATAGGTGTTTTTGTCTGCGAGACGGAAAGACAATATTGGGCCGAGCTGCTCATTTGCATGCACGGGCAGATCCCTTAAGTAAGCGAGATGCCGGAGGATTCTATTTTGGAACTCCGGCAATCCTCTCCACTTTTCGATGTCTTCAGGCCTTATGGCATAGTTCATATTTCCGGTTCGGTCGTTTTCGACCCTGCCCATGTCCAGGAAATCCCCAAGAGGAAGGCCCATTACAGAGAAAGACAATTGCCTCCCTTTGTATTGCTGCTGTTCGGATTGGATCATGGCCCAAACCCTGACTAGATTCCCTACGATTAACTGCTCAAAAAACGGGGAACGTTTTCCGGTTGTTCCAATATACACTTCGATTTCGACCCCAGCCCAGTTGTTTGTCCTCGTGAACGATAAAAAGTCCTCCTCTTCTCCGAAGAAACAAACGAACAATGGAATAAAAAGAATTTCACCTTTTAAGCCAAGTCCACCAGCCGCTAGTGATTCTCTGTTAATCTCAATTTCAATCATTTCCTGCGGCAAATTGAACGAAAACCGCTGGCTCCCGTTATAACGGAGCAATTGTTGGACCGTGTTGTCGGCAAGAGGGCTCCATAAATCGAACACGAAACTCCTATTCAGCATGTCCCTGTTGTCGGCTGGTAAAATAACATTTGCCGGGTCATCGTAAAATTCGCGCGGGAGCGGCTTTAGAGCAAGGGCATCAAAATAAAGAAGCCTTCGGGACTCGGCATCATAAATTTTTTCCCGTTTTTCATACGACTCCTCGCCATTCTTCAACACCTTGTAACGTCCATCCACGCCCTTGATATGGCCAATCGATTCAAGATGGGTGAGCGTTTCCGAAAGAATCCGTGACCCTCCTGGAAGGCCAAGCCTAACAGACAATTCATCCTGTGTAGCCACATTCCCCTCATGTAGAAAGCGGGTGATGAACCATTCGAGGCTCTCATAAGGCTCACTCATCCGTTCTTTCAAAATGACAGGGAGGTTATAGATGGGATAATCAAGCTGGATCAGCCTGCCGAGCGGCCTTTGATTTTCCCTGTTCCGCATCATGCCAAGCGGGGATTTTATACGAGCTGTCGCCACGGGGCTTCACCTTCTTTCAAAAGGAGCTTGGCATCTACATATTGTCCGTGCCTGCGGATATAGTTCCTGAGATTTTTAAATAAAACGGCTGACCGTTTGTCTTTAGCGTTCGCGAGAGTTTCCATGTCCCCTATCAAGACGAGAAGCGATTTGCAACGGGTCATCGTCACATTCAGGCGCCGGAGTTCCCTGAGGAAGCCGATTTCAAAATCAGGGCTGCTCCTCGTAAAACTGAACAGGATGATTTCCTTTCCGCGCCCTTGGAAGCTGTCGACCGTATCAATTTCAACACCGGATACAATTTTCCTGATATCCTCAGGGGAAAATCCGGCCTCCTTTAGCATCGAAGGCAAATGGCCCTCAATAATCATCTTCTGCTTTTTATAAGGTGTTACAATGCCGATATCTTCCGGCTTTCGGCCATATTTCAGGATTTTAATCAATTCCTGCGCGGCCAGGTATGCCTCAAGCTGATTGAAATAGACGAGATGGTCCTCGTCCGGGATGCATTGCTGGAATCGCTCATCACATTGGGCTGTATCGATAAATACAAGCGGGGATTCGTATAGATTCCATCCAATCGTCCGTTGCTCCGGGCTAACCCCTGATTTGTATTCCCCGTTGTAAAATTCAGTTGAAATGAACGAAGCCACAAGCGGATGCATCCTAAATTGTGTATCGAGCATAACCTTATGTGAATCGGGGGCATTGTAATAAAGCTCTTCAAACAGGCTTTTTTCAATCCATTCGCTAGGCAATTCCATTTCCCTGAATTCCTTTGCGAGATTGGAGTCGGAGACCGGCGGCAGCTGCATATGGTCGCCAATCAGGATAACCTTTTTGGCCCTCGCCATAGGCACGAGCACATCAAAAATCGTAATCTGGCCTGATTCATCAATAATGACCGTATCAAATTCGGTATCCCTGAATTCCGGGGACGTGTCAATCCCGATGCATGTAGCCCCGAGGACCGGCACTGTCCTCAGGAGCAAGGGATAAAGCGATTGCTGCCTCTCCTGCAGTTCATCAATCCAGTCGGCGGAAATCGATGTTTGCTTTTGGAACGAGTCCAACGTGTTGGCGGCTTTTAGCTGAATTCGGCGCCAGTTTTCTTCTTCAGCAAACTCAAGGACTTTTTCCGGTTCAAGGTATCCTTCAAATTTCGCCCTTAGCATCAATAGGTGCGTATTTTCCTGGCTTTCCTCCCCGGCAAGCCGTTCAAGAAGCTCTTGATAAACATTATTTTCCTGAAGGGCGGCTTTTAATTTCGTTTCGGCTTTTATTTCAATGCCTTCTGTGTTTATTTTTAAAAAAGGGAGGAGCTTATTCGTTTTCCTAAGTGCGGCCAATGGCCCGAATAAATGGAACAGCTTCCATTTCTCCTTTTTTTCAAGCTTCCCAAGGCTTTCCCGGAATTCGGCCGCTTGTCTGTGAATCACCTGAAAGCGGCTCACATCTTCGGACACTTCCCCAAGGAGGAGGTTAAACTTCTCCGCGCGAGTGCGTTCCGTGTGAAGGTGCTTCTGGTCCTCTGCGCAGCGTATAATCATGTTTTCCTGAAGCTTGACGGCAACGCGGTCGAGGAGGACCTCCTGTACCTTGGCTACCTTCACCTTTTCTTCGCGGCCAATCCTGACACAGTCGATGCCATCATCAATTAATTGTTCGAGGACATTGTCAACGGCGAGGTTGTTTTTCGAGCTGATGAGCACCCGCTCCCCTTTTCCAATCAGGCGGCGGACCATTTCAACAATGATGGTCGTCTTTCCTGTTCCTGGGGGCCCCTGGACGAGAAGAAAATCATTTGTCGCGACCGCCTTTTCAACCGCCTCCTCTTGTTTGGGCAACAAAGCGCCGCCTTTCGGTTGCCCTGTGCCTGTTGCATGGTAGGTTTCAAATTCTTTATGGACGAGATAGTTTAATAGTTTTTCATTTACACTCTGTCCATCAATGAGCTCCTGTACAGTCCTTTTCTGAACGCGGTACGTTGTATTGTTTGGTACAACCAGCAAATAGCCCTGTTTCGGAATTTTCCCATAATCGACACTGTGGGCAAAGGAGAGAATCGTTTCGTTCTCATCCGAGCGGGTCACTTTTCCGACAATCAGCTCTTCATACGATAATGGAAACGGGTCAGGAGAAATGGCCAGGTCATTGTAAGCATATTTTTCATCAATCGCTACCTTGAAGGAATACGATACGCCTTTTACTTGGGAAGAAACGGCTTCCGTGAACCGGCTATAATAAAAATACTTCTTTTTCGTTTCCGCGAAATCGTTATCTTCCTGCTTATTAATCATCTGAATCAGCTGGGAGGCCCATTCCTGTTCAGCATGTTTCCGCCGCCTTTGTTCGAAGCTGTCCTCGCGTGATTCCTGTTGGAGCTTGCCGAGTTTCAGCGAGAGTTTAGTAAGGTCGGCAAAGACAAAAGCGGCATTCCGGTTCTTTTGCATGTTGAAATTTTCCCCGGAAAACACAAACGGTTGTTCAAGCAAGATAAGCCGGAGCCCGTAACGGACCATCCGGGTGCGGTCGGCGGCATTGCGTTTTTTCACGCCATTGACCCGGAATGCGGCATTTCCATGGGCGGGGCTGTCGTATTTTTTGCATAACAGCTTGTAATCCTTCGTATGGAGCTGAACGTTCTCCTCGCCACGGAATTCAGCCCACAGCCACTCGCTATCTTTTATTTGCGCGAGAATGAGGGGAACATTCCCCGCTTCACCCGCGGAAACCTGGAAATTGAGCACCCCCGATGCCCGTATCGTCCTGCCTGACAATGCATCGCCAATGATGCCGCTCATATGTTAATCACCACTCTTTCAAGCCTTCGTGCGACCTCAATCATTGATTTCGGCCGTTTTTCCGGCGAAAATTGCATGCAATGGGCCATCAGTTCCTTTAGGCCAACCGGGATGGTTGGTGACTCAGGAAAGTCTAGGACGACTCCCCCTTTTTGTAAAATTTCTCCCTTTTCAAACGGGCGTTTCCGATAAACCATTAAGTAGAGCAGGACGCCGAATGAAAAAATATCATAGGCTGGCGTCGGCCTGTGGTGAAGTGTGACCGCTTCCGGAGGTGGAAAGACATCCGTTCCCGCCTTGATCAGCACGCCGACACGCTGGAAGGATAGGCCAAAGTCGATGATTTTGACGTTTCCGGCTTCATTGACAAAAATATTATTGTCCGACAAATCCCGATGGATAATCCCGAGCCGGTGAATCGCACTATACGCCTTGGCGATGTTCGCGGCAATTCTGATTCGTTGTCCGAGGGTAGCCTCATCTGAAAAGATGAGCTCGCTTACGGAGGATCCTTCTGCTTTTTCCATTGCGAAAACGACTTCGAAATCGTCGATGAAAAATTCTCTTATTTTCGCCGTACAATCAAGCTGAAGAAGATTCCGCATAATCCGGATTTCTTCCTGGAACATATTTTCAATGGCGATCTTTTTCTTGGTGTTTTTCATATCGGCTGGGTCGATCAGGAAAATCTGTTTGATAACGACTTCCTCTCCTGTTTGACGGTGTTTTCCGAATGACAGGGACGACTCATAAAACTCGGTTTCTTTTTCGGTGCCGGGAATCGGATCAAAAATGTCGTAGTTGTCGTAGAAGTTTGGATTGAACATTATAGCCCCCAGAGCTCCTCTAAAAATTCCCACCCGAAATCGCGGTCTTTTTGGCTGATGCTGATCAGGCTTTCCACCGCAAAAGCAAATTCCTCCGGGACGCCCGGAACAAGCTTGTCGAGCGTATCATGCTTCAGGTCGATGTCGGATTTATACGGATACTTGCCTGCAAGGAACTCATAGGCGATGATACCAAACGAATAATAGTCGGTATGGAAATCGATATCCGCCTTCCGCTCCTCGACATTCGTTTCCGGTGCTGCGTAGGCATTCTTTTCATCAAAGGGAATTCCCGCACCGACGGTTGGTTCGCCTACAATACGCGAGTAATCGAAATTGATGATTTTCAGTTTTTGGTCATCCGTATAGAGGATGTTGCGCGGGGTCAAATCACGGTGGAAAACCCCCTGCCTGTGGATGGAACGGAGCGCTTTGAACAATTCCTTCAGGAGTGCCATTTTCTCATCAAGCGGCCGTGCTTTTTTTATCAGGGAAAAGAATGAGGTATGGCCGACCCACTGGGTTGTCGAGCATATGTAATCGCCATACGTGAATGGGCTCGCATGGTAATAAAGAACGTATGGGTTGTCCTTTAGATTTGCCCGGACCTTCGTATCCCGTTTTGTGATCGTCAAAAACAGCTCCTGGTCTTCCTTCAGGAGCGCTGGGTTGATTTCATGTACCTTTAGGAAATACTTTTGGTCAAATTCGTCAACGGCTTCGTACACGTGATAATTGGATTGTGCAAAAAGCAAACGCTTCGTTACATAGCCGCCGACATCAATATTGATCGATTGCCCGGTAAACTTCACCTCGCGGATGCCAAACGACTCATACACGATCGTGATGTCATTCGGCGTCAATTCCGGCTGGCCTTCCATCCACACTTTTGAAATTGTATCCATATGGTGGATGACTTCATTCGTCCCGCCCTGGTCTATTTCGTATGCCAATTCGTTTCTCGGGCTTGTAAATAATATAACGGGACGGACCGACACCCGTTTTCCCAAGCGCCTTTGCGCCTTACGATTGACAAACGAATGGAGAGTTCGCGACTGCGATGCGGCCTGAATAATCGGATTATCGATCGTCTTCTGCTCACCTGTAATGGTCCTTGTCACAAGCTTTGTGCTCATATTGCTGATAGGGGTAACAATCGTTCCCCGATACGATTTCATTTCTATGTTAAAAATCCCTTTCGGGCAAATCAGGATAACATCCATTTCCTGGTCCTTTATGTATCCATCCTTCGGCACAAGGGCACCGACAATGATAATATGGTTTTCACGCGGCAGCTTTTTCTTTAGCTCCTGGATGGCCCGCTTCTCATTCTCTTTTGGAACTCCGGCAAAAACAACTTTGGATTCCACTCTCATCCCCCCAAACAACGAACTAGTATTTCTTTGGATGCCACTTTCATTCTCACTAACTAGTATTTCCTATTTCGACAATATCTACCTTTTTTCCTTTATTTTCTTAAAAGTAAGGCCATTTATTAATTTGGCGAATCGAACAGGGCAGTCCGCTAATCCAAAAATTGGTCTTCTGGCGCATTCGTTCTCTATAATGAAGGTGGTTGGATATTTTTTGAGGAGGGGTTGTTATGTTGAAGGAAGCTCGTCAGACCGTCTTTGTAAATGAGTTCACGAATGGCATTTTGGATCCCGGGGAAGATATGTTGGGTCCTTTGAAAAATGGAGGCCATATTGTGGCGAATACGGCACCAGGCTGCTGGGGGCCGATGATCACCCCCTGCTTGAGAGGCGGGCATGAGGTGACAAAGCCCGTCTATGTCGAGGGCGCGGAAGTCGGTGATGCGATTGCGATCCGCATCAAGTCCATCGATGTCACATCGATGGGCACATCATCGGGAAATGACTCGCCAGTCGAGGGAAGATTTATCGGCGATCCGTTTGTCGCAGTGAAATGCCCGGGCTGTGGAACGCTTTATCCCGACACGAAAGTCGTTGGGTCAGGCCCGGAGTCAGTAAGGTGCGCGAATTGCGATACCGATGTTACACCGTTCATTTTTACACATGGCTACACGATTGCGTTCGATTCTGAGCGAAAAGTAGGCATTACGCTTGATAAGGCCGCGGCTGAAGAAGCGGCAGCACAGGGCAGGAGTTTCATGAACACACCTGAAAATTCAGTGCAAAATCCGATTGTCGCATTCGCTCCACATGATATGGTCGGCACCGTTGCCAGACTTCGCCCGTTCCTCGGCCAGCTCGGAACGACCCCGGCGCGACGGATGCCGGATTCACATAATGCGGGTGATTTCGGGCAATTCCTCGTGGAGGCCCCGCATGAATACAGCATCTCCCGCGAACAATTGGAGGACCGGACTGATGGCCACATGGACATTAACAGGGTTCGCGAAGGCGCCGTCCTGATTTGTCCTGTGAAAGTTGAGGGCGGCGGAGTTTACATTGGCGACATGCATGCGATGCAGGGGGATGGTGAAATCGCCGGCCATACCGCCGATGTTGCAGGAATCGTAACGCTCCAGGCCATTGTCATCAAAGGATTGAAGATAGATGGCCCGATTTTGCTGCCAGTTCCGGAAGACCTCCCCTACCTTGCGAAACCGATTACGAAAAAAGAAAAAGAATCCGCCATGTCACTTGCAAGGCAATGGGGAGTTAACAAGCTGGAGGAATCACTGCCAATCTCATTCATCGGGACCGGGGCCAACCTTAATGACGCCACCGCAAATGGGCTTGAACGCGCGGCGAAAGCTCTAGGAATCACTGTCCCTGAAGTGATGAACCGGGCCACCATCACCGGCTCAATCGAAATCGGCCGCCACCCGGGCGTCGTCACCGTTACCTTCCTCGCACCCGTAAAATACTTGGAAAGGCTCAATCTCGCCCATTTAATCAAAGACCACTATCGAAGCATCCTCGAATAAAAGGGGTAAGCTGCCTGGCACCATGGCGAACGTTTTTTTGTCCTTGTTTGTGCCAAGTACCGTGGTTGGACTTATTGTCCCTTTTTGGGGCCTAGAAGCGCGGCTGGACTACTATTGTCCCGGTTGGATGCCCGTTACTTTGGCTGGACTTATAATGTCCCAGCTGGGGGTCCGGCACATTGCAAAAACATTAAATTTTTTTTAAGTGTTTGACATTTTTGTTTTTAAGGGTTACAGTAGGACACAGGAAATTTCGAAAAGCGAATATGTTACCTTCTTATCAAGAGAGGTTGAGGGACTGGCCCTATGACACCTCGGCAGCGGACATATTAGTCTGTGCCAAATCCAGCAAGCGCGGCTTGATAGATAAGAAGAGGCGAACTTGATCAATTCTGTCCTCTTCTTTGTGAAGAGGCTTTTTATTTTCCTAAAAACATCACCCTATACGATTTCATTCTTATCCAGAGAGGTTGAGGGACTGGCCCTATGACGCCTCGGCAGCGGACATGTTTGTCTGTGCCAATTCCAGCAAGCGAAAGCTTGGGAGATAAGAAGAGACCTTGGTTGCTTTTGTCCAAGTGTGCCCTCTTCTGTCTCGCCGGAAGAGGGCTTTTTTATTTTCCAAAACGGGGTGCGTGGAAGACTGGGTGGATAACCCTCGGAGTGCGTTGGCGCAAAGCATTTTTTCCCAAAAGAAAAAAAACAAACATACATTTTGTGACAAGGAGGCAGGCAGATGATTGAGTTTCAGCAGGTGCGGAAGGTTTATGGCGAGGGCAGCGGGAATCAGGTTGCCGCGCTTGACGGGATTGATTTGAAGGTGAATACGGGCGAGATTTTCGGGGTGATCGGCTTCAGCGGTGCGGGAAAGAGTTCTCTGATCCGCTGTGTGAATTTGCTTGAGCGGCCGACTTCAGGCAAGGTGATTGTCGATGGGAATGACCTTACTGCCCTTTCGGCAAAGGAAGTCCGGGAGGTAAAGAGGAATATCGGGATGGTTTTCCAGCATTTCAATCTCCTTAATTCGAAGACGGTGTTCGCGAATGTGGCGATGCCACTTGTTCTCGCGAATACGCCGAGTAATAAAATCAGGAACCGGGTTTACGAGCTGCTTGAGTTTGTCGGGCTTGCCGATAAGGCGGACAGTTACCCGGATCAGCTTTCGGGCGGGCAAAAGCAGCGGATTGGGATTGCGCGCGCTTTGGCGACACAGCCGTCGATCCTGCTGTGCGATGAGGCGACTTCGGCACTTGACCCGCAGACGACAAGCTCGATTCTTCAGCTTTTGAAAAAGATTAACAAGGAGTATAACATCACAATCTTGATGATCACGCACGAGATGTCGGTCATTAGGGAAATCTGCGATCGGGTGGCGGTCATTGAGGCGGGGAAAATCATCGAACAGGGTTCAGTATTCGAAGTGTTCTCGGCACCAAAAACGGAGACTGCGAGGAATTTCGTGAGCTCGGTTATGAATGATCGCATTCCAGATTCGGTCAAGAAGCTAATTGAGCAAAACGCTGGGCTGCAAAAGGTGTACCGAATAAATTTTGTCGGCGAGTCGGCCGGCCAGCCGCTCCTGTCCCAGCTTGCGAAAAAGTTCGACCTTGATGTGAACGTGCTGTTCGGGAATATTACCGAGCTGCAGGGGACGCCGTTCGGCAACCTTATTGTCGAGTTCCAAGGAACCGAGAAGGAAATCATCCGTGCCCTCAACTTTATTCATCAGCAGAATGTCAACATAAAGGAAGTGAAAGCACATGCTAGTTAATTCGGACCAAATCATAGAGGCACTCATCGAAACGTTGCAGATGGTGGGATTTTCGCTTGTTTTCTCGGCTTTACTTGGCATCCCGCTTGGAATCGCGCTCGTTGTCACCCGGAAAGGGCATTTGCTTGAGAATGCACCTGTCTTTAATGTTCTAAATGGCACGATCAACGTTTTGCGCTCAATTCCATTTATCATTTTGCTAGTTGCAATCATTCCAATTACAAGATTCATTGTCGGTACGTCAATCGGAACGGCGGCAGCGATTGTCCCGCTCGTTTTCTACGCCGGTCCATATATTGCAAGGCTGGTAGAAAATTCGCTTCTTGAAGTCGACCCCGGGGTCATTGAGGCGGCACAGGCAATGGGTGCCTCCCCATGGCAAATTGTGTTCAGGTTTATTTTACCGGAAGCATTGAGCTCCCTCATCCTTGCCTTCACGATCGCGACAATCGGTCTGATCGGAGCCTCGGCAATGGCGGGCGCGATTGGCGGCGGAGGCCTTGGCGACCTGGCCATTACATACGGCTACCAGAGGTTTGATACGAAAACAATGCTGATTACAGTCGGAATTTTGATCGTGATGGTCCAAGGCTTGCAATCAGCAGGAAATTTAGCAGCAAAGAAAATCAGAAGACGATAATCAGGAGGAATTTTACCAATGAAAAAAATCACATTAGCAATCCTTGTTCTTGTCCTTGCAGTGTTCAGCGCGGCATGCTCAAACTCTTCATCCGCAAAGGGAGAAAAAACGGTAAAAGTGAAACTTGGAGTGAGCGGCACGGATCACCGTGTATGGGATTTCGTGGCGGAAAAGGCGAAGAAGGAAGGCATCGAGGTTGAAATCGTCACGTTCTCGGATTATGTCCAGCCGAACCTGGCGCTTGCTGAAGGTGAATTGGATGCGAACTCGTTCCAGACCGTTTCGTATTTCGACGCGTTCATCAAGGAACATAAGCTTGACCTTGTGCCAATCGCGACAACACAAATTGCTCCGATGGGGATTTATTCGAAAAAGTACAAAGATGTAAATGATATTCCAAAAGGCGGCAAAATTGCGCTTGCCAACGAAGCAACAAACATGGGACGGGGCCTTCTCCTTCTCCAGGAAGCGGGATTGATCAAGCTTGAGGAAGGTTTTGACGGCATTGGCTCCCTTGATAAAATTGTTGCAAATCCAAAGAAACTCGAGCTTGTTCCAATGATTGCCGGCCAGACGCCACGGGTTATGCCGGATGTGGCCGCTTCGATCATCAATAACGGGGTCGCCGTTGATGCAGGCCTGACGCCTCGTGAGGACGCAATCTTCCTTGAAAGCGAAACCGCTACCCCATACATCAACATCATCGCGGTCCGTGAAGAAGACAAAGACAACAAAACCCTAAAAAGACTTGCTGAACTGTACCAGGAAGACGATGTAAAAGAATTCATCGAAAAAGAATACAAAGGCAACTCCATTCCAACCTTCGTCCCACTCAGCAACATTGGGTGGTAAGTGAAGCTGGGGACTGCACCTTTCCTACATTCGGTTTTTGAAAGGATATGTATATACTCTTCGGAACCTTGCGGTTGATTTCCGCTCCGGGCACACGCTTTCCGCGGGGCGTCAGTGGAGCCTCCTCGGCGCATGCGCCTGTGGGGTCTCCACCTTGCCGCTGCATCCCGCAGGAGTCGGTGCCCTTCGCTCCAATCAACTTACATGAAATCTAAAAAAGTTATGTCATCCTTATTCCCACTGATAGATAATCTGTTGATTTAGCCGAATGGGAGGAATGGTCTCCTTTCTTCCCTCAATTTATAGAATAAGGAGGAAGGTAAAATGGCAGCACCGGCAAAATCGATAACCGATTTGAAAAATGCAATCATTGAAAACATCGAGAAAAAGCGGGACATCTACATTGCGACAAGCCAGGCAATTCATGCCCGACCGGAAATCGGCAATCAGGAGTTTTTCGCTTCCTCCCAACTGGTTAAACTTTTGCAAGAGGAAGACTTTGAAGTCGAAAAAGCAGTGGCCGGCCATGAAACTTCCTTCCTGGCACGTAAGAAATCAGCCAAGCCCGGCCCTTCGATTGCGTTCCTAGCGGAGTATGACGCCCTGCCTGGCCTGGGCCATGCCTGCGGCCACAATATCATTGGCACAACGAGTGTAGCAGCGGCGATTGCCCTGAGTAAGGTTATTGATGAAACTGGCGGGGAAGCGGTCGTTTTCGGTACCCCTGCTGAAGAAGGGGGCCCGAATGGCAGCGCGAAAGCAAGCTTCGTTAAACATGGGCTTGTCAAAGGGATTGATGCTGCGCTAATGATTCATCCGTACGGTGAAACGAGGCTCTCGTCTACTTCACTTGCGGTTGACCCGCTTGATTTCGAATTCTTCGGTAAACCTGCACACGCTGCCGTGTCTCCACATGAAGGGATTAACGCACTTGATGCAGTCATTCAGCTGTTTAACGGAATTAACGCCCTCCGCCAGCAGCTAACCGATGATGTACGCATCCACGGCATTATCACCCACGGAGGCGATGCACCAAACATCATACCGGAATACGCGAAAGCGCGCTTCTACATTCGTGCGGCAACGAGGAGCGGCTTGAACGAAGTGACCCGGCGAGTGAAAGCTATTGCTGAAGGCGCCGCACTAGCAACCGGAGCAAGGCTGAACGTCATCGCTTTCCAAAACGAAGTTGACAATCTTCTATTAAATAAGAAGTTCGATGCCGTGTTCAAGGAAGTGATCGAGGAACTTGGCGAAACCGTTGCTTCAGGTGGCCGCTCCGGGCTCGCTTCAACTGACGCCGGCAATATCAGCCATGTTGTCCCAAGCATTCATCCTTATATAAAAATCGGCCCGGCCGATCTTGTCGCCCATACGGTCGAATTCCGCGAAGCAGCCGCTTCCCCGCAAGGAGACCAGGCGATAATCACCGGAGCGAAGGGGCTTGCCCTTACAGCTTTGAGGCTCGTAACCGACCCGGAAGTGCTTGCTGCTATTAAGGATGAGTTTACTGAGAGGCAAGCGGCTGAAGCGAGATAGAATTTTTAAAAAGCAGGGGAACTCTCCCCTGCTCTTTTTTGGTGTGCAATGGAGCAGGCGGACTCTCACCGTTTCATCCGAAAACTTGAATGATCCGCAGAATTTGTCTGTCCCCACCTCGTCTTTTCTTTTGGGCAAAATATTGTTATTTGAAACGTGTCCGAACTCTTGAGATAATCAATGTAAGAAAAAATATATGTGAAGCTTGTCAAAATGAGCAAAGTGTTTAGAACTTGTTAGAATATCAATGCAAAAAGAACTGGATTACTAAGCGGCTAAACGCCAAGTTGAACGTTCTTCCTCTGCTGGCGGTCGTTCATTAGTCTTTGTTCAACCAATGGATTAGCTATAAAATATATGAAAAAGGTGAATGGTTTGAATTTAAGTTATCAAGAGTATGGCGATAAGACCGCTCCATTAATGGTGTTTTTACACGGAGGTGGAGTCAGTAGTTGGATGTGGGATAAACAAGTTCAATACTTCAGTCACTATCATTGCATCACAATAGATTTACCAGAACAAGGGGAAAGTAAAAACACCGAAAACTTTTCAATTCAATCAAGTGCAGAAAAAGTAAATGAATTGATCGAAAAAATAGCAGATGGTAAAAAGGTTATTGTTATTGGATTCTCTTTAGGTGCGCAAGTAACCATTCAAATGTTAAGTATGGATCCGAATTCGATTCATTATGCGATTATAAACAGTGCATTAGTTAGGCCTAATTCATATATAAAAAAAATGATAGGGCCGTCAATAAAATTATTCTTTCCATTAGTTAAAAATAAATCCTTTTCAAAACTCCAAGCTAAAACACTTTATATTGATGATGAATACTTTGAAACCTATTACAAGGAAAGTTCTCAAATGAAATCTGAAACACTTATTAGAATACTAGAGGAAAATATGTCATTTGAGATACCTAACGGTTTTAATAAAGCAGTTGGCAAGATTTTGGTTACTGTTGGTGAAAAGGAAAAAGCAATAATGAAAAAATCAGCATTAGATATAGTTTCAGGAAATTCAAATTGTACCGGGATAATGATACCTAATGTTGGCCACGGGATATCATTTGTGAATCCTGATTTCTTTAACCAAATGGTAGAAAAGTGGATACAGGATGGCTCATTACCTGAAGGCGTTGTAACAATAAAAAAATAGAGGAAACCAAGTGAGATGATCCCCCTATAGTAGACAGAAAAAAGAAAGCACTTTAA
>NZ_JAVFKJ010000010.1:0-156792 GCF_032667185.1 Neobacillus sp. YIM B06451 | reverse complement strand
TGTCGATCATTCCTGGCATGACATATTGCCCATTCGCATCAATGACTTCTTTTGCATCTTCAGTAATTTGTTCTGCTATGCAGGAGATTTTTTCATCTTTTATTCCAATATCAACCTTATAAACTCCATCCCGTAATACAACATTTCCGCCTTTAATAACCAAATCAAATGCCATGTGAAATACCCCTCTCAGGATCAAGAATTTTTTCAATCATTAGTTTTGCCATTTCTTTATTTATCTATTTTCTTCATTTAATTTCGGTGCCTTTGCAAACAATGTTCCTTTTGAATGCTGCCATTCAATCACCGTATAAATAATAAACGCTGAAATGATTCCGACAAACCAGGACATATCGTAAAGCGGCTTCAGTAATGGAATGAAATTACCACCTAAACAAAGGAATCCTGCGATAATCATTGTTATGATGGCGTTCACATTAAAACCATTTTTATAATTGTATTTGCCCTTTTTTGCATAAAGTTCGTTCAAGTCAATAGTAGTTTTTGAAATGAGAAAATACTGCGCTAACATAATTCCAGTTACTGGAGCTAATATCCCGCCAACAATATTTAAGAAGGTGNAAGGAATCCTGCGATAATCATTGTTATGATGGCGTTCACATTAAAACCATTTTTATAATTGTATTTGCCCTTTTTTGCATAAAGTTCGTTCAAGTCAATAGTAGTTTTTGAAATGAGAAAATACTGCGCTAACATAATTCCAGTTACTGGAGCTAATATCCCGCCAACAATATTTAAGAAGGTGAAAATACTTGTCGCATTCTCCATAAGTTTCCAAGGCATTACAAGAATCCCAATTACAGCTGCAATCATTGCACCCGACTTAAACGTTAATTTTTTCGGGAATAAGGACGCCAATTGGTAACCAGCAGGCACAATATTACCTGTCACATTCACCGATAATGTTGTTAAGCAAAGTGTAACAACGGAAATTGCGATTGCAAATGTTCCCTCAAACCGAGCTACAACATCAAGCACGTTCCATATTGGAGTCCCAAAAGCTATTTCAGATCCGACGATAATCGCGATACTTGCAATCGCAAATAATAAATACGACACAACAAGACCAATTGTTTGCCCGATTGCTTGGTCCTTCGTAGACCTCGCCAACCTTGTGAAATCTGAAACATTTACAATTGGTGCTGCCCAAGCTGCAATAACAGCTGTCACAGCAGCGATAAAGATAATCATTTTATTACCGGTAACCCCCGAGCCGGTATAAGCTAATATTGGTCCAATGCCACCTGCTAAGTTAATGGCCCAAATTGCCATTCCGCCAAAAACTATGTAAACAAGCGGTGAAAGGATATTTGAAAATTTCCCTAAGAAGCCCATTCCTCCATAAATTAAAGCAACATTCAATAACCAAAAAATCAAAAAGGAAAGCAATGCAGGCAATGATAATCCTAAAAAGCTCCAATCTCCGCCTAACGTTAAATACGTCGGCCAAAGCTTTCCAATTAAAATGGATAATGCTTGGCTTCCTGCGAAGGTCTGAAAACCGAACCACATGATCGCCGCAATAACCCCTCTTAATACTCCTGGAATCATTGCACCTTTTGTTCCAAACGATAAACGGAGCACCATCGCAAATGGCAGTCCATACTTTGAGCCCGCATGGCCATTAAGAACGAGCATTGCAGCTATTATTATGGAGGCAACCATAATTGCGGCAAAAACCTGGCCAACTGACAATCCTAATGCAAAAAGCCCACCTATTGCAATATAGTTAGGAATGTTATGGACGGCACCCATCCAAACAGTTGAAAAATTCCCAATGTTCCATTTTCTCTCTTCTTCTTTTGTCGGCAAAACGTCTTCACTATATCCCGCAGCCTTTAGTTGTTCTCTATCAAAATGACTCAAATGAATCCCTCCCTGGGTAACTCCAATATCCATTGAAGCTTTTTGTTCAAGTTCATCATCTACTTGAACTTATGTTTCGCGTACATAATAAAAAAATGCAATGGGGTTCATCGAATCATGTCGAAAACATTTCTTTATTTATTACCGCCATTACTATTATACAATAGTATTCGGCTTCACTTCTTTAGGTTTATTAAACAAAAGAAATATCTTTTTTTATTTATTATGCATAAAAAAAATTCACTTATATTCACTTCAAACAAACACTAGTGCAATTTGCACATTAACAACTGGCGAATAGTGTCAAACCTTTAAACGTCCTATATACAAAAGGATTTTGGGGTTGTGTAGAATGTACGGTTAATAAAAAATACTTTGCAGAGCACTCTCTGCAAAGTATTTTTTATCGTTCTATCTTAATTCTCAAAAATCGTCCCTTTTTTGAAGCTTGAGCCTTTAAAGGCGAACTTCGTTAGAAGATAATAAGCTATACCTGCTACTACTACACCGATTATCCATGCTAGCTCAACTTTTACGAAAGCAGCGCCTGCACCGATAAACATTGCAATCAAGCTTGCTGGATTAAACCCAGCGAAAGGACCATCTTCCTTGTACAATTCTACAGTATTTACTTTTTGCTTTCTTAAAATATAATAGTCGATTAATAATATCGCAATAACCGGTCCTAAAAATGCCGAGTAGATTAGAATGAACATATTAAGACCCTTAGATGAGGACTCCTGAATAAGCAACCAAGGAAATGCACCTAATGCAAGCAATCCCGTTACCGTTACAGCTGCTTTATACTTTAATTTTGTCAGCAATGAAATGACATAAGTTGGCGGAATTATGTTAGCAACCATATTTGTTGCAATTACAGCAATTACAATAAAGGCAGATACAAAAACTGAAATATAAGGATTATCGATTACAATTGGGAGTGCATGCGCAGGGTTCGTTACCCCAGTTGCAGCAGCGAGCATCGCCCCAATTACAAGAACAAAACCATATGATAAAGTAATTGGCAAAAAGTATAATGCTCCGCGTTTTCCATCACTCAAACCAGTTTTAAGTTCCCTGGAATAGTCTGCAGCACTTACAAAAATCCCTGCATAATTTCCTAAAAAGACCATGATAAGTCCGAAGAACGGCAAGCCCCATGAGCCTTTTGCCTGAACCCAGTTTTGGGAAATCTCAGTGCTATATGATGTTAAAAGAATTCCGAAAACATAAACAAGTGCTGCCATGAAAACAACAGATGCAACCGTCTCTACCCATTTAATTGCATGGAAACCGTATAATGAAAGCACAATCTGAAATACTTGCAGCGCTACAAAGCAAACAAAAACGTTATCAAAACTTCCGCCTGTAACAATTACGGCAATTTCATTTAAAGCAGTTCCACCAATCCAGCTTTGAATCCCGTACCAAACGATGGCTGGTATCCCACGGAGAAGTGACGATATCACAGTCCCTTTAATCCCAAAGGACATTCTAAGCTGTACAACATATGGAATTCCTTCTTTGTAACCGAGACGATCATTCAAAGCAAAAACAGCTGAAATGATCGCAATTGCGATAATCGCTGCTAAAATTGTTTGAAAGATGTTTAATGTCGCAACACCCGCTACAATGACACTAGCCCCCAGCGTCATATTGCCTAAGTTAACGCCGTCGCCGATCCACATGAAAACATAGTCTTTCGCTTTGACTGTCCTTTCCTTATCCGTTTTTGGATATAATGATTCATCCACTCCCGCGACATGTTTAATCTCGTTTGTATCGTAGCTTTCATTTGTTGTAGCCATATTTCATACCCCTTTTCTCTGTATGCCGAATTAAGATCGCATTTGATTTGACCGTTTAGCAAAAGTTTAGCCCAATTACTGTAAAATTATTTTTCTAAGGAAGAGATTGCATTTGGAATGTCACTTTGCTTTCTATATAGCCATCGGCACCCAAATTAGTTAAATAATTTTCAGCCCCCTAAAGAGCATTAGGCCTAACAATTTCCCCCTTAAACACGTTTTATATGTTAACAATACGTATTATACATAGCTTTACCAGTTAGGTCTTTATGTCTATTAAACAAAATATACAATCAACAACTATTGATACTGCATAAATTATTTTAATATAACCATCGATATGAACAACCATTTGTACAATTTAAACAATAGAAAATTAAGTATTTTTACCTTTTCTCATTCAAACACTGGAAACAATTGCGATTTGTTTTTGTTTAAGGGTTGATAGGGAATCATTAATAATAACTTGGCTCAAAATAAAAAGGAGTGACGTTTTATGTAAACAGCCACTCCTTTTTCATTCATTTTTTCATTTTCTCTTTTTGGCAATCATTTCAATCTCAACTTCAGCACCTAACGGCAAAGCCAAGACTGCTACACACGTCCGGGCAGGAAACGGGCTTGTGAATTGTGTTTCATATACTTCGTTCATTGCAGCAAAATTATTCATATCCGTTAAATAGACATTCACTTTTACCACATCATCAGGTGTGAGGCCAGCAGCTTCTAATACCTCAAATAAATTTTTGAAACACTCCTCAGTTTGTTTTCCAATATCCCCTTTCAGGTTTTCCGCCGAAATGGAGTTCATTGCTGTTTGGCCAGAGAAATAAACAAATTCACCTGCATCTACCGCATGTGAATATGGGCCGGATACTGTTGCGCTCTTTGCCTCATAAGCCTTCCTCATTTGATGATTCTCCTTTTTTAAATAATAGCAATATAATGCCCATAGTACTGGAAGCTGAGCGTATATTCAATAAAGTTGCTTTTAATTAAGGAAGTTATCCTCTGTATGGCATACAACAGTTACATTCTCTGTGATCTAAAAAGAAGATATCACTATTGGATTAGAGTAAGTTGTCTATTTCTGACCGGTGAAAGCGTGTGCCCTAAATGGATATCAGCAGCCAAATTTAACAGAGCATAATGAAAAAGGCATTGGGAACGATATCTTCCCAATGCCTTTTACCATTCATCGTTGTTTTGAAACCGAGCGGAAATCTAGGCTTCAACTTCACTTTCACGTTTGTATACCCACTGCCGAAAGATTCTTTCGTAATTTGCAAGCATCCATCCAAGAATTTTTCCGTTGCAATATGCAGCAATCAGTGTACCAATTCCAATCGATCCTAAAGATTGTATAAAAATTAAACATACAGTTCCAGCAACAACAACGTTAAGAAGGTCACTCGTAATTTTTGCTTTGCCGAATTTCATACCGAATCGTTCACTGATTACATACGTTAACGCATCGTATGGCATCAAAGGAAGTTTTGCTTTTATATAACCGAACAAGCCTGCCGGTAAAACAAATAAACTTATTATAAAATAGAGAACACGGGCAACTATGGTTTCAGGTGTGGGGAGAAGTTGAACGAGGAATAGCGTGACATCCATAAAGAACCCGAATAAGAACGCAACAATTAATTGAACTGTGTATTCCCTTATTTCTATCCGTTTGTTTAAAATAACTTGGACAATAATAAACAGGACATTTGCAAGCACTGTTGTAGCACCGACGGATAAGCCTGTTGTAAGAGAAACGGCAACCGGCAGCGAGGATA
This sequence comes from Neobacillus sp. YIM B06451, assembly GCF_032667185.1. NCBI lineage: Bacteria > Bacillati > Bacillota > Bacilli > Caryophanales > Bacillaceae > Neobacillus > Neobacillus sp. YIM B06451. Next base: position 151,310 of record NZ_JAVFKJ010000010.1, on the reverse strand, counting down.
CAGGCGATACGCCGAGCCCTGCTTGAATTGAAAAACTCACTCCAAGCGACAAAAAGAATAAGCCAAAGCAGTAAAGAGCGAGTCGTTTCGTAATATTCATTTGTGTCATAACATCCTTCACTTTTTTAAAATCATAAATATAAATGTAACACTGAATTCAACATATTAAAAATATATATTTGATAAACTAGTCATAACAAAAATGATATAACGGGGTTATAAAATGGATATTCGGCATCTATACTACTTTAAGGAAATTGTAAGGCAGGGCAGTATTTCAAAAGCGGCAGAGGTCCTTCATATGGCGCAGCCGCCGCTGAGCCAATTGTTGAAAAAGCTTGAAACGGAGCTGGGAACCACGCTGATTCAGCGGTATCGCCAGAAATGGGAGCTTACTGAAACCGGGAAGCTTTTATATCAGTATGCCGAGCAAATGTTGATTCAAATGCAAGATATGAAACAGCGAATCGAAGAAATTGAACAAGGTACAGCTGGAACCGTGCGATTAGGTGTTTCGTCTGCATGTTCGAATATGGCCATTGACTATGTCGGCACGTTCAGAGGACATTTCCCAAATGTGAAAATCACTATTATTCCTGGCAATTCGGAGGAACTACTAACAAAATTGGAACAAAGGCAAATCGATGTGGCGTTATTGTTACGTTCTGGGAAAAGCGAAAAGTTTAGGTTGAAAACACTTAAAAAGCAGCCAGCCGCCGTAATTGTCCCATCTAGTTGGTCATCGTCATTTTCAGAACGCGCTTCATTGAAGGAAATTGCCCATTACCCCTTGATTTTGTTAGGAGCGATGGAAGGCCATTCCTTCACTGAAAACATCCTTAACGCATTTGATCAACGCGGCCTTAAGCCGAATGTTATTATCGAGTCAAAAGATATTTCAATGGTTGTCTCACTAGTGAGCAGAGGATTGGGTTTATCGATTATTCCAAGAATGGATTATGTTTCTCCTTTTTTAGGACACACCGTGCTTTTCGAACTGGAGGAATTGGATTTTAGTGTTGAACCTATCTTTGTAAAGTTAAAAGATGAACCAATCGCAAAAGCAGCCCATCACTTTTGGGAAATTGTAAATGAGAAGATGTGAAAATTGTTTTTTAGCTGCTTAGAGCAGAAATTAAACCCACGAATGTTAAAAATGCCGCATCCGTGCATTTTGCTTTTTAGAAAGAGTCCTTGCTTGCCCTAACTATCCTAACTGCAAAAGAAGTCGGCTTCCATGTTCGGGAAATCAGAAAGTAATAAAGCTGTCCCCATTTAAATCGTTGGATTCGCGATTTTAAATGGGACAGCCTTGTATGTACTTACTTCATTTGATCTTCTACAGTTGGACCCATTATTCCAGGAACTTTCAATCCTGCTTGACGAAGAAGTACGGTCATTTGCCCGCGATGATGGGTCTGATGATCGATAAACAGTCTTAGTGTCGCACCTCTTGGCATTAACTGGCCGAGTGACTCAACTGCTTCAACAATTTTCTCGTCGGTTAAGTTGGTTTCAACTTCTTTTTTCAATTCCTCGGATGCCTTTTTATAAGCCTCCACAATCTCGCTTGCCTTGGACGGAACTGATTTTACATCCCCTGAAAACGATACATTCAGGCCTACCTGCCCGGCAAAGAACGGGATGCTCGTTGCCAAATGCCAGCCTAACCATCCAAGTGAACTATGGCCTTCCACTATTGACTGGTTCAATTTTTCATCTGATAAAGACTCCAATACGCTGATCGTTCCATTTGCTGCATGGGACCAATCTGCCAAAAAGTCATTTACTGTTCTATACATAAACTCACTCCTCTTAAACTGTATCAAACCTATTATTAGCATAATTACTTTTTATTTTCATTTTTCCGGCTCGGTTTGAGGAAAAGACGAAATATGGATGCTTTACTAGACAGAAAAAGCCGCTATGTTCTAGTGACAACAAGCGGCCACTCTCCAATATTCATTAATTGCGAATAAACAATTGCGTCAAATCCTTATTTGAGGGACACCTTTTCAGGATTTCAGCAAATCTTTGTCGCTCAAACGGATTTGAGGGACACCTTTTCAGGATTCTGCCCAATCTTTGTCGCTCAAACAGATTTGAGGGACACCTTTTCAGGATTTCAGCAAATCTTTGTCGGTCAAATGGATTTGAGGGACACCTTTTCAGGATTCTGCCCAATCTTTGTCGCTCAAGCGGATTTGAGGGACACCTTTTCGGGAGTTCAGCAAATCTTTGTCGCTCAAACGGATTTGGGGGACACCTTTTCGGGAGTTCAGCAAATCTTTGTCGCTCAAACGGATTTGGGGGACACCTTTTCGGGAGTTCAGCAAATCTTTGTCGCTCAAACGGATTTGGGGGACACCTTTTCGGGAGTTCAGCAAATCTTTGTCGCTCAAACGGATTTGGGGGACACCTTTTCGGGAGTTCAGCAAATCTTTGTCGCTCAAACGGATTTGGGGGACACCTTTTCGGGAGTTCAGCAAATCTTTGTCGCTCAAACGGATTTGGGGGACACCTTTTCGGGAGTTCAGCAAATCTTTGTCGCTCAAACGGATTTGGGGGACACCTTTTCGGGAGTTCAGCAAATCTTTGTCGCTCAAACGGATTTGGGGGACACCTTTTCGGGAGTTCAGCAAATCTTTGTCGCTCAAACGGATTTGGGGGACACCTTTTCGGGAGTTCAGCAAATCTTTGTCGCTCAAACGGATTTGGGGGACACCTTTTCGGGAGTTCAGCAAATCTTTGTCGCTCAAACGGATTTGGGGGACACCTTTTCGGGAGTTCAGCAAATCTTTGTCGCTCAAACGGATTTGGGGGACACCTTTTCGGGAGTTCAGCAAATCTTTGTCGCTCAAACGGATTTGAGGGACACCTTTTCAGGATTTTGGCAAATCTTTGTCGCTCAAACGGATTTGAGGGACACCTTTTCAGGATTTAGGCAAATCTTTGTCGCTCAATCGGATTTGAGGGACACCTTTTCGGGAGTTCAGCAAATCTTTGTCGCTCAATCGGATTTGAGGGACACCTTTTCGGGAGTTCAGCAAATCTTTGTCGCTCAATCGGATTTGAGGGACACCTTTTCGGGAGTTCAGCAAATCTTTGTCGCTCAATCGGATTTGAGGGACACCTTTTCAGGATAGTGCCCAAACAATGTCACTCAACGGGATTTGAGTGACTTCCTTTTCGAATTTTGCCCAAACAAAGTCACTTAACGGGATTTGAGTGACTTCCTTTCCGGGTTTTGCCCAAACAAAGTCACTCAACGGGTTTTGAGTGACTTCCTTTTCGAATTTTTCACAAACAAAGTCACTCAACGGGATTTGAGTGACTTCCTTTCCGACTTTTGCCCAAACAAAGTCACTTAACGGGTTTTGAGTGACTTCCTTTCCGAATTTTGCCCAAACAAAGTCACTTAACGGGATTTGAGTGACTTCCTTTCCGACTTTGGCCCAAACAAAGTCACTTAACGGGATTTGAGTGACTTCCTTTCCGACTTTGGCCCAAACAAAGTCACTTAACGGGATTTGAGTGACTTCCTTTCCGACTTTGGCCCAAACAAAGTCACTTAACGGGTATTGAGTGACTTCCTTTCCGAATTTTTCACAAACAAAGTCACTCAACGGGTTTTGAGTGACTTCCTTTTCGTATTTTCCACAAACAAAGTCACTTAACGGGTTTTGAGTGACTTCCTTTCCGAATATTTCACAAACAAAGTCACTCAACGGGTTTTGAGTGACTTCCTTTTCGTATTTTCCACACACAAAGTCACTTAACGGGTTTTGAGTGACTTCCTTTCATAATTTTTCACAAACAAAGTCACTAAACGGGATTTGAGTGACTTCCTTTCCGACTTTTGCCCAAACAAAGTCACTTAACGGGATTTGAGTGACTTCCTTTCCGAATTTTTCACAAACAAAGTCACTCAACGGGACTTGAGTGACTTCCTTTCCGGATTTTGCCCTAACAAAGTCACTCATTCGGATTTGAGCAGCTCGTGATCCGTTTATAAGCCCTGCCCGTGTTTCTCTACTAATGTAATTTCATTTTCCAGAAGTGTTTGGTTTTTGGCCTGCTGTAATTGGATGTTTTTTGTGTAGCAAATTTCTGCACATAAAGAACAGTCCACGCATTTATACGGTTGTAACGTGATTTTTTGCTGGCCGCGCTCATTTTTCATCGTCAAGGCTTCCGTTGGACAAAGAATCGCACATGCGCCGCAGAAATGGCAATCTTCGTTTATTTGAGGCAAACGAATGTCCTCTTGATACCACATCGCTTCATTTTCCTGCAATTCCTTTAAAAAGAGCGATTGCTTATTCATATACGGATACACTGATTCATTCGTCATTCTTTCAATAAGATGACTCCCTACATCGTTCCATTCTTTTTTCAGCTTTGACAGGGAGTCCCCTTGTCTTTTCTCTTGATACGTTGGAATCTTGGCAGAGCCGCCTAGCATTTCTTTTATTGCCAGTTTATTTGTTGATTTCGTTTCCTTAAAGAAAGCGGAAAGAAAATCCCTTCGTTCGACATTATAGTCGACGCTTTCCTTTGAATGGCTTATTTCGGAGGTAATCTTCATCTTTTGGCAACTAATCGTTTCCCCGGCTTGAAGTTCCCTTCTCCACAATTTTTCGCCCGTGCTAATTTCACAATCTGTACATGCCTGTTCAGGTTGATAGATCGATAGATTTTTACATTTGTTCAATATTGTTACCCAAGCTTCCTTTGGAATCATTCCCAGGCAAGGAACTGCAACTGTTGTAGCGTGTCCTTTCGAAATTGGCGTCCGATCACAATGGAGGTACACTTTTTCATGCCGCTCGCTTTTATGGATGGCTTCTTGAACAAATTGAGTGAGAGGGGGTTTGTTCATTGTTATGGCGCCTGTCGGGCATACCGCCCCGCAAATGCCGCAATCCACACAGCTGTCAGCGATAAGAATATCTTTATTTGCGAAGGAAATGCTAGTTTTAGGACAATGGTCGACACAGCTCGTACAGGTGCTTTTTGGAGAAATCAATTTCGTACAAAGATTGGCCTCCACACTCAATACCGCCATTTTTTTATCGATGACATTTACCCAGTTTAATAGATTCATTTCCTCCCCCCCCTCTCTTGTTCTACTTACAAATGAACCGCTGTTTCATAAAATAAGAACCTGCCCAAACATTCACTGGCCAGAAGGACTGCGAAAGCGGCCGAATAGATTTTCACATTCCGATACTCACTATTTTTATACGATAAAAGCATTAGCGCCGAGGCTGCAACGAAAGTCACAACCCTTACCCAGAAGAAGACATGCCCGAACGTTAATTTCGCTGTTTCCACAGCTTCTGGCAGACCTGCGAGCAAGGTAGAAAAATAGACCATCGCAACAATGGCAGCCGCTACTAGCGCTGGAATTGAAAGGCGTGAAATATTAACGGCCTGCTCCCTTCTGATCGCTAAACAAGCGGCCACATATAATGGGCCCAGCAAAAGCGCAGTTAAAAAGAAGGAAAACAATGTATTGGCGCTATCCCAAGCTGGAATCGCCGCGATCATATAAATTTTTGCCGATGAGAAGATCGCGATGACGCCAATAATAGAACCAATCCATCCGATTACGCCACGCTTTGCGGCATCCTCTTTATACCAAAACCATGTGTAAAGGAGTATGAATCCAAGGAAAGCTCCGTAGAACACAATCTCTCGGCTCAACCATGAGACGCCGAAATTCAGGATTGCACGGTACGCATGGAGCGGCTGGCCTAAATGGAGCATTGAAACTAAAAGTGAAATGCCTCCTAGGGCAAGAAGCGAAAGCAAAATCAGCAGCCCTGTATTTTTCGAAATGCCGCCTTTTGTTCGATCAAGCCACCAAAAGGCCACAAACCCGCCTAAAAGAAGCTGCGAAATTACGGTGAAGATTACAAGTGGAAGATCATGCATCATTAGGCCCTCCTAAACTGCTTGCCCGGTTTTGGCAAAATAAATTGTGTAGTTGGATGCGTAATGGAAGGATCCGCAAATGTAGGAACCACGCTCACCGTACCTGCCGGCTGGACTTCATTGTAATCGACGATTTCAATTGCCTCCAGCGGGCATTTTGAGACACAAATAGGAGATTCACCAACATCAAGCCGCTCGTAACACATGCTACACTTATCCATTTTCTTTTTAACAGGATTGTATTGTGGTACTCCGTATGGGCACGCCTTTCCGCACATTTGGCAGCCGATGCAAAGCTCCTGGTTATGGACAACAATGCCATCCTCCTCGCGCTTTGTATAAGCACCTACCGGACAAGCCGCTTTACAGGCAGGCTCATCGCAATGGTTGCACGCTGTCGATACAAAGGCTCGGACGGGAGAACCGACCAGGTCCTCCGGCAGCTCCCTTACCGTTCTCCTCCTCATTTGTGGTTCAAGCTGATAAAAGCTTTTACATGATATTTCACAGGCGTGGCAGCCGATACAACGATCAATATTAACTAAAAAGCCTAATTTTTTGGCCATTGGCTCCCCTCCTCCTTACGCTTTTTCAATTTTGACAAAGTTATCATGGAAGGCGATTCCGCGCTGGCCTTTACTATAGTCGCCCATATCCGATGGAATTGCCTTCACGTTGAAGTTTTCAGTGTAATTCACGTCTTTCCACCAGCCCTCATACATCACGACCGTATCTGTTGGAACGGTTTTCGTTAATTTGGCCGGCAACGTTAAATACCCTGCTTCATTTTTAACATGGACCATGTCCAGATCCTTGATGTTGTACTTCTTCGCCAATTCAGGGTGCATTTCGACAACCGGGTAGCTGTGGATGGCATCCAGCCAGTCAATATGCTGGAATTGGCTGTGAATGCCAAGCTTCCAGTGCGGGGAAATAGAGCGAATTGGATAACCTTCCGGAGCTTTATATTCCTCGACAAATACCGGTAGCGGATGATGCCCATATTCGGCGGCCTTTTTCGAGTAAAACTCATACTTCCCGGATGGGGTCCTGAACTTAAAGTCATTCCAAGCGACCGTCACCTTGTCCTTTGCCTTCACAGTTCCGCCATTTTTACGCAAATCGTCCCAGCTATTGACGCCGAACAGCTCCCTGATGCCATCGTTAAATTCCTTTTCGACCCACTCTTCAAGCGAGCCTGAAACTGGGAATGTGCAGGAGCCCGGTGCCAACTCATTTAACTTTTTCGACAGCCCCATGGCAATTTCGAGGTCGCTTTTTGTTTCATAAAGCGGCTTAATCGCCTGCTCATTTACGTTCATCCAGTAATGCCAATAGCTGACGTTGATACCCACAGTCTCAAAAGGAGTTGTGACAGGAAGGACAATGTCGGAAAGCTCAACCGTTTGGTTCATATACAGATCAGCTGTTACAATCAAGTCCATTTTCTCAAAAGCCTTTTTCACCACATTCGGCTCAGGATCCTGTGCAATTGGATTACGGCAAGCAATCCACATCATCTTGATTGGCGGATCATTTGCATCCAGCACCTGCGCGCCAAAGTTGTTCATATTCACATAACGGTCAGCTTCGCCCTTGGTTCCTTCAGGTACGCCGAAGCTCATCGTATGGTAGTTGAAGCCCCATGTTTCACCGCCGATATAATTCACGCCGCCGCCTCTTTTACCGATATTGCCGGTTATTGCCGCAAGCGCATCGATCGCGCGGACCATCGAACCACCATTTGTATGGCGCTGCATACCGAAACCGATCCAAATATTCGCTGGTTTCGCTGTCGCATATTCACGGGCAATCCGCTCAATGACAGGCTTTGGCACCCCTGTTTTCTCAGCAGCCCATTCAACGGTTATATTCTTTTTCACATAGGATACAAATTCCGAAAACCCAATCGAATGGTTCTGGACCCATTCCTCATCATATAATTGATGATCAAGAATGTAGCGAATCATCCCGAGAGCCAGTGCCCCATCTGTACTCGTGTTAATTTGGATATATTCATCTGCCTTTGAAGCCGTTTGGGTAATAAGCGGATCGATGACAACAAGCTTTGTTCCCTTTTCCTTCGCCTGCTCGATAAAGTACATCGAATGGACGGATGTCCATGCCGGATTTGCTCCCCAAAGAATGATATAATCCGCATCCATAAATTGCTCGGGGTCATTTGGGTAGGCAGTTCCCATATCAAACGTTTGCGCGTCCGAACCAGCCGGGTCACATGGCGTCCCCTGGGCCCTCGTTGTATAACCGATACTCGATAGCATGCCTTCTGTTGCATAGTTGAGAATGTTAAAATTTCCGGAATACTTATTCAGGCAAATTGGCAGCGTGCTTCCGTACTCCTTTTTAATGTCGAGGATTTTCTCCGCAATAATCGTATACGCTTCTTCCCAGCTAATCCGTTCCCAATTGCCCGAGCCGCGCCCCTTTTGCCTCATTGGGTATTTAATCCGGTCCGGGGAGTACACAACACGCGGATACGTATTCCCTTTCACACACAGTCGGCCTTTTGTATAGTTGTTGTTCTCATTGCCTGTAATAAATGTGATTCTTCCATCCTCGACTGTTGTTACAATCGAACATGTATCATAACAATTTCGCGGACACGCATTGTAAAATTGCTGTTTTTTGCCGTTTGAGCCCGCATTGGCGGTTGGGACAAGACCTCGCACCGCTTTATTCCCAATCGCTCCAAGACCCAACAACGAACTTAGGGCTGCGGAACCTTTTAAAAACGTCCGGCGGGAAAAGTTTTCAGTCAACATCTATCTTCACCTTCAATCATCTTTTTTTCGGAATGCAAAAATTCTTTTAGTAAAATGGCCATCGTACGGGTAAGACGATTACTGCTATTTTTCATAATCCGTGCGCAGTGTTCGAACGCCCATTCTAAAAGATGCTTTTCCAAAAACATCTTATAAAGCTGGTCATCTCGTTCAATTAAGAGATGCAGGATCAACTCGAATTCAAATTGGATGTGGTCATCCGGCATCTGCCCTTCATCTGCTACCTGAAGTCCGGCATGATGGTAAAAGTTCCGTACCTTCAATGTCTCCTGCTGCAAAACCGTCCCCTCAATATTCCGGTAACTCGATTCATACGGAGACGCCAGCAATTTATTCGGGCCAACAAATAACCGGTTGTAGTCATATTCAAATGCCAGGATGGCTGCAGCATCGGCTTCTTCAAGGCATTGTATCGCCTTGCACGCTTCGCCATTTAGCTTTGCAAGCTTGTATTCTGTTAAAATGTTTCCAAGTTGTTTCCATTCAGCTGAACCAAAATGGAGCATATCCCCTCGATAGTAATGGCAAAACAACTGATAATATAACAACCGTTCTTCTAACGTCATCACTGTTTCCTTTATAGCAGCCATATCATTCAGCCTCTTTTTCTTTTTGGATTTCCTTTTGAAGCTTCTTGAAATCCGCCTTTTCTTCGCCTGTTAATTTCATTTCCTCGTTTACTTCTGGGGATGGGTCCCCAACATACTCCTCGTTTGGAACGAAATTAATTTTCTCTTTCATGCTTTTGTCTGCTTGTTGCTCACAACCTAGCAGTGACACGGACAGTACAATCAGGAATAAAACATATTTCATATTTCATTAACTCCCTTCTATTTTTTTATTAGGCTAAATAATGAACAAAAGTAGAAGTATAGATGGACTCTTCACAGTCCCGCCATACTTTGTTCAATATTTCACAATAACTTAGACGTTTTTCTGTTTAAAAATGGTTATTATGCGTAAAAAACATCAAGCACTAAAATTCCTGCTTCCGGGAAAAAACCATCTAAAGCTTTATCTTTAGTTTTCATTCACATTTCCTGAAACCTGCTTTTTAGGCCCTCTAATAAATGGTTTAACAGATCTCTCTTTCCGTCGGTAAACATGCCCAGTGGAAACTATGCGTTTTGCCATTTCCACATCAATCTCCTACCGCAGTAGAAGTTTGATAATTTTTCCCATTTTCCACGATAAATACAGTGGTATTCTTATATAACGAGTATAGTAGAGAAACCCGCATTTTTTAGAAGGAATCTATGGCGAAAAAGTGAAGGTTTTATGAAACAATTTGGTCTTTTTGTTCATATCGAAAAGGATTGGGGGTGAATTATTCAACTGAATCCTTGTGGGGATTTGATTGGCAGTATGGGGTTGGCTGCCTTTTTCTCAAGAAGATAAATTCCATAAAATGGTTAAATTGTGACAAATCCGGTAACATGCCTTGAATTCCCGGATATCCATACGAAAAACCCGGATATATTTTAAAAAACCCGGATATTCATGACAAAAACCCGGAAATAATTTCTACTCTCTTAAAAAGCGTTCATTTGGGGGTTTTTAGATGGGATGTATCTAGGTGATTTTCGGTAAAATTACCCTGAAATTCCTAGCTTCCCTTAAAAATTGATTCCCAAAAAGAAAAAACAGCCCTTTTTAAACAAAAAGGACCGTTAACCATTCATTATAAAATTATCGCCTCCTTTCCGAAACGGAAAGAAGGATCACCTCACACTATTCTACTCCAATTTCGGTTGACTGACCGTAATCAACTTTCCTTTTCGGCACTTAAATATTTTAGTTCAGGATTTGAATAACCCCGCAGCCGCCTGTATCCACGTCGTGGCCATCAGCATATCCCCCATGCTGTTCATATGGACGCCGTCGGTTGTCAATGGATGGCTGCCTCCTTTTTTCAAATAACCGATAAAGGCCTGATGGGTAGGCACTAGTGTCGCACCATAGCGTTCCGCCAATATATGTACAACCTCAACATAAGGGATGAGCTTCCGGTTCCCTTCACCCTCGCTGTCTTCCTCAATTACTGTAGGTTCCATTAAAACTATGGCTGAATTGGTTTTCTCCTTCAAATCGGCCAGAAGCGTATCATAAAATACCTCATACTGTTCCGGATAGATTTGATCAATTTCAGGAGAATCAAGCTGCCGCCACACATCATTGATGCCGATGGAAATCGACACGAAATCCGGCTGAAGGGAAATGACATCCTCCTCCCAACGCTTGGCCAGGTCACTTACCCGGTTCCCACTTATGCCTTTATTAAAAATCTCCATATCCCGTTCCGGATAGGTTACCTTCAAGTAATCGTGAAGCAAACGCACATAGCCAGTACCGATGGAATCGGTTTCAGTTTTTCCCGAAAACGTAATACTGTCGCCAATAAACACAATTCGCTGTTTCATGTTCCGCCTCCAAATATGAGATTGCTAAAAGTAGCGCTTACCTAAAACTATTCTATCCCTAAACCCATATGATTCTAGTTTACTATTTTGAATCATTTCTTCCTACTTACAAGGATTTTCTGAACAGAAAACGATTGGAAGTTTGGCCGAGGGAAGGTTTCTATTAAAAATTTTCTCAATTTGAAGTTTTAAAAAACCACAAAATGAAAAAAGGTACGAAACACCATCCTATTGAGGACAAGGTTCCACACCTTTTCGTTTTAGCTGAATAAGTAATTGGGGATTTTCTGAGGGAATCGTGCTGGAGATATCTAACTGAGCCTTCTTTTTGAGGACTTAAATCTCCCGCTCATTGCGGGCGGTTTTTTCCCGGATGAAATCCTGGTCCAGTTCCATTGCCTTAAACTTGCAGAGTATTTCTTCGTGGCGATCGGCGTTCTTTTGTTTTTCGGACTCGAATTCCTGCCGCATTTTCTGTTGCTCTGTAATCACATTGCCGACCATGCCAACCAATTGGGACAACATCGTTTCCATTCTTTCCAGCCGTTCTTCCATCTCCATATCACCTCCTTCTCACCGTCAATTATACTATATCCTTCGCCCAAAACTGAGAACCTCCTCTTCAAAATGGGAAAGTAAATTTTACAATTTCACGCTGTACATGTGAAATTCGAATCCTTTATGAGAACGCCTATAATCCATTTTACAAAAAAATGAAAAAGGAAAACATTTCGAATTTTCGGTTGACTTTTGTTCCTACCTTCACTTATAATCCTCTATAACACCCGGCGGTTAAACTAATCAAAAATTATATATGAAATCTCTTATCCAGAGTGACGGAGGGTCAGGCCCTATGAAGTCCGGCAACCTTCAGGCGAAAGCTTGAAAAGGTGCTAATTCCTGCAGGCGTTTTTGCCTGGAAGATAAGAGGAGGACCCCCCTCTTCTTATGGAGAGGGGTTTTTTGTTGTAAAAGAATTGAATTAACTGCCTGAATTACTTTGGAACTACAAATTGGAGGGAAAGACACAATGACAAATCAAAATGAAAACCTAGGACTTGAAACAATATTATTGCACGGCGGGCAATCCCCCGATGCAGTAACCGGATCTCGCGCCGTACCGATTTACCAGACCACATCTTATGTATTTGAAAGCACAGACCATGCGCAGAACCTTTTCTCGCTCGCCGAGTCCGGAAATATTTACACCCGGATCATGAACCCGACAACAGATGTTTTGGAAAAAAGAATTGCCCTTCTTGAAGGTGGCGCGGCGGCTCTTGCTGTTTCTTCCGGAATGGCTGCGATTGCCTTGTCAATCATGAACATTGCGGAGGCTGGCGATGAAATCGTCGCCGCGGAAAACTTATACGGCGGCACATACAACCTATTTGCCGTTACCCTTCCGAAGTTCGGCATTAAAGTGCGTTTTGTCGACTCGACCAATCCTGAAAACTTCCGTGATGCCATCACTCCAAAAACCAAAGCAGTCTTTGGCGAAATCATTGGCAATCCAAGCCTGAATGTATTCGATGTTGAAGCTGTAGCAAAAATCGCCCATGAAAATGGCATTCCACTCATTATTGACAATACCTTTGCACCTTATCAGTGCAGGCCGATCGAATGGGGGGCGGACATTGTTGTCCATTCGGCGACCAAATGGATCGGAGGGCACGGAACAACAATTGGCGGCCTTATTGTTGATGCTGGCCGTTTCGATTGGAACAGTGAGAGGTTCCCTGGCTTTACCGAGCCGGATGCAAGCTATAATGGCCTCCGTTTTGCGCAGGATGTAGGCGCGCTGGCATTCATCATTAAACTTCGCGTCCAGCTGTTGAGGGACTTAGGTTCATCGTTAAGCCCGCATAGTGCTTTCCTCTTGCTGCAGGGACTTGAGACCTTGCACTTGAGAATTCAAAAGCATAGTGAAAACGCGCTCGAAATTGCAAATTACTTGAAAGACCATCCAGCTGTTGAATGGGTTTCCTTCCCTGGCCTTGAGGATCACCCAAGCCATGAGCTTGCGAAAAAATACCTTGGCGGCGGTTTTGGATCGATTATTGTTTTTGGCATCAAAGGCGGCAGGGCTGCTGGTAAAAAAGTGATCGACAACATCAAATTGTGGTCTCATGTCGCAAATGTCGGCGATGCAAAATCACTGATCATCCATCCTGCTTCCACCACTCATCAGCAGCTAAGTCCAGAGGACCTAGCAAAAAGCGGTACAACCGAGGAACTGATTAGGCTTTCAGTGGGGCTTGAATCGCTTAAGGATTTGAAGGATGACTTGGACCAGGCTTTCTTTAAAGCTACCGGTATTACAGCTAAGCCTGAGGAACAGCTACAGCAATGACAGCCGAGGATTTATCAATAAGCGTTGAAACGGCGCCACCGCCGGAATATGGAAAGATAAATGTTGGAGACTTAAAGCTTGAATCCGGCGCGGTGCTCCCCGGTGCCGAACTCGCCTTTGAGAGGGCCGGGAAAAAAGGCGGCCCCACCATCCTGGTCTGCCATGCCCTTACTGGCAACCAGTATACAGTCGGCACGGAAGAACAGCCCGGATGGTGGCATGGCCTGATAGGCCCGGGAATGTATGTGGATACAAACCAATACGAAGTCATTACGTTCAATGTACTCGGTGGCTGTTCTGGATCAACTGGCCCAACCAGCATGAACCCTTTGACAATAAAGCCTTACCAGTATGATTTTCCAAAAATAACGATACGGGACATTGTCGATTCACAGGTTTTGGCGCTTCGGAAGCTTGGCATCGACAAAATTAAAGCCGCAATCGGAGGATCGCTTGGCGGTATGCAGGTGCTTGAATTGGCAACTGCATACCCTGATTTCGCAGAGCTGATCATCCCAATGGCCGTCACCCCCTACCTCAGCGATTACGGGGTTGCTTTTAACACGATTGGTAGAAATGCCATCAAGCGGGACCCTGCCTGGAATGGCGGCTTTTATTCAGAGGGCGCCAAGATTTCGGGGTTGGAAATCGCGAGAATGGTCGGGATGGTCACCTACCGGACCGGCGCGCTGTTCAATCAAAGATTCAACAGAGAGCTTAAGGACGGGGATACGTTTCAGGTAGAATCCTATTTGACATACCAGGGACAAAAGCTTTCTGCCCGTTTTGATGCCAATAGCTATTTGTATTTGCTTGAGGCGATGGACTCCCATGATATTGGCAGAGGCAGGCAGGGCTGGAAAAAGGCGATTGAGCAGATCACAGCGAAAACCCTACTGTTGGGCTATACAGGCGATTTGCTGTATCCTCCTGAAAATGTGGAAGAAATCGCGGAAGCCCTCAAGAAGGCAGGGAAAGAAGCGGATTATATAGAAGTGAGCACTGATTTTGGGCATGATGGATTCCTTGCCGAGTTTTCAAAATGGGGAGGAATCCTTCAGGCTGCCCTGTAATAGTTGAGGAGGAGATCAAGTGGCGGACATCCATGTGGCCTTATTGGGCTTTGGCACAGTCGGCAAAGGAGTATACGAAACAATCAAAACCCATCAATCAAGGCTAAAAGCAATCCTCGGAAAAAATGTAAAGGTAGCAGGCATTCTTGTGAGAAACGTTGAAAAACACACTCTCCCAGAAGATGACATCCTCCTTACCTCAAATTTCGAAGACATTTTAAACCTGCCAAAGCTTGATGTTGTCATTGAAGCAATCGTAGGCCGGGAACCAGGCTTTTCTTACTTGAAAAAATCAATCGAAAGAGGATGCCACATCATTACGGCGAATAAGGAAATGTTTGCTTACCACGGAAATGAGCTGCTGGAACATGCATCCCGACATGATGTTGCCTGCGGATTTGAAGCAACTGTCGCCGGAGGGATCCCAGTCATCCAAACGCTGAGGAACCTATTGAATGTGAACAAAATCGAACGGATTGAAGGAATTGTTAACGGCACCTCCAATTATATTTTGACCAAAATGCGCGAGGATGGCGTAGCATTCCAGGAGGCGCTTCAAGGAGCGCAAGAGAAAGGATATGCCGAAGCAGACCCTACCAATGATATCGAAGGATACGACGCTTTTTATAAAGCGATGGTGTTAAGCCAAATCGCATTTGGGGAACAACCCGAATGGCAAACAGTAAAGAGGAAAGGCATCTCCGCGGTCTCCCATTCCGAAATCGGCTTATTTTCCGAATGGGGGCTCCGCGTAAAGCATGTGATCTCGCTTGAAAAAGGGGTACGGGGCCTTAGCTGCTCCGTTAAACCTGTTCTCGTTGGCCCAGCGCACCCGTTGTACTCAGTCGAGGGCGTCCAAAACGCTGTTTCAATTGATGCGGATATCGTTGGAAACATCACCCTCCAAGGGCCAGGCGCCGGAAAGTTTCCGACGGCAAGCGCCATTGTCGAGGATTTAATCCAACTTAACCCGAAGCACTCCGGTTACGTTGACCAGGAAGAAAAGGTCCGTTTTAAAAAAGAACCTCATCACAATTGGGTTCTTTTAACAAACCTAACGAACCTATCCATTCCTGATTCCATTGAAGTAATCGTCCGGGTGCCGCAAAAAGCACTTTTTGTAAAAGCGAAAGAAAAGGAAATT
The DNA here is from genome assembly GCF_032667185.1 of Neobacillus sp. YIM B06451. NCBI lineage: Bacteria > Bacillati > Bacillota > Bacilli > Caryophanales > Bacillaceae > Neobacillus > Neobacillus sp. YIM B06451. Next base: position 135,576 of record NZ_JAVFKJ010000010.1, on the reverse strand, counting down.
GAACGGCTGCTGGAATCATACCCGGGGTTAAACATTTACCAGCTTTATGGACAAATGAACAAGGAATTTTTCGAAAAAATTCATCTCACCGGTACACGCTCAGAAAGAAAGGTTGCCGTCCCAAAAGGTATATAACCTTGCCTTAGGGTACACATTTTCCATGGCGGTTCTAGAAAGATCGATGGATATAAAGGGGGCTTCGCATTCGCGCTGCCCTCTTTTTCCTATTATACTAAGTGTTGTATGGAGGTGTGGCAGATGACTGCGATGAATGAAATGTTTCGCAAAAGGATTGGGTTTGCGAGGGATGAACCAATAAACTTTGATAACCTGGATACGATACTTGAAAAGGCCGCGCTGGCGCTTCCCTTTGAAAATGTGCGCATTATGAATGGCAGTACGACTGAATTTACCGAGGAATCCTTGAAGGAAAAGATACTCGGCCGGAATGAAGGCGGCCTTTGTTATGACCTCAATCCCCTCCTCCATTTGTTCCTTTTGGAAAACGGCTTTGATGTAAAGTTAGTCCGAGGGGTTGTTTTTAACCAAGCAAAACAGAAGTGGAGCGAAACCGGAAAAACACATGTAGCCATCTTCCTTCGAGAGAATGGCAGGCAATACCTCGTGGATACCGGGTTTGGCATCAATATTCCGCTAAAACCGGTCCCACTGGACGGAGACACTGTCTCATCAAGAAACGGCGAATTTAAGGTACAAAGAGAAGCAAGTGAACATGGGGATTATTGTTTGTACCTGAAACTAAAGCATAAGGATAAAGAGTGGAAAAAGGGCTATGCCTTTGATTCCAAGGATACAGTCACCAATCTACGTGACTTAAACGAAATTCAGCAGATTATTGCCAGCCACCCGGCATCAGGTTTCAATAAACGGCTGTTAATCACCAGGCTAACCGATAAAGGAAGCTTCACACTGGCGGGGAATTCAGCGACAATATGGACGGATGGACGGATGGAAAAAAAAGAAATCAATGCAGACCAATTTAAGAAAATGGCCAACGATGTGTTTGGATTGGACGTATAGGTGCCTGGCACTCCCCGAAATTTGTCGACTAGTTTCATTTTACAAAAAGCCCGGGTCTCAGGCACCTGGGCCATTAATCTCTTTTTGAGGCTATTTGTGTTAAGGGCATTGTTAATGCCACTATTCCTTAGTACAGGAAAATGATTCATTGTCACAAAAACGCCAACTGTCGGACTAAAACCCTCTTCCAGAATTTTGTATTTTACTGATATAATGAACTTGCCTCTATACCCCACAATCCATCTACCCCACTCACAGGCAAAAATCCCTTAGGAAAGCAGGTTGAAAAAAAGTATGAGAAAACGGCCGTTATGCAGCTGCGGAAGCAGGTTAGCCGCGGAACATTGCTGCGAAAAACTTCAAATCCATTCCTTTCCCCTCCCCATCACCGAGACCGAAACACGCGAAAAATTCCTAAAGAAGCTCCAGATCGGGGCTGCATTTAAAATGAGAAACCGCGCGATTGCCCTCTTTTATGGAAACGACCTCATTGCCTACAAACTCGGCAAGCCGAAAGACACCATCCGGAATGAATTTCTCTTCCACTTCTCAAATTATCTCACTGATTACCTTGAAGATCTATGTCCCCCTTCCTGGCAGGAATGTACCCCGCACTTCTGGGAAGAGTTCCTCACTACCCATCTCTCAAGCAGGATTCCGATATCAAAAACTGGGCGTGAAACTGAAAAACTGCTTTCAGAACTCCAAACCTTTGTCCGCTGGCTTGACCGCAGAGCGGGAACGGACTGGCTCCCTATTGTAAAAGAATATATCGATATGTATAAGCCCGATATAAAAATCGGGGAAAGCGCAATAAATGCCCTTATCCTCCAGCATTTCCCCCATATCCATGATCCCGATTTCAGTTTTCAAAAAGATTTTGAAGCGTACCAAAAACAGCAGCCCGCATTCGACCTCTATTTCGATAGCATGTTCGAGGTACAGACAGTGTTAGAAGGCGTGTTCGTCCTGATTGACTTGATGGATGACGGGAGGACCTATCACACCAAAGGGCTTCCAGGTAGTATTGTGCCAGGGCTCCTGATAATGGGCGCGATAGGCAAAAAGAGTCATGATTTCTTTTGGAAATGGTCCGCAACAGGCGCGGTATTCCCAAAATGCGCAAAACGGTTTCTGGAAACCGAAGAAGCGGTTATTCTTTTATAAAGAAAGATCTTGCCCGGCACTCCCCTTCGGATGCCGGGCTTCTATATATATAGATTTAGAAAGATTGAAAGAAGCAAACAGGACACTGCTTGGTGGCAGCCACTTTTCAAAAGAAGAAGGAAAATGCCACGATAGAGTAGAATCGAATACTTATAGGTAATTTCGACAAAAATCCTGTACCAAATAAAAACTTCTTCATTTAATAAAATGAGGTTAACTTGAATCCCTAATAAAAATTATCAAAAAGGTAGGAATCATGAAAAACAAACTCTTGTACATTGAAGACGACAAGGAAATCGGCTCCTGGCTAAGCGAAGATTTAACTAAACGGGGCTACCAAGTGACCTGGCTTACCTCGGGTGATGGTGCGCCAAATCATATGGAGGACATCGACCTGGCTATACTTGACATTATGCTTCCCGGATTGGATGGATTCTCGATCGGCCAGCGGTTAAAGAAGGAAAATCCAGAAACACCGATTCTGATGCTTTCTGCCAGAACCTCTATTGACGATAAATTGCAAGGCCTTTATTTTGCCGATGATTACGTGACGAAACCGTTTCATCCTGATGAGTTGGCGGCACGTGTGGAAGTGCTGTTAAGGCGGTTCGGAAAGATTTCACAGCCTCTTATTAAACTATCCCATCTTAGCATTTATTTAGACCAAAACCGCATTGTCGATACGAGATCGAACAATGAAATCATCCTGACTGCAAAGCAGTTTCAAATTTTCACTTATTTGCTCCGCCATCCGAATCAAATTCTTACAAAAGAGCAGATTTTCGAAGCGATTTGGGAAACACCCTATTTAGCCGGGGATAAGACGTTGATGGTCCATATACGGCACTTACGCGAAAAAATAGAGGAAAATCCGAGCGAGCCGCAAATTATTGAAACCATCCGTGGGATCGGATATAGGGTGAAGCAATGAAATTCCGGCATTCTCTATTGGCAAAATATCTATTGATCATTATTGTGGCACTAATCATTTGGCCGTTTGTTTTACCTGCCTATTTACTGCCGTCTTATCTTCTGGATAAGGACTTCCAACAAAAAACCGATTATATGGATAGGGACAAATTACAGAAAATGTGGCATCAGGAAGCGATTAAACTGGATGGCGCCACTTCAGAAGAGATTGACCAGAAGCTCCGAGCATTAAAGAAACAATATCCGCTCTCTTGGATGTTCTGGGTGGACGGGTCGGGTAAAACCCAACTAATCCTTTCCGATCAAAAAAATATTCCAGGTCAATGGACCCTGGAAAACAGTATTGAGTTCATGAATAAAAGCGATAAAGATCCGATTACATTTGTGTCTTATATTGGTAGTGGCAAGAGCAACGGATTTATGGTTTTCCAAATACCAGCCTCCGTTGCAGAACTTCCAACTCTTTCCCCTGTAGATGACAAGTACTTGGCACTCTATGCTTTTTTCGTATTTGGTCTGTTTCTATTTGTCTCTTGGCTATTTTTCTTCAAGATTCGAAAACGGCTCGTTCATCTTCAAACCGCCATGACAGAAACAAAGGAAAACGGGATTCCCGATAAAATAAAAGTTAATAAAAAAGACGAAATTAGTGAATTGGGCAAAGCGTTCAATCATATGATCGATGAACTTATAAAAAGCAGGCAACATGAACAAGAGGAAGAAGCACTGCGCAAACAGCTGATCGCCAGCATATCCCATGATTTGCGGACACCTCTCACAGCCATTCGCGGGCATGCCTATTCATTACAAAAAGAACCTTTAACGCCAATTGGGAAGGATTCAGTTCATTTAATTGAAAAAAAGGTAGATCTCTTAAGCCATTTGCTTGATAATCTCCTTTCGTACACGTTATTATCCGCCGGAAGATACACATTGAAAAAAGAAGAAACGGATATGATTCGGTTCATTCGGGAATCGATGGCAGGATGGTATCCGGTATTTGAGAAAGAAGGCTTTAAAGTAGATGTTAATCTGCCCGAAAAGGTTTGGATCTGGACTATCGATCGGAATTGGTTCATGCGCATCCTCGATAATTTTTACCAAAATGTCTTGAGACACGCCAAAGCCGGACTTTATATCAGTGTCAGAATCGTCGATTATGAAGGGAAACCTGCCATTTTGATCGAAGACAGAGGCCCTGGCTTGGACGTCACGACAGACAAAAAAGGGGCTGGCATCGGCCTTTCTATCGTTTCACTCATGCTCGAGGAAATGCAAGTAGGGTGGAAAATAACAAGCTCATCTAAGGGTACGGAAATCTATCTGTACGAAAAAAATACCGATTTAAACAAAATTTAAACGAAACCTCACCTTCATCTTAACCTTCACTGATTAGGATGAGAGTGAGGTTATTTTTTTGAAAAAAGAAAGGATGATTACGTTGAAACTCACATCGCTTCTACTGAATAACGAGGTAAAAACAAAAGTTAACCGCTGGCCCTTATGGATTGGCCATGCCGCCATGTTATGGTCGGCACTGTATGGAGCATTCCATCTCTATTGGTTATTGGGTGGTGCTGGATATCCGTTTAAAAATGACGGTATGGGAGTGTTCGCGGCCATGGTTAGCCATCTTCCGGCACAAGTTGGCGGTATTGTATTTGTCACTTTATGTCTCATGGGAATTGGAGTAGGTCTGGTCATGCAAAGACAACAATATAAGGACTTTTATCGGTGGTTTGTTATTACCTATTCATGGGGGTTCTCACTTGCTTTGCTCCTGTTTATTCCGGATACCACGTTAATTGCCGCGATGGCTTACGCTTTTTTATTTAAATTCGCCTTTAACTGGCAAATGTTGAATCAAATTTTTTGTGTGATTGGCGCGCTTTTTTGGATGATGTCTGCTGTTGTTTACCAAAGAAAAACGCGTCATGGATGTGAATATTGCGGACGGACCGATGACCGAGAAACACCTTTATTGATTCGTTGGGGGAGATGGCTGACTATGATCGCAGTGTTTGCCCCCATTCCATATGCCTTCATACGTTTCTCCTGGGCACTCGATATCCCCTTAGGAGTTGATCCTCAATTCCTTAAGGATTTCTCGAGCGCTAATCCGATGGCACGTCTGACAGAGTGGGTGTTTGGATCTCTATGTATAATCGGAGGATTCCTTACTCTTGGTTTGATTCAAAAATGGGGTGAAGTCTTTCCGCGCTGGTTCCCGTTCATTGGTGGAAAAAGAGTCCCCATTATGCTGGCAGTGATCCCTGCTTCCACTGTTGCCATAGCTGTAACAGCAGCAGGCTTGGTCTTTACGTTTGGTATCCTCGCCATTGCATTTCATCTCGTGCCGATGGACGATATTATACTCAGTCAAGGCTGGGGAACGATGGGGCCGATGATTTTTTGGGTGCCATGGGGGGTAGCTCTTGGGCTGGCAGCGATTGCTTACTATTATCGCCGGCGTGGCCAATGTTCCACTTGTGGAAGAATTTAAAAAAGGAGTGCGTGAACATGAATATACAAATTTCAAAAGCTCAAACCGTAAAGTTAAATGCCTTTGAACAATGGTCGAAGAAAGCAGTATGGCCAGCCTACCTCGGCTGCATTTGGGCAGTCATGTATGCCGTTTTCGTCCGATTTTATCAAGCCGCGGGCGGAACTATAGGCCTTCCGGGGCAGTATGAAAATCCTGAAGCGCTGCAAATGGCAAGTTACGTTGCCGGCGTCTTAATCATGGCCTGTGGGTTCATTTTACTTGCCCTGGTCAAGCCATGTGGGAGAGTTGTCCCGACTTGTGTGCCGTTCATTGGAGGAAAAAACATCCACCGTTTTTTCATACTAATCCCTACCCTTTTTTGTACTGCTATTTTAATCGTACATGGAATCAGCGGGATGATTACAAAATCCCTACATCTGGCGGGTATCATTACCATTCAATTCACAGGCTGGACTTCACTTGATGTCCACAGTCTGGCATTATGGTCTCTTTTGTTTTATGAGCCGTGGTTTCTGATCATGGGCATTTTGTCCGGATTAACAGCTTCCCATTACGCACTTGCATCCGGCATTTCGCTTTCTGCATATAGAAGAAGCATGTTGATCTATTTGATTTTCGTTTTTCTGTTATCGATGTTTTACGTATTCGCTATCATCAATAAACTTGGATAAAATGGATAGGTGCCTGGCATACCCCAAAATTTGCAGATTCATTTCATTCAACAAAAGGCAGAAGATAACAGGTACCTTTCCATAAAAATAAGAGAATCATAATATCATATGGACATGCTCCAACAGACAAAAAGAGCTTGCCTGAAAAGGGCAAACTCTCTTTAAAATCTCTATTATTGTGCTGCTGAACTCTTGATAATGTGTTACAACAGACATTACTTTACCCGTTAATCCCGAACAGGTCCTTTTTTCAATACTCGTTATTCGATTGGAATATATTTGGCTGATGTTGTCAGTTCATATTGCAATGAAAATGAGCCACTGTCGTCTTGCATCCCCTCATTCATTATACACAGCTAATAATACTAACTTATTTCTTTTTCACCATAATAGTTGACGCAATTACAGTCGAGTTTCCGGCGTTGTCAAACGCTTTATACGTAATGGTATAGACTCGGTCCGAACCGCTTATTTCATTCCGCAAATAAAAGTCTGTGTCGGCAGTTCCGTATTCGGCACCCTGAATATCCGGTTCAGGTATTTTCTTACCATTTATGACATCGGGCTGGCTGCTTGTGATTGACACCAGTTCGAACGAAGCAATGCCGGACAAGGCGTCCCGCGCATCCACATTAGCCTTCACATAGACAAGCTTGCCGGTGTTGCCAATAATGACAGACGGATTAAACGTAACATTCAAAGATGGCTTGGTTTTATCAATTTTCACTTGCACGGTTTTGACGTCTTCCCAATTGCCTGCAAAATCCACACTGCGGTACTCCAGTGTATTGATTCCTTCAGCAGATACAACAATGCTGCCAGTATATGTTGCCCACGCACCGCCATTAAGCCTATATTCGGTTTTGGCTACCCCCGAATGGGAATCGCTTCTTACTAGGCTTAAAGTTGCATCGGTATTATACCAGCCACCCTTGACGGAAGTAGTAGTCACCGGGGCCGTTTTATCGACTTTAACTTCCACCTGCTTAGTCGCTTCCACATTGCCTGCCATGTCGATACTTCGATATTGCAAGGTATTGATACCCTGCCCGCTTATCATGACTGGACTCGTGTAGACGACCCAACTTCCTCCATTTAGCCTGTACTCGGTTTTTGCAACGCCCGAAATGGAATCCGCTGCTATCAGGCTTGCTTCCACATCATTGTTGGTCCAGCCATCCTTGACGGAAGAACTAGTCGTAGGAGCAGTTTTATCGATAATGAACTCAGCTTTCTTTACATCCTCGGCATTGCCCGCCCTGTCAAAACTTCGATATTCCACCGTATTGGTTCCTTCAGTTCTTACATAAGTTGGAGCGGTATATTGAATCCAAGTTCCTCCGTTCACTCTGTACTCCGTCCTCGCTATGCCGGACATTTCATCTTGTGCATAAAAGGAAAGCGGCACATCTACTTTTACCGGATATGAAGGAATGTCACCGATCGCCGTCACCGGTTTTTGTTTATCAATTTTAATTGTCCTGGCTTGTACACTTTCTTCATTGCCGGCTCTGTCGATGCTCATATATTCAACAGTCGCTGTACTATCTGCTGAAAGACTAAACGGGCCGGCATATTCGAGCCATTCACCTCCATTAATTCGGTAAAGCGTTTTTTCCACTCCGGCATCATTGTCGGCAGCCGTGAGTGAAATAATCACGCTCGAACTATACCAGCCATCAACGCCTTCTTGGCCTTGGACATCAATCGAGGTTGCAGGGGCGGAGGTATCCGGCGCCTTCACAAGGATATTGGCATGAGACATATCCCTGTGCTCAAATGTTTGGCCTTTGGAATTTTCCAAACTATTATAATACATAAAGAAATTACCTTTTTGATCAACAACTTCAACCCCATAGAGCGGCCAGCTGCCGGCTGGGTCGGATTCGCTTATCGCCAATACCCCTTCATATCTGGAGGTCTCAGGATTATAGGATAACTCTAAATCCCTTGTATCGTAGCGACCAAGAGGAGTCGAATAATAAACAAAGACTTGCTCCACCCCGGACAGATCGTCAACAATGTCCGCAGACAGATGTACCTGTTCCCCTTGAATAATCGTTGTTTGCGAAACGGAAAATCCGTTCAATTGCGGTGGTGTAGTATCCCCTACAGTTCCGAAAACTTCTATATTATAAGCGCTTAAATCTTTTACTTCGTAGTAACCACCTTGATACGGTGTCTCACCATTCCGATAATGATAATGGTTATTTAACTTATCCCCCATTTGGATAGTGCCAATCGACCAAATGCCAGGCAAATCGTAAGGGTCGGCATAGAAACTGCCTTCATATTTTCCGGTTTCCTCGTTATAGGTGAGCTCAATCGGTTTGCCGCCTTCACTATCCCCGTTCGGTGGTACATAGCTTACATGAACATACTCAACCCCGGACCCTTCTTCAATAATATCCGCTGATAATGTAATGGACTCTCCGCCATTTGCGCTTGATGAGGAAATAGATAAATCACCAAGCCTCGGGGCGGTATCATCGACCAAGGTGCCATACACTTCAATCGTGTAACCGGATAGATTCCGATATTCATAGGTTGCGCCCTGATAGGGTGTTTCCCGATGAAAAATTCGATACACGTTCCCCTGTTTGTCCTTTAAATAAACAGATGAAAGTTTCCACTGGCCCGCATCATCATATGTAGAAACATCGAATTGTCCAACATAATTTGCAGTCTCATCATTGTAAATTAAATAGACAGTCTTTGAACCGCCGGTTGGACCAATATAGTGCGCATAAGCAATATCCACCCCAGACTCTTCTTCCAGCAATTCCGCGCTCAGGGTGATCGATTCGCCCATTGTAGCTTCTGTCCCGGAAAGCGATAAACTTGTAAGCTTCGGAGGCGTAACATCACTCGCAGCGATTCCTGTTGAAACCGGGGACAGCAATGAAAAAAGTAAAAGAAGCACGGATACCCTCGCCAACACATTTCTCCTATTTCCCACAAAAATCAATTTGCTCTCCACTCCCATTTGAAAATATTGTACTAACTCCATTTTACCGTATTTATCCAAAGGAAGCACACAAGAAGTTCTTTATAAATAAAAATAATGTTCTTTTTATGAAATAAATAAATAACTCGAGTAATGGAAGTATTTTTTCAGATCATATGAAGTATATCGTTTTGCATCCAGATCGTTAATAAAAAAAGTGCTTCCTCAGATAATCTGGGAAGCACCATTTTTCAAGCCATTATTTTGACAAATTCAATGCTTTTTGGGATACATAGAGATTCCGTTATAGAATGTTACGCCGTCTAGTGTCTTTGTAAACGATTTTTTGTTTTGCGTTTCGTGGGCAACGTTCTTGTTAACAGGGATTTCAATTTTGATATTTTGTTTTTCTGCGATGAATACAGGGTTATTCACGTCTGTTACATCGATGCGTGTGTTCGATGTCATCCCCCTTAGATAATAAGTAGGATAGAGTCTTAACCCTAACTCAGGTGGCAAAGCATCAGCCCTATTTATTGCACTGCTGTAATATTGATAATACGCCCTTCTGCTTCGTAGGCAATTGGAGATGTGAAGCTCTTTACGAAATCAACTGTGGCCTGAAGGTCTTCCGGTCCCTGAACAGGATTTTCGCCGTATGCACGGAGTTTGTACTTGTCAGAGTAATGATCGTACATGTAATTGTTAACTGTCAGTGTGTACGTTGCGTTCTGATCAATAGGAGTCCCATCAGACAAGGTTATTTCAGTCACTTTGCCGGTTGCGCTGTCCCATTTGTATAGGAAGCCGCCAATGGACGCATCTGGGCCGTACGAAGAAATTTGCGCATTCACAATTTCATCCATTTCCGACCCTTCTACTTCGACTGTAACCAGTGTGTTGCCAAATGGCTGGATATTGTACAATTCTTCCCAGGTAATCTCGCCAGCATTCAAGTTTGCGCGGATTCCGCCGCCATTCATCATGGCAAAATCGCTTCCCGTTGCTGCATTCATTCCGTCAGCAATCAGATTCCCAAGAGCATTATCGCCAAAATAATTTTTTGTTATGTAGCCGCCTTCCATAAAGCTGGCTGCCTGGCCGATGACTTCATTCAATTTTGGCGCGATTGCAGTTGAGTATTTTTCCAAAATAGCGGCCACCTCAGGATCAGGAGTGACTCCCTGTTGAATGACATCCACGATTTCCGCTTCTTTTTTAACAACATCCCCTGTCACTGCGTCAATTTCAAGATCGATATCAGCAAAGGCCTTTCCATATTCCCCGGCTTGAACAATTAGCTTATTGTCCACTACGGCATCTACCTTTTGATGGTTGTGGGCGGCAACAATTACATCGACCTTATCATTGATTTCTGTGGCCAACTCAGCAATATCCCCCGTAGCAGATTCACCGGCCTGGCTTCCAGGAACGTGTGCCAGGACCACAATGGCTTCCACGCCGCGCTTGGATAGTTCAGGGACATACTTGTTGATCGCTTCTGCTTCATCTGTAAATTCAATATTTGTGATTCCTTTTGCTACGACCATGTTTGGTGTTTCTGTTGTCGTAACACCGATGAAGCCAATCTTCTGGCCCTTTACATTTTTTATATAATATGGGGGAAGTACCAGTTCTCCGCTATCCTTATACACTACATTGGCCGCTACCATTGGAAAATCGGTGCCGTCATAATTTGCTGTTCCATTCGGATGGTCCCCGCCGTATGTTAAACGAAGTAGCTCGTCAACACCTTCGTCAAATTCATGATTCCCGACAGTTCCAACATCAAATCCAATAGATTCCATGATTTCAACGGTAGGTTCATCTTGATAGAGAGCAGATACTGGCGGGCTTCCTCCCACCATGTCCCCTGAATGGACAATCAGCGTATTTTCATTGGTTTGTTCACGATCACGAAGATATGCAGCAAGGTAAGCAGCGTTTCCATATGTATTTGGGTCATTTTTTTGCTGTTCGCTTACATTGATTTTGCCGTGAAGGTCATTTACGCTTAATATTTGTACTTTCACATTCTCTTTCTTCTCAAGTCCTGGTGGAACTTTTTGTTCTTTAGCTGACACCGAACCGCCAATCATCCCTGTCATTAATAGACTAGCTGACAAGGAAGCAGCTACTATTTTGTTGCTTAGATTCGCCATGAAATTTTCCCCCTAATAATAATGAGTACAGTCTGATTATAAGGGGGATTTGTTAAAAGTCTGACAAGAGAATCTTAAGGTTTTGTAAAGCGGATTGTTTTATCGGAAAAATGATTACTTGGTCTCATGCTTAAGCTGATGGATTCCAGTACTATTTGACTAAAAAATTCAAAAAATGGTGACCTCTTCTTCTGTTCTTGTTTCCTACCTTGAATATTTTTAATTTCGACCGGGAATGGTAGTCGGATATATTTCTCCTAATTATAAGGAGTGCGCCAATAATGTTTCATCTGATAAAAACGGAAAAGGCCGGACACTCCTGCAATTAAACATAGCCTTTCTCATTAATTTTTATAGTAAACTGGCTTTCCTTGTTTTTGACTTTTGCACGTCATTTAGGCCTGCGGAAATTAAATACAAGCAAAAAAGAAACAGGACGTAGGCAATTAGGGGGAACAGGATGATCCAGTGAGAATGATACATAAACCCTCTTGCCTGCCCTATCAACCCTGACCATTCATGGGTGATAGAAAGATAGATTGGCGGAACGAATTGAAGTGCGGTTCCCCCAAAAAACAAATTAAAAATCCCTAGCTGCCCTATTAAATGCAGGACAAGAATAGCTTCACTTACAAGCATAATCAATAAGTTCCCCCTAAGCGCAGGCAAGATATGCTGAAGGAGGATATGCCTTTTCGATGCACCAAGGGTTTTTGCCGCCACTACAAATAACTCTTTTTTAACTTCATTTGTTTTTAATGATATAACATGATGTACACCTGAAATACCGAGGATAATCATAAGTAAGCTTTGAATCAAAACGAGACTCCATTGCGGAATGATCGGATTAATATTGATTCCGATCATGACGAAGTAAATGATAATGAAGGTTGGAATACTGGACCATACTTAAATGGATCCCGTTTTTTGTTTTATAGACTCTTTTTGAAGACCGCTGAATATTCCTGTAACGGAACCAATCACCACCCTTGCTGCCGCAATCAGGATTGTTCCAATCACAGTATATTTTGCACCGTAAAGCATCAGGGTTAATAAATCAAATCCCCATTTATCTGTCCCAAAAATAAATTCCTTAGAGGGCGGGAATGGCGCGGATGCCAATTCCTCTCCTTCCTCAGTCTGGATGTAACCGATCTTCTTATTGTAATCAACATCATACGGAGCAATCCACGGGCCAATGAAGGAAACCACAATAAAACTTGTTAGCAACAGCAGGCCGGCCAAAAACTTTTTATTCTTAAGCATGTTTAAGAATCCTTTCAATAAGTATAATCAGTAGTTTAAAAGAAAGGAAAACAGCGATATAAAGAAGAACCAACGTGAACAAACTTAGAACGACGACATTGTACTGATATCCGAATTTTACTTGGAGCTGGAACAACATCGTCGTGATTCCCCTGGTGTTGTACAAATACTCAACGATAAATAGATTGCTGATCATAATGCTTGTTACCTTATGCAAATCCGCTTTAAGAAACGGAATGACATTCGTTGTGATATGGAATAAATAGATTTCAATCTTGCTTAAGCCTTTCGCGACAGCTGTGACAATGTAATCTTCCGTTATGACTTCGTGTGTTCTTTCATTTAATGTCCTGACCAGATATACAAATGGAATGATTACAAGTGTAAGGATCGGAAGGAAAATGGCCGGTTCATTCGTGCTCAACGACGCCACTTTCACTGTCTTTATACCAGTACTTTTGTAAATACCGTTAACCAAAAGCTGTAATATTAAAATAAAGATGAAATCAGGAATCATCCCTAGAAAACTTAGGATTCCGTTTAAGTATCTCCCACTTGCCTTCCATAGCCATATCCCAAACACAAACGATAAAAGGATGACAATAAGACCCGATCCTGCTACATAAAAATAGGACGAATTAAAGTAACCTACGATATCGGAAGGAAAAAACCTCTTGCTGCTGCCCGAAATGTAGTAAAAGGACTCTGCTGAGAGAATCCCTTCCAAAAATCCCCTTACGACAATGACAATCATCTTGGGTTCAAATGCAATCTGCTGCTGGCCTAGCATAGGATTGCCAGTGTAATAAAAAACCTGGGGTATTGCTGCTAGAATCAATAACGCAAATAAGCTAATCAAGTACCGAACCAAATAGCCAAGAGTATGCATAGTCCTCCCCCCTTTAATGGTTTTTTTGAATGCGTTTATATGTAGTTAAGCAAGTATGATAAAGTGTAATTTTTTTAATTTTAACATAATTACCCAATTGTATAGCGTGGATTTTCAGTTTTCTCAAAAAAGAAGCAATCCAGTTCAGTTAGAACCAGATTGCTAATATTGCATATTACCATGAAGTTTTTTAATCGAAATTTTAAAGGGGCGACTTATTCGCTTTCAATCACATTCCCCTCTGCTGGAATCGGATATTCTTTCAGTAACCGGGCAAAATGCAAGAGATTATAGGCGGTAATTTTTGCATGCTGCATTGTAAAATCGTTCTGAAGTCCATTTGCTTCAATGAACGAAGGCCCGGGACCGGCTTCGCCTACCCAATACGTATCTACATTCGGGGGAATCGTAAACCCAATATGCGACAGGGCATAAATCAGGTAGCTTGAAACGTTTTTCGCACCGTCTTCATTTCCGGTGACAACCGCTCCGCCTACTTTGTCGTAGTAGAGATATTGGCCTTTTTCGTTGGTCAAGCTGCTACCGCCATACAATCTTTCCACAACTAACGTGGCTAGGCTGCTCTGTTCCCCAAGCCAAATTGGAGAACCGAGCAATAGGATATCCGCCTGCTTCACTTTTTCAAAAATTTCCGGCCACTGGTCGTTTTCATTCACCGCCTCATGGGTAATGCCAAAACCAATTGTATAATCAGCCACCCTCAGTACTTCCGTTACGACCGCGTTCTTATCAAAAATCTTGACAATCTCATCAATCAGCGCACGGGTATTGGATTGCTGCGTACTGTCCTTCAGGCTGCAATTCAAAACTAACGCTTTTATGGTCATTGCTACCTCTCCCTTAGTGAGTGTTACAGTATTCCTATTCCCTAAGGTTTTTTAAAAAAATTAGAAACCTGACAAACAACTAGTTTTTATCAAAAATGCCTGTGACGAGCTTTTTGTCAACCTTGTCGCCTTTCCCTTTCCTGAGTTCTTCAACCCACCAAAACGCTTTTCTTGGATGTTTTAATACCTCTTTGGCTTCCCTAGGATGTTCTACTACCGGAGCGGAACCTCGCAGCGACCTTCCCGCTGTTTCTTTTACAAACAAGGTAACGATAACGAGTCCGAAGGCGCATATGCCCATCAGGTAATAGGCCGGCACCATTTTGTTGCCTGTCATAGCAACGAGCCATGCAACCACTAGTGGGGTCGTTCCTCCAAACAGGGAAGTAGATGTATTATAAGTGATTGCAAGTGCCCCATATCGGACTCTTGTAAAAAATAATGAAGGCAGCGTTGCCGGGAGTGAGCCTTGAAAAGCGGATAAAAGTGCTCCCAAGATAAATAATCCGAAAAAGGCTCCAACGATATTACCGGACCGGACGAGCATAAATGCAGGGATGCTGAGGACAATTGTCGCAATCAGCGCTCCGGTCAGGATACGGTTTCTGCCTATTTTATCACTCCAATAGCCCATCGCCATTATCAATGGAATCATTGCAATCATAACAAGGATCAGCAAAAGGAGCCCGGTTTGTTCCCCATATCCCAGGTCCTCTGATAAATAGGACGGCATATAGGTAAGGACGGTATAGACCATCACATTATAAAAAATAACAATGCCTGTACAAATCAGGAGCGCTCTCCAATGACCGGAAAATATTTCTGCGAGGGAAGTTCGCTCCTTTCCATCTTCAATCAATTCGTTCATCGCTTCGAATGCCGGTGTTTCCTCTAAATGGTTGCGCAGGTAAAATCCAATCAGTCCAAGCGGAGCTGCAATAATAAACGGAATCCTCCAGCCCCAGGCGACCATTGTATCTGTTCCCAAGATGAAAGTAAGCGTTGTAACCAAGGCTGCTCCAGCAATGAATCCCACGAGAGTGCCTACTTCCAGGCCGCTTGCCATGAAAGTACGTTTTTTATCCGGCGTCGTTTCGGCAATGTAAGTCATTGCACCGGCATATTCCCCTCCCGTAGAAAATCCTTGTACCAGCCTTGCAACTAGCAGCAATACCTGCGCCGTAATCCCAATTGATGCATAACTCGGAATCAGCCCGATACTTAACGTAGCCGCAGCCATTAAAATTAACGTAAAAGCCAAAACCTTCTTCCGGCCAATCCGGTCGCCCATCATCCCAAAGAATAAGCCTCCAAGCGGGCGGGCAATGAATGCAACTGCAAAAGTCGCGAAAGCATAAATTAATTGAAAGGAGGGATTTACTTCAGGAAAAAACACCTTCCCCATCGTTACGGCCAAAAACGAATAAATACCAAAATCAAACCATTCGACTGCATTCCCAACAGATGTCCCAATCATTGACTTTTTTGCAACGCGTGAATCAACTACCGTAATAGCCTCTTCACTTAATCCTTCTACTGGTTTACTCACAATGTTCCTCCTGTTGTTTTTTTAGGGTCAGACCTCCTTAGGCCTTTTCCCTAATAAATAGCTACTAAACAGTAGAATTTTTTGTAACTCCAACTCCGATAATCTCGGGAACCCGAAAACCCTATCCCATTCTTTTTTTGACGCACCTTCAGCAAACAGACTATACTTTAAATTGAAGGAAAATTCTGAAAGGTTGAATACGATGATAAATACATACGAGTATGCCAAGGACCTTGACCGGCAGGATCCTCTCGCACCCTACAGGAATGAATTTTATGTAAACGAAAACAAAATTTATTTGGATGGCAATTCGCTCGGGCTTTTATCCAAACGGGCGGAACAATCACTGCTCGGGATGATCGAAGCTTGGAAAGAGCATGGCATTGACGGATGGACGGCAGGAGATCATCCCTGGTTCTATCTGTCGGAAAATCTGGGGAACCAAGTTGCGCCGCTTGTCGGCGCGGATGCAGGCGAAGTCATTGTCACTGGCTCGACTACAGTAAACCTTCACCAGCTCACCGCCACCTTTTATCAACCAAACGGGAAACGAACGAAAATCCTCGCTGACGAGTTGAATTTCCCGAGCGACATTTATGCCCTTCAAAGCCAGTTGAAGCTAAAGGGTTTCGATTCCGCGAGCCACCTTATACAAGTAAAAAGCAAGGACGGCCATACCCTTAATGAAGAGGCCATCATTTCAGCAATGACCGAAGAAATTGCCTTAATCGTCCTGCCGGGCATCCTGTACCGGAGCGGCCAAATCCTTGATATGGAGTTTTTGACAAAAGAGGCCCATAAGCGTGGAATTCCAATCGGCTTCGACCTGTGCCATTCAATCGGATCGATCCCCCACCGCCTCACTGAATGGGATGTCGATTTCGCTTTCTGGTGCCATTACAAGCATTTGAATGGCGGTCCCGGTTCGACGGCCGGGCTATATGTAAACAAGAGGCATTTTGGAAAACTGCCGGGCCTGGCCGGCTGGTTCAGCTCCAACAAGAAGAAGCAATTCGACATGGAGCATGAACTCACACCCGCTGGCGATGCCGGTTCCTACCAGATCGGCACTCCGAATATTTTCAGCATGGCGCCAATCCTCGGCTCTCTGTCGATGTTCAATGAAATCGGCATGGATAAAATCAGGGCAAAGTCACTCAAGCTCACCCGATATTTAATGGAGCTTATCTCGGCAGAACTGGACGGCCACGGTTTCATTCTCCGGAACCCAATTGACGAGGGAAGGCGTGGCGGGCATGTTTTCCTTGAGCATCCGGAAGCGCCAAGGATTTGCAAGGCGCTCAAGGCGGATGGAATCATACCTGATTTTCGGGCGCCGAACGGAATCCGGCTCGCCCCGGTTGCGTTATACAATACGTTTGAAGAGGTCTTTCAAACAGTCCAAATCCTGAAGGAAATCATGGACGAGGAAAAATACAAGGAATTTGAAAACAAGCGGGGAATTGTGGCATGACAAAAAAGAAGTGGATGGATATCTCACAACCCCTTCATGACGAGATAGGACACTGGCCTGGCGACACACCGTTTAAATATGAAACTGCATTTACAAAAGTACAGACCGGGTCCGTCAATATTGGCAGGATCACCACCAGCCTGCACACAGGCACCCATGTTGACGCACCCTATCATTTTGACAATGAAGGTGAACGGATTCTTGGACTCACTATTGATGTGTTCATTGGCCCGGCGCGTGTTATCGACGTCTCTTCCTTTGAAAAGGTTGATGCGGAACGGCTCCGAAGCTTTGACCTTGAAGGAGTCGAACGGCTGCTTCTTAAAACATCCGTACCGAACAACCCGGACCACTTCCCGGTACGAATTCAGGAACTGCAGCCTGATATCGCGGCTTATCTCAGCAAAAAAGGCGTAAAGCTGATTGGCGTCGATGTCCCTTCTGTCGACCCGCTCGACAGTAAGGACATGGCAACACATCACGCCCTGTATCGAAACGGGATCCACATCCTCGAAAACCTCATGCTGGATGGTGTCGAGGACGGGGACTACGAACTAATCGCCCTGCCGCTTCCCCTCAAGGAAGCGGATGGGAGCCCAGTCCGCGCGGTGATCAGGAAGCTGTAGAAGCGTACTTTTGTAAAAGTCGGCCCATGCACCGGGCTTAAGGCACCTGACAAGCGTGCCGTAAAACACCAAGGAGGTTCGAAATGGTTGTAGACGACCAAAACCCAACAACCGGCGAAACAAGTATTCTTACTGATTTTACAAACAATATGACATACAGCGAGTATTTGCAGCTTGATAAAGTCCTGTCGGCTCAAAACAGGTTATCAGGCCACCACGATGAAATGCTGTTCATCATCATCCACCAAGTTAGTGAACTGTGGATGAAACTGATCATCCACGAACTGAATGCGGCGATTGCCTCTATTAAGGCCGATAATCTCTCCGCCGCGCAAAAATGCCTGGCGCGCGTCTCAAAGACTCAGGCACAGATCATCCAGGCATGGGACGTACTGTCGACACTGACACCGTCCGAGTATATGGAATTCCGGCATACGCTTGGCCAGTCGTCCGGCTTCCAGTCGTACCAAAATCGAATGATTGAATTCGCGCTTGGCTACAAGAACAGCCATATCCTGAAAATCTATCAAAAAGACCCGGCACTTCATGCCGAGCTGAAGAAAGCGTATGAAGCTCCGAGCATTTATGATGCCGCCATCCATGCGTTGCATAGAGCAGGATTTCCAATCGACGGGGAAATCCTGGCCCGGGACGTAACGAAGTCCTACAAGGAAAACGACTCGGTACGGGCCGCGTGGATGGGTGTGTACAAAAATACAAAGGCCAATTGGGAGCTATATGAGCTCGCTGAAAAACTTGTCGATATCGAAGACTCCCTTCAGCAATGGCGATTCCGCCATATGAAAACGGTCGAGAGGATCATTGGCTTTAAAACGGGCACTGGCGGCTCATCGGGAGTCGGCTACCTGAAAAAAGTGCTCGACCAGCGCTTCTTCCCTGAACTGTGGGATATTCGGACAACATTATGATGACGGCGGCCGCAGCTCCAAAGCCCAAACGGATGCGGCCGGCCGCCTTTTTTTCGTTTCGCAGTAAAAAGGGAAAATCAATGATTGGAGAAGAAGCTGTTAAACAACAGTGACATTCTCCAGATTTGCCTTATTCCCTTTTAGAATTGCATACGTCAATTTATCCATGGTGGCACCGTCAAATACAGCTTTCTTTACATTTGTTTTAAAAGAAACATTTCGGAAGACCGCATTTTTAAAAGATGTTCCTTTTAATCCCGCATCGTTAAAAATGGTCCCATTGAAAGTTTGATTGTCAAAACAAACTCCTGATAAGTTGGAATAAGAAAAATCTGTATCATCCAAAATGGCTTCTTTAAAACTTGCTCCTCCCAAATTGGACTTATTCATTTTGGCTCCCCTAAGATTCGCCCGATCGAATATCGCATTGTCTAAATTACTGCATTTAAAAGAGCTGTTCGATAAGTCCGAACCGGTGAAGTCGCAACCCTCGAGATTGCTATAGTTGAACTTGCCGTCATGAACGTTCACTGAGGTAAAATCCGAATTCGGCATGTTGCTCTTCGATAAATCCATTCCTACCCTTTGATGCAGCTCTCTCGTTTTATCATGGATCGCTTCAACAATTTCCGATATGTCTCCAATCGAATCAATCGTTTTGTGATAAGCGATTTCTTCCGGCAAACCCTCCCTTTTCAAATCATCCATCTTTTCCTGTAGATTTTGATAAAGCTCCTCTTTAATCTCCTTAATGGCCTTTATGTCCTCATATGGAGAAAAGATACCATTCAGGTATGTCTTTAGCTTATCACTCATGCCGTTTTTCCACCTTTCAAATTAAAGAATCGAGGATTTCTTTGGCATATTCCCAATTTCTTTTGTTTTCTGAGTATGTCGTTCTGCCTTTGTCAGTCAGCTGATAGTACTTCCTGCGGCCCCCTTGGGTTTCATCTCCCCAGTAAGATGCAATATTTCCTTCTTGTTCCAGCCTTTTCAAGCTGGAATACATCGTTGCTTCTTTCAGTTCATAGCGGCCATTCGACCCGGAATGGACCAATTTGGAAATCTCATAGCCGTATTTATCCCCGCTCATCAACAGTTTGAGGATAATCGTGTCTGTATGTCCCCTTAATAAATCGGACGAGAGTTTTAGACTCACTGGAGCTTTCCACCTCCTTAACAATAATTTACATCATATTACTATGACAGTCAAGGTAATTTGTTGAGTGATGTAGTATGACTGATTAGCCAACTTTACGTGTCATCAAAAAAAAGGAACCTTAGAAAGGATTCCTTCTTGTTGTTTAGCTTATGAATGGTGGGTGGTACGCACTTTCGTGTGTTTAAACTAGAACAGACAAAATTGATTACTGGCCCTTTCTTAATTGATTACTCATAGCCTTATAACTTCAGCCTTCTAAAATCCTCAATCAATTCCATCACAGCCTCTTCTTTTGTTGCCCAGGAAGTGACGAACCGAACCGCCGAAGAATCCTCATCAGCTTTCTCCCAAATTAGGAAGGCATATTTTTTTTGCAGCTCGGCGATCAGCTTGTTAGGCAAAATTGGAAAAAGCTGATTGGACGGAGAATGGGTCAGGAAACGGATATTGTCTTTTTCCAAGGCAGACCGAATGAGCCCGGCCATGCGGTTCGCATGCTCCGCTAGTTCAAAGAAGAGGCCGCCCCGGAACAGCTCCTGAAACTGGATTCCAAGCAGCCGTCCCTTGGCGAGCAAGGCACCTTTCTGCTTCATATGGTAGCGGAACTCCTCCTTCAGCTGGTCGCTGCAAATCACAAGCGCTTCTCCCAAAAGGGCCCCGTTTTTTGTTCCCCCTATGTAAAAAGCATCAACGAGCCCAGGCAAATCTTCAAGGCTCAAATCATTTTCTTCGGAACATAAGGCAGAGCCAAGCCGGGCGCCATCCATAAAAAGAATGAAACCGCGCGATTCGCAGACCTCCCTCAAATCTTGAAGCTCCTTTTTCGAGTAAATAGAACCGATTTCCGTGGAGTTCGATATGTAAACCAATTTCGGCTTGACCATATGCTCATCGGTATGGCCGTCCGCCACTGCATGAACATGATTTGGAGTAAGCTTGCCATCCGCCGTTTCCACGGTAATCACTTTATGGCCGGTCGCTTCAATTGCGCCTGTTTCATGCGTGGCAATATGGCCAGTGCTTGCCGCAATGGCTGCTTCATGCGGACGCAAGAAAGCGGAAATCGCGATGAGATTCGTCTGGGTCCCGCCTGACAGCAAATGAACATCGACATCAGTCCTGCCAAGCTTTGCTTTAATAAGTTCGACCGCATTTTTTGTAAAAGAATCCTCCCCATAGCCATCCTCTTGCACCAAATTAGACTCCATCAGCGCACTTAGAATCCGCGGATGCGCCCCTTCACTATAATCATTTTTAAAACTGTACATTAAGCATTTCGCTCCTTTTTGGACGTTGTCTATTTCATTTTATAAGATTGGGCGGCGAAAGGGAAAACTGTTACTTCAGCTACCCAAAATAAAACAAGCCGGAAATCAGTATGATTTCGGCTTGTTCTTGAATGATATATCCCCTAATTAAACTGATTCCACAGCAACAGCCGCTTCGTCCTCTACCGCAAGTTCAAGCAGATAATGGTGGGTGATTGCAAGGAATGCCTGCCCTGCCAGGGCCATCGCCCGCTCATCGAAATCAAATTTCGGATGGTGGTGCGGGTAGCACGCTCCCACTTCCGGATTCTCAGCCCCCGTATTGAAAAACATCCCCGGCCTTTCCTGAAGGTAATAGGCAAAATCCTCGCCGCCCATCTTAGGGTCGAGCTCGACAAGCTTTTCCTCGCCAACCACGTTTTTCATTACATCATAAAAGATCTCTGTCTCTGCTTCATGGTTCACCACCGGCGGATAGCCCCGCTCATAGGTGATTTCAGCGGTGGCATGGAACGCCGCGCAAATCCCATCCACAATGACTTTCAATTCCCTTTCTATCTGGTCGCGCACCTCGGGATCGAATGTCCTGACCGTTCCGGAAATCTCGGCGGAGTCGGCAATGACATTAAAAGCATTCCCAGCATGGAACGAGCCGACCGAAACAACCGCGGGCTTCAGCGGATCAACGAGGCGCGAAACGATATGCTGGAGCTGATTGACAATCTGGGTGCCAATGGCGATGGAGTCGACCGTTTCATGGGGATAAGCGCCGTGTCCGCCTTTTCCGTTAATTTTTATAACAAAACGGTCCGCAGCAGCCATCATTGGCCCCTTCCGATACCCATATAGACCATACGGAAGGCTTGCGTTTAAATGCGTACCAAATACAACGTCAACGCCATCAAGGCATCCATCCGCTATCATCGCGGCCGCGCCCCCTGGGGCAACCTCTTCCGCATGCTGATGAAGAAGGACCACATTCCCATGCAACTGTTCACGGTGCTCGCTCAGCACCTTTGCAACCGCCATGAGTGTGGCTGTGTGCCCGTCATGCCCGCACGCATGCATGACCCCCGGAACGGACGATTTGTAAGGAACGTCTTTTTGATCTTGAATAGGCAAGGCATCAAAATCGGCCCTGAGAGCAATCGTTTTCCCCGGCTTGCCGCCCCTGATCGTCCCGACAACTCCGCGCCCCCCAACGCCAGTTCTCACTTCAATGCCCAGGCTCTCGAGATAACCGGCAATTTTCTGCGGAGTCCTGACTTCCTCGAAGGACAGCTCCGGGTTCATGTGAAAATCCCGTCTCCACTCCACCATCTCACCAAACAATTCTTCCAATCTTGCATTCCAATTCTCCAACAAGCCGATTCCCTCCATTATGTATATGAATTATGCTTCTTTTTAAATCTTCTGAAAAACATTATAGCACTTATGGAGGCCATTGGACTCTTAAAAATGATAATTACATGAGGACAACCGTATATAATCTTTTATTTTGTGAATCGGGATGCCATTTTACGCTTGCATGGGTTCTTACGTATGCCATTCTTATTTCAATTTTTCATAAAGGATTTTAACTTTATCTCGTTTTTCTTCAAATTCCACTTTTCCAAATCCAGCCACGTAAACTGTAACAGGATGGAATCGTGCATATTTGTCAGAAAAGAACCATTTCCTATCTGTTTTCACAATAATAAACAAACCATTTGCATCACCAACAGGCGTCAAGCCTTCACTATCATTTCGCCAATTAGGAAAACCTGACGCATTGAGTTTCCTCACAAAGGGGATTACATCATCTACAACAATTCCTATTTCACTTATATTAAGGAAATCCTTAGAAGAAAAGTTATTGCTGGTTCCGTTACGCAAATGATGGCGGGCTATTAATTCGACGATATTTCCAGAAGGATCTTCAAAATAGATTGCATGTGCGTTCCAACTTTCGAAATGGACTTCGACATTCCCATCCTCACTGTTTAGCGAGATTCTGGATTTAGCCCAAGCTACCGCTTCGTTAAATTTGTTTTCGGGAATATTAATTGCGAAATGGTAAAAAGGATTGCCACTAAGGCTTTCGCGAAAATTCACGTCTGTTTGCCCAACCTTCACAGTAAACTCTTTATCCGATTCAGCGGAGATGGGTAACTCAAGTACATTTCTATAGAAATCTTTCATTTCGGTTAAGTTGGATGCCAACAATGCTAGTTTACTAAATTCCAAAACGATCGCTCCTTTTAATAATTTGTATCCTAATTATAATAGGAATTCCCTTCCGTAAAATCCTCCATTGGGACAAAATCCTTTTCTACTTATGTTCCGTAAATGTATACGGCTAAAGTTGCAGGAGACCTATATTCCATACTATGAAAGTGCGCCGATCTTACCTACGTTTAAAGCGCTTCTAACTGTGGCACGGCAAGTAGGATCCGTAACATAAAAAGAGTCTGCCGAACCATCGCGGCAAACTCCCATTTTAATAATATACTTTGATCTTGATCGTTTTCGTTCCCCACTGAAGCGCTTTTTTGTGGTCAGGGATGAAAACATCGATTTTATTTCCTCGCACCGCGGAACCCTTATCACCAGCAATCGCTTCGCCGTATCCAGGGACATATACTTTTGTTCCAAGAGGGATCAGCTTTGGATCTACCGAAATGATTTTCAAGTTCGGGTTCTTTTTCAGGTTTATGCCTGTGGAAGTGATGCCGCTGCAATTTTTGCAGCTGCCCGTGTAGGCTGTCGCCTTTACTGTGATTTCCTTGTAGCCCTTTTGAGCGGATGCTGGTTTGGCAGCTTGCTTTTTCGCCGGCACCGCATCTGTACTGCTAAGTTTTAAAACCTGATTTAACTCGATTTTATCTGATTTCAAGTTGTTCCATGTTTTCAATTGATTTACTGTTATGTTATGTTTCTTGGCGATGCCCCATAGGCTATCACCTTTTTGAACCTTATATGTAGCTCCAGCAGCTAAAGAAGCATTCGAAAAACTGAAAAGTACAACAATCGCTGTCACTAAGCTCAAGATGGTCTTTTTCAAATTCTATTCTCCTTTAACTTCCTTGATAGGAATATGATAGCAATTCAATGTAACAATCACGTTACACTTAAAAACTATTTTTGTTACAAAAAGCTGAAACATTTCAGAATTGTACTATTTTTCACCACTAAGCTAAATAGAGTAATCAGGAATACGTACGAGAAGCAGTTTGGGCAGTGAAGGCCCTCTCTTTTGCTGAGCGGTTGCAATTCAGGTTGAACGATTTTTAAGAAGATGATACCATCAAGGCTGAATGGGAGTGGTTTTGGTAAACATAAGGAGAGATATACTATGGCACGTGACCGAAAGTTTTCTACTGAAGAACTATTTGAACTGACACAAAACCTGTTGCTTGAGCATGGATATGAAGGATTTACCTTTAGTATCCTCGCCGAGCACCTTAATGTGTCCAGAGGAACATTGTATAAATATTACGAAAATCGTGAGGAACTGATTACGGAATTCATGCTTTATGAAATGGGCCAGTTTCTTGCTGATGTAAAAGAAATCCAATCTATTGAAGGTTTTGAACAAAAATTTGATTTCCTGCTTAGCCTTATGTTTAAAAATCCAAAGCTGCACAAGCTTATTGAAATTGGCCAGCATGTACGCGCCGATGTGAATGAAAAAGTGCAGGAAAATATTGCCCAGCTCGAAAAGCTGCATGTACAGATGTATCACAGCATGGAAGGCTTTATTAAGTCAGGGCGGCAGGAAGGGATACTCAAACCGGAGCTTCCCGATTCGCTGATCCTCGGTTTTATTTTTCAATCTGTAGCAATCCCCAATCATTTCGGAATTCCACATGAAAAGTGGGTTGCGGCTATAAAGGAGATCATTGCTACTGGAATGTTAAGAAATATTTAATTGACACTGCTGTCACTTTGCAGGATAATTTTCTGAGACAGCAGTGTCATTTTTTTTCGACTGAAAGTGACAGATTTGTCACTTTGGAATAAGGAACAGGAAGGAAGCGAAAGAATGAGAAGATTTCTGGAGGCAATTACAGACCGTGTCACGACTAGAAAAGGCATGTGGACGACATTGGCCATCTGGCTTGTTGTCACAATGGCCTTGGCAGTGTTTGCTCCTGGGGCAAAAGAATACGAGGTTACGAGCATCGCTTCACTGCCCGAAGATTCCCAGTCCGTTATTGCCCAATCTAAAGCGGATCAATACTTTTCAGATAATGCAGGAATTCCTGCCATTTTAGTGTTCCAAGCGGACAAAGGAGAGATTGCCCTGGAAGACCTTGCATCCATTACGGATGAAATCGTTGCGGCAGACATTATAGGCGTTGATGAGGTCATTCCTTTATCAGCGTTGCCGCCACAGGCTGCTGCCGGTTTTTTCTCAGGGGATAAAACAACGGCGGTCGTTCCGTTAACACTTGACGCATCATTGGAAAATAAAGAAATTAAAGCATCCAAGGAAAAAATTGAGGAAGTAGTTGGCGATGCCTCGGAGTTGAATCTCTATATTACGGGTCCGGCAGGGATTGCAGCAGACTCGCTAGATTTATTTTCCCGGGCTGATGTTGTCCTCATTTTATCGACAGTAGGCCTCATTCTTGTATTGCTTATCGTTATTTATCGCTCGCCTTTATTGGCATTGATCCCGCTTTTGGCAGCGGCATTCGTCTACGAAGCCGTCATGCAAATTCTAGGTTTGATGGGAATGGCAGGGCTTGAAATCGGCAATCAGACTTTATCGATTATGTCGATCCTCCTGTTTGCCGCGGTTATCGATTACTCCTTATTTGTGTTCTCGCGCTTCCGCGAGGAGTTGAAGGATCATGAAGATAAATTTATGGCAATGAAGCTTGCGATGCGTGAAACAGGTATGCCGGTATTCTTCTCCGGTGGGACAGTCCTTGCCGCGATGCTTGTTCTGTTCTTTGCCGAGTTTGGCGACTACCGAAACTTTGCTCCAACGTTTGCGATTGCATTGGCCGTCATCATGATTGCTTCGGTTACATTGGTGCCTGCCCTGTTCACACTTTTCGGAAGAAAATCGTTCTGGCCAAAAGTGCCAAGGGTTGGGGAGGAAAAAGTAAAATCAAATTCAATCTGGAGCAAGGCTGGCCGTTTTGTAACGAGGAAGCCAGGTGTGGCGGTTGCACTAGTTTCAGCCTTCCTTCTGCTTTCTGCGGGCAATATGTTCAATTTGAAGTATGAATTCAATACAATGAATTCATTTCCGGAAGACATGCCTTCGCGCAAGGGCTATTACATTCTTGAGGAAAAATTTGAAAAAGGCGACCTTGCTCCTACAACCGTCATATACGAAGGCAAGGAAGCTGTTTCTGAAGACCAGCAAAACGCGCTTGCAAAAGAACTCTCTTCCAAAGACCTTGTCAGCAATGTCCGCATGAATGGCGTTGCGGAAGAAGGCAGGGTCCTGAATTATCAGCTGACATTTGAGGAAAGCCCTTATTCTGTTGAAGCAATGGATGCGATGGAAGCGATTATAATGGATAAGGAAAAAATCACCAAGGATACCGGCCTTGATGGCAAGCTTTACTTCGCTGGTGAAACGGCAGGCTCGGTCGACGACAGATCGACTAATGGCCGGGACCTAATCGTCATCGTTGCCCTTGAAACACTCCTCATCTTTGTCATGCTAATTGTTTTGACCAAAACGATCCGCATGCCGATTTACATGATGGGAACCATTCTTGTGTCATTCCTGGCTGCATTGGGCCTGGGAATGTTCCTGACGAACCTGTTCTTCGATATTGATACAATTTCAAACCGGGTTCCGCTATATTCGTTCGTCTTCCTTGTTGCGCTCGGAATTGATTACAACATCATGCTCGTTTCCCGTTATCAGGAGGAAAGGAAGAAGCATCCTGTAAAGAAGGCCGTTGAGATAGCGGTAGCCAATACAGGCGGTGTCATTTCTTCCGCAGGCCTGATTCTTGCAGCGACATTTGCTGTCCTGATGACCCAGCCAATTCAGCTGTTGTTCGTGTTTGGCTTCATCGTCGCAGTTGGCATCCTGCTCGATACGTTCCTGATCCGGGGAATCCTCCTGCCAGGGCTGATTGTCTTTTTTGAAAAAGATAAAGCAGTTAAGGCGGAATCGTAGAATGTAAATTAGACTGGCCCAAACGTGGTCAGCCTTTTCCATTATTCCTGCTTTTTTATAGAACAGTCCTGGCACAGCCTGAGTTAAGCTCCGTCTTTTCTCAAAGTTATACTTCCTTGTCAGATGACACCCATTATTGGTAATTGTCAAAAAAAACCACATAGAATCCTTAATTTTTCTAAAAACAAAAAACAGGTACCTAGGCTTAAAAGGCCGAGGTACCTGTCCATATTTTTCATTATTCAAATGTTACTACAGGTTTGATTGTTTTTCCGCTCTTCATATCTGCAATGGCTGTTTCAATTTGTTCAAACGGATATTTCTTGATAAATTTATCAAATGGAAACTTGCCTTCCTTATAATAATTAATTAATTGAGGGATAAATACAGGCGGGTTGGAATGTCCCTCTGTTGCCCCTACAACAGTACGATTTGGGGCAACCAAGTCATCATGTATATGGATGGATGCTTCTCCGCCTACCCCAACGACTGCAACTGTTCCACCTACTGCCAAACATCTGATAGACTGAAGGACTAATGCTGGAACGCCAGTAGCTTCAAAAGCATATTGCGCGCCTTTTCCTGTAATTTTATGAATTTCACTTACAACGTCTACCTCCTTGCCATTTAAGGTATGAGTTGCGCCTAACTCTTTTGCCAATGCTAATCGTTCTTCATCAATATCCACCGCGATAATAGTTTCACAGTTTAACAACTTGGCCGCCATAATTCCGCTAAGACCCACTCCCCCGCATCCAAAAACAGCTATAGTTGAACCTTCTTCTGGATTTAACACATTCAAAATCGTTCCTGCCCCGGTCTGGATCCCGCAAGCTAAAGGACCTAAAATAGTTAAATCAACATCTTTATCAACTTTTACAAGGCTATCAATATGAGCTATAGAATATGTCGCCAAAGAAGATTGACCAAAAAGTATAGCTACTGGCTTATCTTTATGAGATAGACGTGTTGTCCCATCTTTCATCGTTCCGCCAAAATTAAGAGCACCTATATACTCACAGCTTCCTTGTTTTCCCTGTTTGCATGCAGGACAAGTACCACAGTAGGTAAATCCAACCACCACGTGGTCTCCTACATGAAAATCAGTTACTTCATTTCCTACTTTTTCAATAACTCCTGCCCCTTCATGTCCTAATGCAATAGGAAGTGGGGTAGAGATTTCTTGTTCAGAGACGCTTAAATCTGTATGACAGATCCCTGTACCAACCATCCTTACTAGAACCTCATCCGATTTAGGTTCTGCGATATGTACATTTTCCAATCGTATATTCCCTTTTTCTTCAACTAACGCAGTTTGAATATTCATCTAGCTTCCCCCTTCGTGATGTATATGATTACCCCGAGCGTCAATCTATTGATATAGTCCATATCTATCTTAAAAAGATATAGTTACTAAATGAATTGAGTACAAAAGGTATCTATCAATAATTATAGGGAAATAATATTTTAATTCAAATATTTTGAACTAATATAATTAATCGACAATAGAGAAAGACCTGTACCTTTCTCTGCCATTTCAGAAAAGTTAATACATATCGTTATCTGTGTATATACTTACCAAACCAAAAGAGACACCTTACCAAAAAACAGGCAAAGACATAACTAAGGGGATTGGATATAAAGTACAAAATTTGAATTAACAGTGCTATCACTTAGCTATTTGTGTTAGAATTAGCAGGCATTTTGGTAAGTAAAATAATAAAGAAATGGTTGGAGCGTTGATTGCTCCAACCATTTTTTTCGTATTATTCACTTTAACATTAGCACCCGTTTGTTTAAGGCGTTTATTCACAAACTATGTTAATACAAAATAGGAGTATCGCATTGTGAGAGAAGTTGGAAATGACTAAAAATAAAAAACCTCCCATATAGAGAAGTTAAAATCATAGGTTTCTATTGTGCTTAGCCATCCGCTTTAAGTGTTCAACTTCCTCTTTAGAAAGTTTCACTTTTCCTGATAAATGATTAAAGACCTCTTTTATACTAAATTGCTTTGTTTCTTTTACTTTTTCTTCGGTTAAATCTGGATCTGCAATAGAACCAAATCTCAGTCCTTCTAAGAATCCTTTGGCCGCATCTTTAATTACATTTGGTTGTTTCTTATCTTCTTTTTCAGCCAATCCTTACCCCTCCTATGTAAAATTAAAGACTTTTTAGTTGTTTGTCATCATTCTCTTTAGTCTTGATTTTATTTAAACCAATTTCAAACAGCGAAAGCAACAGACCCATCAGAATAAAACTACTCAATACAAGAATCACATTAATTATTCTGTCTATCCAAGGAATCTTCACAAAGATCCCAATAGTGCCGATGGCTAAAGAAAATAACAATAAAATGACAAAGTATAGGTTGGTTCTTCGCTGTTTTTTAAAACTCATAAAAGCACCTCCTAATTAATAAGTATTAGTAATTATTGTAAATATAACTGCACCTAAAGTTTGCAAAGAGTTTTTATTTGGAGCATTTATATTATACCATAATTTTACATAATTATCAAAAAAATATGACAATAATAAACTTCAGGCGTTCTTCAACAAAACTCCCGTTAGCTTAATAACTTAAAAAAGGGTATAAACAAAATAACGGGAATTTTGTACGTTAAGGCTGAAAACGTTGATATAAAAGGAATTTTCTAATAACGTTTATTTATGGTTCTATCTCACGTAACAGGGTACCAAATAATAGCTCCAATGGTGTTCCAAAATCCAAAGTGTCAGCACAATCCTTTTTGGGACCGCCTTAGCGTACAGAAACAGCCTACTTTCTACTTCCAAATACGCTTGCCGTATAAAATTGTCGAAATGTTAGCGAGACCCTTTTTAACATTCTATAGGCAGTTGAACTTACTTGGTCCCTTAATCCTCATAATCTATATAGTTAATATCATTTGGATAAGGACCAATTTTATCCCAACCATCAAATGCTTCATATTCGTAGATTAAAATTCCTGAATCAGTTACTTCTTTTATTGTCAGAACAACTACAATTTTTTTGGGATGTGCACCAGGTATGTACAATGGGGCATCTAATGCCAATTTATTATTAGTATCTCTATATTGAATATAGAAACTAAGGTCGTTGGGTCCATTAAATGTTTTAGGCACATGGATTTCGCCTAATTCGTTAGCATTTAAACCTTTCACTGAACCGATTTTTTTATAATTTGGGTCACCTATAGTTCCTAAGGAAAATTGCAGGTCAGGTAATTCTACATGACTCTGGTTTATTACTTTAACTGTTATCCCATCTTCGTATTCAGGATAGTATGTATCCTCCTTTAACCAAAACTTATAAAAGATTAAAATGCCTATAACAAGAAAAAGAACAAAAAATATAGTACCAATTAATATCGTACTTTTCTTTATTACCACAATATGAAATCCTCCCTTTTTTACCCTAAGTCCCATATTTCCACATATCCATAAACCTGTTAAACTCTACTCCCCGTTTGTTCAATAACCAATTCATTAAAAAAGGCTGCTACTCCTTCTTGGATCAATGCACTCGTTAATGCTATTAGCAACAAGGTATTTATTACTTAAAGCTGAAAAACAAATTTAGCGATTAGAATAATTAATTTTCTTATCATTTGAATTTACAAAAACGGTTATCTCATTTTGATTTTTATCTTTTCCTTGAATTACGAAGTATACAGGTGTTAAATTTTTTGCATTATCAGGGACAACTTTGCTTAATTCATCATCACTTAAAAGTCTGATATCTACTTTCTCAATCGTTGAAAGATTATAAATATCCATAGCACCTTTTGTGCTTCGTCTTGTGTTACCTTGGGTCCTTTGAGAGTGCTGTCAGTGCTACAACCATAAGTTACAAATAATATTGTTATCATCAAAAATAGAAAGAGTTTCTTAACTTCCAATTGATATCACCTCGCCTCTTTTTCTTATTTGACGATTCTTTTATAAAGGCTGTTTTCGTAAGCTTTGTTGTTTTTAGATAGGGTTTTAAAAATCAACTTTAATTCTGGGGGTTTAGCAAAAACCAAGGTATCTGTGGCAAATATTAATAAAATTGTAAAGAGAACAACAATGAGGCTGGCCGAAAAGTGGCCAGCCTTTTCCCTTGTTCTTAACATGTTCAATCCTTAGCATAGCCCGCGTTTTTGATGATTGCCGTTAATTTTATTTCCTATTAACAAATACAGCCAAACATTTAATATTTGGGAAAATTTTTTTCTAAATAGCCTCCCTCCCTATAAACTTTTAAGTTTTTAAAATATTTCCTTGTTTGTTCCTTCAATTCACTAAAATAATCATCACCTATAAACTGGTATCCGTATTTGCCAGTTTTACAGTCCTAGTGGTCCATCCTTCATTCGTTTTTGAGCTAAAAAAATCCGGATACCCATAACTTAAAATTCAGGCTGATTGAAACGCTTTTTGTCAAATAGAGAAGAATGCGTATGTTGCCGGGCCGGCAGACAAAATGAATCAAATGACTAATAAAGCAACGGAAATCTCTGTTAGGGAGGATCAAATAGCTGTTTGTACGGTTCACTCGACAGATAGACTGTATTTGTCGAAATCTTTAACAGGAAAAACATAGTATTATAGAGTAATTCCTTCCCCCTAAAAGCAATATTGCTTCTTCCAAACCCCCTCATATATTGCTTCATTTTCTTTCTACCACGATAATATTTCATCTATTTGCCATATTGGGAAAATCGTGCCAAACGATAAACGATAGTGGATTTTTACCTGTTGTCTAAATATTCAGATTCCTTTACTCTTGTTAAAAGAAAGGAGGTTCGTCTGCTTTTTTATGTTTTTTACAAAGAAATTGATTAAGTGAGAGGGAGTTGAAATGTATTGGTAAAAAGCAAGAGATTGCGTAAATGGGTTTCTCAATGGCTTATATTCATACTTGCACTAACAACACTCACTGCTCCGGCCTCTGCTTCAGGAAGTGCTTCCATGCAAAAGGCTGATCTTCAAACTAACGCACCTCAACTAGCTGCTGACAAAATTGCTCCTAAACTAGCCAAACAATTTGAAGACGATGAATACGTCACCTACCTCATTAAAATGAAAGAACAAGCGGATGTTAATGCCGTTTCGAAAAACGCCCATGATGCATCACGAAAGAAAAAAGAACCTCCGGCCGTTGCCAAGCTTGCTATGCGTAACGCTGTTGTTTCCTCTTTGCTGGAAACAGCCTCCCGTACACAATATGGTTTGGAAAAATACTTAGAAAGCATGCAAAAAAAAGGAGAAGTAAAAAAGTTTGAAAGCTTCTTCATAGTTAACGCAATGTCCGTAACGAGTACGAAAAACGTTATGGAAAAAATCGCTTTACGCGCTGAAGTAGAAAAAATTCTGCCGAATGAAGAGCGGTTCCTAAATAAAGCGGAAAAGTCAACGGCTACTGAGGAAAAGAATGCAACAGCAGATATCCAACCTAACAATATTGAGTGGAACATTAATCAAGTCCGTGCTCCTGAAGCCTGGGAAATGGGAATCGATGGAACTGGCACAGTGGTTGCGAACCTCGATACAGGTGTCGATTTGAACCACCCTGCGTTGAAGCGGAAATGGCGTGGATATGACTCGAACGGCAATGTGGTGAATCCAGAATTCAACTGGTTTGATGCCCACAGTGGCGCTTCCATGCCTGTCGATACGGATGGCCACGGAACTCATACGATGGGTACGATGGTTGGTTCTGAAGCAAACGGAACGAATCAAATCGGTGTCGCACCTGGAGCGAAATGGATGGCGGTCCGTATATTCAATCCATCTACGACAGATGAGATTATCTTGCGGGGCGCCCAATGGCTTATTGCCCCGGTTGACAGTAATGGGAATCGCCACCCGGAAATGGCTCCGGATGTTGTGAACAACTCATGGGGCGGCGGCCCTGGCCTTGACGAGTGGTTCCGGCCAATGGTCCAGTCATGGCGCGCGGCACAAATTTTCCCAGAGTTTTCAGCGGGAAATGTCCGTACCGGCAACCCGGGAGGACCCGGTTCTGTAGCGAACCCTGCTAACTATCCGGAATCTTTTGCAACAGGGGCAACAGACATCAACAACAAAGTAGCTTCTTTCTCACTTAGAGGCCCGTCTCCTTATGAAGAAATTAAGCCTGAAGTATCCGCTCCAGGAGTAAATGTTCGCTCCTCGGTACCTGGCGGGGGCTATGAAGGCGGATGGAACGGGACATCGATGGCCGGCCCGCATACAACGGCGCTAGCCGCATTGCTGCTTCAAGTAAACTCATCCCTCACGGTGGACCAACTTGAACACATTATTCAAACAACAGCAATACCATTAACTGATGCCGAATATCCTACAAGCCCGAACAACGGGTACGGAAGCGGATTGATCAACGCCGCTGATGCTGTAGGCTCGATTCTAAGCGGACTTGGTTCTGTATCCGGGCGGGTCGCTACCGCAGGTGATGATTTCGAAAAGCCTGTAATCGAACACACTCCTGTTACCATAGCCTACACAGGGTTTGACATTCCAATTTCAGCCCGTGTATCGGATAACGTCAGTGTCGTTACCGTAGAAGCCTTTGCCCGAGTCAAAGGCAGCACACACTGGACGTACATTCCAATGACACGAAAATCCGGTGACTATAAGAACGGCGTGTATGAAGCCTCTATTCCTTACTTCCTCGTTGATACGAGAGGGACGGAATACTATATCCGCGTAAACGACTACGGCAATAACGGTTTTGAAACAAACAAATACCAAATTGAAGTATCCAATGGAGTGAAGCCTGGTTACATGCAGGACTTTGAAACAAATATTGACGGCTTTAGAACTGGCGGGACGAATAACACATGGGAGTGGGGTGTTCCTGTCGGAGGCCCTGGTTCGGCAGCCTCTGGTGAAAAGCTCATCGCAACGAATGTTGACGGGCCATATCTCAATAACTCCAACTCGTACATGATGATGCCTCCTATTGATCTTCTGGATAGCAATGAAGGTGCACTTCTCTCCTTCAAGCACTGGTTCAACCTGGAGACCAATTTTGACAGAGGCGTCGTGTATGCAGCAGCGGAATCCACCAATTTTGAATTCGTTTCTTTAGCTTCCTTCACAGGGGTAAGCGGTGGATGGAAAAACCAAGTCGTTGACCTATCTCGATTTGCAGGTGAACAGGTATTTGTTATTTTCAACCTGCATTCAGATGGAACCCAAACACGGGATGGCTGGTATATCGATGATGTGGCGGTTATCGGAGCGGATAATGTCGCGCCTGCTGTACCGGCTAACTTAACCGCCCAGGCAAATTCTCTCGGAATTGTATCGCTTGACTGGTCAGCTGTTGCCGATGCAGATTTCAAAGAATACAATGTTTATCGTTCTTCTGTCTCAGGCAGCGGCTATGAAAAAATCGGAACGACAACTGACAATAGATTTTCAGATTCCAACACTGCCAATGGCGAGACATATTTCTATGTCGTAAGAGCAAAAGACTACTTTGGCAACGAGAGCGGAAACTCCAACGAGGTATCTGTCACCATCACCGCCCCGGTAACAGTATACAGTGATAATTTTGATGGCGAAACGGATAATGGCTGGACACATTCCGGTACAAGGGATGAATGGGAGCGCGGTACTCCTTCCGGAACTGGTGCGCCAGTACCTCCATCCGCTCCAAATGTTTGGGGAACGGATCTTGATGGAAATTACGAGAGCAGCAGCAACTTCTCTCTCGTCTCTCCAGTCATCGACCTAACGCAAACAACAAACGCAACACTTGCATTCTCGCACTGGTATGAGCTTGAGACAAACTATGATAAAGGCTTCGTTGAAATTTCCAAGGATGGCGGTACAACCTGGACCCAGCTTGGATTATTCAGCCACTCCACAAACGGCAAAAACTGGTCTACCGTTACGTATGATATTGGCGCGTATTCCGGCCACCAGGTTCAAGTACGATTCCGCGTAACATCCGATGGCAGTGTAGTAAAGCTCGGATGGTATATCGATAACTTTATGGTTTTGGCAGCTTCTGGCCCGCAAAATTCTCAAAGTGATGTTCAAGAAATGGTTAAGCCGAAAGCGGTTTATAATGAACCAGCACTGAAATTGACAAGAACAGAACCGGATGCATTGCCAACACAACCTCAAGGCGGAGTTGGGCTGCAAAGCCTGCCTGCCAATGCGACTGTTACTGTCATTGAAACAGGAAGGTCTACAAGGACGGATGCAAGCAACGGACGCTTTAGCATGATTCATGTGGCCGGTGACTTCACCCTTCGTGCGGACGCCTACGGATTCTATCCACAAACCCGTCCTATACAAATTGTTGACGGAAGGGATACATCAGTCAGCTTTACACTTGAACCGATTCCATATGGCATCATTACAGGTGTAGTGACGGATGAAAGATCCCACGAACCAATTCCAGGTGCGACAGTAATGGTAATGGAAGATGCCCGGATTACACCAGTAACAACAGATGAAAACGGCGCATTCTCCCTTGAAGTTTTGGAAGGCACGTATACTCTCGCGGTTTCTGCTGATGAATATTACAACAAAAATTCAACAGTTACCGTTACAGGCAATGGTTCGGTTGAATCAAATGTAGCCTTGAAACCATTTGTCGGATTTGAAGGAACAATCGGATATGATGATGGTACAGCTGAAAATGCCCGCGCATGGAACGCAGCCGGCAATGCCTGGGCAGTGCGGATGACTCCTGAAAATGGTGCGGCGCAAGTAACAGGCGCTATGTTCCGCTTCTGGAATACCGAATGGCCAGTTCCAGGCGGCACGGCATTCCAGTATGCGATTTATGATGCCACTGGTGCAAATGGTGCACCAGGCCGATTGCTTGCAGGCCCAGTCAACGGGACGGCTAAACGCGATGGCACCTGGACATCAGTGAGCTTCCAAGAGCCCGTTATGGTCGATGGCGATTTCTATGTTGTTTATATCCAAACATTTGCGAATCCTAATACTCCAGGATTGGCTACCGATGAAAACGGCAAGAACGCTCAGCGCAGCTGGCAAAGAATCAGCGGAGCTTGGAGCCAGTCTCCTGCAGCCGAAGGCAACTACATGATACGCGCGGTCGTTCAATACCCGATCGGTGCGCCAGTTATCACATCTCCGGCAGATGGCTCCTTTACAAATGATGAAAACGTTACAGTAACGGGAATTTCCCAAGCCAATGGTGCTACTGTCAAGCTGTACAACGGCAGTGAACAGGTTGGAACCGGTACGGTTGAAAACGGGAAGTTCAGCATCGAAACAACGTTGAATACAGGTGCAAACTCCCTATCCGTGGAAGCGGCCGTAAATGGAAAGTTAACAGACCGCTCCGAGCCTGTCAGTGTGACCCTGGATCAGACCGCCCCTGACCTTAATGTCACGGCACCAGTCCAGGATTACAAAACAAACCTTGAAATGATTTACGTAACAGGGACTACAAGCGACGAACATCTTGATACGTTAACAGTGAATGGCCAATCTGTAAAAGTTAACGCCGACGGTACTTTCTCACACAAAATACTAGTAGACGCCGGTGAAAACACGATTACGATAGCCTCAACTGACCGCGCGGGCAACACAACTACAATAACCCGCAATGTAGTCGTCGACCTTAGCGCACCAGAGATTACAAACATTTCACCAGCTACTGACGTTCGCATTAAGCCAGGTGAAAACGTGCATGTATCCTTCGACAGTGAACCTGGACTTAACGCTTCTTTCCGGATCGAACTGCCATTAATGCCATCTAGCGGCAATAATCAGATTACAATGGCAGAAACGTCCCCGGGACATTACGAAGGAACGTATAAAACACCTGACACCTTTAAGGTTGATGGCGGGGTTATTGTCATCCGGGTGGCAGATCAATCAGGCAACCAGGTTGAAGCAGCGGCACCAGGAAAGCTATATGTGGCCGAACCTCCAGCGGAGAACAAAGCGCCAACCGCAGTAATCAAAGGCGAGGCAACAGCCAAGATGAAAAAGGCTACGAAATTCGATGGTTCCCAATCCAGCGATCCTGATGGAACAATTGTCAGCTACCAGTGGAACTTCGGTGATGGAACAACCGGTACCGGTGCAACTGTTAATCACACATTTAATAAGAAAGGCACCTATACCGTCACGCTAACTGTTACTGACGACAAAGGTGCGACGAATTCAACAACGCACAAGATTGTGATTAATTAATCCGATCTAGTCTTCCAACCTTCCCCCTGAGAAATCAGGGGGGTTTTTTGTTTTTCAAAAAAATTATAGCCAGGGCAGCTATGTAATCAGCCCTGGCTTTCCATTTACTTATAAAATTCCCACATTTTGATTCTGGCGATGCCTCGTACACCACTTTATTTTAAAAACGTACTAGGCATGACGACAGAAACGACCTCTCCGCGGGCACAAAGGATATCCTTCGCAAATACTTCGGTATGAACCTTCCATCTTTTTGGATGGATTTCTTCCACAGTTCCAATTGCTTTTAACGGAACATCTTGTGGCGTTGGTTTAAGGAATTCCACATTAAGTGAAGCAGTCACAAACCTGGGCGGTTCAGATCCATCTCCTATTTCATTCCCATTCTTTCGATGTAAAGCAAGTGATGCGGATCCCGTTCCGTGGCAATCAATCAACGAAGCGATCATTCCGCCATAAATAAACCCCGGAATACCCATGTACTTTGATTCAGGAGTAAAGATTGTAACCGTTTTATCACCTTGCCAGCCAGTTCGAAGATGATGGCCATCTTTATTTAACCGGCCGCACCCATAACACCAAGCAAAATCATCTGGGTAAATATCTTGTATTGCTTTTTCAACTCTTTCTTCCATCATTCATTCTCCTTATTAATCTATTAAGCAAAAGTTTGCATTTCTCCGGGTTGTACCATAAATATATTAAAGTTGTTCCATATGCACAACAGTTTACTGACAATTCAGTTTTCAAGAGAGCTCTGTTTTAAAGTGATACACGAAAGAACCTTCCCGCAATTCCTCATTCAACTCCCCGGTTCCTGACTCTCATGCTGGTGAATTATCGGTTGTAAGAAGGAAATTGATTAGAAATGCAGAAAAGATAGTCATACCACTAAATGTATGAGGAGGATTTTCCTTGTGGAAGCCTATGTCGGACTATTTTTATATGAAAGCTGATTTGCCGCCAGGGATGACGAACCAGATTCAGAAGTATGTCCTTACCCTTCCACATTCGAGATGGAGGAATATGGATTTTCCAATCCCAAAGGTGAATCCTACTCTATTTTTTGAGGATTCCGGGGAGCCTTCAGAAATTGAACTGCATCACAAAAACAATCATATTACAATGATTGTTCCTCATAATTCATCCTTGTTCACGTTTATTGATAAAGAGATGATTTATGAGAAGCTCAGCATCAGCCAAAATATATGTATCTCGCTTTTCACTCTTTTACCGATTGAAGATTATGATGAGTACAAAAAGAATATCATTGATAAAAATTTTACCGAAGAAGACAAAAAAACGCTTGCTTATTTCTATCATGGTTCTTTGAGCTACGGGTCCTTTTTAGAATTTATGTACCTCGTTGCACACTTTCCAAATGATATTGATATTCCGATATTTAATAAACATAATACTGTCAAATACAAAAAGGTATTTGACCATATTGTGCAATCAATTGGTTTGGATAGCAGTTTCTATAATGGGAAGATTCTTCATGATGTGATTCAAGGAAAGGCAAAGTGGAAAACATGGCCTGAGGAAATCCTCTCCCCGTCTGTTGGTTATAAATTCAGTCAACCAAGGATAAACAAAGACGCAACATGGGATGACTTTTATAAATTTAGCCATAAACATTTTCTTTCATGGTCGGAAATGGATTTGATTAAGAAGAAAGCGGCAGAGGATTTACTCGATTCCTCTATCCTTTTCATGATTGAGGAACGATGGAATATCCCCTTTCGTGAGGTAGAACAATATATTATGGAAGTAATTTCTGTTGAAAAACAAAAGAAATGGGATATTCTCTTAAACCTCGGAGGTTATAGCTCTTTGGATATAGTAAGGAAAAAGATTTCAGATATTCAAAAGTCAAACAAACGGGATAAGCTTTATGTGAATGAAGATTGCAAATTATGCAAAACATCATTAAAAGAAGCATCGATCCGATTAGAGGATATTCCAAATAAAGTGTTTCAGGCATTAAGAGGCGTAGAGATTCCGGTATGTGGGGATTGCCTAATTTATTGCACCCAGGCTTGGGGAAATATCTCGATGCCGAAGCGCCAAAAAATAGCTTCTACTCGGGTGGAACTTATTGATTTAATTAAAAAAATGGCATACGAAACAGGAGTAATTCCATCTAGCAATCCCCTCACCTATTTGGCTCAAGTCCCACGGAAGTTTTTATTGTATGGATTGGTGCTATTGTGGCAAATGCCCTTTGGCGAAGATCGAAAACGGATAGCCCCCGACGGCTGGCTTGGGCTTTTAGCAGAGGCAAATATATTGGATAAAACCAATGGTAAAATTTTCGGACGATATGTAACCGCAAAAGATGGGCATCCTTGCAGATCCTTAGCTGAAAAGTATATCGATGATTGGCTATTCAGCCACGGCATCAAACACGACATAGAACCAGCCTATCCGTATGACCGTGAGTTAAATCCTAATGGAATGCGGGCCGATTTTAAAGTTGGAGATACATACGTGGAATATTTCGGACTCATTAGCAACGAGGATTACAGAAAAAAGACTGAGATAAAGATTGATTTAGCCCAAAAATATCACATACCATTAATTGAAATTTATCCTGAACATTTGAATGATAAGGAATTAGGGAGGAAATTTTCTTCTTATCTTAATAAGCATATAGCCAAATAAGCTTTTCAAAAAACAGCTCGTAAGTTATGGCTGAACTAATTAATATGCAATAATAACAGCGGCAAACCTTAGTTTGCCGCTGTGCCTTATTCAACAGATTAAAAATGGCCTTGTTACCTTTTAGGATTTACCTTCTGTTAATGACTTATTTCCAGGTGCAAACCATCCGATTAAGGCAATACCCACTAATACTCCATAGAAGGTTAGAGTCCAGGGGGTACTGTGTGGAAAGTCATGATTTAAGACCCCAATATCTTCATGAGAAAGGGTAACTACAGCCAGTTTGACACCGACCCAGGCAACAATGGCATAAGCTGTTGTTTCCAATGCTGGACGTTTTTCAAGAAGCTGTACAAACCACGCTGCTGCAAACTTAATCAAGACAAGGCCAGCAACACCTCCTAGAACAACAACAAGGAACTGTCCTCCGTCCATACCCCCGAAATTTCCAAGAGGTGAATCTGGAAGGCCAAGGGCAATAGCAACTGCCGCTAGAATCGAATCAATGGCAAAAGCGAGGTCCGCTAATGCAATCTTCCCTACAGTGGGCCAAAAACCTTTCCCAGCAGCTTCCTTTTCATCGTCTTTATGAATATTCTTATTGTCTTTCCCGAACTTTGCCTTAATGACATGCTTTAATCCAAGGTAAAGAAGGTAAGCAGCTCCTATCGCTTGAATCTGCCAGACGTTTGCAATAAAGGAAATCGCGAAGAGTGCAACAAATCTGAATGCAAAAGCCATAAGGATTCCGTAATTTATAGCCTTATTTTTCTGTTCTTCTGGTAAATGCTTGGCTATTACTGCAAGCACAAGGGCATTGTCTGCCGATAACAACCCTTCCAATCCAATTAGGATTAACAATGCCCAAGCATATTCCAGCCATATTGACTCCATTTACTTCTCCCCTATCATTAACTAATATGTCATTTATGAGTTTCGCTAACGATAGGTTTGCCAATTAAGGAACAGACAATTCTTAGGATTAATGCAAAAAAATATTTAGTGCAGTTACTTATCTGCCCTTTTTGGCTATTCTTAACCAAAACATCCTTTGATCCCAATTTACCTGAAATTGGGATTATGGAATTATAAAAGGGTTCTTCACCACAAAAAGTAGTTTTCGCAAATATAAAAACAGCACCCGTGGTAAGCTTCGTGTAGCTTTGCATTGATAATTCCGCTCATAATAGGCTCCAATAATCGCTACAATATACAAGTGTCGCACCGCTTTTACATCTATGGACGAATGATGAATCAAAAATTTGTATGAAAAATAAAAAACTTGGCACCGATTTTGGTTACCAAGTTCTGAATTCAATGATTAATCTTTTTTATCAGCTATTGCAGCAACAGCCTCGATTTCCACTAGTTGATTCGTGTATCCTAACAAAGTTACACCGGACAATGTACTTGGAACATCGTGCTCTCCGAACTCTTTTCGGATGGCATTCCAGGCCATGACTAAATCATCCTGATTGGATGAGGCAACCAATACACGCGTATACGCGATATCTTGTATAGTGGCACCCGCTTCTTTTAGTGCAGCTTTCAAATTGGATACACACATCCTCGCCTGCACTTCAAAGTCGGTATCCTCGGGTACTTTCCCCTTGTTGTCCAGTGGGCATGCCCCCGCCATAAATAAAAGATTCATTCCCTCAGGGACTTTACTTGCATAAGCATAATCCACAGTAGGAAGTGTAGAAGAGTGGATTAAAGAAACTTGTTTTTTCATGGTACTCCCCGCTTTCGTTAGGAATCTACTTTCGGAAACCCTTGAATTTTATTTCGATAAGGAGTTATCCATAAAGGAGGAAACTCACCCGCTTCACCATACAGAATGAAAAAACCTTCACCGCGTCAATACTGCTCTTATGGCAGGGCGAGGAAGGTCTCTGAATTATGGGTGCTTTAGGACCAATCAACGCCACCCCAAGAGGATTGCAACTTTCGCAAAAGAACAATTTGGCCGATATGATACGTATCGTGCATCATAATATTGCTGAGTAAACGCTCAATAGAGTACCTGTTAGCTGCATGCGGAGCTTTTAACTTTTCATCATCAAGGTCCGCAATGGCCGTTTTTAAATTATTCATGACTTCATTAAGGCGCTGTACTGTCTGGGCCCATGCATTTTCGTCTTCTGGATCCCCCGGATTTCCAAAGGTTTCTTCATTGTCTTCTGGCTTATGCAGATTCTCTGTGCCTTTAATTCGATGGATTACGTCTTCATTCCAAAATATTAGGTGGTTAACAATCTGCCAAATTGAATTGCTGCCCGAACTTGTCCATGCTGCCTCAGCTGCGGTGACTCCATTAAGCGCCTGATCC
Source organism: Neobacillus sp. YIM B06451 (assembly GCF_032667185.1). NCBI lineage: Bacteria > Bacillati > Bacillota > Bacilli > Caryophanales > Bacillaceae > Neobacillus > Neobacillus sp. YIM B06451. The sequence goes on along the minus strand of NZ_JAVFKJ010000010.1, from coordinate 92,833 downwards.
ATGGATGCAAACCACTCATTCTCATGGTAATGCATGTCGAGTTGTTCTAAAAACATTTTGGATACAACTTGCATACAACCACTCTCCTCACTGTTTAGTGTAAACTTTCAAAGTTAAAGACAAGAACAAATATGACGATAATATAAATTAATTCGGCTTATCTAGCTTTATTCCTTCATCATGACAAATAAAGTACCCTATAACGCAGACCTTTTTAAGTGTCCACTCTATAGGGCTTGCTTTAATGGATATTCTTTTCAGTACAAGTAATTTCTATTGTATTATTCATGGGGTCTAATATAGGAAAACTCCAATACCCTTTCCATTTGGGCCCATTATAAAATTTTGGAATCTCATTCCTTAATACCGAATGGACAATGTCTTTGAAATCTTCTTTATCACATTCTAAAGACCAACCTGTCCTAAGTTCTGTCCCACCTTCCCACCCTGGTTGAATGGAATACTTATTGGATGGCTGGATAACATCTTCATTGTAACTAATACTTAATTGGTGTTCACCAATCTTAAATGAAATCGAACCTTCACCATCCCATATGAGGTCTAAATGAAGTATATCTGAGTAAAACCCCTTCATTTTCTCCAAATCGTTACAAAATAGATAAGTGAATCCCCATCGCTTTGCTATATTAAAACCCCCTTTTTAGAAAATTTACCCCTTCCACTAAGCTGCCACTTCGCTGAAGTAAAAAGGCCTAATTTTCAATTACAATTTCTCCTTCGCCTTTTGGAGTTTCGAAACCATTAAGATAAGAAGTTAAGATTTCTTCACTAATAGGGACCGCATTAGCATCAAAGCGTTTATTTCGTATCTTAAGCCGTTCACGCAAATCATCAGGATGAACATTTAAATAAATTAGTTTCCATTTACCTCCTGACTCTTCAATAAGTTGTTTATATTTATCCCTTTTTGCACGAGTCCAAAAACTGAAGTCAATTACCACCTGTTGTTTATCGTGAATCAATTCGATTAACTGATTGCACAATCTTCGTTCTGCCTCTATCTTGTATTCTTCAATCTTTTCAATTGGGAAATCAATCCCAAAACGGCCATGAGTAGCCCATATTTCCTCATCGATAGAAAGACGTACAAAACCCTCTTTTTCTAATTGTTGTGAGAATGTAGTCTTTCCGGAACCAGCCACACCACACATCATTACCACCAAAGGGATGATATCATCTCGTTCACGATAAATGATGTCAAAATTAAGCTTTTTAAACATCTGGATACTTCCTCCATATTTGTTATAATCCCATCATAATCTTTACATACGTTCGAATCACTTATAAACTGCCAAATTAGTTAAATTAAATTCGACATATATCTTTTTCAATTATCTAATGTGTAATAAGTTGGAACCGCCGGATAATAATTACCAATGTTTAAGTCTTTCAAATTACTTTTTTAAAAGGAAAATGCAAAAAAAATCCACACCTTAACGAGCAGGCGTGGATCTTATATATGGGTATAATCATTATTTTTCTTTTGAAAGATAGCACTGTTCGCGCAGATCCGCTGGCTTGGGACTAGCGAACGATCGACAGCGCTGTTTTCTGTTTCTCCACCCTGACTGTGGATGACTTTACTTTTCCGTTTTCGATGTAGACAATCCGGTCAGCCATGGCTTTTGCATCTTCCTGGTCATGTGTGACGAAGATAGACGTAATGCCAGTCTTTTTAATGATATCCCTGAGTTCGCCTCGAATTCTTTCCTGCAAGCCCGCATCGAGGTTGCTGAATGGCTCATCAAGAATCAATAAGGAAGGCTCGGGAGCCAGCGCTCTTGCAAGCGCCACCCGCTGCTGCTGTCCGCCGCTTAACTCATGTGGGTACCGGTTTGCGTATTCAGATAGATTCACCAGCTCTAGCATTTCTTCCAAGCGTTCGCGCTTTTCTTTTCTAGTTTTATTTTTCAAGCCGAACAGAATGTTTTTTGCTACAGTCATATGCGGGAAGAGAGCATAATCCTGAAACACAAAACCAATTCCCCTTTTTTCCGGCGGTATAAAACAGGAGCGATCACAAACTGTTTTGCCGCAAAGGTCAATCGAACCGTTTTGAGGACATTCAAGCCCCGCAATCAACCTAAGAATCGTACTCTTTCCACTTCCACTTTCCCCGAGAATCGACACAATTTCGCCTTTCTCAATATCCAGGCAAAAGTCCTTAATGACAGCTTCTTTCGCATTTTTATATTTATAATGTAAATCTTTAATTTGAATAAACATTAGCTGTTCTCCTTATCTGCGAGTTTATGGAAAAAGAAAATGAAGATTCCGCTTAATAGGATGATTAATAGTGATGCCAATGATGCTTCCTGTACCCTCTCATCGTTTGCATATTTATATGCCTGGGTAGCAAGCGTTGAAAAATTAAACGGCTGTAAAAATAAAGTTAATGGCAGTTCTTTCAGGATATCGACAAAGACGAGAATAAAACCGCTGAAAACAGCTCCTTTTATCATTGGGAGGTCTACCCTGAAAAAAGTTTTTATAGTCGACGAACCAAGCATGCGGGATGCTTCCGTATAGCTATTGCCGACCTTTTCAAACCCCGTTTCAATGGAGTTATACCCAATCGCCAAAAATCGGATGATATAGGCGGAGACCAGCATGACCAGTGTAGTCCGCCATACGATGGTCGGCTCCATCTTGATTGCTGCCAATAGTTCTTTGTTGGTCGTATCCAACCATAGAAAAATCATAATGAAGGCAATAGCGATCGCGGCTCCCGGGATGGAATAGCCAAGCGTTGTCACCCTTGAGAAAAACTTCGCGACAAGCCCCTGCTGCAGCCTCGTATAGTTGGAAATCACAAGTGCGATTATCACAATGATTATAGCGGCAATGGCTGCCACATAGATAGAATTATAGGTGAGAATCAAGAAATCCTTATTCAGAACCTTCTCATATGTCATGAACGCCCATCGAACCAGTTGGAGAAGCGGAATGATAAAGGCGATGGAAAAGATCCCAAAGGTATAAGCAAATACAAGCCAAGCCTTTATACCCTTCAGCTTTTTAGGTTGAACTGGGCGAACTTTCGTCGTGGAAAAGCTATACCGCTTTCTACCCCGCAATATTTTCTCCAAAACTAGGACAATGATGACCAAAAGCATGAGCGAACCGGCAAGCTTAAGCGCCGAATCAAGGTCCTTCATCCCGTACCATGTCCGGAATATTGCAGTACTGAACGTCTGGATTCCGAAGTAGCCGACAACGCCAAAATCATTAAGTACTTCCAGAATGACAAGCGTCACGCTCCCTACGATGGAAGCTTTGGAAATTGGCAATGCAACCCGGAAAAATATTCCTAATGAGCTTCCTCCGAGAAGCCTTGCGTTCTCAATCATCGATGATGACTGATTTTGAAAAAAGCTCTTTGTGATTGTATATACATAAGGGAACAGGCACACAGTGAAGATGAATACTGCCCCCTGAATGTTCATGATATTGAAGTATTTTTGATTTACTGTCATGTCAAATGAATTTCTGAGTGTCGTTTGAATGACGCCTGTGTAATTCACAATCCCGTGATACGTATACGCAGCGATATACGGCGGGATGGCAAGGGGCAAGATTAATGCCCACTTCAGGAAATTCCTTAACGGAAAGTCATACATTGTAATTAACCACGCTAAGCTCGTTCCGATGACTGTCGTCGCAATGCCTGTGAAAAAAATTATGACCAGAGTATTCCGGATATAATCTACTAACAAATAATCCTTTATATGCTGCCAGTTTTCGTTCGGCTCTGAAAAAAGCTGAGCCCCAATAATGATATTCGGTATAAGAATGAGAATGATGAGGACCAGGCTAAGCAGGGACCAAATATTAAGTTGTTGTTTTACAAATCTGCCCAGTCTCAACGGTGACACTTCCTTTTACCTATTCAAACGGTGTTTGCATGACTTACTCTCTATATTAAGTATAACGAAAATCATTCTCATTTGAAATAGTATTTTCTGTGAACGATTTTACCGAAGCACCCTAAGGGCGCTCCGGCAATTGTGTCATAATATTATTTCCAGCCAACTTCGTTGAAGATTTTTATAGCCCGTTGCTGATTTTCTCCAAGAACGGATAGATTAATATCCTGTTCTTTGAACTCGCCCCATGATTTTAGGAAATCAGATGGCTCAACGTTAGGGTTAGCCGGATACTCGAAGTTAACTTCGGCAAATTTGCCCTGTGCTTCTTCACTTGAAAGAAACTCCATGAACTTGATTGCATTTTCTTTGTTCTTTGCATGCTTTGTCACTGCAATTGCACTAACGTTAATGTGGGTTCCTGTTGTTTCCTGGTTCGGGAAGAATACACCGACTTGTTCTGCTACTTTTTTCTCTTCTGGATCTTCAGATACTGACATAAGCCCAATATAGTACGTATTCATAAGCGCTACATCCGCTTCACCGGCTACAACAGCCTTTGCCTGGTCGCGGTCATTTCCTTGAGGATCCCTAGCCATATTTGCTGCAAATCCTTTTGCCCATTCTTTTGCTTTATCTTCACCCATTACTTCAATAAAAGATGATAGCAGTGAAATGTTGTACATATTGTCCGCAGGGCGCGCAACAACTTTTCCCTTCCATTCAGGCTGTGCCATCGCCTCATAAGTTGATAGCTGTTCAGGCTTTACACGGTCTTTCGAATAGACAAGGACACGGGCCCTTTTTGCCATACCGAACCAATAGTTCTCTTCGTCACGAAGCTTTGCAGGAATGTTTTTATTAAGGACTTCACTTTCTACAGGCTGAAGCAAATCAGCTTCTTTCGCTACATAAAGGTTCCCAGCATCGGCTGTGAAATAAAGGTCAGCTTCAGTTGCTTCCCCTTCAACATTAAGGCGCTCCATCAGTTCGTCGCCTTTTCCTTCAACGACATTTACTTTAATCCCGGTCTTTTCTTCAAAGATTTTATAAAGATCGTTATCAGACTCATAATGCCTACTTGTATAAAGATTGACCACTCCAGGCTCTTTCTTTTCTTGGGGTTCATTTGCAGGCTGTTTTTTCGCCGTATCTGTTGAACTAGCACAACCAGCCAACGCACCGAAAACTAGCAAAAAGATTAAACTAAAACCAAATACCTTTTTCTTCATGTCTGCACCTCTTGATTGGATTTTTTAATTGAGAATCTTTTTCATTTCTCTTGCTACCCATAATATATAATGATAATCATTATCAGTCAATCATTCTATGATGTTTTTTTACGAGTGTTAAAATTTGGACACCTTTCCGCCATTAAATGTTAACAATCTATTTATAGTGGAAAGTCAGTTTGAAAGTTGGTGAAATGAAAAAAGACCTCCAATTTATTTGGAAGCCTCCATTGATCCTGGTTTGGAACCTTGTTTAGATTTGTGGTGGAGCGGTACTTTTCGGTAAAATCAGGGTTGTTTTAAATGGGATTTTTTCGCTAACTTACCCGCGTGGATGAACTTCCCGTCATACATTTTGTAAAAACAGGCTCTGCTCACCTTTTCTTGCAAACATAGTCATTAATTTCTAGGTTAGCATTCTAGCTTTCTCAGTTGAGAAAGCTCCTTTGGCATTACCTTGGTGCCCTTTACCCAACCAAAATAAAGATTGACTCCGTTAACGGCCACCGGACCAACAACTGCATTCCTCGACGGTTCTAAATTAAACAATTTGACAAAACTGGCATAGTCATCAAACCATTTGCCTTCCTCACAAAAGGAATGAACAAGCATCAGTGCGTTGTTTGCATTTATCTTTTTTGCTTCCACTATTGCCGAGGCAGTCCGATGCAGTAATTGATACCTTATTTTTTGGGTATCTTCTTCTTTTAAATTCAGCAATTCTAACAAATAAGCCAATCTTTTTGTTTTCCCATCAGAAGGAGTATCCCCTTTCCAGGTTGCGACCACTTTATCTCCGAATGGTTCGGACACCTTTCCTTCTACCATGATCGTCAATAACTCATTATTGGCTCTGGCTAGAAGGTAAAGGTCATTATGAGAAATCTTACCTCTCCCTGGTAAAGAAACTTTGTACTCCGGGAATCCATAAAGCACCTCCACATCTTGTAAGAGAGGAATATTACTACTCTTAAATACTCTCTCTACACAAGATGGCAGATTTTCTGCTTCTTCCCAACAGTGAGCTAACTCGTATGCAGAGCAGCCCTCCTTCCATTGCGTATCCCGATTTGGCAACAATTCACTCCAAGACTCTACTCCTTTTGTTGGAACATAGTATTTCCCCATATTCACTTCTTCCTTTCCGTTTTATAAAAGAATATTAAGAGAAGTTCCCGTTTACACTTTTCATCTAAATAGCTTAGCATTGCAGTAATATGCTTCAAACTACAAACTCCTTCGGTATCTCTCCCTCCCAGACGAACTTAACGATAACTTTTTCACCATTTTCCAATTCGCGTTCAAGAAAAATCCCTTCATCTTTCATTCTCCGAGCAATTTCCTGTTTAACGTCCTGACCCCAGTTATTCAAATAATTCTTTCCGTATTTGTTTTGAAATGCACGTTTATCTGGCAAATCCATTGCCTCTAAGTCCTTAGCAGAAATGTGATGCCTGTAGTTATATATCCCATGTTCGCCTTCACGCAGGTATTTTACCTGCCTTCCCTTCGAAGGATTCTTTTTTCCGTAGGTAAAACTGAATACCCCATTCTCAAGTTTCCCGCTAGTAATGTTATTTACTTTAACAACATCATAGATTTCCATTTGGCCGCCCCCTTTATTAATGTTTACTAACCACTAATTCGGCAAAAGCTATATTTTTCCTTTTCAAAAACACGACAGTTTAAAAATTATCAATCGCCCCCTTTTCCAAATAGAATGAAGATTGACACAAACAACTACCCTCACCATATGAAAAAACACCCCCAACCTTCGGAATCCCAAAGTTCGCGAGTGTTTCTCATGCGTTTTCTATTGTCTGGCAGCTTCTAATAACCCGTTCCTGAAACCTTAAGCTTAATGTCGTAACTCATTTACATACATGTAAAGCACACTTTCGATGTTATTCCGACACTGTTTCAGCCACGTGCAAAGCGATACGTATGAAGGCAATGTTTAACTAAAAGAATTTAAATGACCGGAGGTAAACTTCCCATCACTCAACCGATGCAGCCTCTGTTTGATCTAGAAAGGACAAAAACTCTTCACCTTTCCTCGAAATGGTTGATCCTGCCCTTCCTTGGCGGACAATAAGAAGGCCCAGCTTGTGAAGGATTTCCATCCGCATTCGAAGCTGCTGTTCCGATAAGATCATCCCTTTTTGGGCGAGGAGGTTTTTGACCGTGGCTCTCCCGTAGGAACTTCTCGTCTTTTTCCCCTCTAGAAAAATCCGCATTATTTGGACGCTTTCCTCCAAAAATCCATGGGATTCTATTTTCCGAATAACTTCGTCAAAGTTTTGCTGTGGCTTTAGCGAGGAAATTAAACTTCCACTTCGATCTTGAAATCTTATACTTAATGGCAAGTGGTCGACTCGGATTGGTCCATCATCCAGAAAAAGCAGATACGTTATTGCGTTATAAAGCTCTGTCACGTTGCCTGGCCAATCATAGTTGATTAACTCGTCCATTACTTCCTGCGAGATGATTACGTTACTTTTGTTCAGCCTACGCTTAAAATCATCTATTAAGGCTGGCAGATCTTCTTTTCTATCAATTAATGAGGGAACGTGCAAAGTTAAATGCAATTGATTTACCAAATCAGGCAGGAATTGACCTTTTTGCGCAAGATTGCATAAATTTTGATTTGAGCTTGTAATGAGCCTGCACATAAATGGTATGGGCTTGGTTCCGCCAACCCGGAAGAACATTTTTTCTTCCAATGCCTTAAAAACCTTTTGTTGAATCGGCATAAGCATTCCATTTATTTCTTCCAGATAAACTGTTCCATTTTTCGTAACCTCAAACAAGCCAAGAGAGGTCTGGCCGCCGTCTTCATATCCGAACAGTTCCTTTTCCAACATATCAAGCGATTTGGACTTGCAGTTGATTGCGATGAACGGTGAAGCTTCGGATGCGGAACCATTATGGATTGCCTGTGCCAGCATACTCTTTCCCGTGCCTTCTTCCCCTTGTATATGAATTGGACCCTGCATCAAGGAATAGCGTTTCGCAAGCAAAAGGGTTTCCTTCATTGATTCACTCACTGCTACGACGTCCTTAAAATGGTATGCCGCAACATTGCGAATGTCCTTCACATTTTTGTCGACAGTTTCATTAGTATCATTGTTATTCAACGAGAGTGAGACCAAGGATTTAATATAACGTTTAAGTATTTGAATTCGGTCGTTTTCTAGCGCGGCAAGTTCCACCAGCTCAAAAAAGGTCTCGATATCGAGGAGGCGCGGCCCTATGTCGATCACATTCGGCAATCCAGCTGGAAGAAGCCCCTTTTCCCCCGGGGTCAAAATATAATCAATGGAATTAGAAATAGGTTCATCCGGACTATACGCAATATATTCATGCTCAAAAATGGTCTGCTTTAAGGATTCCACTGTTTCGTCCGTATTTACTTTTGTATCGTTTACAACCAATATTTTTTTTCTTTCCGGAAGATTAATGATTTCTTTTGCATTAACAAAATTCATATCCCGCTTGGCTATAATCATCGGACACTCCGGCGGAATAAGCTGGGTCACAATTCCTTTGATCATGTTGTTGGATAGGATAACGATATCCCCTGTTTTCACGGTGTCCGAACGCAACTCTTTAAGAGGACAAGGATTAAGTATAATTGCATCTCCCAATATTTCGATGATTTGTTTCGAAATTTGGGAGAGATACCTTTCCTGTATGGCTATAATGTGTACTTTTTTTTCACCCATCCAACATACCTCCAGCGGACATGACATTTACAATTTTAGTATAAATGGCAGGAAACGAAATGGCCATCCTCCAATTCTCGTAGAGCTGGAACATCCACTTTGCATTGCTCTACCGCAAACGGGCATCTCGTATGGAAAGTACATCCCGCAGGAGGGTTGGAGGGACTTGGTATATCACCTTTTAAAAGAATTCGTTCCCTCTTTATACTTGGGTCAGGTATTGGCACCGCAGACATCAGTGCCTTCGTGTAAGGATGCAGGGGGTTTCTGTACAGTGTTTCTTTGTCAGTCAGCTCAACGATTTTCCCCAAATACATGACACCGACCCTGTCACTGATATGCTCGACAACACTTAAATCGTGGGCGATAAAAAGGTAGGTTAAACCGAATTCCTCCTGAAGGTCCTTCAATAGATTAAGGATTTGGGACTGAATCGAAACATCTAGGGCTGAAACTGGCTCGTCTGCAACGATTAATTTCGGATTAATGGCGAGCGCCCGCGCTATTCCAATCCTCTGCCTTTGCCCTCCACTAAACTCATGAGGGTATCGGTCAGCGTGGTAAGCGCTTAAGCCTACCACTTCAAGTAAATACTGAACACGTTCCCTTAGTTTATCTTTTGGGTACCCGTGGACAAGCAAAGGTTCTTCAATGATTTCGCCTACTTTTAACCGAGGATTTAAAGATGCATACGGATCCTGGAACACCATCTGAAAGTCTTTTCTCATCGAACGGATTTCATCATCAGTTAAATGTGTGATATCCTTTCCTTCAAAAAGGATTTTCCCCTCTGTTGCCTCCAGCAATTTCATAATCATTCTGCCAGTAGTAGATTTCCCGCAGCCACTCTCGCCTACAAGCCCCAAGGTTTCCCCTTTTTTTATTGAAAAAGAAATATCGTCGACCGCTTTGACATAGGTAGTGTTTTTGCCAAATAATCCTTTTTTCTTCGGAAAGTATTTTTTTAGGTTGCTAACTTCCACCAAAGGAGCTGTCATCATTTATACCTCCAATACTTCGGAATTCTGATAGAGCCAGCAGCGGCAAGTGTGTCCGTTTTCCACTTCCCTTAGTTCCGGGTCATTGGATAGGCATACATCCATTACAGCCGGACAGCGTGGAGCAAATTTACAGCCCTCTGGCATATTTCCAGGCGTTGGAACATTGCCGGGGATGGAGTCGAGCCGGCTGATTTTTTGGCCAAGCTTAGGAATTGATTGCAGCAACCCTTTCGTATATGGATGCTTCGGGTTTTTAAAAATGGAATAAACATCGGATTCCTCAACAACCTTGCCTGCATACATCACGACTACACGATCGCACATTTCCGCAACCACACCTAAATCATGCGTAATCAGCATAATGGCCGTACCGCTTTCTTCCCTCAGCTTCCTCATAAGATCAAGTATTTGGGCCTGGATGGTTACATCAAGCGCGGTAGTCGGTTCATCCGCGATTAAAAGCTGCGGCCTGCACGACATCGCCATCGCGATCATAACCCTTTGTCTCATTCCCCCGGATAACTGATACGGGAACTCATTAACGATTTCTTCCGCTCTCGGTATCCCGACAAGCTTAAGCATATCGATTGCATGCTGTCGTGCTTTTTTCTTGTCATATTTTAAATGGAGCCGAATCGATTCCTCCATTTGCTTTCCAATTTTATATACAGGATTTAACGAAGTCATTGGTTCCTGGAATATCATCGCCATTTCATTACCACGGATTTTCCTCATTTGACTTTCAGACAACTCGGCAAGGTTTTTCCCTTTAAAGTGAATGCGCCCATCGACGATTTCACCCGGGGTGTCATGAAGGAGCCGCATGATTGATAAGGAGGTTACACTCTTGCCGCAGCCCGACTCCCCAACAATGCCTACCGTTTCCCCTTCATTGACCGTGACAGTAACCCCGTCTACAGCTTTAACAACGCCGCGGTCACTTTTGAAATGGGTTTTCAGATTTTCAATCTTAAGTAATTCCCGAGCCATGACAGGTCCCCTTCCTAATCTTTAATCTTTGGATCAAGCGCATCCCTAAGGCCGTCACCGAGCAGGTTAAACGCTAATACAGTAATAAAAATAGCCAATCCTGGAAAGAACGTTACATGAGGGGCCGTACTTAAATAATCCCTGCCCCCGCTTAGCATCGCTCCCCATTCGGGCGAAGGCGGCTGGGCACCCAACCCTAGAAAGCTAAGGCTTGCTGCTGATAATATCGCGGTTCCAAGCCTCATCGTAAAAAACACAATGATACTGGAAACAGTACCGGGAAAAATATGCTTCCATATGATTCTTTTATGCTTCGCGCCAATCGACCTCGTCGCTTCCACATATACAGTGGACTTAACAGCCAGTGTACTGCTTCGGACAATCCTCGCGAACATCGGAACACTGAAAATCGAAATGGCGATGATGACATTTCTAAGGCCCGGCCCAAGGATGGCGATGATGCCAATCGCCAGGAGGATTCCCGGGAAGGCAAACAATACATCGCAAATCCGCATGATTACACTATCAATCCACTTGCCATAATATCCACTTACCAATCCAAGTATCGTTCCAATTGCCGCACCTAATAAAACGGAAACGACCCCGATAAACAAGGAAATTCGTGTTCCTTCAATAATCCGGCTAAAGATATCACGGCCGTACGCATCCGTTCCGGCCCAGTGCTGCATTGAGGGGCCTTCCAATACGTGTTCATAATCGAATTCCGCTGCTCCATACGGTGCGATATAGGGGCCAATGAGGGCGATTACGAATAGGAAAAGCACAAACGCCCCCGCAATCACTGCCATCTTCTGTTTCTTGAACTTCCGCCAAAATTCTGTGTAAGGCGTCGATTTTTTAGGTACGGCTGGTTTATCAAACGGCACAGAAATTGTTTGCTCCCCTGCATTTATGTTGGCCATGGTCTTCCTCCTTTTCGCTGGCTTCTATTCATACCGGATTTGCGGGTTTAAAAATCCATAAAGCAAATCGACAAACAAGTTGATTAAGATAAATTCCAATCCGAACAAAAGCATTAAAGACTGAATGACAGGATAATCACGGAACGCAACGGAATCAATTAAAAGCCTCCCAAGGCCAGGCCAACTGAATACCGTTTCAATGACAATCGAGCCCCCGAGCAGGAAGCCGAACTGCAGCCCAACCATCGTCACGACCGGGATCATTGAATTTTTTAATGCATGGCCCCAGACAATGTTATTCTCTTTTAAGCCCTTCGCCCGGCCTGTCCGAATATAATCTTCCTTTAATACTTCCATTAAGGAGGATCGTGCAAATCTCGCCACCACCGCGGCAACCCCAGCTCCAAGTGTAAGAGACGGAAGGATATAGCTTTTCCAGGAATCCAGGCCTCCTGTTGGGAGCCATCCCAGCGTAACCGCGAACAATTGAATCAACATTAGCCCGAGCCAGAAAGATGGCATCGAAATACCGGAAACTGCACCAAACATCCCCAAATAATCCTGCCACTTGTTCCTCTTCGTGGCTGAAATCACCCCGATTAGAAGCCCAAACAGGACAGCCCAAACCATGCTCCAGACGGTTAGCCAAAAAGTGGGCATGAATCGGTCGGCAATCTCAGTCAGAACAGGACGCTTCGTTTTTAAGGAGACTCCCAAATCACCTTGAAATAGGTTCGTAACGAATGAGATATATTGTTTATGCATTGGCTTATCCAATCCCAGTTCTTTTCTGACCATCTCTACATCCTGCAAGCTCGCATCCTGGCCGGCCACAAGCCTGGCAGGGTCCCCTGGAATCATATGTACAAATAAAAAGATAAAGATTGATATAAGGAATAATATAGGCACAATTCCTGCTATTCTTTTTAAAAAGTAGTTAGCCAATGTAATCACTCCTTGCATATAGAAGTTGAGCGCTATAGAAACCATATAGCGCTCAACTTTTATATATTATTGTTTAATTTCAAGGTTCTGGACGCTTAATGAACCATCTGGAAGCAGGTAGATTCCTTCAAGATAATTCTTTTTGCCGGCAATCGTATCATCGACTGATAGAAAGGCCCATGGGGCGTCTTTCCAGATTTCTGCTTGAGCCTTCTCATAGGCTGCTTTCCGCTTGTCTAGATCAGCCGTTGCCAGTGCATCTTTAATAGCCTGGTTTACTGTATCGCTATTATAATAAGCCGTGTTATAAGATTTTGGCGGGAAAGCATCCGTACCGCCAACAAGCGGCCTGATTCCCCAGTCGGCATCACCAGTCGAAGGCGACCATCCGCCATAATAAAGCTCAAGCTCCGCATCTTCAGGATTTTGCACGGACCAAATCTTTTCGGACATTGTTCCTGTTTCCATTGGGACTACTTCAACCTTCACCCCGATTTGGCCGAGCTGCTGCTGGATGAATTCCATTCCTTTTTGTGCCGTGGAGTTGTTGCTACCCCAGACTTTTGTTTCAAAGCCATTTTCATAGCCCGCTTCTTTCAACAATTGTTTCGCTTTTTCAATATTAAATTCATATTCTTCCTGTTTGGAATAGAATTGGGTGTTAGGAGCGATGACGGAATCCAGTTTACTTGAAAACCCATTCATGACCACTTTTACAAATGCATCTTTGTTGATTGCATAGTTAATGGCCTGGCGAACCTTTGGATCATTAAATGGTTTTTTCATTGTGTTCATTGATAAATACCGGACAATGATTGATTGGTTATTCTCGACTACGATGCCTTTTTTACCGTTAATGCTTTCCGCTTGTTCTGTTGGGACAGGGTAAATGAAGTCCGCTTCCCCAGTTTGCAGCATCGCAACACGCGCGCCATTTTCCGGAGTTGGCTTGAACGTAATCGAATCTACTTTCGGGTTGCCTTCTTCACGGTAATTCTCATTTTTAACAACTTTTAAAAAGTCGGTTTGGTTCCATTCGCCCAACTTGAACGGGCCTGTCCCTACCGGATTGCGGGATACCTCTTTTCCGTATGTTTCAAGGGCCTTTGGACTGATGATCATGGCAGCCGGATGGGCAAATGTGTTGATCATCGCGCCAAATGGTTCTTTCAGGATGACTTTAATTGTGTTCTCATCAACTACTTGAGTTTCTTTAACGATGGCAAAAAGACTGTGGCGCTTTAAATTGTTATCGGGGTTGGCTAAGCGGTCGATGTTAACCTTTACCGCTTCGGCATTGAAGGGTGTTCCGTCATGGAACTGGATGCCTGTTTTAAGTTTGAAGGTAAATTCTGTTGCTGTATCATTTGCTTCATAGCTTTCGGCAAGAACAGGAATAACTTTCATATCCTTATCGAATCCTACTAAGCCTTCTAGCATTGTTTTTTGGGCGGAATACGATAATGTATCATTTGTATCATGCGGGTCCATGCTGATAAAATTATCAGCAACAGCAATCGTAATATCATTGCCTTCTTTCTTTGCAATTTCCTGGTTTTCAGGTGCCTTTATTTGCTTTTTGCCGCCGTCGGATTTACCCGAACTGGTATCTGAATTGGAGCAACCGACCAGGAACACCGCCATTACGAGCACCAAAGCGATCACTTTAGACATAAAATGTTTTTTCACTACTGTTTCCCCCTTTAAACTGATTAATTTAAAACTGCAGTGCTAACGAGGCTGAAATTCGAGACTATCCTGCCAATCTCTTCTTGGCGGGCATTTTTCAATGTAGGAAGGTAATGGTCATTTAATTGGCTTATTTGGGTTTCGGAAAGAAGATTCAACTGTTTAAGTACCTCTACCGCAGCGGGGTACACCGCCCTGGGAGTCCCATCTGAAATCTTGATAGCGATTCCCAATCCAGTTTCATAATCGCCAATGCAATAAACCGCTTCGGCACCAGCCTTCCCAAAAAACCTACCCTGTCCCGCAATCATGAAATCCGTACAGAAACGATCGGTCCCGGCTACCATTTCTGGAGCGGCAATCATTGCTTGGGTAATCCTTTTTACTGTTTTTTGTCTGGATTCATCGAGTGAAGAAGGATTGGCCATTCTGGCAAAACTGTAGGCAATCCGTTCGAGTGGAAGCCCGTGGACCGGAACCCCGCAGCCATCAATGCCAATTTTAATGTCTTCCTTTGGAAAATCGGCCATCTCACTTACCGCGTTAAGAATTCTTTGTTGAACAGGGTGGCCGGGATCGTAATAATTCTCAAGGGTTTCTCCCATATGCTTGGCTGTTGCCAGCATCCCTGCATGCTTGCCCGAGCAGTTATTGAAGAGAGGAGTGACTTCTTGGCCACTGAGGATCAATTCTTTGTATGTATTCTGCCAACGGGGGATATGTACTCCACATTTTAAGGCCGAATCATCAATTCCAACCCTTTTCAGAATTTCAAGGACCCTATCCGTATGCTGCCGCTCACCACTATGGGAAGCACAGCATAGTGAAAGATCCGCATCACTGAATCCAAAACGGTCTGCCGCACCAGTTTCGACAACCGGAATCGCCTGGATTGGTTTCATTGATGACCGGGCATAGACAAATCGGTTTGGATTGCCGGCATAATACAGAAGTGTTCCTTGAGAATCCACAACTGCAATATCACCGTTATGCGAGCTTTCCAACAGATCGCCCCTATAAACTTCTACAAGATTAGTAGCTTCCATCCTTTTATCACTCCCCCTTTTGCACACAAATTATTAGATAATTCAAAATTATAATAAAATAGATAACAACCAATTGCAACTTATTCTTTGGATTTTTCTGAAAATTGGGTAAAGTGTACTAATTTATTCGAACCAAATACAACCTATTAACTTCTTTTTGAAAGACTTTTACATAAAAGGGAGTGAAAAATGTCCCGACTTTGAAAAGAGAAACCAGGGATTTCAATGCTACAAACGTAAGCAGATGGGCACATTAGTCCGGTAATTTAGCTTAATAAATTTGATATTATGTACTCTTTCACAACATTTACAATAAAAAAGAATAAGAATTATAAGAAAAAAATAAAAGCCAGGCACGTATGAAAAGGCCCTGGCTCCCTAATTAATTTATTGTCTTATTTAGTGATCAATCCCGATTTAAAAACGTACTAGGTATAAGGACAAGAACGGCCTCTCCCCAGGCACAAAGTAAATCGTTTACAAATACTTTGGTTATAAAATTTTCAATTTTTTGGAATCGATTTCTACCACAGTTCCAATTGCTTTTAATGAAACATCTTGTGGAATTGGATTTTGGAATTCCACATTTATCGATATTCGCCACTAGTTTTGAACCCGGATATTCCCGTACTCTAGTTCTTCCTTGAAGATGTTATCCGCGTAGCCAAGATAAACTGTATACGTTCCAGCGTAGGATTTAACCATCAATAGATGCTGGGACTCTTCATTATAAAGAAAAACATCGCCATCTTCATTTACAAGCTTATCACCCGGATATTCACTTATCACTTGCTCTTCCAAGTCCTCGTATGAAATCTCGAAGTCGATACTGGTTACTTTTTCATTAAAATATCCAATCCTTATCCCATCATAAACATTGATTATTTCACTTTCGCCTAATTCATCTTCTTCACTGGAAGTTGGTTGGCCAAAAACGCTGGCTACAAACTTCTCGCTATCCTGCAATGTAATTCCATTTATATAAAATTGGTTCTCTTTAACCATGAATTCAATCTCACTGTTAACTGCTCGCTCTTTTTCTACTTGTTCTTGAACGGGCGATGGTGTAGAATTCCGTGTATCAAAAACGGCTGAAAGGATTACCTTCAAGTATGGAACACTGTCCTCTATTAATTGCTCAGTTTCCTTAATCGCTTTCTCCTTTTCAGGAATTCCTTCGCGTAACCCGATGATATTTTTTATGGTTTCTACTTGTCTTTCCGGAATTTCATAAAGTACATAAAAACTTTTGGAGAATCCATTATCCATGTTATACCTCTTCTTTTCCCCAAAAAGTACATTCATTGTAAAACGTCCTGTCGACTCGAAAGATGTTTCAAACGTCCTTAGAACATACTGTTCACCACTATAGTTGTGAAGAACTCTGTATTCCAATTCATTAATCTTCTGTAGGATTGTTCCACTAAATTCGTCAAGCACTGGTTTGTTTAAAGGTACTGGGTAAGGAAAATTTTTCACCAAGTCATCATGCTGCTTTTTCATCACCGGCAATTTTGCCTTTTGTTCCTCCAAATACACCTCTTCCTCCATATACTTTTCTACCTCGTAAAGAAAGCTCGTCACAGGATCACCGTTTCCCTCAGTCTCCAGCGATGTTATATAATCGTGCAAAATATCATAGTCCCTGGCTTCTATCCAACTAGTAAATTTATCCTCTAAAAAAGAAATGCTTTCTTCATCTTCTGTTTGCATTAAGGAAGAAATTGCATAATCAACAAGTGGTTTGTATTCTTCCCTTTTGGCATTTTCATTAATAAATACATACACTTTCTTATATTCCCTATTTTTAAGATGGGTTTCAATCTCGTCTTCGCTGATCGTCTTAACCTTTTCTGTATTGGTTTCCTTTTCAGAACCACACGCTACTAAAACTATAACCAGGTGGACAATCAACAATGCTTTAGAAGGCCTAAGGATTTTGAGATATGATAGTTTCATTCTTAGAACCTCCTTCAAAAAATACATACTATTCCGGAACCAAGGAAAGGTTCTTTAACCTATTTGCCTATTGCCAAAGAGAATAAACTTTCGGTTGTTAAATTAGGTAAAAAGGACTTTGAACAAATATATTGTCTATTTGAGGGCAAAGTACTTCCAAGCATGCGATTCATCCTCCAATAAAATATATTTATCTAGCTATATTTCTGAAAAATTTCTTCATAACTTTTTGACTGACAACAACCCCCCATTAAAAGATAAAGGACGCTCCTGACTAAGGAACGCCCTGTTCAATACTGATTGATTGGAATGTGTTTACCTGCATTGAGCCGCTTCCGTGGCTCGGTCTCATTATTATTCTCTTAAGATTGGATTCACTGCGTAACTGAAAACTTCGGTATTAATCAAAATTAAACCAATTTAGTTAATGTGCCAAGGAACCATTCCTTAAAGGCTTCAACATCAATTCCGACAGCAACATGTACGTTCGGTTCTTCGTGTCTAAACTCTTCCATAGTCATGCCGCTCGCCGGGCCTTCGGTAACTACCTTTACAAGTCTAGGCTCGACCGTGGACATCTCGGGATTTGTTAAATAAGCAATGGTACAAGAGTCATGCAACGCGACGCCTTGTGCCATATCTCCGTCCCGATAATTGCGGAAGATCGCATTAAACATTTCAGCAGATTTTTTCGGGGATTATGATAACACGTCTTCCCCGATTCGGGCTTTCAATGTAACATCCAGGCCAATCATTACGATATCCAAACCGGATTCGAAAGCCATATCAAAAAGCTATAGAACAACCAGCTTGATGGCAGATCCCATGCGGAAAAATATTTTAAATTCCATGCATAATTATTCCATCAATTACGAACTATAAAAGTAATTTCGAAAGGAGGAAGCATTGATGTATAAAAAACTTCTGTATTCACTTTGTGCCCTTTTAGTTACTATCATGATGTTTGGGAATTACACTGGTTTAGCTCAAAATCCAGTTGCAAACCTTTTCAAAAGTACTGAAAGTGCACAAGACATGAATAACAATGATGATGATGATGATACGGATTGGGGATGGATTGGGATAATTGGTCTGGCAGGTCTTTTAGGAATGAGAAGGAACGATAGGAACAATAGATAGCCAAGAACACAGCTCCCTTTACGGACAGTTGAAAGCTTTATAAACAACCCGAGACCAAGCCGCTTCTATGAGTGGCTTGGTCTCGTTATTAAACGTTCGGATTTTCAGAAATTAAACCATTTTCGCTAATGTGCCAAGGAACCATTCCTTGAAGGCTTCAACATCAATTCCAACTGCGACATGTACATTTGGTTCTTCATTTCTAAACACTTCCATTGTCATGCCGCTCGCCGGACCTTCGGTAACTACCTTTACATGCCTAGGCTCAACAGTGAACATCTCGGGATTTGTTAAATAAGCAATGGCACAAGAATCATGCATTGCGACACCTTGTTCCATATCTCCGTCCCGATAATTGCGGAAGATCGCATCGAACATTTCAGCAGATTTATTCGGGGATTTCGATAACACATCCTCCCCGATTCGGGCTTTCAATGTAACATCCAGGCCAATCATGACGATATCCAAACCGGATTCAAACACAATTTTTGCGGCATGGGGATCGGCCCAAATATTAAACTCGGCGGCACCGTTCACATTTCCACCTGATAGCGAACCACCCATTAAGACAACTCTCTCAATTTTGTCTTTCAATTGAGGATACATCAACAGCAACGCCGCAATATTTGTTAAAGGACCAACCGGGACAAGGGTAATCTTCTCTTCCGATTCCTCCAGCAAGGAACGCGTCGCTTCAACCGCATGCTCTTTTAAAATGGTACGCGCCGGCTCGGGGAAGTTGTAGCCATCCATCCCCGTCTCACCATGAACTTTGTTTCCCAATGCCGGATTCAATAAAGGCGTTTCCATCCCTTTTGCAACCGGAATATCCTTATCGAAAAATGTGACAAGCTTCAGTGCGTTTCTTGTGATGTTATGAATATCTACGTTTCCTGATACGGTTGTAATTAATTTTACGTCCAGTTCATCCCTGTAAAATGCCAAGCCCAATGCAGCGGCATCATCAATACCTGGATCTGTATCAATAACAATTGGAATTCTCCTCATTATATTGTGCCTCCTTGTGTACGTTCTTAGGTGTGAGTTTTATAAAAATAATTGATATGACATCCTAATGTGTAACCGTTTACACATCTATCGTAAACTATTCTAAAATAACAGTCAATCCTCCTAGGTAGAAATACTTTTTACTATTTTTCCAAGGGATTCCTTTATGTTTTATAAGAGCAAATCCCTCGAAAGTTAACGGGTTCGGTTTTTAAGTACAAAATTCGAATTAGCAGTACATTTCGCACGGTAATACATATATGAATTAGCCCACACTTTAGCAGTAAAATTAGCACGCAAAAAGCTGGGAGCCATTATGCTTCGAGCTTTTTTTAGTAGCACTGTTTAAGATAAGCACCAGTTAGTTTAAGTGTAATCCTTCACAATATAGGAAACTTTTACGGGCAGTTGATACCCTACCTATCCTCTTCGTTAACCTTTAGAATCATGAGATGGGGGTCTTACTGCCCGCTAATGCGGGATAAAATTTACATTTAACAAGGATTGCTATTTTACTTTTTTAGAACTTTGTTTGCATTTTTGTTCTTAAAAGAATATTAAGAGTAATGTTCCAACGATAAAACAATAATATGTAAAATAAACTAATTTCCCATTTTTCATGATTCCCATAAACCATCTCATTGCAAAATAAGTCATAAAAAGTGTTGCAATAAATGCTGATAAATATGGAATTGCTAAGTCTGATTTATTCGGTTCATTCAAAAAGTCGGAAAAACCGAGTACAACACCGCCGAGACTAACTGGGATATACAACAAAAATGAAAATCGAAGTGCTGTATCTTGTTTCATACCCACAGCAATTGCTGAAATGATTGTCGCACCCGAACGGCTAATTCCAGGAGTCAATGCTACGGCCTGTCCTAAACCTACAATCCATGCATCCTTAAAAGAAATCTCACCTTCTCCTTTAATTCCCTTCATATTACGAATTAACCACAGTGCAATTCCTGTAACGAAAAGCATTACTGCAATGGTGCCCATACTAACATTTTCTGCGATATAGTCATTTAATATAATCCCAAGAACAGCTGCCGGAATAGTACCTATGACTATAAAGCAAACGAAGCGAAAGTCACTTTTGTATTGAATGTTATTTGTTTTCAAATAATATATCGAATTACTAATAAGCCTAACAATATCTTGTCTATAAATATAAAGTATTGCCAAGAGTGAAGCGGTATTTGTAAGTATTGCAAAAGTAAATCCTTGTTCCCCAAGCCCTAAAATTTCGCTGGCAATCATTACATGACCACTTGATGACACGGGGATAGGTTCCGTAAAGCCTTGAACTAACCCAATAATAATCATCTTTATTATATAAATAATTTCTGATTCTCCCATTTCTAAGTCCTTCTTTCTTTTTTGACTTTATCTTATCGTGCGAAAGTATTCCTTGTAATGACCTTAAGGTATATTTTAATCTAGGTCTTGAGGCTTATTAAACTCTTCTGCACCGTTCGTTTATTAAGGCATTCAACAAAAAAGGGCGGTAATCCTTCTCGGATCATCACCCGTATGTTTAAATACACTTGTTCACAAACATAGCTCTATTACAGGAATGCTGCTCCTTATGTTGAATAAGCTCCCTTAATTTTTTTTACATAAATATCCAAAAACCCTCTTATCATTTTCAGCACACTAATTCACATAGCAATAAGCATGCCAATACGCACGTTGACAATAATTAATGTCATCTTGCTAAAAGGGTTGCGAATTCGAATGCTAAAACGCCATAAAACACACAGAAAACCTTTATATTTCAACAAAAGGATGCAGTCCAATTCAGTCGCGAATTGGACTGCTAATTAGTAAGCGAATTGAGTTTTTGTACTCGAAAACCGAATCCGTTACTCGAAAGTTATCTTCCGTTTCGGTTTTCAGTTTTGCCAACTGGAATAAAGTAATCCCCATCCTAAATTCAGATGGGGATTGCCTACTAATAGTATTCGTTGTGGAACCATATCTAGGTGGTGCCTGGCGACTATTGAAAACCTCCGTATCTTTTTCCAAATCGGCTATACATAATTATTTATTCTCAAGTTCCTTTAGCTCGTTTATCAACTGGTCAGTACGCTTCGCATTGCCTTCCGCGAAATTTTCGAGCCGATTCTTTAGCTCAGGATCCTCATGGATATTGTCGGCTGTGATTAAATAGGTCCGCATCAGGTCCTCTTCCACTTCAAGCGTATGTTTAAGGACTTCCTCCAGCTTTTTCTTATCATCATTCATAACTTGCGCCTCCTTTGCCAGTATCGTTCTCTATACTATTCCCATTCTCTGACTGGCAAAAACAGCAAAAGAGCGCCAATTAAATCGGCGCTCCCTTGTACTGTTCAAGCTGTTTTTGTAAAAAATTAAAAATAAAAAAAGACCAGTGCTATGCCTGATCTCTTGCACAGGCCTCAACTATTACTCGTATCCAAAGTTTATTTCGAATCTTTCCATTCTCCCTGCGAACCAGCTGTTCCAGTCGACTCATCTATCTGCACTTTTGAATATATTCCCTGAGCGTTAAGCAGTTCAATAACCGTCTCGAGTTCCTTCTTCTCTGTAATCACCACATAATCTGGTGGAGCCAGCTTATTTTTAAAATTGAAACTGACCTTAAATCCATTGTTTACCCGGGAGTCAAGGCCATATAAAGCATGCCAACGGACAATCTTCTCCACTGAGTATTCCTTTATATCCGAAGAAGGAATGAATTTGCTCTCAAGAATGATTCCATTGGGTACAATATAAAAATTTCCGGGGTGCTTGACTGCGTTTAGAATCAAATAGAACAAATAGGCAGAACTGAACAGAGACGAAGACAGCCAATCAATATACATCACAAGAACAAGTAAGGTTGCCATAAGAATGAGCACTGCACCTGTTCCCCATTTAACAATTCGATACGATTTTGTTTGTTTGGATAGCCTCGATGTGATTTTCCATTCCCCCGGAATAAGGACACTTGAAAATTGCCCTTCTGCCACAGGGAATAACGAATTTTCAGCAAGGTCAATTGCCTTCTTAAGGTTAATAAAATTTCGTATCAGACAATAAATACCGATTATAGAAATGAGTGCGAAAAGTATAGACACAAGATACCTCCGTTTGTCCTCTCAGTGCTTTCCCAGCTTTCCCCTTGGTACGATGTCATCTTATAAGCGGTGTTGATTTCGCGGGTCGTATCAGCTGAGCTTACCTAATGTTATTGCTTATTCAATTATAGCATGGGTTACCTGTATGAAGAGGTGCAATACCTCCAAAAGCAGGTAATGAATGAATCTTCTTCCTCCATACAACCTCGCCTTATTTCAATTTAGATTTCATCCTTATGTGAAAATATTTTATAAAAATCAGGGAAGAATAATTTTCACCTGTAAATCATCCTTATTCATAAAAATAGCCTTGGGAGGCGGTCTTTCCTCTATGCCTAAATTCAAAGTTAAACTATGGACAAATCAATATGTAATCATTATTTTATTGTCTTCAGTCATGTTCGCTTCTTTTTATATGATTACAGCGGGTTTCCCAATTTTCGTATCAACTATAAGTAATAATCCTGCGATTGCTGGAACCATGACGACGACTTTAATGTTGGCATCATTAGTTACGCGCTTCTTTGCAAGTGTGATCATCCAAAAAGTGAATATGAAATTGCTTCTCATTATTTCGCTTGTTTATTTTATAGGAACGATTGGCCTTACTTTTGTAAATGACTCGATTGGATTTTTAATTTTCATTCGAGCACTGCAAGGTATCGGATTTAGTATGCTTACGATTTTGGTCTTTACAATATCAAGCAATATTGTTCCTCGATCGCGGTTAGGAGAGGGCATTGTTTTTTTCGCAATGTCTACAAGTGTTGGGACAACAATGGGGCCACTCATCGCGATTTCTTATCTTGCAAATTTTTCGTTCCGTTCCATGATGGTATTGACTCTCGGGCTTATGGCTTTTTCGCTAGTGTGCAGTTTTTTCACAAAAAACAATACGATTAAAAAGGAAGAGGAAAAGCCACAGGAGACAAAGAAAGAACCTTTCTATAAGTACATGTACGATAAGCGTGTCCTTCTTCCATGTATCTTGGTGGCACTCAATTATATGGCAATCGCAGGAACTGTCAACTTTATAGGAGCGTTTGGAAAAGAGATCAATGTCGGGGGAAAGATATCACAGTTTTTTATCGCACAAGCAATTGCAATGGTTTTAGTTCGGTTAGTCTCTGGCAAGATATTCGATAGATGGGGCCATAGGGTCCTTATTATTCCGGCCGGTATCGCAGGTGCTGCAGGTTTGGCCTTATTGGGTTTTTCTACTGGTATGGGGATGGTTTGGGTTTCAGGAATACTATTCGGAATCGCTTATGGAATCGTCCATCCAACGATCCAGGCTTGGGCATTAACGCTTGTTCCAGCTGACAAAAAAGCAACCGCCAATTCCATGCTTCTTATTTTTATTGATTTTGGTTTGGCCATTGGATCAGTAGGCCTCGGGTTCTTAGCTAAAAATGTCGGGTATGGCAGGACGTTTAGTTATTCTGCAGCTTTTATGGTTGTAATCCTGTTATTGTATCTCTTTGGAAGCAGGAAAAAAGTACCCTCTGAAGCAAAAAGGGAAAAACGGCCTGAACGAATCAAATTAGCAATGGATAAACCATAAATCCAACGGGGCTGTACCATTGCCATAATGGCTTTGGTACAGCCCTTTTGCATTCGTTGAAAAAGGCCTCACTAAAACCCTTTTTCTACTTTCAATATAATTTCCACGAGTATGTTGGACTAGGTCATACTAATATTTCCCTTGGAAAAGCAGGTATATTATCTCATTTTTGTGCATGTTAACTAAATTTCATGCTTATTTTATGCTTGATTTAATTTATATGTTTATCTTGAACAAATCCTTTTTTCATTTTCTATCCAAAAAACACGATGACAAGTCTTGGATTTTTAAATATTATTACAGTTAATACATTGTAAACCCTTTCACAAAAGGGCAACAAAGGGGGAGACATCATGGGTAAAAATGAAACGTTTCAGAAAAAAGGATTTCAGCTGCCGCATATTTATGTCATTTTGTTTTTATTTAGTGCAATTGCGGCAGTGGCAACTTACTTTGTTCCTGCGGGTACATTTGAGAGGATTCCGGGACCAGAGGGAAGAACGACTATTGATCCAAATTCCTACACACAAGTCGAATCAACACCAGTAGGACTGATCGATTTTTTAACTGTTATACCAAGGGGTTTAATTGATGCTGGGGAAGTTGTTTTCTTTACGTTTATTATTGGTGGAATGTTCATGGTTCTTAGGCGTACAGGAATTATTGAAATTGCTGTTGATAACTTATCGAGAAAATTCGCCAATAAAAGTGTTTTACTCATCCCAATTTTAATCACTGTATTTGCGGTTGTAGCAACGCTAATCGGTACACCAGAATTATCTTTAGTCTATATTCCGGTCATATTGCCGCTTATGATTGCATTAGGGTATGATTCGATGGTGGCGGCAGCTATTGCATTATTCGGTACTGTTTTAGGATTTACTGCTGGTGTCCTAAATCCAATCAATACAGGTTTGGCCCAAAAAATATCCGGGTTGCCAGTGTTTTCCGGGATGGGATTCCGGCTTATTCTTTTTGTTGTATCTGTAGCAATGGGAGTATTTTTTCTTATGCGATACGCAAATAAAGTGAAAAAAGACCCAAAGAACAGTTTAGTTTATGAAGATGACCGGGAAAAGCGGGCAATGTATCAAAAGGTTGGCAACGTAGAAAAAATCAAAGCGACTCCAAGGCAGAAATACGCTGCGTTAGCTACACTTGTTTTCTTTGGAATTTTAGTATACGGAGTTATCGGACATGGCTGGTTTATGGTAGAGATGTCTGGATTATTCGTTATCATGGGGATTGTGGTTGGTTTAATTGCTGGACTTACGACAACACAAATTTGTGAAGGATTTAACCAAGGGTTCCGTGATGTGTTAGTTGGCGCGATTATCGTTGGGGTCGCCAGGGCAGTAGCCGTGGTTCTGGAAGATGGACAAATTATGGATACCATTGTTCATTCCCTAGGTTCATTTGTTGGAGATTTACCACCTGTATTAAGTGCTGTTGGAATGTATGTTGTTCAGTTAACGATCAACTTCATTATCCCTTCTGGCAGTGGACAAGCACTTGTAACAATGCCAATCATGGCGCCATTAGCTGATATAGTTGGTGTTACAAGACAAACTGCTGTACTTGCTTTCCAACTAGGTGACGGATTCGCCCATATTCTCTATCCTACTTCAGGATACTTTATGGCAGCATTGGTCATTGCCGGAGTTCCATATCAAAAGTGGTTTAAGTTCTATATTCCTCTATTTGGACAATATGTTGTTTTATCTATTATTTTGCTGGTCATTGCCCAATCCATCCAATGGACAGGCTGATAAAAGAAGCAAGAGGTGTGCCCTTATCAAACGGCGCACCTCTTCTTTCATTTTTGGGTATTGTACTGGACCCTAACACTTGTTCCGCCAGAGAATAATATTCTTTTGCTAAAAAACAGCCCCACAAGAAGAAAATTTTGATAACCTGTAACGTATTTTCATAATTAGCGTCTGTACTAAAAATACCCGTTTAAGAATTCGGGAGGATTATTATTTGCGTGGGAATATCAGAATTTATCATGAAAGAGGGGTATGCACATGAATGAAAAACTCAAGGGAAAAATTCAAGTTCTACTGATGGTATTGATGGTGGGATCGTTAGTAGGAGCATTTGTGTTATTTTTTGTAGGAGAATACAATTGGGCACTTATTATAGGAGCCATTTTCTTCATTATAACAACCACGATTGCCCGCGACACCAGGATCACAAATACTTTATATGCATCGAGCCATCTTGACGAACCACACAAGTTTTAAAGTTGGCGTTCTCCCCTTCTTTTCAACAATTGAAGAAATGTGGATCTCATAACCATCTTCCTTGTCCTGGTAAAAGAGATCCACAACTGGTTTGTATCCTAGATAATGATTGACATAGGTGTTTGTATCGAACACGACAATTTTCTTATTCAACTTCCTCGTGCCTCCATGATTCTTCACGTTCATCATTTTTATTAGCCAGTTATCTATATAGGACTTTTTTTCTTCAATGGCTTTTTCGTCCCTGTAGCTCTGACCGGCACCAACAACGGTTAATCAACCTTAGCCCTATGGATTACAGCGCTAAAGCCGCTTAGCTTGTTTTTATTTTCTTGCCAGGGGGCAGTTCAGTCATTCTGAGCTTTTTTACGTATGATTATTATAATCTTTACCTTTATTTTATTGTAATTCGAAAATAGATTCTTAAAATGGAAAGAGCCAACCCAATAATGAAAACCATCCCCAATAGGACCATCGCTGCTGGAAACAGGCCGAATGCATCAAGTGTGGTCGAACTGTTATTTTGTAACGTTGGAACAATAAAAAACAGCCAGCCGATCAATATTGTTGGAACCAATTGGGGCACTAAACGAAGGATAAATTTCCAAGCAGGATGTTTTTTTCGTTTAGCCGACCATTTTTTACTCCGCAATATCCCTCTAATTCCTAAAATCAAATAAATCAATGTGATAACGCCAAGTGATAAATCGATAATTGTAGGTACTGGAGCTTTTATTTCAGGTTCTTGTCCCTCAGTCAATTGGATAATACCTGAGCTAATCTCATAAGCGTGTTCTAAAGTAGGGGTAAAGCTATTCAGTAAAACTGCAACGGCATAACCACTACTTGGTATGATGTCTTGTTGAGTTTGATACGTTGTTTCCACTCCGCTATGTGAAATGCGAGTTGGCTTTACATCGGGTGAGCTTAACTCCCAACCAAGTCCATATTTTTTGCTTCCAAGTTGTGGCGAATAAGATTCTTCCAATAACTTTTTTGATAATAATTGCTCCCCTGTTTCAGTCTTTCCCTCGTTCGTTTGCATGGAAAGCCATTTCCCCATATCGGATGCCGTTGATATGATACTCCCGGCTCCCGTATTCATCGCTTCAAGCTCTGTCCAAGGCATTGCAGTTCCATATGCTGTTACATGGCCTTTAGGCAGTCCTTTTACAAAATCCCCAGTATTAACAGTCGTGAGTGAGTCATTCATTCCTAGTGGAGAGAATACTTTTTGTTTAAGATATTGAGAAAATTCCATTCCGCTTACTTTCTCCACCAAAAACGCTAAAATCCAGTAATTCGCATTGCTATAATAATATTTCTCTCCTGGGTTTGATTGAAGCTTCCAATCATTCACTCGTTCTACCCCCGCTTTTAAGGTGCTGGCTGGCGGAACAATAGTCGGATTTGGAATTCCCGATGTGTGGCTCAAAACTTGTCGTATTGTAACGTCTTTCCATCTTGGGTCGTTAAGTTTTACCTCTGGCAAATAGTTAATGACTGGGGCATCCAGTTGGATTTTCCCTTCATCTACAAGTTGTAAAACAGCAAATGCAGTAAATGATTTGGATGCCGAACCGATTCTCATTAACGACTTTTCTGTTATAGGGTTCCCTTTAGAATCATGGCCATATCCTTTCTCATAGACTAATTCACCGTCTTTAACAACGACAATAGATGCACCGGGCAGCCCATTTCGATCTATATACGCAGTGACAAATTCATCAATATCTTCCGTATTAAACGATTCAGCGGCTTGGACACTTACAGAAAAGGGATGATGAAAAATAGTCGTTAACAGGATTATGAACAGAAAAATATAGCTAAATTTCTTCGTAATCATCAATAAACCTCCATAAATGCAAAAAACTAAGCGGAATGACCAGGCTTAGCTTTTTGCATGAAAGATGCAACGAAAGTGATCTGGGTCTTACAAATTGCGTTACCCATTCAATAAGAGCGTAAGGCCACCCTATTTAAGGTAATCCTTTGCGACCTGACCTACTTCCGATTCCCTTTTAAATTGATCCCAATTGCCGCGCCGTTACGACTCGAATCCGCGACTCCTTTAAAGATTCCTTTTTCATGGTCAATGAAAATGCTTTGAACATTGCCAATTGTGGTTGGCTCAGGCCCGAATTTATGCCCCATTTCGTTGAGCTTAGCAATGGTGTCATTGCTGATTCCCTCTTCAAAACGGTATGAATTGATGTTATTTGTGTATATTCTTGGCTGTTCTACAGCCTCTTTGAGCTCCATGTCATATTCGATAGCATGGAGAATCGTCTGCAGGACGGAAGTGATAATGGTTGGCCCTCCTGGTGAACCAACGGTCAATACTGGCTTGCCATTTTCAAACACAATTGTCGGGGTCATGCTGCTCAATGGCCGTTTGTTTGGTTGGACTTCATTCGCCCCGCCAGGAACGGCATCAAAATCGGTCAGTTCATTGTTCAGCATAATTCCGTAGCCAGGAACCATGATGCCTGTCCCGAAAAGCTGCTCAATTGTCGTTGTGTACGAAACAACATTTCCCCATCTGTCAGCTACAGTAAAGTGGGTAGTCTCGCCATATTTCCGATCATTTGGCTGGCTTGTTTGAGAGTAATTTGCTGAGCCAGTTTCATATTTCCATGGATTGCCGGCTGTTACATTCTTATTTACGCTGTTGAGACTGATAAGCGCTTGGCGTTCCTTGATATAGTCAGGATGTAGCAACCCGTTGATCGGCATGTTGACAAATTCAGGGTCGCCGGCATATGCCGCACGGTCCGCATAGGCAAGATGCATCGTTTCCGCCAGCAAATGATACTTTTCAACAGAATTTATATCGTATTGAGATAAATCAAATCCATCAAGGATTTTCAGCATTTGCAAAAGAAATACCCCGCCGGAGCTTGGAGGAGGCATGCTGGCAATTTGGTAGCCCTGGTAGTCTCCCCATATCGGTTTGTCGATTGTGACATCGTACTTCTGCAAGTCACTGACCTGCATGGAACCGCCGAAGTCCTGGACAACGTCCGCAATGGCTTTCGCTATGTCCTCTTTATAAAAAGCATCGCTCCCTTTTGCACGGATTAGCTTAAAAGTTTTAGCCAAATCTTTTTGAACGAGGATATCACCTTCCTGAAGTGGTTTGCCGCCCGGAAGGAAGACATCTTTGGCAGCCGTACGAGACAGCATTTCCTGATTGTCGGCAATCGCTCCGGCAAGAACGGAATCAATCGGGAACCCCTTGTCAGCTAGCTTGACGGCTGGCCCAATCAATTGCTCCATGTTTCTCGTTCCCCACATGTCAAGAGCAGTCTCAAGCCCCTTTAATGTTCCGGGAACCCCAACTGCTGTTCCGCCAGTCGATCGTGTTGCAAAAGGAATCGGATTGCCGTTTGCATCGAGGAACATATCAGGAGTCGCGCCAGCAGGGGCACGTTCCCGGCTGTTTACGATGGTCGTTTCCTTCGTTTTGCCATCATACACCATCATGAATCCGCCGCCGCCAATCCCTGACATCATTGGTTCAACGACATTCAGCGCGAACTGGATAGCTACAGCCGCATCAATGGCATTGCCCCCTTTTTCGAGAACTTCTGCTCCGATTTCAGAAGCAAGGGGGTGGGCCGTTGACACCATTCCATCCTTGCCAATGTCCACCTGACTGAAGTCGCCATAACTGAGTTTTGTATTTTTTGCCTCCCCAGTGATCGGTAATGTCCCAACCAATAACAGAACACAGAGCAAAGAAAACAAACCAACTCGCCATATTTTCTTCAAGCTAACCCCTCCTTGAAATCATTTCATTTCCATGGTAGGGAAAAGCTTAGAAAATTAGCAAGTCATTTGACGAAATCTTTTAAATTTTGAATATTTAGTACTAGCTTTTTTTCGGAAATAGGGAAATAGACTTGCGGAAGTTTCGTGATGTCCTGTCCTACGCGAAAGACAATAATTCCCGTAGCTTACGGTACTGCTGGGGGCCCTCCATTTGTGTTTGCTTTGGTACTCCTTTTGATGAAAAAGCAAAAATGTTATTTAGTTACCTGTTAGACCAACTAGCCAAACGGCCTGAACAAAAGTCCAGGCCTTCCTTAATAATCTTTTGTCCGACCAGAATCAAGCCCGTAAAAGTACCCATTAGACTTGGCCTCCAATCACTGTTTCCAACGTTTCCATATGGAGCTTGATTTTTGTAAAATAAGCCTCTGAAACAAAGCCGACCGCGCCGCGAATAATTTCTTCTTTATACCACTCAGGCGGAGCCATTTCCTCCTGTTTATCCGTGACAACAAAGGTCAGGGCCTCGACCTCCTTGCCATTCAAGCCAACCGTTACAAACGTGGGCCGGTAAGCAAACGGAGCACCTTCACGCCGATACAGGTATTCCCTTAAAGCCCGGATTGGAATGTTGTACACTTTGCCTTCGACCACTCCTCCTTCTTCAACAATATCCGCCCTCCCCCTGCCATCAACTGAAGACTTCCTCGAAAACCGGACCGTATAATTTTCCAAAACACCCTTCCCGAGCATTTCCTGAAAGTAATGGCCGACCCCATCCTTCCTAAACCTCCTGTCATCCATACAGCTGCCGTAGGCAAAATATAAGACTGAACCAGTTTTTCTCGCGATTAGCCTGTATTCCTTCCAATCGCCGTTCGGAATCCTTTTCACAAGCAAATCTGGACCGCCCGCATAATACAGATAGGCAGTAACTGCCCCTTTGTCTGTATAAACCAGTTGCTCGACCCGTTCATATAGGTTGTTTGTTCCACCTTCAACGTATCCTTCAAGCCGATCGAGACGGAAAAGCTCCTCGGCAGTTACCTCATACAGTTCACCAAACACTTTTGCCTGAGGATCCAGCCCCAGCGCTGGGTACCCGTATCCTGTGTCAAAAAGGGCGCCGTTCGTCCAGCACTGCTCCGCAATACGCACGGCGTTCTTTAACAAATGGTGATTCGACTCACCTTTCCGCAATGTCCCATAAACAAAAACTTTCACCATACCAATCAACTCCTTTTGTTTTGATAAGTTGAGTATATATAGAAAAGGTTGGGATTCGCCCAACCTTTCTTCGTCGTTCATTTGTGAAAAATATTCAGCGGTACCGGGCAAACCCATCGGTACCCGAGCCCATGTTTATTGATAATGATGCTTTGATATTCAGTAGGCATACTCGCTTTTACCTTCGTCCTGATTTTTGATATGTATGATTTAATCGTGCCAAGTGCGGGCCGCTCTCCTTCCTCCCATAAACTCATAATTTCTTCGGTATTCACATGCCGATTTCTACGGTCATAAAGAAATTCAAGGATCCTGGCTTCTTTTCTTTCCAGTGGCACTGTACTATTTAGCCCAGTGAACATAGGAGTGAAATCCCGAAAATCGAGGATTGCCTCTTTGTCAATTAGGCCATCTAGTAATTCATCGACTTCTTCATTTGACAAGACCGTTTTTTTGCCAGACGGATCCTTCACGATTCGCCCATCCGGGTACGTATCTGAAAATAAAACAATGGCTTCATCCAGTTCGCTCGTGAAGTTTCGATCTTCGTCAAGCGCCTTCGCCTTGTCTAAATTTGAAATCGCTTGATCATGTTCGTCCAGCCAAAAGTAAGCCTTCGAAAGCGTTATATAAGAACGCAACTTGCGAACATCCGACATCGGCTGGCTTAGAGCTTTTAAAAAATATTCAACACTTTTTCGATAATCCCTTAGTTCGAAGTAAACATGCCCCAATCGATACATCGCATCTGATTGGGCAGGAAACAGTTCCAGTACCTCTTCAAACAACCGTCTCGCATGTTCCATGTTCACATGCTTTAATTTTTCATCCGTCCCGCATTGGACCAGCAGCTTTGCATAATCGGCCTTAAGCTCCACATTATCCGGATCCTGCCGCAACTTTTTTTGATAGAGTTTCAACCCCTTAGAAAGTCAGGCCGTTTCATTCATCAATCCCTCGCGACCCTTCCAAGTCCTGATTTCATTCATGGCCCACAAATCCCCCGCTAATTTAGGTGAATATCAGTCTTAAATCCTTCAATATTAATAACCAGAACTAAAACATTGCTGCTGGATTATTGGCGATGTCAAACCGATTTATCCGCTATTGTCCGTTTATAATATCCCAAGTGGTAATAATACCTAGTAAAGATTCAGTGCTCTTCCCATTATGGGTAATCAATAACGCGTCTATTTTTGAACCATTCGCAAAAAAGTCTTTGAAGATTTCCTCAGCCTCAATAACCGTTGTATTTCGACTGATAAAATGAAAGTTGTCTTTGTTTTCTTCGCAATCTAGGATCGACTCCAAGGACGTTTCCATTAAGGAAAATACATCTTCTTCAACATGTTTAGCCAACCAATTTGTGATGCCATTTTCGGAAATTAATCCCACAAAATTGTCTCTATTATAAATAGGAAACTGGGAAAAAGCCTTTTCACGAATCATTTTCAACATATCTGTCAGTGAGTTATTTGTTTGAAAAATAATAACCTCGCTGCCAAACGCAGGGAGCACTAACTTAGGATTAATTAACTCATTTTGTATCCTTTCGATTTTCAGCACAGTAGAATCATGCGGTTCCGCAATAACAAAATTGGGATCCGTTCTTTCATGCACAATAGCGTTACGCAAATCCGCAAATTCGAGCAAATCATATTGATACCTTCTAATAATCGGATCACCTGGCACCGCCTTCTCGATCGCTTTTTTAAACGGAACATACTCAGACGTTTCCCTTTTCCTACTAATATGCTTTTCAATCAAATTAAAAGCTGATAGAAACCGTTCAGAATTTTTCATTTTGCGCCCCCTTTCATATATCCATAATCTTTCCCGCGGGTAATTTGGAATGACTTCTTCCGCTAATCGGTAATCACCGGTTTCTTCATCCGCGGGCTCTTCCCCAAATATTTAATGATGGTTTGTATAATATGATTTACTGATAAGTTCATCCAGTGAAAATTCGCTTGTAAAATCTGGCGGTACTCATTCTCTCCTCTAAAAACCACCAAAAAGTTTCTGCCAAAAACTCCTTTTAGGTTTATCAATTTCTGGTTGAATGGGTTCGGGAATAACTTGAGCCTTCTCCTCTAGTGTCTGTTGAACAGTCTCTTCATTAAAGATGCTAATAAGTTCATCCACAGATACTTCTTTTAAACTACAACGTTTTTTACTAGTTTGATTTAATGCATAATAACCGTTTGAATCCAGTTTCACATTGAATTTCCAGTGGGTCCCACTTACTTCTGTAACAACCATACTCTCTGTTGAAACTGTTTGTTCGAGGAAGATATCCAGGTCTGTATATAGAAATTTGTCAAATAGCCTAATAAGTAAATGTCCTTTTTTCGTTTGTTCACGATACCGCTTAATGTTCACTTCTCTAACATCAAACCAGTGGTGAGAATTTTGAATAGAAGGTGATAATACAAAATGATTTTCTTTTGTAAAAGCTGTTGTGTTTGACACTTGTTGGAGTCCAAGTATGTATGTAAGAACATCTTTATTGGTTTTTATTGAAGCAGAAACATTTCCAGCCATTTCAGCCACCTCTTTTACAAACTTTCTACAGCAAATGAGTTAATTTGTACCTCCCACGCTCTACTCTTTCCAACACTCGAAAATGTGGAGGAACTAATGAGGAGGGGTTGCCACCCTTGTCTTCAGGAACCATGTCCGCGAGGCTTGTACTTGAACTTTTCCATCGATTCGGATAGTTTCGATTCACCCACTCGTCCACTTCACTAATCGTTGCTTCTCCGCCCAAAGCCTGTAAGGCCTCGATAATTGCTTCACAATGAGTCATCAGCATGTCCTCCCTTATCTCATGTTTTAATCTTCTCCTATTAATTCGCTTAACTTCTGTTTCAGCCTTCCTTCCTCGCCGCTCCCCGTTGTCTTCATCCTAATAATCGGTATCCCATACTTCTCAAGAATCCGGTCCTTCAGCTCGTCACGCTTCAATTGCACTGGGTTATTGGCGTGGAAGGCATGTCCATCTACCTCAACAACCAATACCGGCATCTTATCCAGCATGTTGAATATCACGAAATCGGTATGGGTTAAGATATTCATAGCGTATTGTTTTTCCTCATCATTGAGTAGAACTGGGTCTTTAATTAGCATTCTTAAAGGCTGGTGGAGGACATGGTCTAAACTCTGAAAATCTTGTTCACTTAGAACCTTCTCTATGACTGCATTCATAAGGTTTTCTGATTTATGTAAGGAAACTGCTTTGCCTCTCTTAACTACGTCAAGCAACTTTTCCGAATAGCTAGTATAAAGAAGATCAAAAACTGAGTAAATTTGGCTTTCTATCACTTCAAAGTTATGGTATTTGATATACCTTACTAAATCGCCGATATTTGTGCCTTTCCAGTTTTCTGCCCCTTCGGCAGTGACAACGATTAATTGATTCACTGCGCGTGAAACCGCAACATTGATGAGATTAGGATCATCGGCAAAATCATTTACCTGAATTTCATTTGCTACAGTAGAAAGGATGATTATATTTCTTTCCCGTCCCTGGTATTTATGCACTGTGTCAGCCTCAATACTTCGGTCTCCAATGGTTTGCTGGAGCTCATTTGCCTGCTGGCGGAATGGAGAGATTATCCCAACCGTTGCCTTTTCTTCATCAATCTGTTGATCTTGAAAAATCTCATTGAAGATCATATCTCTCTGACGCTGGTTCTGCCTGCTCCTTGCATGATTGCCTTTTGCAGTCTTATAAAGAACAAGCGGTTTTGATTTTCGCTTCTCTTCATCAGTCAGAATAATAAGTTCATTATTATAAAATTTCTTGTTGCAGAACTCGATGATTTTCGGGTGGCAGCGATAATGTTCTTTTAAAAGTGTTTTGGGAATTTCTTTATATAGACCCATAATTGAAGTGAGCAAACTATGCTCAGCGTAATTGTATGCTGGGTTCAACCCTGAATTCTGAAAGATCTTGTTGGCTAGTTCTTTTTCTTGGGCCGGGATAACATTAGGCAGCTGTTTCGTATCACCGACAATTACAACATTTTTTGCACACGACAGTGCCAAGGCTCCTGTGACTAGATCGACCTGTGATGCCTCATCCATTAAAACGTAATCAAAGAGGTAATTTTTTGCTGCACAGTTTCGCAATGAGTGCGTCGTGCTTAAAATAACCGGGTATTCTTCTATAAACTTTTCAAACTCTTTCTCTTTCCAGAGTGCATCGTCACTAAATGTCCTTCTCACACTTTTCGTGTATCTCTTAGCCAAATTCGCTTTAAATAATTTCATGGAATTCTGCGAGTATTGGTTCATTGCCCTTTCAAATTTGTAAGCATTTAGCTTTCCAGACAACTCGTCAATATTCGCTTGGAGTTCCCTGCTTTTAACCTCATAATAATCTTGTTGCAAAGATGTGATAACAGCATCCACAGGAAATTTATAAAACTTCAAATTGAAAATCCTATAAGAGAACATATTGTACAGCTTTCTTTTGAGAGATATGCTTTCCTCTTCAGCAGAAAGCTTATAATCCAAAATGAATTTCAATATCTTATCAGCCTTAAGCCGATGCACCCACTTCATATCTATTGGGGTAAAATTGGATTGACTTATGTACTGCTTAAAATATTCATATTCCGTTTCCAATTGGGATAGCTCCTGCTTTACATCTGCCAGTTCATTTTGATAGCTTAACATTTCATTTAGTTTCTGCTGAGAGTTACGAAGGGTCTCCGCTAATACTTTCATTACTTCATCATTAAGTTTCCAAACGGACATGTCTGGGTAGGATTGAGGTTGTTTTGAAAAAAAATCAACCCGGTTTTCTTTATTTCCCAGGTAAGCAGCTAAAAAGCCAACTTCATACCTTTTCATTTTTTCAAGAACATTAGCTGTCGCAGAATTATTATTGGATACCACTGCAACTGTCTTCCCATTCAGTACCGCGTTGGAAATGATATTTAAAATTGTTTGAGTTTTTCCAGTCCCCGGCGGACCCTCAATAACACTCGCCTGCTCGGCGAGTGCTCGTTCTGTCGCGGCTTTCTGGCTCATATTGAACCCAAAAGGAAAGATTACTTGTCCTATCCTCGTTCCTTTTCTGAACGGAACTCCTTCTAAGTAGGAGGCTAAAACACTACGTGGACTGATCGCAGTTAAGCTTCCATATTGCCTGCTTAAAAAACTTTGTTCTTTCTCATCTTTCACACTTATAAATGAAGCCAATCTTTTAAAATACTCAAAACAGTTAAGAACCGGTTTCCTGGTAAGAGAAGTTTCTTCAATAATAAGACTCGCCCTTCTGTACACCTTCTGGTAGCCCGACCCAAAAATTAGCCTTACATAATCACCAAAAATCAGTATCTTAACAACCCCAGATATCGGAAGGTTATTTTCATAAACCACACAGGTTTTAGCGTCTTTTATTAAAGGATCATCATGTTTTTCTATGTTCAAATAATTGTACGAGTATGGTTTAGTGGAATTAAAGAATTTAATTTGCCACTTTTGATGTTCATACCTCATCCATTCAATATCTTCAGTTTTATCTTCACCTTTAACAAGAATAAGGAATTTTTCTATATTCAAACCAAAATAACACCTCTTCATTAGTCCGCATGTTTTAAAAGAGCAACATCTAAATTATACCATTTCTATCTTGGAAGGCGGAGGAACAAACTGCGGCTAAGGGATAGATTGACTCTTTCCGCTATTTAACAATACAAATACTTAAAAAACCACCTTGGCAGGTGGTTTCCTAGGTTATAATTTTTTCTCTTTTTTCTTCTTCATAAACTCTTTCTGCAACAAATTGTTTTAATAATGTCTGGTAA
Organism: Neobacillus sp. YIM B06451; assembly: GCF_032667185.1. Lineage (NCBI taxonomy): Bacteria > Bacillati > Bacillota > Bacilli > Caryophanales > Bacillaceae > Neobacillus > Neobacillus sp. YIM B06451. The sequence goes on along the minus strand of NZ_JAVFKJ010000010.1, from coordinate 55,554 downwards.
GGAATCTGTTTGATATCTGCAATTTTTTGTAGCCTTTGCAATAAATCATTTTCGATTCTAAGATTAATCGGGTTTTGTCGACTGTTTCCTTGGAGGAGGAAGGTCTTCATCATCTTCTTCAAAATATGTCTCTGCCATAAGTTCTTCGCTCATCGCATGTGTTTCCCAATAATGAATTGTTTCTTCTTCATTCACATTTTCTGGAACTTCATTTAAGTCATGGATTATTATCCTGCCTAATTCGTCGTATTCCTTCTCTACAAATGAATTCAATTTTAAATTTTCTTGAACCATTTTGTTTTTCTTTCCTTTTGCCCCATTTCCAACATTATCCATCTTGTTACCTCCTTCTTCTATTGTATTATTTTCTTTCGCTTTCTGTAGCATCCCATCCTGTGAAGGGTCGGAACTTATTCTCTCTTTTTGTGTAAATTATAGCTAAAATTCGGCCTTCTTCGGTCATGCCTACAATTTTTCTGTTCCTACTATGAGCTATTATTGAAAAAAATGTATGAAAAAAGGTCAGCTGGCTATAAAAGGATGGGGTATCTGACTGACAAAGAGAGTGTTGGGAAAGTAGAACAGATGGGGTTGTTTTAAAATGCTTAGGGAGTGGCCAGTGCAATATTAGCATTTAGCCTTTCCCTAACTGTTCGGTTGCATTCGGAGACCGAGGAACCGGTTTTTACCTTCCTTAAATGCTCACAAGAAAGAGGATAAAATGAAGCATTACCAATACCAGATAAACGCCCCTTTCCACTCCAACCCAAAGAAAAGACTTACACCAAGTTACCGCCCCTTACTCTTTCTAGCGGCGTCATAACACAAAGTAGGATTTCCGAACTGAATGGTAAAGACGCCATCCTTGAAAGTTACCATATAGCTCTCATCCTGATTGATGTCCTCCGCTAAGAAAGCATTTCTGTATTCTTCAATTTCTTCTTCAGTCAGTTCCCTGCTTAATTCTTCGAACACGTTTGGGACCACTTTTTTTGTGAGGCGCAGCATTCCATGCCCTCCAAATTCTGACTCTATAACAGGTACCCAATTATCACCCTGTTTTATTAAGTGTTGATCGTACCTGTATCCGCAATAACTACAGATGAAATATTCATCCCCGCTTTTATAATAGACATCCTTTAAAGCAGGTTTTCCACATACGGGACAATCTACTTCTTCCAAAAAAGAAGCCAAATAGGTCCATCTCCTTTGTAATAGAATAAGGACTTGCCAAAATAGATAGGAATTTAGATTAAAAGAAGAACAGGAAAAGAAAAGGATGTGGAGTCAAAAGATGTGGGATAATTTAGGAGTGGAAAAGGGGCTAGCTTTATTCTATCCCAGTGTAAATTATTGTCAAATATAATAGCGAAAAAGGACGAAAAATATTTGGTTAGTGATTGGAGACTTCTTCAATAATTAGAATTCGTCAAATCTCTATGATTCCCCAAGTAAAATAAAAGAACAGGCCTGCCCCGAAGTAGCATGGGCAGGCCGTCCAATTATTTAAACGTAACATTTACCGCATAACCAATATTCTTAAAAAAATCCTTTAACACTTTTTCTGCATTTTTTTCTGCTTCTTCAAGTAAACCTTCAGAAATGACATTTTGAGTAATTTTCTCTTGTGCCTCAGCGGCCATTTCAAACCCCTCATTCATTTTAACATCACCTCGGAAAAGTCCATTCTTGTCCAAGGCTTGTATTTTATCCATCTGTAATGCTGGTTCCTGGATGAGCTCTGCACGAGGAAGGGAAATATTTATTTCTTTTGTTTCTTCATTAATAACCATGTCCTCAGAAGTAACCTTTTTCAAATCAACCCCTGCAATAACCGTCGCGGGTACAACTAATAAAACTTCTCGATTTGTTCCTGGTAGATTAATATTCAAGAAATTCCGATTATCCTTTACGTGTATAACCTCTTTCGTATAAGCTTTAGCGGTTGCAAGTGTAGATAGCTTTTGAATTCTTTCAACAAACGTGACAGACTCTTTCTTGGTGGTACTGCCCGCAAATTGCCAAATTACTGCTGAGGCAATAATTAAAAGAACTAGGATGGGCAAAATAATTTTAAATACACCAGCTTTAAAAAAGAAATTAGAAATTCCTTTTGGCGGAGATACAGATCTTAAGTTATGATCTACCGCAATAGTTGCAGCACTTTGCTGTTGTGCTTCCTTTAATTCCATTAATAGTCTTTCTAGCTGTGCTATTTTTTCGTCTTTTTCTTCTATATTTTCTCTATTTATACTCAATATTCTCACCTTCCATTTGGATTTCAATCAATCAAAAATACCTTGAAAGTCTTCCCAAATTGCATTTTCCCATTTCAACAAAATTTCAATTGCCATGATAAATATATCATAAGATATTACAAATTAATGTAGAAAAGTTAAAAAATTATCTAATAATGTAGGATTTTCCAACAAACCAGTACTTGCTGGGTTTTCTGATTGATATATAAATAAAGAGAGAAGTGCTCGTAACACTTCTCCCTGCAACGCCTAATATCAGTGTGGTGATATCAAAGGTTATTGATTTAAGAACCACCCTTTTGCTTACGACAGAGCAGAGCGGTTTTCCTTCCGATAAAAATAAGCAGTTTCTTTCCGCAAATTTTTAGACTGTTGCCATTTGTTACATCTCAAACTCCCATTCTTCCTTCAAATGGAGGTAGAGGGCGAGAAGGTTATTTTCGAGTTCTGCCTCTATTTGGGTGTGCCACTCTACTCCTGCTTTTGTAAGTAGTATGGCAGCAACTTGCTTTGTTAGTTCGGTTTTTTCATTTTTGGGGAGCTGGAGGAAGCGGGCGGCGTATGTGTTGATGAGTTTCCAGTCCTTGGCACTGAAGGATTTGATTGTCCAGTCGTCAAGTGCCAGCGTTTCCTTGCTGATGCCCCTGTTCTTCATTTCCGTTTCCAGCGGCGAACTCTTTTTTCCCTTTTTCACCTTTCGCTCATGAATGACAATAGTTCCGGCGACGAGGTCACCGAGCCTTTTGTGCTGTTTATGGAAAAAAATCATGACAATGCCGATGAAATAAAAACCGGGCAGCATGTCAATGATGCGAATTAGATTACGGATTAGGCTCGACAGAAGCGTGATGCTGTGCCCGTTTTCCTGCATGACACGGATGCCTAGAAGCTTTTTCCCAAGCGTCCCGCCGCCGGAGAAAAACTCATACACAAAAAAATATCCCCAATTGACCACAAACAGCCCGATAATAAGAAATCCCAGTACATACGATTCGGCATAACGGATCAGCCAGACCTCAAAGCCAGCCCCAAGGGAAAGTAAAACAATCAGTACAACAGCAATATTGAATGCCATCAACAGCACCTGGTCGATCAGGAACGCTGCCGCCCTGCTGCCAAGTCCTGCGGTTTGGAATTGCAAAGAAACGTATTCCGGTGTTTTGATATCGATTTTTTCCTGCTGCATGCTACTCCTCCGGCTCTTACAGTTTTCTATTAATCTTTCTATTCTCGGCAAAAAAATCTATAATGTAGATAAATGCCAATGAAATCCAGTACAAGCAGGTGCCTATATGGACGTAAAACAGCTGATCAAAAAACATCGTGAAGAATGGAAACAGCTTGAACAGCTCATTACAGAGCTTAGCGGGCGCAAAAAGGGAATCACCGGAGAAAAAATCGACTCTTTTCACCGGCTTTACCAGAAGGCCTCCCAAAACCTATCCTATTGCCAGACGCATTTTCCGACTGATGACGTCACCGGATACTTGAATGGCCTCGTTTCAAAGGCTCATAATCTCCTGTATAAAGACCAAATCTCAAGCGGCAAGCAAATCCGCCATTTTTTCAGCACAAAATTCATTGGGCTGCTGCTTGAACAATGGCGGTTCGTCTTCATCGCGTTCGTGCTGTTTACCGTTGGGGCGGCCGGCAGCTTTGTTGCGGTCGTGAACGACCCGCTTCATATATATACACTTCTTCCCGATAACATCTCGCATGCGGTCGACCCGGACCGGCTCGGGGAAGGTCATGAGACAATAGATTCGGCCGTCATGTCCACGGAAATCATGACGAACAATATCCAGGTCGCGTTTCTCGCCTTTGCCGGCGGCATTACCTTTGGGCTTTTGACTGTGTATTTGCTCGTTTACAACGGGGTAATCGTCGGCGCCCTTGCCGCCCTTTTCTGGCACTCAGGGAAAACGTATGATTTCTGGGCATATATTGTACCTCACGGCATGATCGAATTGACTGCCATCTTCATCGCTGGCGGATCAGGCCTTTTGATGGGCTACAAGCTGTTTGTACCCGGCAATCTGTCGCGCGGGTACCAGCTGAAAAGGCAGGCAAAACGATCCGTCCAGCTGCTGCTCGGCACGATTCCCTTGTTCGTCATCGCCGGGATCATTGAAGGCTATATCACACCTGCAAGTATTTCGCTCGAAGCAAAGTACGCGGTGGCCATTTTAACCGTCTTTGCACTTTTGCTTTATACCATTGTCGGAGGACTGAGATTTTTTAGAGCAACTCCTAAAGAGCATTTTGGTTCATGATGTCGATATAATGCGAAATCGCCGTGACGGCGAGATGTTCCTCTTTGGCCTCCACCATTTGGAGGCCCTGCTTTTCCCATTTGTTTTTGCCTCTTTGTTTAAGCTGCTCCTGTTGCTGGGCGATACTTTTGATCATCGCCGTTTTCACCTCGTCTGGCCTCATTGCGATCCGTTCTTTTAAGGTTCCATCCTCGATTCCAACCATGAAAAACAAATGCCGTTGCCGCAGCCGTTTCAAATAAACGAGAGCGTTTTCTTCATGAAGGAAGGCCCGGACATCGCTGAACAGCAGCAAGAGGCTCCTCTTCTTCTGGACATTCTCGAGATACTGTAGCACTGCTCCGTAATTCGGCTCGACTGGATCGACTTCAAGACCGTAAACCGCCTGAAGAATTGTCTGAAGATGATTCATCCCCTTTGCAGGCGGGACATACACCTTAATGTTTTTTGAAAAAGCAAGGACTGATACATAGTCGCCTTTTTGCAGCACAGCGGCCGCCACCGTCAGCGCTGATTCCAGTACCTGTTCCAGGCGGTTGCCTTTTTTCAATTCGGCTCCCATCATCCTCCCGCAATCGATCAGTAGCGTGATGTACTTCCCATGTTCGGGCTCGTATTCATTCGCCATTACTTCGTGCAGCTTTGCAGTTTGGCGCCAATTGATTTTCCGCGGATCATCGCCGGGCACATAGGAGCGTACCTTGGCAAAATCGCCTTCGCCCATCCTTTTTCGGCGAATAGCAGTACCTTCATGCAACAGGAATTGCTGGGCATTTTCCAGATACCTGCGCGTTTCCGTTAAGTCAGGGATCACCTTCACCTGGTCGGCAAGGTGGGACGTCACCTGTTTTTCCCATAACCCGAGACTGCTGCGGTAACGAAAGAATAAGTTGCCAATCTGATAATCTCCGCGGACAGAAGCGACCGTTTCATATGGGATGATTGTTTCCGATTGTCCATTTGCACTACCTGTGACAGGAAACGGCTGCCTAAAGGTTTGCGGTACTCCGTCGATGAAGCGGAACAAAAATGCGTGCCGCGACTTGTTCGCTACCAGCACCTCAATCCTGGCTGGTATTCCCCTCTCCATTTCGCCTGGGAATACCCTCTGGAAGGACAGCTCCTTCCGCTTCGGTGTAAAAAGCAAATCGGCCAGGCTAAGTGCAAGGAAAAGCACATTCGCACCAAAAATCACCAACCAGGAAACCTTAACTATGACTGCACCCAATAAAAGGGCGGATAGCGACAAAAAAGCTATTAGCAGCCTTTTTGTCGGGACAATACCCCTATCTCGGAACAGGAACCGATCCCACAAGTTCTTCAATGATCTGGTCAACGGCCGCTCCCTCCAATTCCATATGCGGTGCAAGCTGAATCCGATGCCTCAGTGCTGGTTTTGCCACCATTTTCACATCATCGGGCGTCACATACTGCCGGCCCGACAGATAGGCCCAAGCGCGCGCCGCTTTTCCGATGGAAATCGCGGCACGTGTGCTCGCCCCATAGCGGATATAGTCGGACTCCCTCGTTTTCCTGACTATTTGCATCATATAATCGAGCACTTTGTCCTCGACTGTAATCGACGCGATTTCATTTCGAATAAAGATAAACGTTTCAAGATCAAGGACCGTCCGTATGTCTTCGACAGCAAAAACATCGTGCAGGTCGTTTTTCAGAACCTGTTTTTCCTCTTCAAAGGATGGAAAGCCAATGGTCAGCTTAAACAGGAACCTGTCCTGCTGCGCCTCTGGAAGTGGGTACGTTCCTTCGAATTCAATCGGGTTTTGAGTGGCGACAACGAAAAACACATCCGGCAGACGGTAGGTGTCGCCCTGGATCGTCACCTGCTTCTCCTCCATCGCTTCAAGCAAAGCAGCCTGTGTTTTGGCGGGTGTGCGGTTGATTTCATCCGCCAGGAGAATATTCGTAAAAATAGGCCCCTTCAGTGTCTGGAAGCTGCCTTCCTTCATATTGTAAATCATGCTTCCGGTAATATCGCTCGGGAGCAGATCTGGCGTAAACTGAATGCGGCCGAAATCCCCGCCGAGCAGGCCGGCAAGAGTCCGCACTATTTTTGTTTTCCCGGTGCCCGGTACTCCTTCGAGCAGCACATGGCCTCCTGTCAGGACCGCACACAATAGCAGGCGCAGATTCGTACCCTGTCCAAGAATCCTTTCCTCGTAGGAATCCAATAATGCTTGCAGCTGTTTATTCAACCTTTCTCCACCTCTATCCTCAAGTCGTCGAGAATCCTCGACCAAAGCAGGTACTCTTGTTTGTTCAGGCCGTCTTTCACCAAAACGGCGGACAGCCCCTGTAAAAACTCTTTTATTTCCTCTGCCGATTTTACAGTCCATTTTCTTTCCAAATAATCTGCCGCATCAATCCATGGCATTGAATATGGAATTCGCCACTTTTCCTGAAGCTTCTGCTTCGTATAATCGGCCTGAATCTTGATGCTGTCCCCGTAACGCCTACCGCGGATATACCATGCGGCGAGCGCCCGGATGCCTTCGTCACTAAAACGTACGTACTCCTCACGCGGTGCGTAAACCGGACCAAACCGTTTCCCTTTTAGCCAAAGGAAAATGGCGGCGGCAATCGTTCCTTGAAGGACGAGGAGCAGAAACCATTTCGGATAAACGTGTACTCCTGACAATGCACTTCGCTCACCATGCACATACTCATCAAACAAAACGGCAGAAGGGTCAGCATCGTTCAGTATTTTCAAAAAGACTGCTAGGTTGTCCTCCTTCAGCACTTCACTATTTGTGATAAGGTCTGGCGCTACAAGAACATATAATTTCCCTTTTCCAACTTCCCTTTGGGTGGCAACAGCACCCTCCTTGTCGTTGAGGAGAATCTTATCCTTTTTTGATGGAATCAGCCTGTTAGGCAGGTTTACATTCACTTTGTATGTATTCTTTTCTTCGTCTTCCAGCAGGTACGGTTTTTCCACCGGTTTGACGGCTGCGGTTTTCAAGGCGAAAAAACCGTCCGGTATGTGTGACAGAAGCAGGATTGAATTCCCCGCCTCCATGAATTCCTCATACTGCTCCATTTCTGCGGTTTTCGAGATATTCAGCGGCTCTACCATGATCAGAAGCTGGCCTTGGGCCGATTTAGGCAGTACCTTTGGCGGGTGCACCCATTCCTGCGCACTTTTCTTATCTTGCAGGAATGTATAAATCGCCTTCACACCGGTTGGTGCCGGTGATGAGGCGATGTATTTTGGATAGTTTCTTGCTTCAGGCTGATATCCAATAATAAGAATGGCTATAAAAACCGTAATCAGTCCAACAAAGGGAAGCCATGAACGCAGGAGTGAGCCACGTTTACCCATCATCGCTCCACCCTCCCTTCCTCCAGCCATGCAGCAATTTTACTGCGGAAGGAGAGAAAATCATTGTTGCTGATTTGCCTTTCACCGTATGTCACTTCATCAAAAACAGAAGCAAGCTCATAGAAACGATCTGCATCAACCCTGCTGGATTTACCTAGTTCAGCGAAGTATTCCCAGTTCGTTTTCCACTGTCTTGCTTCAATGCACTTTTGCTCGTCCAAAAACAATAGCAGGGCGAGGAAAAAATGGCGGACAGCCGCACGGAGCTGGCCCTCAGCTTCAAGCCTGGAAGCCCTCTCCATATGCATCTCATACGTCCAGTCGATTTCCCGGGAAAACTGAAGCGGCTTATATTCCCTATTCAGTATTTTCCTTCGGCTATTCCTGATCAGCAGATAGGCAATCCAAGCTAAAAGGAGAACTGCAATGGCAATAATCGCAATAAGCAGCGGCGCCGCAGCTGACCTAGACCCTTGTTCCAGGGAAGGAAACCAGCTTTCCAAAAGATCAGAAAGCCAAGCCATTGCCTGATTCCACCATTTTTCAATAAACCCGGGCGGTTTGGAATAAACAGTATATTCATCTTGTTTAAGGATTTCTTCAAGTTCTTTCTTTGCCTCAGTAGAATCAATCAAAACCTTCACCCAACTCAAATTCGAAATTTGCCCTTAAGAAGAAAGATGCTCATATTCTGAAAGCAATCCCTTCAGGTCATCCGCCTCGTTTCTCACTTTTAAATCAAGGTAGATGACACAATAGCCTACGGAGAAAAACATCGTTGTCAAAATGGAAAGCAGACTGACGATGATCGACAGTAGTACACTGCTCCCCAAAAAGGCGGTAAAGGCCATCTCGACGGATGATGCGATAATAGTCGTAATCAGGGAAAAGACAATATAGATGCCGAGCAGCTTCCATGTCCGCTTTTTCGTCAGCGTCCAACTGCGGCCGAGCCCTGGCGATTTGCGGTCCAGTACAACTGAGCCAAAGTAAAAGCTGAAGCGCGTCAACAACAGTACCGCGACAAGGAACAGGCCAATCGAACCGATGACGCCCAGGATGATGCCCGTAGCATCATTGAATAACGCGCCAATCATACCCCCTGCGACTATTCCAATAGTCGGGATGATTATAATAGCGATGGCGAGGAGAAAGAACAAAATCGAGCTTCCAAGCATTGCCCAATAGCGTGACAACGCCAATTTGAATACCGAACCAACCGTGTACTCTTCGTTTTTACGAACATGGTTAACCGCGAAAAGAATGGCAGCTTGGGCAATCGGAAATAAAAACAGGCTAAGCAACGCAGTCACGCCGATTCCAACAAGTTCAGCCGTCATAAACGAGGGGTCAACTTCCCCTGTTCCCTCAAAGCTAGCCATCATCTGCTCAAACCAATCTCCCTCGCCACTCTTATCGCGAAACAATGGTTTACCCGCACCCACCTGAATCAGCGCATCAATGAGATAAACCGGTCCCATAATAGCCAAGAGCACGGTCATGAACTTCTTAAAATGATTCTTGCTCAGCGTAAACGTATGATCCAATATTTCCCCAACACTCTTTGGCTTGCTAAACCTATCATCCACTAAAAAATCCTCCCAAAAGTTAAGATTATTCATAATAATCATTTTAACATGGGGACCGTCCCCCCGCTCCCACTTTTACAAAAAATTTGAAATTCCATAGAGGTGCCTTGCACATATTCTAAAAAGAAAAATGGCTCCACTTTCATTTCAAGGTCACAAGATTGGAACTGTGAAACAACTGTATCGATTAAAGAATTGCCAACAACCTGGCACGTTTTTATAAAAATGATATTATGTTTATTAGTACTTAATTAAACGGAGGTCCTCATGAAAAAGACAGTAAAGGTAGTAGCAGCAATTATAGAAAATGAACAAAATGAAATCCTTTGTGCACTAAGGTCACCAGAAATGTCGATTCCGAATATGTGGGAGTTTCCCGGTGGGAAAGTCGAACCTAATGAAGATTTATTTTCTGCCCTGACGAGGGAAATTGAAGAGGAATTGCATTGCCAGATTGAACCGATTGAATTACATAATGACATTATTCATGAATATGATACGTTCATCATAAATTTGATTACCATTAAATGCAGAATCACTGGCGGTACGCCAACGCCTACAGAGCATTCAAAATTGATCTGGCTTAAGCGGGAAAACCTAAACTCGTTAGTGTGGGCACCTGCGGATGTACCGGCTGTTGAAAAGTTGATAAACGAAAAAAGTATAGTCCTTTGAAGACTATACTTTTTTCGTAAATTCGATATAAAGATTGTATGGCAGCTCGTGTTCCAATTCCATTTGTACGGTGATTGGCTTGTTGCCTTCAAAACTAGTCGTATTCCCTTTTCCGATATAGATAAACGGTTCATTTTTGCCGTCAATGAATTTGTATTTCCTGATAAACAAATGAAGGTTAATTCCTCGGGCTTTATTGTAAATAATATTCTGCCCTGTGTTCGTATGCTGGGCTGTTGTGTGAGGCGTTTGCCACTGGAATTCACGGGTGCTCTTTATTTCATCCTTATATGCTAGCCTTTCCTCAACATCCGCGTCCTTATGCAGGTCGATATACAAGAAATAGTCATTCCCATTTGTTAATAGGCCTGATCCTCTAAAGGAACTGTGGCTTTTCCGAAAATTTGAAAGCAATGCTGCATCCGCCATTTTATACTGTTCATACAGTTTGAAATGCGGGACGCCGTAGTATTCGTTCTTGAATTCTTTTTCATAACGGAAAATCCCGTACATGACAATATCCTCAATGTACTTCCGGTATTCATCGTTCGTAAGAATACTTTCAAATACTGGTGTCTTAACAAGAATTCCATCCTGTAAATCGAATAATTTCAAATTACGGCTCAATTCTCCGCTGTCATAAAAATCCTGATTCAAAGTTTGGAATGAATGAAGGACACTATCATCATCAGCGAACTTAACCCACTTAAAAATCTCCTTTTTGGCGGTAGCTAAAGAGATGTAGTCATGGTCTAGCAGATACTTAATAACAACAAACTCATACACTCGCTTAAGCGGCAACTTACTTGAAAGTTCTTTCAGTACTCGTTCAAACGAATCATCGCTCAATAAGGATTTTAGCCGCTCAGTCTTCTCCACTTTGGCGACAAATTGCAAATAGGTTTTCTCTTTATCGATGAATTTTATCGGATCAGGCGCTCCATCATACTTCAAATAATCCAACAGGAAATAAGGGATCCTTCCCTGATTTAGCTTTTTAAACTCAAAATATTCTTCCTTTAAATACTTCATCCAATTGAAGTTTTCCTGGTCGATCTGCGAAAGAATTCGTTCCTGCGAAATCTTGTCCATTTGGATGTGGGTACACCCAGGAATATTGGCAAAACCGGTCGCAACCGCAACCTTCAAGCTCTCTTTGTCATAATAGCGGCTGCCATTCAGGGCCAGGGCAATTAAGAACGTTTTATTATGATTCCCGATAAAATCAAGAACTGTCAAAAAGCTTTTACCCGCGTGCTTCCGCAACCCACGGCCAAGCTGCTGGATAAAGATGATCGGCGAGTTTGTCGGCCTTAGCATGAGGACAGAATTTACTGAAGGAATGTCGACACCTTCGTTAAAAATATCAACGGTAAAAATAAACTCTAGTTCATCATCGTCATTTTCCAATCGGTTTATGGCCGCTTCACGAATCCTGGAAGAATCCCCACCTTGCAGGCACGTACTCTTGTAGCCTCTCCGATTAAACTCCGCAGCCATGTACTGGGCATGCTCAATGCTCGCACAAAACCCGAGACATTTGCGCTTTTCGCCGTCATATCCGTAGAATTCCATCTTCTCAATGATAAAATCAACCCGCTCATTCACCTTTAAGCGCTTTGTTACTTCCGCGATGTCATCAATAGAAACATCACTCAGATCGATTCCTTCTATATCTGTGATGCCGAAGTAATGAAACGGGATGACCAGCTCGTCATCAAGCGCTTCATGGAGACGGACTTCGAGCGCCACATTATTATCAAACAGATCGAAAACATTATTTCCGTCGCTCCGTTCAGGCGTTGCCGTCATCCCAAGAGTGAATTTAGGCTCAAAATAATCTAAAACGGCTCGGTACGTTGAACTAGTGGCATGATGGGCTTCATCGATGATAATATAATCGAATTCATCTCTCTTAAATTCGTGATAACAATTCGAGATTGTGAGGTTCGTAGTGAAAATATAATCCGCATTCTTCTGCTTGTAATTGCCTGTTAATAACCCGAAGGTGATTCGTTCATTCGGTAACAGCTTTTCAAAAGTTTCTTTTGCTTTTCTTAAAATCTCTTCCCTATGTACAACAAAAAGCAGTTTCTTAGGCCGGAAGCTTTTCACATCAAATGCGGACATATATGTCTTGCCCGTACCAGTTGCTGCAATGACAAGAGCCTTTTTTTCACCAAATTCCCGAAGCCTGGCAAGATTATCAATGGCGCGACGCTGCATACGGTTCGGAGTAATGTACTCCGGTTTTTCAAAAATCAATTGCTGTGAAGCTTGGGTCCCCTTAAGAGTCTTTAGGAATTCCTCATATTCTGCAATCAGCTTCTCGTCAGCAACCTGGGACCTTTCCCATAGAGCATCATATTCCTTCAAGACCTCCTTAATAAAAGAAGCATCACTCTTTGAAATGACCTCCACGTTCCATTCAACATTACTTTTCAACGCGCTCTGCGTAATATTGGATGAACCAATGATCACCTTATAGGAATCTAAATACTCAAAAATATAAGCCTTCGTGTGAAAACCGATTTCCTTATCCGTCACAAACACCTTTAAATCAACGTTCTCGAACTCAGTAATTTTCTCTAATGCTTTCGCGTCCGTAAAATTGAGGTACGTCGAGGTAATAATCTTCCCAGTTACTCCTTTTTTCCCCGCCTCCCGCAACGGATCAAGCAACAACTGAAGCCCACTGAAATTAATGAACGCAACACTAAAATAGAACCGCCTGCACTCATTCATTGAATCTATCAATTCCTGTAGTAAGTTCCCTTTATCAGAATTTACGATTAATCGTTTTTCAACCTGCATGATTCTACTCCTGTCGACAAATTCATTGTTGCTAAAATTTTACTATAATGACAGGGAAGAAGGAAGATCAAAAACCCAAACCACTAGTTCCTCTTCTTAATAAGTCAACAAAAATATGTTTTGTTAAAAGTGCCTACTTTTATTCTTGCGCTTCTGTTTCAACAAACTGACGTAATTTTTTAGTTATTTCTTCATTCCATGCCCCAGGTACCATCTGCATGGCCCCCATCCTGTATCGCTCATGAAACTCTGGGCTGAAATACCTCATCTCATCCGCTTGTTCATCTTTGGTTGGTGTAAGAATATAAACTTCCTTTACAACATGTTTTCCTGTCTCTCTCTCAACAATGCCATCCCGGTATTTATGCATTTCTTCCAAGGCAGTCCCAAGGTTACCGGGTACGCGGTACTTTGGATCAAAGACGATAATTCCTCCTTTGTTTTCCAAAACTATATCCGGAATCATTCTCTGTGTGTATGTATGGTTTGGAGATGAGTTATATTGATAAATACGTTGAAAGTAAAGCTCCATCCCGCCACTGAGCGCAACCGAACTTTCCTTGTTTTCAACCAAGTTTAGGAAGAGTCCTTCTCTTGTTGTTTTAAATAAATTACTGGTATCCAGAATATAGTCTGATTCACGCAAAATCTTTACAACTTTCATATAGCACCATATTTCATAAAGGAAAAAGGTATCCTTTAATGAAATCGAATAAGCAAAACCGAGCCTCTGGTTTTTATGTTTATACAATTTATCGAACCAGTCATACCAGAGGCGGTACACGGGATGCTTCCGAAATATTTGTGTGATTTTATAAGCCCCTTTATTCTCCTTTACCTCTCTCAAAAAAGGGCTGTTTATCCACCTCTGAACGCTACCAATATACTTGGTCAGGTTCCCGACAGTGGAATCTTCTATGCTAACTTCCTCATATCTACGTAGCAAGCGGTAAAAGTCCTGAAGTTGCTGCTTGATTACCTGATTTTCAAAAATGTCGAATGTCTCATTGCTCCTACTTGTTTCTACGAGGATGGGAATCTCTGAGCCATGACCTTTTCTATCCAGCCAATTGAGAGTTACCTGTTCAGCGCGCTGCACTTTTTCTCGTTTCATGGTTACAGGGTATTTAATAAGCCTGCGTATAGGGCTTTTTTCAATCCTTGTGAATATCATCCGAAGTTGGTGAAAGGAACGTTCAATGTAGTTCCATTGAGGCCAGGAAACGTTCCGGCTTTTTTCAAAAGCGTCCATTTTCATCTCAAGCCCGCTTAATTGAAAACAAATATTTGCCTCCGCCAAAATCTCATCTAACATCACTGTGTATTGCTGCTCAGTCAGTTTACGACTATCCGGATATATATAGGTTTCAAAATGTTCTCCATTGACTGATACATGTAAGATTCCGCTTTGAAATGGGGAAATAAACAAAGCATAGTAAGCATTTTGTTCCCGATAAAACGGAACGGGAATTCCGTGAAATAGGATTTCCGCCCTCTCTCCCAAGAAACGAAGCCTATACTCAGTCGCTTCTGTCAAAAAGGCATCTTTAAAGGGAATCCATCCAGATTCAGAAACCCAGATCTCCAGCTGATTACCTCCAGAATTGGGCTGCTCCATAATACTCCAGCTCCTCTTCCATCCTGTTCACATGCCCAAGGGAAATTGACTCATTGCCGAGATTCTCCCTCAACCAAAGTTCCAAAGTCCTCAACATTTCTGAAATTCGCTCATCGCCACGAATTTTGGTTAGTACTTTTTCTGAAATCACTCGATCCAGCGCCTGCAATGGTTCAATCTGATGTTCCTCTGGAAGCTGATAATTGGCATACAGTTTCTTCAGCATTTCATCCATCGTCCTATAGCCAAAATGCAAATTATAACTTAATAATGTTCCATGCAGTGTTTTAAGCAGGAAAAATTCCTCTTCCAGCTTTACTTTTAAATCAGGATCTACCTGACTCCAATACGAATCAAAATCGACGTCCGAAAGTGTCATGACAAAAGCGCGGTCCAAAACTTTGTCCGAGATGGCATGGGTTGTTTCATCCACATTGATCGTGCCTAAAAGATATACATTTGGTGGAATCATTAGTTTCTTTGGAATATCTATAACGTTTTCATCTTGGTGCAAAGGAATTTCCTTTCTTGATTCAACAGCACTGAGGTAGTCGCTCAAATAGTACTCCACCCGCGCTAAATTCATTTCATCGAGTAAGATGAAATGCGGCTTTTCTCGTTCTTTTAAAGCATTCAAAATTACATTCAGGAACTCTGTTTTTACATAACGCTTTTCAAAAGAACTGTAGTAGCCGAATAGGGCGCTTGCATCCGTCCAGTCCGGCCTTACCGGGATAGTTGTAAAATAAGGATTTTCACTTTCATATTCCAACCCATATACCGCATTTGCATACAAACGGCATAATTGGGTTTTGCCAGTGCCGGAGATACCGCTTAAAAGGACAAAATGCTTATCATCCAGAGCTGTCAGATTTAAATGCAAGTCACGAATAATGTCTTTTGAAAAAGTAAAAAGACTGTTTGAAATTGTTTGGTAGATTTCTTCAAAACTAAAATTAGGCTCAAGTTCTTCACTTAATTGAGGTTCATCTTTAAGTTCGTCTGTTACATCATTCGAGGGCAATTCCAACTTCTCACTAGCATGTGCAAAAATAAGGGCGGAATCTATAAAATTCTTTTTTACTGTATCTACTCCTTCAACAAAAAAATCCATCTCATTGTTGAAAGAACCGACACAATATTCAGTTCCCCTCACCCGTACCCCGTGGTCCTTTAGTAGACTCATAGCGTTGCGCATGACTTCATTATTGTTCAGGCTATGGGTACTAAATGTTTTGGTAATCCACCACTCTTTGACTCCATCCCCCAGGATTTCACGCGCATTGGTAAAGATGTGGTTATGACCTTCAAGTTGGACCATTATGGTTTGAAAAGGAGAAAACTTCTCATGATAGTCAAGATAATACACAAACCCTTTTGTCACCATTTGGTCGCCATCGCCATCGTAAATATAAAAAGCCTGCCGTTTCCCGTTTGTTTTTAAATTTTCAATTGTAGATAGCTCAATAGAATAATTTCGTCCCAGTAATTCCGTTTCAGTCAGATTTCTCGATGAAGCCAAGCTCATTAAAGCATCCAAGGCTCTTCTCGACGTTTCAATTTCTTCATCATAATAGGAACGGAACGGTCCTAACTTCTCCCAAGAATCAATTAGTTCTTTGATAAGCATTTCCTCATCCAATTCCCCTGCCAAAGGAAGGGTTTTACCTATCTGGAACCACGGGCGTTTTCTCGGTTTAATACAGTCCTTGATATACTGAATAAACTGTTCCCGTTCAATCACTTCTTTTTCCTTCCATCCTGTTAAAATAGAATACTCTGCAGGAATAGAATCCATGACATCTTGAATGCGGTCATTTTTATACCAACCCCAAAACGGAATAAAGTTAAGTTCAGTATGTAAAAGGATCAGCCCGTTCAAACCATTAAGCTCTAAAGTAAACAGATTAAATTCCTTATCATTGATCTTTCGGTAAAGACCAACATAATATTTCCTCCCTATATCGGAGACTTTTTTCTTCTCTGCATAGGTGGGATTCCGTGAATCATGATATGTAGTAGTAAGAGTTGTGTCATAGCTTCGAATATAGAGTTCACTATTTAACGTGATTTCCAACCTGGCAACAAACCGTTCAAATAGGCTTTTAACAGTTGGAGAAACTTCATCCAATACCCTACGGCACCGTATTTCAGTATTTTCTTCATCAAAGATTGTTTGATAATATGGAAGATTTAGCACGATAGCACCTCTTTATAAAATATTTCCATAATTAACTTTCATACTACTAAAAATGGTTGACGTTTGTATAGAAACATCACTATTAATCCTATCATTTAACAAAAACTCAAGGTTTCATATAAACTGTAATTACGAACCTAGTTAAAGGGAGGAGCGAGATGTACAACATTTCCGGTAACAAAGCCGTCGCAGTTGATGCCGTGACGTTTTCCGAACTTGGTATGACGGAGAATGACATGGAGGAGTTGCTAAGGGCTAATATTGAAATGATATGTGATGAAGAAGAATCCATGTTGATTGTCGGAAAGCAGGTCAGAAATGCTAAGCATGGGCGAAGCGACTTGACTGCAGTCGACAGCAACGGGAATATCGTACTTATAGAAATAAAACGCGATCGTAAGGACATAGAAAACCGCAAAGAAGCATTTGAATTTCAAGCCATCCGTTACGCCGCCAGCTATGCAACCATTGATACACCTGACGATCTCATAAGCAAAATTTACGCACCTTATATTGAAAAGTATGAAAAAGAAACTGAAACGAAAGAACTGACAAGCATTGAACTAGCTACTCGGAAGCTGTACCAATTCCTTCACGACAACGGTGCTGAAAAACAATTCAATGAAAAGCAACGAATAATTCTTGTTGCTTCAGACTTCGACGAACAAACGTTGTCCGCAGTAGCCTGGCTTAACAGCAACAATGTTGACATTAGCTGCTTCAAACTGACCCCATATAAAATACACGAAGAAGTTTATGTGAATATCGAAAAAGTGTTGCCTCTTACAAATAGAAATGACTACTACGTCTCCTTTTTAGAAAAAGCAGAGGTATCGATTGCAAAAACGAACACTACCTTTACCCGACGATCACTCCCGAAAATTGATGCCATGCTTGAATGGGGAGTCGTAAAACCAGGGGATATTATAGTCGCAAAAGATTATCCAGACGAAGGTACATTACTTAGCAACGGAAATATTCTTGTAAACGGCACTGAAATAAGTATGCAAAAATGGCTTAAGGAGTTATATGGATGGTCCAGTATTCAAACTTATGTTTTCGCCATCCATAAGGAGACAGGAAAAAGCCTCGCAGAGATCCGGCAAGAGTATATGGGGAAAACGGAAGTTAGAAATTTTATAGAGTAAAGTAAAATACCCAAGAAAGGAAAAAGCATCTCCTAGTCTTGGGTAATTTCTCTACTTATCCATTTTCCTTATTATTTTCAAGCCTTCCGCTCCGCCACTAAAACCGTCTCCTGGGCTTTAGTTTTTCTCACCAGGAAGAAATAACACATGAATGCCAAAGTACTCGCGCCAAAGATAACTGCTGCCATCGGTACTCCTGTGTAGGCTCCGCCAATTCCTACAAGCGGTGCAGATAGGGAACCCATGACAAAGGGCAATACCCCCAATAAAGCAGAAGCGCTGCCTGCCATATGCCCTTGTGACTGAATGGCCAATGTGAAGGACGTTGTTCCGATCATACTAATCGAAGTTAGGAAAAAGAAAACTGGGATTATGACACCAATCAGTGGGGCTTCCAAAAGGAGTGCAATGAGTAAACACAAACCTGATACATTCGCTAACCCAAGGCCTATTTTCAAGAATGTCCGTTCCGAAATAATATGTGTCAAGCGGCCTACAGACTGGCTGCCGATTATTAAGGCCAACCCATTGACACCGAATAAAAGGCTAAACTGCTGAGGAGATACACCGTAAATGTTTTGATAGACAAACGGAATACCAGAAACATAGGCAAAAATGCCAGCCGTGATGAACCCTTGGGTAAATGCATAGCCCATGAACTCTTTGTTTTTAAATAATGTTCCGAAATTCCCAAGGACTTGAGGCAAATTACTAGGCACCCGCTTTTCTGGCGGCAGTGTCTCTTTTAACTTAAATGAAACCGTAATGGTCAATACAGCCCCAATGCATGCCAGGACAATAAATACCCATTTCCAATCCTGGAACGCAAGGATGGCTCCTCCGGCAATTGGGGCAATGATTGGCCCGAGGTTCCCTACCAACACCATTAAAGTAAAAAACTTTGTCAGTTCCTTTCCGCTATAAAGATCCCTTACGATGGCTCTGGATAGGACGATTCCGCCGGACGCCGCAAACCCTTGCACAAATCGGGCCGCAATAAGGAGATAGATGTTAGGTGCGATTGAGCATGCGAGGGAAGCCAGGATGTATAGGCATAGGAAGAACAACAATGGCTTTTTGCGTCCTTTCACATCACTTAATGGCCCAATGACCAATTGCCCCAAACCAAGACCCAATAAAGCGGCAGTCAAACTGATTTGGACAAGTGAAGCCGTTGTATCAAATTCCCTTACAATGGTAGGGAAGGCCGGCAAATACGTATCAATTGTAAATGGCCCCAAAATGCCAAGTGAGCCTAAAAGCAAAGCGAGCTGCAGCCGCTTCTTTTTGCTAGATTCATTCAAGTCGGTCTCCCCTTTCTATCTGTTTTATGCTGAAGAACTAAGTAACATAATTTCGATATCCGAAATTTCGCATTTGTCCATTATATCCTGAACAACCCGTTTTGGTAAACAATTAATAGAAATATGTAGTTTTCTAATTTAATAATGGACTAATTCTTCTATTTTGGGCTTGCGCCTGGTCCTCTAACTTTTATTCCGTCTTAGTAGCGGCTAAAAAAAGCAAAATTAAAAGGATAGGTAAAGCACAATAAACGTGCTCTATCTATCCTCAGATTTCGTATTCTTTTTCGTTTAATTCTTGTGTGCAACAAGAAAGGAAGTATTCTTACTCCCTTCTTCTAGTAGAAAATTTGGGTTCTATCTAAATGGAGAAAGTGGCTTGGATTACAGGATGGGCGATAAAAGCCGGGATACGGCTTCTTTAATTCTAATAAGGATGGAACGCCTTTGATAGATGTCCAGTGTTAGTTCTGTACTATTTCGGCTATCGTGAAAAAATAGTTGAGTAAGTTGTTCGGCTATGCTTTTATCATACACGATGGTGTTTACTTCAAAGTTTAAATAAAAGCTACGTCTGTCTATATTGGCCGTTCCAACTGATGCAACTTCCTGATCAACTACAATCGTTTTTGCATGCATGAATCCATTTTCATACAGAAGTATTTTTGCGCCATATTTTAAAAGTTCTCCCGCATGGACTCCCGAAGCCCATTTCACAAAGGGGTGATCCGGATTATTAGGAAACATGATTCTTACATCAACACCTGATAATAAAGCGATTTTACAAGCATCCATAAAACTTTTATCAGGAACAAAATACGGTGTTTGTATGTAGACACTCCGTTTAGCGGACATGATAAGCTTTATGAACATGTTTTTGATGTGTTCCGTTTCTGAGTTCGGCCCACTTGCAATGATTTGGATTGGAACATTTGTGTTATGTTTTTCCGATTGTATAAAAAGTCGCCCAAGATCCAGCTTATGTTCCGCCGTATAGTTCCAATCTAAAATAAATCTTCCTTGAATATCGTTTACCGCATCACCAACAACTCTTAAATGTGTGTCACGCCAATATCCAAACTTTTTAGTTAATCCAAGGTACTCATTTCCTACATTGAAGCCACCGATATACGCGATCCTGCCATCAATGATGCAAAGTTTTCGGTGATTTCGATTATTAATCCGGAAATTAATCAATTTTAAAACAGATGGGAAAAACACCTCAACTTCTCCCCCGTATGAAATCAGTTCCTTAAAGAAGGAACGAGAAATCCTTTTGGAACCAATCTCATCATAGAGAACACGAACTTTTACTCCTTCTTGTGCTTTTTTCGTAAGTTCATCCCGCAGTTTTTTTCCAAGGGAATCCGGTTGAATAATATAATATTGGAGATGGATCTCTTTTTTTGCATTTCTGATGTCTTCAAATAAGGCCTGGAATTTATCATGGCCATCACTAAATATGACCACATCATTGTTCACCGTGATTAATGCGTTCGAAGACTTTAAATTCATTTTTAGTAAATCTGCGTATTTCTTTAGTGTATCGTTACGGTACCACTCACTCGTTTTTAATTCATTAAGTTGTTCAACAACCTCTGATTGAAGATAATTTCTTTCTTCTGCAGACAATCGATAAAAATTGGCTTGTTTTAATTGTCTGCCCAGGAATAGGTAAGCAATGAAACCAATGACTGGGATAAAGTGCAGGATCAACAACCAAGCCCAAGTCGAGCCAATATCCCTCCGCTCTATAAATACAACAATCCCCGCAAACAAAATATTGCTAACCATGATGATGGCTACAATGAGTGTAGTTAAATCGTTAAATTCCATATAGAATCCCTTTCTAATTACATCATGTTCGTGTAGATTGTATGAATATCTTGTTTAATGTTTCAAACCCCTTTTCAATAAATCGATTTCCAAGTAATAATTATTCATCGCTTCTTCATAAGGTAAATCCCGTGCAAATTTCTCAATTAGATTACGAAGCGTTACCGCTATAATGATTTTCATGACATAGAGTAATTCTCTATCATTTGAAATGTTTAACGTAGATTGATCGATTAATGAACTAACTTCTTCCTTAAAACTCCCATCCTCTTCAATGTCGATAAAGATTCTGGCATATGCACTTTCGATTTTATGTGTCATATTCAAGAAAATGTTTTTCAAAAAATGGTGGGTATCCTCCTTAGTGAGGATTAACCGGAAAAATTCACTCATCGTATCAAATAAATCACCATTATTTTGTCTTAAAAGTGATATAAAATTGTTCTTATCTTCTTTAACCTGTTCGTTTAATAGGAAGAAAAAAGCATCCTCTTTATCCTCGAAGTACTGATAAAAGCTCCCCCGCGGGATGTTGGCAGCTGTAATGATATTCGTAATCGAGGCTTGATATAATGGTACCCTTGAAAACTCCTGTCTAATAGCTTGAATTAATGTTTCTCTTTTATCCTCGGGTAAATTTAAAAAAGTTACTTTCGGCAAATTTTCATCCCCGCCTATTTAGATAATCGTATTTATGGTGTGTTATTAAATATAGTATTGCGCTGCTGGTGTTCTTTTTTCAAAAATGCGATGAAATGCTGCATCGCCATTGAAGGCTGATCCTTTATAAGGGAGCTATACTCTTTTTTTAGATGTTCTGACACTAGCTCGCTTTTTTTAATTCTCTCAATCATATAGTCGGTACTAATATTCTGAATCTCAATGCGCTGTATTTTGGCCTCTTTGGAAAACGCCATACCGATTGCACCGATAACAGCAAAAATGACAATCGAGGTTGCCGAGTATTGCTGATTCTGATTTGGAGCAACAAATAATAAAATGAACAGATTAAAGATGGATAAAGTAATTAAAGGAAATGAAAATAAAGCGTATTTAGAAGCTTTTTTCAAAAAAGGGGATATGATTTCCTCTAGTTTTTCAATTTCTCTTTTCACAGAATTTGGCACATCGTTCATGAATTGTATCAAACTATCTCTCCTCTTTGCTATGAATCATAATAAGCTCTTTTTATTGGTATTAAAAAATCAGCTGGAACATGAAACCTTTCATTGTTGATTAATAATTCCTGCAGATTCTCTTCATCATTATCTAGTTCCTTAATTTTATTGACTTCTTGATGAATTTTCTCCATCTTCTTATCCAATTGTGTGGCAGAAATTGCCGCTTCTTTTAGTTCATCCTTTATCTTTTGAGGGATTTCCTTATTATATTTATAATAAATTTTGTGTTCCAAGCTTGCCCAAAAATCCATTGCAATCGTACGGATTTGAATTTCCACATAGACATGGTCTTCTCTATCGGACATAAATATTGGAATTTGTAAGATCAAATGAAGGCTTTGATAGCCATTTGGTTTTGGGCTTTTAATATAATCCTTACATTTAATGACTTTAATATCTTTTTGCCTTTGCAGCATGTTACTTATTTCGTAAATGTCAGAAGTAAATGAGCAAATAATCCGTATCCCAGCAATATCAGTAATACCCTCCCTAATCGCAGCTAATGAAAGGTCATATCCCTTCCTCTGAACCTTATTTAAAATGCTCTCGGGAGATTTCACACGATGTGTAACGTGTTCAATAGGATTATAATCATGGATATATTGAAATTCTTGTTTTAATATATTGATTTTCGTATTCATCTCATCCAATGCAAATTTATACGACATCATGAATCGCATCAGTTCTGTTTTTAAAGTTTTCATTTGTTTTAAATTGTCCAGTGCCTGAGCTTCCATTTTTCTCTCCTTTTATATGACTCAATCCAGCATCTTCTTCAAATTAGGCCCTTCTTCTTCAAATCGGATTTCCTATAAATACCCTTGTGGTTGTAATTTAACCATAAGTTCTCCAGACTTCCGGCCTACATATAATCATTTCTTAACCATTTGTGACAGCGTGTCACTTATAATGGTAGCGTGACACAGTGTCATGTGTCAAATTTCACGATTCTATACCATTTTTTCTTTTTTTCTTAAAATACTTACCAAGTTTCTTCTTCGTCCAATTGGGGGGAAAACAAGAAGATATAGTTTGTTAGCAAATTGTTAGCAAAACAGACTAAACAAAAATAGGTTCATAAGGTGAACTCTTTTTCCGTGGTGCCTAGCTGAAGTTAATTTTAAAAGGATAGATAAAGCACTTTAAATATGCTCTACCTATCCTTTTTTTACCCTTATATATAATTTCCTACTTGTGTAATAAGACACTCTCTTGAAATTCAACATAGCTGTTTAGTTTGTAATCAATGCCGTTAGGATTAGGATGAAACCGACTGGGCTCGAACCTGCGACCCCTACCCTGCTTTTAATTTAATATGTATGTTACATGTTTACCTGCTCCTCCTGCTATTGGAAGAACAAAGTTGTTAGTATTTTGGCCAATCAACAGTTCCATTCCAGTTGGTGTGGAAATATTGATTCCTCTCATTGAGACATAAACATTTAATTTTTCATTTTTTCTTATGAGATTATTTCCTGCAATCGTACCGGAATTATTGCCCGAACGAAAGGCGATGGCAGATGGCGCAACATACACATTATCCTGGACGTCCTCTACTTTGTTCCCAGAAACTGAAAACTGCTTATTGTAAGTATATAAGTGGATGCCATTTGCATAAGAATTGACCAGAGTATTATCTTTTATCACTAAGTTTTTAGTAAATGACGCCTGAATAGCACCCGAGATGTTATTTCCCTGCTGTCCGGCTTCAGTTAATTGATTACCTTCTATAGTGCAGTCTCTGCTGTTATCAAATGAAGCTCCAGCCACGACAATCCCATATCCCTTACCGATTCCATCTATTCGGTTGCCCTTGGCTGTACATTTCTGAGAGCCATATAAATCCGTTCCATCATTTCCTGTTGCATTAACAAATGCGATTCCAACCTTGGTATTTCGTATTGTATTGTTGTTAAATGTAATATTCTCCCCGCCATGTGTATCTAAAGCCTCCCATAACGGAATGTCTTCTATTATACTGTCAGTCACAGAACTATCCGCACTTCTCGGATGTGCTTCCAAGCTGCTCTCAGCACCCTTTCGCGAGTAGAAGACGCCATAGGCATTCCCTTTGCTTCCTGGCGAAATTCCCTTTATGTGGCTCTTATCAATATGTATATTTTTAACAGAAAGGCCTCCAAAACCTGCAAAACCGATATCATGAATGAAAGTATTTGAAATCTTTACATTATCAGCAAATTCAGCAAGGATACCATAAAAGCCTATATTGCGAATCTTTACATCCTCTATGACAATATTTTTGGCATAGCCAGTAGCACCTGCTCCCTGAATCCTTATCCCGATTCCTTTACTATCTGCCATCTTATTGCCTGCCCCTTGAAGCTCAATACCATATAGCTTTACCCCACTGCCAATAGTCAACAGGGTTTGGTGTGTAGTATCATTATAAATCTTTGACCTATACCCAATAAGAACGGTGTTGTCTGGAATTTTTAATCCACTGACTTTATATGAACAATCGAACGGCAAAACAACAATTTTGCCGGCTCCAAGATTTATTGCTTTTTGTAATTGATCCGTCATATCAAAATCACTGTTAACCAGGCTATTGTCAATCATATCCGACACAAGTATAACTTTGTTTTTATCATTATCTGCCACTTGCGGATTATTTCCCATTTTTACTTCTGCAAGATTGTAAAGCCTATCATTATCAAAATCCTCAAATTCTATGCCTGAGTTCAGGCCATACTCCCTTTCCCAATTATCATCAATGCCATTTTTGTTATCGTCTATCATACCTTGACCAACTGCCAATGTATTGGGCATCCAAAGCATGGTCACAATTAAAATAATAATAAAACTCTTGAAGTAAATTCTCAGATGCAGCATTTTCCTTCTCCTTCTCCCGATAACTATCCAAAAACACTAAAAATAGTCTTTTTTTCATAGTAACCTTGATATTTTTAACATTATTATACATAAATTAGGTAATTTTATGTAGGTATAAAGAAATGTTTATTTGTATTTTTTTAGAAATGCTTTAAGGAGAAGGTTCATTTCATAATGGATTCTACTGTACAGTTGAGCTAATGTTTTGATTGTGTAGGTCTTATTGATTAAGCAGTCCTACTAAAAAAGGAGCCCCCAATAATAGGGCTCCTGATCATGCAGTTCTAATAGGAAAGCCGACTCTCTGCCAGATTTCTGGTCAATAGAGCCGGCTTTATATGCTTGCCTACCTTATTTCTACAATTTGCTCAAAATTTTATAAAATTTCTTTTTTCCTCCTATCTTTTAGATTTTTAAAACACTTTATGACATCGGCATTTCCTAGGTACTAAGACAGAGTCAAGTGTAAGGAGCATAAAAGAGTTTAATAGAATAAATAACCTTCGAATCCACAATTGAACCGTTTTTTATGATTAGTATTTAATCTTCAATATTCTTGTCTTCTAGTGGCTAGGTTCCCTAATTTTTATACCTACTTTTCAGCATCTATAGAGGGAAGCAAAAATTAAAAGGATAGATACAGCACTTTAAAGATGCTCTATCTATCCTTTTTTCACCCTTATATAACTTCCTACTTGTATAATAAGTTATTCTCTTTAAATGAAACATAGCTGTTTAGTTTATAATCAATGCCATCCCTGCTCAATATCACTTTTTGAAAAATGGCCTGAAGGGTTATTGCGAAGTCCGATTCGGAAAAATTAACCAGTGAGTCTTTAACTCTATTGATTATCTTATTCTGTTCCAATAATTCAAAATATCGATCTTCAAGTTCATTTAGCAGGTTTAAAAGCTTTTGTAGTTTCTTGGTGTCAGCGGAGCAACGGAAATAGTAATTTGTAATGGTTTTGTCCAATTCCATGATTTGTTTCTCTGTGATGGTAATATCATTTAAAAGTAAATCTTCACGGAGAACAATTCCATTGCCTGCAATAGTTTTTGTTAAGACGTTTATAATTAATTTTTCGTGTTTATCTGCCCCAAAATCCCTCTGACCGTGATACTCCAATTTATTTTTGGCATGATCACAAACATAACGACGATAAATACTTGGTTCCTTCTTTACTCCATGCTTAGACTTCGGTCGATTCTTGTTCACTTCAGGTTTTAGCCTTCGTCCGCAATATCCGCAGTAAGCTAAGCCATCCAAAAGAAAATCCTTTCTTGCTGACAAATCAAGATTTCCCTTGGAAGGACGGCGGCCATCCATTAGTTCCTGAACTTTAAAAAATTGATCGTCATTGATTATTACCAAGTTTTCATTTTTGGGCTGGTGTTTCCACTGCGACATATTTATCTTCTTTCCATGAGGTCCATATTTATTGAATGCCGGCCGCCCGATATAGATAGGGTTCCTGAGAAGTCTGGAAATCGTATTATAAATCCATGGTTTCTTGCTTCTTGTTGAAACTCCTTTTTCATTAAGCTCCTGTGCAATTCGGCTACAACCGTATCGTTGTTCTGAGGCCAAATTAAAAATTTGCTTAATTATCTCCGCTTCTTCCTTATTAATTGTTAGGCGCGAATCCGTAGATGCAATACTATAACCAAAAGGAGCAGTGCCACCGGTAAAGATGCCTTCTTCATTTAATTGCTGGAATCTTCTTTTTACCCGCTGGGACGTTTTCTCGACTTCATTCCTACTTTGGATAAAATATTTCTTTTCCAGGTCGGAGAATTCCTCAATGCTCCCTTCCACAACAGACCATACTTCTATTCCTTGCCTATGTAATTCGTTAATGAGATTCTTCATTTCATCAGGGTTTCTCCCTAAGCGGTCTAACATGAAAACTAGAAGGACATCGAATCTGCCAAATTGGGCTCCCCATCTAATTCTTTGCAAACCCTTTCTAGCATCCAAACCGGAAACACCCAAGTCTTCAATTTCCCTGCACATTTGCCATTCAGGCTTATTTGAAACAAAAATGGAACATGCTTTTCTTTGTAAAGTAACATCATGATGAAGAACCTGACTTTTAGTAGACACACGGTAGTATGCCCAGACTCTCTTCATAGTCGTAGTCCTCCTTAATAAGGTATACCTCTATTATAAAACATATGTTCTCATTAATCGAAATTTAGTTATAGAAACAAATAAAAAATCCTAACACCAATTGATGTTAGGATTAGTATGATCCGAGAGGGATTCGAACCCCCGACCCCTACCCTGTCAAGGTAGTATTCTCCCGCTGAACTATCGGATCGTTATTGTTATCCTCTTAGTGAGGACAATCATTACTATACCAGGAAACAAAGTTAGGGTCAATACCTTTTCAATAAATTCGATTTAAAAAGTAAACTTTCAACTTAAAGGCAGATGATTTGGATAACCATCCCTCCGCCGTTTACACTATTGGTAAACACCTTACTGTTAGGGAGGGCTTCAAGTGACGTTAAAGATCCGTGTGATTCAGATTTTGTGTGACCGTTTTGTTATATAGCGGAGGCTCCGCTTAAGGAAGCGATTAAGGGTAAGGATGTTGAGTTGGAATGGATGCCTTTTGAGCTGCGGCCGTATCCCCATGAGACGCTGTCGCCAAAGGGCGATTATATACAGAGTGCTTGGAAGGGTTCAGTATGGCCGATGGCTGAGCGTTTTAACGTAAAGATCGTCCTTCCGGATGTTGATCCACAGCCGCATACGCATCTAGCGCATGAAGGAACCCAGTTCGCGAAAGAGCATGGGAAAGGGAACGAATACAGCGAGGCTGTACTGGCTGCATTCTTTGCTGAAGGAAGAGACATTGGTGACATTGATGTGCTGACGGATGTTTCTGGCAAATGTGGACTTGATAGGTCTGCGTTCAGAGAAGCGCTTGAAGCACGGAAGTATGAGCAGGCGCATAAGGAGGCTCTCCGCCATGCGTATGAGGAAGCCAGGATTACCGCTGTTCCGACGTTTTTTATTGGGGATCAGCGGGTTCAAGGATTAAATACGAAAGAGATGTTGGAGCGGTATATTGTGCGCGAGCTTGGCAAGGAGCCGCCAGCTACGGGCGAAGCTTGCGGGATTGACGGCTGCTGACATGGTTCGTGGGCGCCAGCCGGGGAACCGGCTGGCTTTTTACATAAAAGGGCTTGGACGGTTGGTACATCCTATACTGGCATTAACAAACCAAAGAGAGTTACTCATTGTCATCCTCGGCTTTAAAGTGAATATCAACTGCTTTTCCGAGGACTTTTTCTGCACTGGAAGAAATAAGATCAAAGTACCGGTGTTCCAGCCAATCCTTTTGAAAGGAATTCGCACATGAAATAATTAGGGTGTTTTTCGCCATTTGGACTTCGGTATTTTTAAACCAAGTTTCAAAGGATGGAGCAGAAATACTTGCAGATATTATACTCAGTATTTCTCCCCAAATATCACCCTTTTGATTGTTTATTCCACTATTTGCTGTGCCGCTGTTTTTAGAAACCTTATATTTTCTCTTGAGATTTTCATATTCTTCATCTGTCAGTTCAGAACTTCTAAAAATATAGTCCGCGGCTTGATCCTGATTTGCTAATAATGCTTTCTCAATCCGCTCTTTATCTTTTTCGCTCATGTATTCCTTTACCTGTTTATTAAATTGGCCATAACTTGAACTGGATTCTTGAATTTGGTTAAATTCTTCCTTTGTAAGAGTGGAATATTTGAATAAAACCAATGCGTCGAACCATTTGCCACTTTCCAAGGCTTGCTTGATCCGTTCCCGATCGATTTTTTTGTACATTTCTTCGCTTATGTACTCACTCATGTAGACTCAACCCTTTCAATTTGTTATGAACCTCCAAAAAGGGCATACGGGCAGTGCCTTTCATACTCTAATTTCCAGAATATCTGTTTTGGGTGATGGAGTAATGGTAGATTTCTATATTACTGTCTATAAATCCTCGTCTTTGAGCCGCCTTAAGGGTATGATACATGTTATCGCGTCCAACGCCATTATCCGTATGAAGGTATATCTTATCAGCGCGCAATCCGTTTTCACAGAAATATTTTACTAAATCGTAGCCTGTGGGCAATAGATTTCCGTTCTTATCTTCTCCTAAATCATGGTCGAGCGAAAGAATATGAACGTTACTATTCTCGATCAACTGAATCGCTTCGCCAATATTCCTCGCCAGCACAAATCCTTTGGGACAGTCTCTTAGATCATCAACATACAGATTGATTTTTTCTTTTTTCATAAAGGCCCCCCTATGTCAGTTTAAGCATGTCTTGTTCTTAAACGTGACCCCTTCCCTTTTTCTTTATGTACTACTATATTAACTCACATCTTTGCAACGTTACATAAGCATAGGTTGCAATCAGGTCTGAGCTGTCCTTCTTCAGGACACTTACAAATGGCTGCTGCTTATCGATGTGATCCCAAACGTTATGGGGAACATGGCGCTCGCAAACTAGAATGATTTCCGCCCTGCCGATTTTCCCCTTAAATAGCTCGAAGCCTTCTTCATATGGATTATGGGTCTCGACAGTACACCCATGCATTTCAAGCCTTTCCTTGTACTCATTCATTTGCCTCGAACCGACGATTAACACTTTATAATTGCCAAATGGTTTGTACTTCTTTTGCTTTGTTTCCTTTCTATCTTTCTTTGTCTCTTTCGCTTCTATAATACTAACTTCGTATTGCGGATAGGTGCGGGTGATTTTAGCGACCCCTTCATATATAACGGCTCTTGCAGGCAATTCCATGTTATCGTTTTCTAACTGCAATTCATCCAAGACTGGATATTCTCTTATTTCGGCGGTACTAGTCAGGTCAACAAATAGCCATTCCCCTTCTTTATGGGTCAGATATCCAAGCCTGTCTCTTTCACTCGTGTATTTCGGATTTCTTAAAACGAAAAGTCCTTTCGTTTTTTTCTTCGCATGATAGCTGAGCAGGCTGACCCTCCTCATGAACAGATAAAAGACACTTTGATCGTCTCTGTAAAAATACTTTAGGTTCTCCTTGGTAATGTATTGCTCCAGGAAGTCGAGGAGATCAGGTAATTGAGCAGAAGTGAAAAGTTGTTGAAGGTATTGAATCAGAGCGTGAGGGTTATTCCTTAGTTTGGTTTCCAGGACTTTGTAGGTATCGAGTTCCTTACGAAGGTTCATTATCTCCTCTTTGAGATCCCCTTGCTCTTGTTTTGCTATCGAATCATAGTTATCCAGTTTTTGTTGGAGTTCCGCTTTCATTTTTTTAAGTACTGCCACCTGTTTTGCTAATGAAATTTGCTTTTCAAGCAGCTTTCGATTTCTAGGTTGATTTTTTTTGAGGCTTTCCAGTTCTCGTTGCATTGTTTTTGTTCGGTCGAGCTCGCTCTCGAGCTTTTCATTCAGTTCCTTTGTTTCGTTTTCGTATTCCTTCGCCATTTGGATAATGGTTTCTTGTAGCTGCCATTTTTCCCTCTTCAATGATTCGTTCGTTTGCTTCATGGCCCTGTTTTCTTTTCTAAGGTCACTAACGAGCTTTTTCTGCGCCACCATTTCTTTTCTGGCTGCCCTCACCTGTTTTTGGAATTCCTTTTTTAAGTATTTTTCTCTATCCTGATCCCTTTGTTCTTTTTTATTCCCTTTTGCCTTTACCTGGACCTGTGCTATGAACTTTTCATTCAAAGCATCCCGTTTTCCTTTACTGATTTCTATATTCTTTTTTATATGTACTTGGCGGGTCTTTTTGAACATGGTAGCCACTCTCCGATAGGAACATAGGTTCTATTTGCTTATAATGTACCATATACAGGAAGATATATGAATAATTTGAACTATGTTTTTTTCCAAAGAAAACGAATTGTGTGCGTTGGCCGTCTGATTGTTGAGAGTTGACTGTGTGCGTTGCCGCCAGCCGGTTTGGCGGCTGGCTTTTTAAATAAAAGGGCTCTAAAGGGGCCGAGTACTGCGTATTTCAGTTTTGCGAAGGTAATCTCTAACGCTACTTTTAAATATTTCAAAGCAATTCCCCAAATACATCTAATTAAAATACATTTTTCATAAGCTTAGTTTAGGAACCTTTCTAATTAGGAGGAACTTATGGATCGGTTAAAGCACTCTAAAGTGAAGCCATATTTAGTTCACATTGATAAAGATGATATTGGGTTCACCGTAACTCATCTAAATGAGGTTCTGATTTAATATCAATCATCGTAAAAGGGATGCCTTCGATATCACGGCATCCCTTTTTATCTTTGCTAAATAACGACTTATCCGATTAATAGCGGCTGCGCGTATTAAGTAATATCTATTCTCCTTCATCATAAAATTTATAAGGCCAACTGAATATATTTTTGAATAGTATACGCTCCCCACCCTCAGAGTTTCCGGAGGGATTGTATTGCATCAATGGTTGATCAAATTGGAGGGGAAAAAATGAAAAAATTCGGTTCTTTTTCTGGTACGGTTACCATGATTCAAGATTACTTAGTAGGATCCGATGAGGAATTAAAAGGGTGTTTTAAATTAATGTCCCTACAAGGAGGAGATGGTTCAGTAGTAAATTTCGTCATTAGTCCAACAACCTATTTTCTAGACCATGTCATCGTTTCAGTTGGAGACCGAGTGACTGGTTTTTATGATGTCAATGTACCTGTTCTTCTTATATACCCGCCACAATATCAAGCCCTCATAATCGTAAAAGATAACCCTTATCAAAATATAAAGGTAGACTATTTTAACAGCCAGCTGGTGAGTAGTGATGGCCAGTTACAGTTGAATATTTCTAGTAATACTCTTGTTTTATTACAAAACGGCCAACCCTTCACATTGAATCCTGGAAACCGGAATCTACTAGTTGTATATGGCCCTGCCACATTTAGCATTCCAGCCCAAACTACTCCCTATAAAATCATTGTTCTGTGTTAGACGTCTGTCGGCTGGCTTTTTTGGGGGGTTGTTAACCTACTATGAAACAGGGGACAATTCTGAATTATGAATTGTCCCCTTTACTATAGAATTTAAAAATTGCTTCGAAGAGTTCCTAGATTCTATTCGCTTACATTATTTCTTTAAATACAACCCTGTCATGATCCAAGCTAAACCGTACAAGCCGCCGGATAATAAACCACCGACGAGCGGATTAATGCCGTATATAATAATCATGGCGACGGCAACTGCTGGTACCGTCAGAAGGAATAAAATAGCTGCGGTACGAGGAAATTCATTCCTGCGGCGCAGCACCAGTCCAAGTGGAAGGGCACCCAGATACATTACAATATTGCCGATCCCGGCGGCTAAGTTGATTAAATCCATAAAAGATTTAAAGTCAAAGAAGCCGTGTAAAATAAACGCTAATGCCCCAAGTGCAAACATCGCCTGTCCGAGTCCTGAAAGAAAGGCCCCTGTTCCCCACATAAATCCTGCTTTTGCAGCTGCAACTCGATTGTTGAGTCCGTAAAGTCCAAGGAGTAAACCACACATTGCCAAAAATAGCATGGAGTTATTAACATAATAAGCATAATGAGTCACATCGTGCAGAATCCCGTCATTTCCAGGTGTCACGTCGAGGTATCCTTGCCAAATGTTATTGATGGCCAAAAGTGACCCGCCTGTTATTGCCCCAATGGAAGCCAAACGAATCTGCCCATTACTTAGGTCCAATGCGGAAGTAGTCCCTTCCTGGTCGCCATTTCCCACCTTAACATCCCCCTCCAGAGTTTTTTATTGCATTAATAAGATATTCGTCTTCTCTGGTTTTGAGTACGGACAAATGTTTTGGTAAGGTTAGACGGTGAGAGCAGTTGGCTACCCGCAAAATTGGAGCCTATGACTCTTTTTAGTTGAGGAGCGGTTAGGTATTTTTCTCTTTTTCGTTACACATTCAAAAAATCCGCTTTATTTTCATCTGATCTGCGAATGTTGCTCTCTGAATGCTGTGGAATTTCCTTCGGCCAACAGTTCTCAAGGTGTAGTAGTAAGAGTGGAAAAATCATAAAAGGGGCCCCTATGTTACTTTCGGGACCCCTCTTGGTTTAACTATTAATAAGCTGATTCTTCGTTATTTACATTCAATTGCCAGATAACACCGAATTTATCGGTTACTTGGCCATAAAGCTTTGCCCAGAAGGTTTCTTGTAGCTCCATGCCAACCGTGCCGCCTTCTTTCAGTCTGTTAAAAACAGCTTTAAGCTTGTCCTCGTCAAAGCCATGGTAAGCTAGACTTATGTTATTTCCAACCGTGAAGGGTGAACCGGGAAACGTATCTGAAAACATAACATTGCTTCCATCAATATTAAGACGAGCATGCATGACTAAATTTTTCGCTTCTTCGGGAAGTGGATATTCTGGATTTGGAGGATTCTCACCAAAAGTCATAATACGCGGTACCTCCGTACCAAAAACCTCAGCATAAAACTCTACAGCTTCACGACAATTTCCATTAAAGTTCAAATAAACATCAACAGCCATTTCATTCACTCCTTTCAATTAGTGGAAATAAATAATGTTCCTACTTCATTCTAACCAAAAAACCTATAAATAGCATATTTATATTAAAAGGTTCTTCTAAGGATTAGTAAAAAGTTTTTAAGTGTTTAGTTCCTTCCTTTATTAAGGAAATAGAATAACCCCGTCTTAATTACTACGGGGTTAAAAAAAGTTACCATTCTTTTTCCTAGCTACGCAAACTCCCTTGTAACCAGGCATGGGGATAGGTAGGCCCGATGGGAATTTGAATCAAACAGGTTTTTCCTTTCGATTCGATCCTAAAAAGCTCATCACTTTGATTCGCATCAAATCCCAATAATGCATGCCCTCCCATCCCTAGAGCACACGACACCAAAAGCAGCCGTTGGACGAGAATGCCCGCTTCCATCAGTTGAATACGGTATCCTCTAACCCCCAATATCTCTTTGAGGTGATCCGTGTCTCCAACTACATTCATGCAGAGTGGAACTTGATACATATTTACGAAGGGCATCGTTAATCCAGCTTGCAAAAACTCCCGGTGATCCCCCTTGGTTATGCTCTGAAGTGCATGAGTGCCATTGTCATAAGAATAGGCGCCATCAGGAATTCCCTCTACTTGATAAAAGCTTCCATATAAAGAAACACGAGTCTCAATTTGCCCCTCTGTAAGGTCAAGGTCATTTTGATACAGGAAAGAAAATGTCTCATTTAATAAAGTAGATAATTGTGTTTGGCTTACTTTTCCTAATGTAAAATCAATACCTGGAGAATACCGGTTCCTGCAAGCAGATGCGAAATCAAATGAAAATTGCTCCTTAGCTGGCAGGAAGAACATCTCCGGACCTAATGGAGTCTCAGCATTCTTTTTCTTTACTTTTACAAAGGACTGAGTTGTTTCGAACATCGATGCTTCATTCAGTTTTCTTAGCAACGGATAATCAATGACTCTCTTTGAACGATTATAGGTAGCATGATTCAACACTGGAACTTCCCGGCTCAGTTCAGTTGCAGACACGGCTTCTTCTCTTTTTTGATCGTTGCCAACACAAGTAGTGGACGGTTTCAACGTTAGTGGGATCACCGCATAAACACTTTCTTCCTGTTCGGATATTCCAAGCAAATGATTAAGAGACCGATCAAGAAATTGGTAGCATACACGCGGGTAAAACCCCATCTGATTAGCCACTTCCAGTGTTTGCCCAATGATTACACCTGCATCCAATCCCTGGAGCCTATAGGAAAAATTATTGTACTTATAAAAGTTTTTCCAAAAAACGGTCGAGATAAAAACGGTGCAGAAAGCGTCCGAAATAGGAAAATCGTTATCAAGGCTTCTGGATAGGTAGTCATCGTAATTGCCTTCCCGCAGCAAAATAAGCCGATGATGGGCTACATCGTAATGATAAATACCTTTTGGGACGTCATCCATCTTCACATACACATATAATTCATTCGGATACAACGCCCCTCCTGAGGGAACAAATCTTCGTAACGACTCTGTAAAACTCACATTTTTCCCCTCAAGCCCATCATGTAAAGAAGGAGATTGAGAGAATTGGGTTAGACCGTATACATACCATAAGAAATGGCCAAGCTCTTCGAGACTGGGATTTCGATGGCCTTCTCTTTTTTTGAGTGTTAAGGGCACTTCTGCGGTTAGCTGAATCTCTGGTAAGCCACGGTACAATTTATAGGGAAGTGGCGCGTCTTCCCAATCTACCTGCCAATCTGGCGGAAAGACTTTATCCGTGTCAAAATGCAATTTGTATAGAAATGTTTCCAGCTCCAAATCGTTTGTCCTCCTACTCTTCCATTAAGGGAATGGATGGGGAAATGGATTAAGCTGTTCATACGTTAATGGTTTCGTCTCAAAACCTAGTTTCATTGGGACAGTAAGCACTCTTTCAAGGCCTTTTACGCGAGTGAGGTGGTGTCCGAATGTCATTGGCAGCATACCGGGAATAATAACTTTTACGCAAAATAATCCATTCCGCTTGATGATTGGCGAAGTTTGGTCAACGACAATTACATCGAGGTTCAAGCGGCGAAACCTCTGCAGGATATCCTGAAGGTCATCCTTTAAATCAGCATTGGCGGGTGGCTCTTTAAATTCCTCGGCAAACGTACGTAAAGGCCGATCATCGTCCAATAAAAAATCAAACCTTCCCTCTGCTTCTTTCAGGCCGTAGAGCATCCCATGGTCCTCCATCGTCCGGACTGCGAACGGATCATGCAGCATCCTTTCGTAATTCTTTCTGTTTGTCTCTAATTTTTCATCATCCCTGAACATCATTCCGGCAAGCTCGAAAATCGTGCTTTTTACGGCCTTGATTGGATCAGGGTTTGCACCTGCCGCACAAATGATGTTAACACCGTTGGATCGTTTGTTTTTTGCGATGGCCCAAACACTTGGAATGCCATGTTCCATCGTTGAATTGTAAAAATACAGGTCATATCCGGCCACATCTTGGATACGGTCGACCATCAGCTGTAATTCTGTATCGTTTGCAGAACGAAGATCAAGCCGTGGGATGGGGAGCCTGGCATACCAAGTTAACAAAAAGGAATCCCGCTCGACGACCTCCATGATGGCATGAAAAATGGCTTCCTCCAAACTCCCGCCTACTGCGCATCCGTTTGAGGTTTCATATACAAAACCCTCCCCGCAGCTTAAGCTGTAATAGGCGAGTAACTCTGGAACGAGGATCGGCCGTTCCTGTAAAAATGAGTAACCCCAGACCCAATCCATCGGGCTGTCAGGATTGAACTTTTTGAAAGGGAAATGGTGCTTTTCATATTGTTCGGATTCATGAACGCCTACACTTTCAGGGTTTAATGCGTTATTTTCCAAATTCCTAAAACAATCACGGACGACTGTCTTTTTGCCACGGGGCTCGATTCCGCAATATCGCTCCACCCCTTCCAAAATGGCAGTCAGCTCACTGATTTCATAAGAATTCGTCCGCCCCGCTACTCCCTCATCTCCTCCAAACAGAGGCATTTTCACTAGGACATCAGCGAATGGCAACCTTATATCCTGCATTTTCCCATTCATGAGCCCGGTACGGTAATCAAAATAATCTTTGGCGAGTGCTGTTTTTAATTCATCGATCGAACGGCTGCGATAACTGCCCCCATTGATTTTAGGACTGGATCCCAGCCGGATTTGGGCTAATTCCGATGTATCAATGGGGATTGAACTGCACATTGGGCACGTTGGATCCGGCAAGAAAAAATGGCTTGAGGTCAAAAGCGTTTTTAGGTTCGTGATGTACATTCTTTCCTCTAAGGTGCTTGATTCACCTTGAAGAATCCTCCGCACGCCATGGCTGATCAACTCAGCCATGTGAGCTAATCCCGTCCGTGATACCCAGGCATCCCGCAGTGCACCTTCTTCCGGCGCGATTCTCCCTTGGAACGCCCACATTTCTTGGCGATCAGGCCCTCCTGTTATCCGCCGGATATCGGCACAGCACGAGCATCCCGGTGTATCAGGCCGGACGAATGGGCCAATAATTCCTTCACCAAACGAAACGAAACCCCGAAGCCATGGGATACCTGCTTCCCTAAATCGTTCCTCGGCTTTTTGATGAACCAATGGATGCCAGGAATCGTGGAGAACCAGCGCCAGTTCTGTTTCAACCGGTACGCTTTCTCCTATACTTTGACGCTTAATGGAAAAGCTTTCGGATAATCGATTATGGACAAAATCCGCTAACAAACCCTTTCCATCAATTACTATTTGGGCAGCCACCAGGATCCCTCCTCCCGAACCTGTACACCAAATACCCCTGCAATTTCCTCCTTTAAAAAAGGTTCGAACGAAAGATCATAAACAAATAGGCGCATCCCGTTTTCTTTTAAAACCTGAATGGATGATTGCAGCAGCTCTAATTGAGTCATTTCATCACAAGAAGGTATGGTTAGTTTGGATTCCTTTTTGTCCAGAAAATAGCCTGGCTCTTTTTTCTCTCTTCCCGTTGAATGTGACTGGTTTTGCGTATCTAAAAGTGCTTGTTGCAATGCATTTCGACATGCACACGTTAGATTTAAACCTGCCTTTGTGTAACAGCGGCCATTTGTCGTAACCCGAATGACAGGGAAGCCCAGAATATCGCCTCTCAACTCGATCATTGCTGGACCATTTAAAGTTGTCAGTGCCTTTAAATAATATCTGCAATAACGATCATCGATTGATCCTTCCTGCACAACTAAAACTGTGCCAAGTTGATCTTCCGTGGTTTCTTTTACTTCTTCATCCAAATAACTTTGCAGCCCCCGGCAAACAGCTTCTTCGATTGTTTCTCCCGCACCAATCCCCATAAAACCCTCTGGAATGTCCGGGTCAACATGACCATTCTGATTGTGAAACCCCTTAGCTTGTGAATCGAACCATTTTGAAACATACATTTCAACGCCGGCCAGCCCGGCATTCCTTTTGGCTTCCTCATGTGTAAAACCGGCACAAATCACTTCTTGAAGAAGGTCTGCCGGTCCCTCGGAAATTGGATTAACTGCTTGAACAAAACACTGTGGGAGAGGAAGCTGTATTAAATCTCGTTCCTCCCAGAAATGGAAAATCCCAATCTCTTCGGAAGTCAGCCGGCTAAAATAGTCCAATAGCTTACTAGGCAGAGCATTTCTGTTCGGTTCATGTTCAATTCTAAAATCAAGGTCTTCTAACAGCCCGGGGGTTTTACTTGCTGAGTTAACCAGCGGGTGGGCCATGAACGATAACCAGTTCCCTTCCAATGTTTCAAGATTTAGCAGGTAAATTTGATTGTTTTGAGTCATACTCGAAATTCCTGCAGCCTTTTTGAAAAATTCAAAGACAAGGACATTTGCCAAAATCGATCCAGCTGTTGAAGAAAAGCTGACAGGTTGCTGATCCGCTTGCACGGCAGATTGATGAAGGCGGCGCCATGCAGACTCCCAGCATCCATCTGATTCTGGATGAACGACTGGACCAGCCAGGCCTACTTGCTCTAAACATATGGCAGGCAGGAATACCTTCTTTTCCTCCTTGCAAACAGCATTCAAATTCCTTAGTTCGTTTACATTCCCATCCTGCGAGACATATAGAACCCAATCATAGTCACTCACTGCTTGTTTCCAAAAACTCTTGTGTCCATCTTTTTCAAATGGGACCTCCTTAATCCCCACCTCCGAGTCTGCTTCGCGGGCATTCCGCACAAGCTCATCAATCCGCAGTCGATTTGTAGGTATGGCTTCCGTTACCATTAAATCGAATTTAGGAAGTCCCGATTCAAGTAATGCGCTCGCCAACGAAACTAGAATGGGGCCAGCCCCGATAGCCAGAACGTTTGCCTGACGGAATTCCTGAAAGTGGTACGCACCAGAATCAACAAAATTCTCGATAAATTCAATTTGCGAAGAATATTTTTCAAGAACCGTACGTTTTAATTGATGCGGCCGATCCTTACTTATATCCCGCACAAAGCCATTCTGGTACAACGTTTCCCCTATCTCAAAAACTCTCTTCTTATACGGGACAGTTAGTCCCTCTGTTAATTCTCCCAAGGTTTGCTCCCCGTTGAACATCGGCATCAATGTTTCAATCCACTGATAGATGGTTGCACCTTTCATACGGAATGAGCTTTCGTTATTTCTAAAATACACCCCACCTTCTTGATCAGGCAGATAAAATGTATCTCTTTTTACCTTCAGCCTTGTTGACGAGTTAAGTTTTACCATTCCGCTCCTCCTTACTTCTGAACTATGCACTACCATTCTATGTAGTTTTATTTGTCCCTTATGATTGACTAAAAAGCAGTGTCCCTGCCATAAACTCGCAGGGACACTTTTTTGGGTAAAACGCTATATATTTTAAGGGACAATTACCATCCCCAACAACGATGACATCTAAAGCAGTTAAAACAGCTGAAACAGTTAAAGCAGCTGAAGAAGCAGCTAAAACATCTAAAGCCAAAACAACGATGAAAACCTCCGCAGCGCCCAAAACCTCCAAACCCACCAAATCCCCCAAACCCACCAAATCTTGTATCCTCACTATAAGGATCCAGGTAAGTTAACTCACCAGCTTGGTACGGGGCCATTTCCAAGCTTTGCAGCTGGTTTTGAAAATTATGCATTTTTCCTTCTCCTTTGTATTTATTATCAGGTTAACGATACCTGACGTGAGAGTTGAATGCAGTTATCATCAGATTGGGCATTAAATCCATCAGATTGATTCGAGTACTCTCAAGAACAAAGTATGATTCCTTTTAGGCAGCTGTTACTGGTGTAAGAGCCTAAAATAGATTTAGAACGCCTAATTCCTTGCTTCCTAAAAATTCAAAAGCCCTTCCTTGCTTTATAATTAGAACCCATCGTTCATAAACATACATTATGAACCTATCTAATTAGGAGGAACTTATGAACCATTCAAACCACCCTAAAGTGAAGCCATACTTACTGACGCGTAGTTTGTTTCCGGAAAATCAGGAGACACCTATCCAATTTATCGATCCTGCCATTACACCGGATAAGTTATTTTATAGGCGGAACCACTTTTCTTATCCAGCTCTTTCTTATTCAAATTATTGGCTCCCGATTAATGGAATCGTATCGAAACCGCTTCTACTGTCCAAGCAGGAGATTCTTCAATTGCCTTCAAAAACAATTCAAGTTGTATTGGAATGTTCAGGGGATAAACGCCGCTTTTTCGAACCTAAAGTATTCGGGGAACAATGGGAAAAGGGAGCGATTAGCCAAGGCTATTGGAGGGGCGTTCCATTACGGACCCTGCTTGAACGTTCAGGGATAAGTGAAGGGGCAAAAGAAGTTGTAGTGGAAGGATATGATTTTGGCGAACGAACCGATTTAAATAAGATTTTCTCCTATGCCAGGAGTTTGCCGATCGAGAAGGCACTTCACCCTGACACCCTAATTGCATATGAGTATAACGGCCGGCCGATTCCGTTTAAGCATGGTTATCCACTGAGATTAATTGTTCCACAGTGGTATGCAATGGCATCCGTTAAATGGATCAAGCAAATACGTGTGATCGATTCTACTTTTAAAGGTCCCTTCCAAACAATTGATTATGTGTATTACCCAAATAAAGAAACTAATCAAGACGCCTTTCCGGTTACGTCAATAAATGTGAACTCGACGATTCAAAAGCCTTTGCATATGGAAATTCTAAATACCGGCAAGCATCTGATTAAAGGGATTGCCTGGACAGGTAATGGGTTCATTTCAAAGGTAGAGATAAGTGTAGACAGAGGGAGCACTTGGCTGCTTACTACATTGGAGCCAGTTAGACAAGAAGGTTATGGCTGGCAACGCTGGTCTTATGAATGGTCTGTACCGAAGAAAGGTGAATATGTGATACTGTCAAAAGCGACAGATTCCACTGGCCGTACCCAACCGGCTGACCCTTTTTGGAATAGAAAGGGTTACGGATATAATGCGATTGATCAAATCAAGGTCAAGGTGGAATAATGGGAGAAGTTGATTTCTGGATTTAATAACAATCATCGTAAAAGGGATGCCTTCAATATCACGGCATCCCTTTTCCTTTTGCTAATAACGACTTATCCGATTGCGATTTCTTCTTTCCTATTGAATTCTTCCCTTTCAACGTTTACTTTTTCAGGTTTAACGAGGAATATGCTAATTAACGTGGCTATGGTGAACAAAGCCATTATGACATATAAAACCATGTCATAGGATTGTGTCTTTTCGAGAACATATGCGCTAAGCTGATTGCCTGTCAGCCCTGCCAATGCCCAGGCAGATAAGGCTAATCCATGCACAGTTGAAATACTATTTAAACCAAAGCGGTCAGATAATAGTGGCGGCAAGGATGAAAATCCACCACCGTACCCTGCATTCACGATACAAAGCAAGGCGATAATCAGGATTGCGAAAGAGTTATTGATACCATCAAATACAACGGTCAGTAGGATAACTGAAATCGATGAAATAAAAATAATTTTATAGATAGAGTTGCGGTCTTTTAAACGGTCTCCCCATGAAGAGAACATGATTCGTCCACCTGCATTGAAGATAGCTGTTAGCGAACTAACCAAGCCAATCGCGCCAAATCCGATGAATGCCAAAATGCCTTTTTCCTGCGCAATCAAAGCTAATCCACATGTAATATTAATGTAGAACATCAACCAAATACCGATAAATGTTTTATTCGTTAACGCTTTTCGATAACTAAAGCTCATACTTTGAGCACTTTCTTCTTCATAACCTACTGGTTTTTTTAAAGCTAAGTGGCCAGCAACCATCATCACTAAATAGATGCCTGCCAAAATATAAAACATCGTATAGATATTTGTGGGATTTACTAATATTCCTTCATTGTTTCTTTCTCCAAGCAGCATTTCCATTAAAGGACTTGCAATGACCTTCGCCAAGCCAAAGCCTGCAACAGCAAGGCCTGTGGCTAACCCTTTTTGCTCCTTGAACCAAAGCATCAATGTTTTTACTGGTGTTAAATAACCGATTCCCAGTCCAATTCCCATCACAATCCCATAAGAAACATAAATACCAATCAATGACTTTTGATAGATAAAGAAACCTGTTCCCGCCATGCCGGCAACAAAAAAGATGGCCGCAAGCAAGGACGACTTATGAATGTCTTTTTCAACAAATTTCCCACCAAACGCCGCAGACATACCTAGAACAAAAATGGCGATACTAAATGCCCATTCCACTTCACTTACTGGTTTCCCAATATAAGAGGCAATATCGCCCTTAAACAATGACCAACAGTAAACTGTTCCGATACTACAGTGAATCAACAGAGCTGGTAGTACAG
This sequence comes from Neobacillus sp. YIM B06451, assembly GCF_032667185.1. Taxonomy (NCBI): domain Bacteria; kingdom Bacillati; phylum Bacillota; class Bacilli; order Caryophanales; family Bacillaceae; genus Neobacillus; species Neobacillus sp. YIM B06451. The sequence continues at coordinate 13,171 of NZ_JAVFKJ010000010.1, read as the reverse complement.
CTCGGATCCACTTATTTTCAAACTTGTTCATATAACTACCCCTCCATTTTAATTTAACCTAAATTACGAACATTTATTTACATATAAATATATATGTTCGATTTTAACCCGAAAAATATTTCATTTTCATAAAAACTCAGGCTAAATGTTTATCATTTACGAACGATTATATATCATCTTTAAACATAAATAAACATAAATTATTATATTTAAATAATTAAATTTATCCGTATCACCAAGAAAACGAAAATAAATAACAGAAAATCCCCCTTACAAAGGCATAAAAAAACAGCCTAATCGCTAATTAGACTGTTTCTAGACTTACACTCACAAAAGAAGCAGCCCAGGTTGATAGGCTGCTTCACTGCTATGTTCTATTTCACCATAAGTTGGTGTTTTAGACGTTTAGTTCACTGGACACAGGACTGGATAGCTGTCTTTGTTTTTTTGCCTTTTTAAAATGGAACAGTTCATAGAATGTCGGGATTACGATCAGTGTCAGGAACGTAGACACGAGCAGTCCGAAAATAACGACAACTGCAAGCCCTTTTGAAACAAGATTCATGCTCATCGCGGATTGATGCGCGAACAAGAGCGGTACCATTGCAAATACGGTGGCAAGGGCGGTCATCAAGATTGGCCGTAATCGCACAGTTCCTGCTTCCATGATTGCTTCCCTGATAGTCATGGTCTCTTCGTTATGGCGGATCCGGTCGACAAGCACGATTGCATTCGTCACGACGATTCCGACAAGCATGAGCATGCCGATTCCGGATGAAATATCAATGCTCGATTTTGATACGACAAGCCCTAAGAGGGATCCAATTGCCGCAAGTGGCAAAGACAGTAGAATCGCAATGCTCGCACGGAATGATTTTAACGTGACGAGTAGGATGATAAACACGATTCCGATCGAGAATAGAGCAAGTTTCGCAAGCTCTGTTAAATCATCGGATGACTGCATGGCTGCGCCGGTGATTTCAGCGCTCGTTCCAACTCCGAATGTATTGTCTTTTTTCCAGACTGCCAATTGTTTATTAATTTCCCCGGCAACATCGACCATTTTCTTCGGATCGACAACAGCATTAACTTGAAGGTAATGATGCCCATCTTTTGAATAAATGGTGCCCGGTTCGTTTGACTCCTTAATCGTTGCGATGCTTGACAAAGCAACTGGTCCTTCTGATGTCATCAATTGAAGATTATTCAAATCGTCCGCACTTTTGATTTCCTGTAGGGCTCCAAGCTTTACAAGCGTGCTTCGGCCATCGATTTCAACAGTGCCGATTACTGCGGGCTCGATCATACCCCGGATTGATTGGGAAATTTGTTGGGCATTCGCGACGGTTGGGTTTACCGTTACTGTCACGGTCGGCTTTTGGTCTTCTTCATTCGTTTCTACTTTTTTGACACCGTCAATGCCTTCGAATGTTTTCTTGACCTTATCCGCTGCCCGGTTAATGTCATCTTCATTGTTTCCGATGACATCCACGGAAACGGTCGTTTTATTCTCACCCATCAGCCCTGCTGTATTGGCGGTTAACTCCGCTCCAGGGAATTGACCTTTTTCGTTCCTCAGTTTCCGAACCAATTTAGCAGAATCTGTCCCTTCTTTCACGAACGCCATGAACTGGGCCTGGTTTGGATCCTGAAGCTCGCCAAACTGGGCAGCATCGGCATTCGTCCCGGCCAGGACAATGTAGTTTCCGACGTCTTTGTGTTCGGAAAGAAGGTTTTCCATTCTCTTTATCCCATTTTCGATTTCCTTGAATTCGGTTCCATTTTGATAGCGAAGCCAAATGGAAAGATAGGCGCTATCCTTTTGGTCGACGGAGCCTTTTGGCATCGCCGCAAACAATCCGATTGAGCTGATGATTACGACAACGGATAGTAAAATTGGAAGCCATTTATGATTCAGTGACCAACGCAGTACTTTAGGATAAAACGAACCATTTTTGTGTTCTTTTATCTTCACCTTTTTCATCATTCGCTGGCTGAGCATCGGCACGACGGTTAGAGATACGAGCAAGGATGCAAGGAGTGAACACGTAATGGTAATCGCAAACGGTGCGATTAAATCTCTTAAACTACCGGAAGCAAGCATCATTGGCAGGAATACTGCTACCGTCGTGAGAGTCGATGATGTAACAGCGGCCGAAACCTCTTTCACTGAGTCCACAATAAAGGCAGGAGTGAGAACTTTCTCTTTTTTCCGCCGGTAAATGTTTTCAACTACAACGATACTGTCATCGACGAGCCGTCCGACCGATACTGCGATCCCGCCTAACGTCAGGATGTTCAACGTAACCCCTAAGAAAGAAAGCAAAATCATCGTGATACACAGCGAAAGCGGGATACTGACAATGGTAATGAGGGTCATCCGGAAGCTTTTCAGGAACAGCCAGATAATCAAGGTCGCAAATAAGGCACCCATTAGTACTTCCCTTGTCATCGCATTGATTGAATCTAGTACCGTGTTTCCTAAATTTAAGAAGACCGTTGCGTTGAAACTTCCTTTATAGTCCTTATTGATCTTCTTAACAACTTCTTCTACCTGCTTGCCAACGGTGACCGCATTACCCGTTGAATCCTTTTGGATAATGAGATGAATGTAATTCTTTCCATTCATATGCGTAATACTATTCGTATCCTTCTCCATTGATACTTCAGCCACATCTTTCAATTTCGTGGTTGCGTTCAACTGAAGATTCTCCACATCTGCAAGGCTGTCAATTTTTCCGGTTACAATAATGCTCGTCGCTTCGTTTTCCAAGGTTTGTTCACCTATAGCGACAGTAGCATTTTTCCCCTGAAGGAGGGTATACATCTTTTCGAGGGAGATTTGGGCCGCGGCAAGCTTTGCCGGATCAACCTTAATCATGACCTGCTGGTTCTTTCTTCCGTACGTCATGACATTCCCTACGCCTTTGATGTTCTTGAACTGGGGAAGAATCTCATTTTCTACGAGACTTATTTCTTTGTTTTCGATTTCTTTATCAAAGGTAAGCCCAAGCTGGACAATGGGGATCTGTGATGTATTCAGCAGCACCACATATGGTTTCATGACTCCATTTGGCAGGTTGACCATCGAGATGTTTTCCTGAATCTGTTGCTTTGCTTCTTTTAAATCTGTGTCAGATTCGAACGTTATCGTCATCTGGGTAAAGTTATTGCCTGTTTCAGCGATTACATTGCGTTTCCCTTTGATGCCTGTTATTGCTTTTTCAATAGGCTGAGTTACCTGTTCATCCATTGTGACGGCATCCAAGCCGTTGCCTACCGTCGATACCGTAATAAAAGGCTGGTCGGCTGATGGCATAAGCTCCATCGGAATCGTCGTATAGCTGAAGATGCCGAAAATCATCGAGACAATGACGGAAAAAACAACCGCAGCCCTATTCCGCAATGCCCATTTTGTGAACCAAGTCATAAACATCCCTCAATTCTTTTTCTTGCAATATAGGAAGATTATACTTAATATCTATGACTTTCGCACTATTAAATGGGAATTACATCAAAACTTAACAATTGCTTCTTTTTTTCTTAAGGAAAAAGTCAACTGGAATTCAGGCTTAACGGAAAGAGTAAACTACATATCTTTAGAACTTGTTCTCTTTATGAAAGGAAAAGACCTTCAATTAAAAACGGCCTTAACCTTATTAGGTAAGCACACCTGAATTACGGTATGATTTGGAAAAAAGATTTGTTTCCCAATTCCGATTCAGTTACCCACCACAAAAAAATGGCTCTCCCAATATGAAAATTGAGAGAGCCATATATATTATGAAATTAATCCATTATCGAAACAAGTCTTCCTGCTACTTCATGGCGTTCTAATTTTTGAAGGCCTTCCCAAATTTCATCAAATGTTATTTCTGAAATGGTAGGATTAATATCACCAGACGCCATTAGCTTGTACACTTCTGCGATATCATTCACATTACCGCCAACACTACCTTTTAACGTTGCAGCCTTTAGAATAAGAGGATCGGTGTTGATTGTTGATTCTAATTTACCCATCCCAACCAGGACAACTGTTCCACCTGGAGCAATGACGTCGATAGCTCCTGCAGTCGTTGTCCCAAATCCAGCATAGTCAACGATTAAATCAGGTGCGATATCCGCCAATTCTTTCACATCTTCAAAGACTTCTTTCACACCAAGTTCTTTTGCAAGTTCACGGGCTTTCGGGCTAACGTCCACTGCATAGACTTCAATGCCTTTTACGACCGCGGCGCGTGCTGCAATTTGACCAAGGCCTCCAATGCCAATGACCCCGACCTTCATACCTGGTTTTGCACCACCAGTTTCGAACATAGCATGATAAGAAGTCATTCCAGCATCTGTACCTGCTGCAGCTTGTGCAAAAGTAATTCCTTCTGGCATTGGAACTAAGTCAACGGCAGGGGCAGACACTAAATCTGCATAACCGCCATCGTATCCATAACCGGGTCCCAATCCAACTTTACTTACAGGACACACACCTACTCGATCGCCAACCTTATAACCAGTAACACCAGGGCCAACTTCTTTAATAACGCCAGCAACTTCATGTCCCATAATAATTGGTGTATACTCAATGATATTCAACCATTTTGGATCACGTAATGCCCCAACATCCGAGTGGCATAATCCAGCAGCCTTCACTTCAATTAATACGCGGCCTTCTGTAGCTTTTGGATCTGATTTCTCTACCAGTCTCAATGGTTCGTTCGTTGTTGTAAATTCCCAGCCTCTCATTTCTATATCCCTCTTTCACTTAATGTATTCTTAAAGAATTTCTCATTATATTCTGATAGGTATGGATAAAATTTTTTTATAGGTTTAAATGGTATCTTTACCGCCATCAACAATGTAGGTCTGGCCAGTAACATACGATGCTTCATCTGATGCCAAGAAGCAAACAACATTCGCAAGTTCCGACGGTTCGCCTATTCTGCCCATTGGGATTGCTTCTGAATATACTTTCAACATGTCATCGTCGACATCTTTTAAAATACCCGTATTCACTACGCCTGGTGAAATACCATTTACACGAATGTTATCACGCGCATAATCATGCCCAGCTTGGCGAGTCAGCATTAACACTGCCCCTTTTGAGGTAACGTATGCTGGTGAACCTGGTGTTGCATGCCGGGATGAAATAGAAACAGTATTGATAATAGATCCACCACCGTTTTGTCTCATATAAGGAACGGCATGTTTAATACCGAAGAATGGGCCATTTATGTTAATGCCTAACACTCGATTCCATTGTTCCTCCGTATATTCTTCTATGTTTGCATAGGCTCCAATAATCCCTGCATTGTTACATAGGATATCTAGCTTTCCAAAGGTATATACAGCTGTTTCAATTAGATTTTTAACATCAGCTTCTTTTGAGACATCTACTTTTACAGCTTTTACACTTTCACCAAATGTTTTTTCCAGCTCAAAAATGTTTTCTGTAATATCTCCGGCAACGACTTTTGCGCCTTCCTTAACAAATTTCTCTACGATAGCGTAACCAATTCCTGAAGCGCCTCCTGTTACGACTGCTACTTTATCTTGTAACCTCGTCATGCTGTCATCCCCTTTATGTTTTACTAACGTACAAGTTTATTTTAGCCCTATCCTAAAATACTTTCAATTAAAAAGTCTTGAATTAAGGATATATAAATTGGATAACTTGGGTTTGAAAAACGTCAACTATTTTCCCAATTAAATGTTCATTTTTTATGAAAAGAAACGGCCTGAACGCGTTTTTCGTCTAATTGGGGAGTAGCTGGCGTTGATCGTAGATACCAACTGGTGGCGTAGCTTTCGAAATTAATGTTGCAAAATTATTGGCGTGGGCGCCAGCCGTGTCTGGCTTTTTCACATTTATTTGTTTTTATAAAAAATTATCATTCAGTACCTTGCATTGAATAGTACTGTATGATATATTTCTTTACAAAGGTATCTTTTAAAAACCAGTACTGTATATTGAATAGTAGTGAAATGTTAAGGAGTGAGGTGTGATTGAATAGTGAATGTCCAATTTAAAAAAGGTGTCCTGGAATTATGTGTTCTCGTATTACTAGATAAGCAGGATCGTTACGGGTATGAACTTGTTCAAAAGATATCCGAACAGATTGATATATCTGAAGGATCTGCGTATCCACTATTAAGGCGATTAACAAAAGAAGGCTACTTTACAACATACTTAAAAGAATCTTCAGAAGGCCCCCCCAGAAAGTATTATAAGCTAACAGATAACGGTAGAGCGTATCTCCATGACCTGCTCCAAGAGTGGAAAGAATTCTCAAATGGGGTAAATCATCTAATTGAAGAAGGTGTAAATGGTGACTAAAAAACAATTTATTGCTGAACTAAATGCTTCCTTGAGGAGACTTCCATCCGATGAAAGACAGGATATTTTACAAGATATTGAGGAGTATTTTGAGATTGGATTAGAAGAAGGAAAGACTGAGGAACAACTTTCAGTTTCACTTGGTTCACCCCAACAAATTGCTAAAGAGTTCGTAGCAACGTATCGTGTTGAAAAAGTTGAGGAAACGGCAACTGCAGGTAATATTTTTCGAGCGGTTTGGGCGGTCATTGGATTAGGATTTTTCAACCTTGTTATTGTGTTAGGGCCGTTTATTGCTTTGGTAGGAGTTATAATTGCTGGCTGGATGGCGGGAGTTTCATTTGTTGTTTCGCCGATATTGGTATTAATAAATGTAGCCATACATCCACAAATTTTTGAGCTTTTCGATTTGTTCTTTTCGATTGGCCTTGCTGGTCTGGGGTTATTTATTCTAATCGGAATGTTCTTTGCTACCCGTGCAACAACGAATGGATTTGTCCGTTATTTAAAATACAATGTACGAGTTGTGAAAGGCGGCATGAAACATGTTCAATATTAAAAAAATATCCATTGTTGCTTTAGTTCTTTTATTAGTCGGTATAACTGGGAGTCTTTTGACCGTTGATGCAAAGAATCATTCTGAGTCGATCAAAGAAGAAAAAATATTTAACAATGAAAATTTCGCCAATATTGATATTAAGGCAGATAACGCAGGAGTAGAAATTATCCCTACAAACAATTCAACAACAAGAGTAGAGTTAGTAGGGAATGCCAAAAAAGATAGAGAATATACATTTGATGCTGATATTCACAAAAACACACTCGCTGTTAACCTAAATGAAAAACAGCTTAAATTCTACAACTTCGGATTTTCTGATTCAGCACTGGCTATAAAGGTATATGTACCTAAAAAATTGTACGACACAATGAGGGTAGAAGTTGGCAATGGCAGTGTAAAAGCAGAAGAGATAAAAATAAAAGATGCATCAGCTAAAACCATTAATGGAACAATTGATTTAAGGAGTTTGGAAACCTCTGCAGTTACCGTCGGAACTGATAACGGCAAAATATTCCTTGAAGACATTGAAGGTGATATTTCCGGGAGTGTCATAAATGGGAGTATCTCTTTTGTAACAGATTATTTAGACCGCAACATTGATTTTGAAAATGTGAATGGCAAAATCGAAATTCAAACTGTAAAAGAGCCAACGAATGCCACAATCGATGTAGAAGTTGTCAACGGAAAGGTTGATATATTGGGCGATTCCAGTAGAAACTCTGTGTTTGGAAACGGAAAGAGCTTGATAAAATTAACAACTGTAAACGGGGATATTACAGTAACGAAATAAAAATTACTGTTTTTTAAGAACTCAACACTAGTAACCAACTGTTGGCGTTACCCGCTAATAGTTGCATGCTGAATTTGAGCGTGGCGCCGGCGAAAGCCGGCTTTTTACATAAGATTGGCTGTTAACCAGACCTGCAATGAACTTAAAAAAAGCAGCCCAGGTTGAGAGGCTGCTTCACTGCTATGTTCTGTTTCACCGTAAGTCGGAGCTTTATGTCACGTTTAATTCAACGGACACAGGACTGGATTGTATCTCTTTGTTTTTTTCTAGTGGAACAATTCATAGAATGTCGGGATTATGATCAGTGAATATAATCGAAAACCCTATCCAGCTCAGTTGCGGATAGGGTTTTTTAAGTATTATTCTTACTTCCGTTTAGTAGGATGTGATTTTTCAATTTGAATTTCATTCACAGTAACGGTTCCACTAACCTCGTTTCCTACCAGGACAAGAGGTTTTTTCGTAGGACTCGAGTTTGCATCAATGAATTCAAGTCCTTCCGGGGATACATCACCAGCAATTGCCTTTGAAAAATCCCTGCTGTTAAAATAATTGGCAAACTGGGCTTTTTCCGGGTTTGAAATGTTATAGGCCATCACTCCGCCAATTCTCTCAAGCCCGACAAATGCATAGACGTCTTTGCCAATCTTTCCGATTTTGACATCTTCAGGCTCAGGGCCTTTTTTCGTACTGCGCTTTTCAAACTCATCATCATCGTTGGACCAGTTAAATACATCCGGGAAGCGCTGTGAGGTGATTGTTTCAAAATCACTGCCGCTGTCATAGACAAGTTCCATTGTATCGGCTTTCCAAATCGAGAAGGAACGTCCACCCAATGTGTAAATCGCATCATTTCCACGGTCGGTCAATACTTCAAGTTTCTGATAGCCAGCTGAATTTTTCATTTTATCAAAAGCTGCCTGTGCTTCCGCAGCCGACATGCCTTTGAATATGCTTGGATCAAGCTCAATTGTATCCTTTACATCTTTAAAATCGGCTACATTGATAAAAGTGGAATCATCTTCAGGCCACTCCGTAGCATCCCCTTCATTGGCGGTAACTAGATAATCAACACCGCCAATTTTTACGTATGCAACCGAATCTGGCATATACGCACCCAATATAGGCAGCCTTTCGAGTTCGATTTTACCATTTCTTGCTGCGTCAAGTTCATTACCCGGAATGGAATGATCTTTATAGCCAAGTGATTTTACAGAAAGTACCTTGCCTGCCTTAATATCAATCGTTGCAATTGCATTATTTTCCTGAAGGGTTACATATGCTTTTTTACCATCTTTGGAAACTGCAATGTATTCAGGTTCAAAATCTTTTACAGAATCCGCTTTCGTTCCACTGTTGCGGATATGCACATCGTCATCAATAACGGCCTGATCATTGAATTTCACTTTGGTTACTTTCCCAGTATTCACTTCAACAATGGTAACTGACCCTTCTGGATCCTCTTGTTCAAGCCCGGCACGCGGCTCTCCTTCATCAGCAGATAAAATATACTTCCCATTATCCGTCAGTTTAACCATATCAGGCTGGACACCTGCATCGTATGTCTTAAGGATTTTCCCATCATAGTTCATTACGATAATCTTTCCGTTTTTCGTATAATCTGCTTCCTGAACCGCTGCCACTACCACATTTCGTTTTGTGTCAATGTCAATGCTCGTTACATCGCCGTATGTAAATTGATCTGTGTTTACTGCATCTGCAATGTTAATCGATTTTTCCTTTTGAAGCTGCTGCACTTCACCAGAGGATTTTTTCAACTTTTTCAGACTGACAATATCAATTGTTTGCCCATGGCCGTTTATTGCATAGAACTTTTTATTGTCGGCATTGTATTTAACGATTTCGGCGACGCCTCCATCTTCGTTCGTCATCCCCATGCTATAGCCTGCGATTTTTTTAACTTCCATTGAAGTTGGAAATCGAGTTTCCGCACTTACATTGTGCACATTCATTTGGCTGTTTAAAAGCAGCATGCTGCCAGCCAGCATTACCTTGCTAAATACGTTGAACTTCTGATTGCCTTTCACCATCAATACCTCCATTTTTAATTAGCATGCTTTTTACAATACAGAAAAACTGCTAAAACAATATTAACTACTCGTAAATATTCAGTGTTGATACTACAAATATTGAGTAAATTCGCGTTTAGAGTTGTAATTGTTTTATATATTTGAAACTTGTGAACTTATCTAGAAAAATCTTACAGAATTTTTACATTCCCTTTACGAGGTCTCAAGAAAGAATGGATATATATCTAATAGAAAGGAAATAAGCAAGAATACTTTTCGGGAGGGATTGAATGAAAATCACGGTTGCTGGAACTGGGTATGTTGGACTTGTAAATGGAGTTTGCCTTGCGGAAATGGGACACCAAGTCGTTTGCATCGATACGGATGAAAAAAAAATTAACACTCTGCAAAAAGGGATTTCCACCATTTATGAGCCTGGTCTTGAAGGTCTTCTCAAGAAAAACAGAAAAACCGGCAGACTCCATTTTACGACGAGCCCGCAAGAAGCCTATTCAGATGCCGACCTCATTTTCATCGCTGTCGGCACACCTGAAAACAAGGATGGATCAGCAAATTTAGATTCTGTTTATTCAGTTTCATATACAATTGCAGCACATCTCGAAAAGGATGCAATCATTTGTACGAGGAGCACCGTCCCAGTCGGCACGAATGCGAAAATCGAGGAAATCATTCTGCGGTTAAAGCCACCTCCGGTTCATGTACATGTGGTTTCACTGCCAGAATTCCTTCGTGAGGGCTCTGCCATTTTCGACTTCTTTAATGGTGACCGGATAATCATAGGGTCCGACAGCAACGAACCAACGGCTGTTCTTGAAGACCTCTTTCATACCTTATCTATGCCTATTGTAAAAACCGACCGAAATAGTGCCGAAATGATTAAATACGCATCCAACGCCTTTCTTGCAACAAAGATAAGTTTTATTAACGAAATAGCGGCTCTATGCGAAAAGGTCAACGCGAATATAGACGAAGTAGCCAATGGAATCGGTATGGACAGCAGAATAGGTCCACACTTCCTTCGTGCCGGGATTGGGTATGGCGGTTCCTGCTTCCCTAAAGACACGAAAGCCCTGCTCAAACTCGCTGGAAATGTCGAGCATCCATTCAACCTTCTTAAATCAGTAATCGAAGTAAACAACAAACAACATTCACTCCCTGTAACAAAAGCAAAAATGGCAGCTGGATCACTCGCAGGAAAAAAGGTTACCTTACTTGGTCTTGCTTATAAACCTGATACAGATGACATAAGGGAGTCCGCTTCAATCAGGATTATCCAGGAGCTGCTGGATGAAGGAGCAAAAGTGGTTGCCTATGACCCTGCTGCCATTCCGAATGCCAAAAGGTATTTCGGAGATACAATCGATTATGCCATGGATATCACCCAGGCATTAACGGATGCTGAAACAGCGATTATCGCGACTGATTGGGACCAATTCAAACACCTGCCGCCATCTGTATTTTCTACTTATATGAAGGAGCCTATCATTATTGATGGCCGTAATTGCTTTCCGCTAGAAAAAATGATCGTTGAGCCAATCACCTATATTTCAATTGGCAGGCCGGCCCTAATCAGGCGATATTCAAACATTCCTGTCTCCAGATCCTGAGGATTTTTATGCCTAGTCTAGGTTTCATTCCACTGCTGTGACCCTCTGTTTGACTTATATTGTTGAGTATCCTAATTCATTTTTGCCAGGAGGTCAGTATGAAAATCGCCATTTTTACGGACACCTATTATCCGGATGTGAATGGTGTTGCTCGCACACTGAAGCGCCTTGCCGATTATTTGGAAGAACACAATATTTCCTGCAAAATTTTTGCGCCAAAAACTCCAACTGAATATGTTGCGGACAATCTTCATCAGTTTACCAGCCTTTCAGTATTTCTATATCCTGAGTGCCGGCTGGCATTTCCAAATCTTAATCAAGTAAAGGCAGAACTCGAACGTTTTTCACCTGACTTAATCCATGTTGCCACGCCATTCAATATTGGGCTATGCGGTTCTTATTTTGCAAAAAAGCTGAATATCCCTTTAGTTGGTTCATATCATACTGACTTTGATAAGTATTTAAAGTATTACAACCTTCAATTTTTATCAAAGTATTTATGGAAGTATATGGCCTGGTTCAATAAGCCGTTCCAGAAAATATATGTCCCGTCAACAGAAACACTGAACCAACTGCAGCGGCACGGTTTCTCAAATCTGGAACTGTGGGGACGGGGGGTTGATTGCAATCTCTACCACCCGGACTATAATAAACTTTCGGGCCGGATGCGGTATAATGCCGGGAATAAATTGCTTTTTACTTATGCCGGGCGGCTTGCACCAGAGAAGGATCTCAACACCCTGATGAATGTAGCAGCAACCCTGCCGGAACGCATCAAGCAACAGGTCCAATGGGTCATTGTCGGTGACGGTCCAATAAGGGAAGAACTAGAAGCAATGGCTCCTGATAATATGGTTTTTACCGGCTATTTAAAAGGGGAAAAGCTGGCTGAGGTGTATTCCATTTCAGATGTCTTTGTTTTTCCTTCCCCAACTGAAACGTTCGGAAATGTCGTACTCGAGGCACTGGCAAGCGGGACGCCTGTTGTGTGCGCGAATTCAGGAGGGGTCAAACACCTCGTCAAGAATGGGGTAACTGGATTTTTATGCGAGCCAGGCAACCCTGAAAGCTTCAAAGAAGCACTAATAAAATTGATTTATAACCCTTCCCTTCTTCAAAGTATGGGACGGGAAGGAAGAAGCTTTGCCCTTACACAAAAATGGGACAATATACTAGAGTCACTTGTCTGGTCCTATAAGGATGTAACCGAAACGGGAGAACAAATAAAATATGCATAACTATTTATGAGTACATACTTGTATCCGAATCGTATTGATTCGGTATTTTTTTCTGCGTTTGACATCAGCGCAGCTCCTCCGGAAAAGGTAACGAACGATGCGCGTTGCCCGTCTAATTGTTGAGTGCTGGCATTGGAGCGTAGATACAAACTGGTGGGTGCAAATTAATGGCGTTGGCGCCAGCCGAAGAGCTGGCTTTTTACATAAAAGGGCTTGGGGGTTGAGGGGTTTGGCTATCAAGGGGTTGAATCATTTTTTGTTTTCGGTGAGCGATTTGGAGAGGTCGGTGGCATTTTATCAGGATGCGCTCGGGGCGAGGCTGCTGGTGAAGGGGCGGAGTACGGCGTATTTCGACCTGGCGGGGATGTGGCTGGCGCTGAATGTGGAGAAGGATGTTCCGCGGAATGAAATTCGGGCGTCCTATACGCATGTGGCGTTTTCGGTGGATGAGGCGGAGTTTGATGGGATGGTTGAGCGGCTGAGGCGGCTGGGTGTGGAGATTCTACCTGGCCGGGAGCGGGATGAGCGGGATAACCGGTCGGTGTATTTCGTTGACCCGGATGGGCATAAGTTTGAGTTCCATACAGGGACGCTA
>NZ_JAVFKJ010000009.1:0-160492 GCF_032667185.1 Neobacillus sp. YIM B06451 | reverse complement strand
CCAGGGTCTCGACTATCCCGCTACTCCCGCAGGAGTCGCCACCCTACGTTCCAATCAACTAAAATTTCCTTAATATAAGAACACTATGTATGAGGTGACCTGTCATGATGACTAAAAATCAAGCCAATGAACGTGAACAACTGGAAATGCTAACCATCGATCAATTGGTTCCTGAAAATCATTTAGTACGCAAATTGGAATCGGCCATTGATTTTTCATTCATCTATCCTATGGTAGAGCACTTGTATTCTGGAGTTGGTCGGCCCAGTATTGATCCAGTCGTTCTCTTTAAAATAACTTTTATACAATACATATTTGGCATACGTTCCATGCGCCAAACCATTAAAGAGATTGAGACCAACATGGCATACCGGTGGTTTTTTAGGGTTTGGTTTCTACACAGAAGTCCCGCACTTCTCTACCTTCGGTAAAAATTACGAGCGCCGCTTTTATGATTCCGATGTGTTTGAACGGATCTTCTATCGGATCTTGAAGGAGATTATGGATAGGGGGTTGTTGTCTCCTGAACATGTATTTGTGGATTCCACACATGTAAAAGCGAGTGCCAATAAACGCAAGTACGACAAAAAACTCGTTCGAAAGGAAACCCGCGCCTATGAAGAAAAGCTTCAATTGGAGCTTAATTTAGATCGGGAGAAACACGGGAAAAAGCCATTTCCTCCCGAGAAATTTGAAAAAGAGGAATGGAAGGAAATCAAGGAAAGTACGACAGACCCTGAAAGTGGCTATTATGTAAAGGATGAGCGAACGAAACAATTTGCCTATTCGTTTCATGCCGCCACGGATGAAAAAGGATTTGTGTTGGGGACCATCGTCACTCCGGGCAACATACATGACAGCCATATCTTACAGCCACTTGTCGAGAAGATAATTGAAAAGGTGAAGAAGCCACTTGCTGTCGCAGCCGATGCAGCCTATAAAACGCCCGCGATCACGAATTTTCTATTGGAAAATCAGATGTTGCCTGCCCTTCCTTACACCCGTCCAAAAACGAAAGATGGGTTCTTCCGAAAGCATGACTATGTTTATGATGAGTATTACAATTGCTATCTCTGCCCGCAAGGGCAGGAATTAAAGTACACGACAACAACGAAGGAAGGGTATCGCCAGTATAAGTCAAACCCAGCGATTTGTGCTTCCTGCCCATTCCTATCAAAGTGTACAGAAAGTAAAAACCATCAAAAGCTCATTCAGCGTCATATTTGGGAGCCGTACTTGGAAGAGGCAGAACATTTGCGACACACGGATGAGATAAAACAGATATACGCCAAACGGAAAGAAACGATTGAACGGGTCTTTGCAGACGCGAAAGAAAAGCATGGTATGCGGTGGACAACCTTACGAGGCCTTAAAAAATTGTCCATGCAGGCGATGCTTACTTTTGCTGCAATGAATTTGAAGAAACTGGCCAATTGGACATGGCAAGTTGCATAAGAATACTCGAAGAGTAAGATCCTGGGGATAATTATCCTCGCATAACCTTAAAAATTTCCACGAAAATGACAAAAGGCCGGGAGAGGGTGCCCTCTCCCGGCCTTTTGTCGACAATCTGAGAATATTATAGGTATAATATTCATTGCTGTTATAATTATCGCTTTTTATTTAGGAGTGTTATGCAGTATCCTATTTTTCCTTAGTCTTGTTTCCTTCTTGGAAATTAAAATTGTTAGTTGGACATCCGTATTAGTCTTTTCCTTTTGCATAATGATTTGGTCAGTTCCCTTCGAAATTATTAGTTTTTTAATGGATATTCGCATAAAAAACAAACCTATAAAGAAAGTGGTATGGTCGGCAACCATAATATTAAACTTTATAGCTTTTATTATTTTTGTTAGTTGGTTAAATTCACATTTACAAGGGATTTATTTATCTGATATTGGATTAATTTTCTATATCATCATAATAGCACTCCTAGTTTCAATTATTATCAAAGGTGGTAATCGTCTAAAAGATTCTGACCACAAGCAAAACATTTAATGTTACAGCTAACAAGTGCTTGAAAAAATAGGGATTAAGCACCTTATCTAAAATGCCTTATTGTACAATCGGGGTAGTTTAGTGAAAGTACAACCAACTAGTCCAACATCAGTACATTATTTAATTTCGACCCACCAGCTACCGAAGAAGAGATTCATGCAGCATCTCTTTAGTACGTCAGAAAGATAACGGGTTATAACAAGCCCTCAAAGGCGAATGAGGAAGCTTTTATTCGTGCAGTCAATGAGATTGCAATGGTTTCTAGAGAACTATTGAACATACTGGTAACGAGTACCGAGCCACGGAATCGTGAGGTCGAAGCTGAGCGTGCTCGTACTAGAGCAGCTAAAAGGTATGGAACAAATTAGAGGACTAAAGAATAGAAAAAAAGTGAAAGCTTTTTTGGATTTTTCATTATTCCACAATTGGCTTAAGTTGAATAAGGACAGGTTCATAGACAATGGAAACTCGCCAAAATATGGCGGGTTTTTGCTTTTTTATATGCCAATATCGATGTGCAGTCGAAAATAAATACTCAGCAGCTGTATGTGATAATCTTAAGAAAAATAAGGGTGTTCTATGGGGGATGGGACTCCGATAAGATTTAGGATCCCTTCTATACTTTTTATCTCTTTAAAATAAAATTTATATATTAACTTGACCATTACGTCACGTAATGGTTTATATTAAAGCCACCGGTAATTAATAGTCGCGCGAAATGAGGGGATGATCATTGCAGGTAAGAAATATTGGAAAGTTGGGGAACTTGCCAAATTAACAGGGTTAACCGTTCGAACATTGCGGTATTATGATCAAATAGGCTTGTATTCTCCATCTGGATATTCTAATACAGGATACAGGTTGTATAACGAATCTGACCTTACGCGTCTACAACAAATACTCGCATTAAAGGAACTAGGTTTATCACTCGATGAAGTTAAATCGATTATAGCTGATAACAATTACAATCCATTCGAAATTGTATCGCTTCAAATCGATCGACTTAGAGAACATATCAGAATTCAACAGAAGCTTTTAAAAGAATTACAAAATGTATCGAGTCTGATGGAAATGGAAGAGCCGTTGTCGGTTGAGAATTTCACAAAATTATTAAGCATGATGAAAAAGAGCCATGAAAAGTTTTTTACTGAACGACGATCAAGTATGGATCACCACTTCGACAAGCTTGGCGACTTTCTCGACAAGCATTCAATTGAACCAACCTAAAGGGAGGAATAAAGAATGAACAAACGCTTTGCAACACACGACACTTTTGTCATTGAAAAGACCTATAATGCTCTACCTGAACGAGTGTTCGCCGCCTGGGCCGATCCCTTAGCCAAGGCAAAGTGGTTTCCGAAGGCTGACGAATTCGACTTTCGAGTTGGCGGACGTGAGTACAATCAAGGTGGTCCCAAAGGGGGACCAGTCTTTACCTTTGATGCTTGCTTTCAGGAGATTGTTCCGGATCAGCGTATTGTCTATTCCTATACGATGGATCTTGATGAAACACGTATATCGGTATCCGTGACCACGGTAGAGTTCAAGCATGCAGAAGCTGGCACTCAGCTCATCTATACCGAGCAAGGAGTCTTCCTCGACGGCCATGATACGACAGCCCAGCGTGAACACGGCACCAATATCATGCTAGACAAACTGGGCGAGTATCTACAGAAAGAGTCAACAGTGGAGAAAAATTGATGACGAATACTATGACCGGGTCTAACCAGCAGGTGGGCATACGAGAGTGGATCGGGCTAGCGGTATTGGTTCTGGCATCCCTGCTTGTTGCAATTGATCTCTTCGTGTTGGTTTTGGCGCTACCATATTTGAGTGCAGACCTGGGTGCCAGTAGTGTTGAACAGTTGTGGATTATGGACATATACGTGTTCATGGTAGCCGGGTTTTTGATTACGATGGGAACTCTGGGGGATCGTATCGGTCGTCGTAAACTACTTTTAATCGGTGCGGCAACATTCGGAATTAGTTCACTGGTAGCCGCATTCTCCACAAGTCCTGAAATGTTGATTGGAGCCCGTGCTTTGCTAGGGGTTGCCGGAGCTACTCTGGCCCCCTCCACCTTGTCATTGATCAGTAACATGTTTGTCAATCCCAATCAACGTGGTGTAGCCATCAGTATTTGGATGGTCGGTGCCATGGTTGGAGCTGCCATCGGTCCATTAGTTGGTGGAGTAATGCTGGAAAATTTCTGGTGGGGATCAGTATTCTTACTGGGTATACCGGCGATGGTGCTGTTACTTCTACTTGGGCCGTTCCTATTACCAGAGTATCGTGACACTAATGCCGGCCGTATCGACCTAGCAAGTGTGTTCCTGTCTCTGGCTGCTATCCTTCCAATCATATATGGAATTAAAGAACTGTCAAAGGACGGCTTGCAAATGTTGAATATCGTAGCGATTATATTCGGCTTAATTGTTAGTGTGATATTCATACGACGACAGCGAGCACTGAATGATCCATTGTTGGACTTGCGCCTGTTTTCCAGCCGTGCGATAAGTACTGCTTTAGGAGGCCAGTTGTTCGTTCCCATGCTGATGGGTGTGATTATGTTGCTGGTCACTCAATATCTCCAGCTGGTTGAGGGACTGACACCATTGAGAACAGCCATCTGGATGCTGCCCACAGTAGCAGCACAAATTATTAGTTTCATGATGTCCCCACTCCTAGCACGTCGAATACGACCTGCTTACTTAATTGGGGCAGGATTAGCGGTCTCGGTGACGGGTCTCTTTTTACTTACCCAGGTTAATGAAGCCTCAGGGTTTGCAATATTAGTGACAGGTTATGCTCTTACCAACTTCGGGGGTGGACCAATAATGACCCTGTCTACTAATATGATAATTGGTTCAGCTCCACCTGAGAAAGCAGGATTAGCAGGTGGGATGTCTCAGACAAGCGCCGAATTTGGTTTCGCACTCGGACTTGCTGTACTGGGAAGCGTCGGAACAGCTGTGTACCGTAACCAGATTGCTGACTACATTCCAGTTGATACTCCACCTATGGCGGCCGGGGCTGCTCGTGACACCCTGGTAGGCGCTACGGAAGCAGCCCAAAAACTCTCTGATCCACTGGGTACGGAACTTCTCGCCATCGCTAGGGAAGCTTTCACCAGTGGGATGAATACAGTCGCGGCAGTAAGTGCAATCATGTTGATTGGTGTTGCAATTTTCACTGTGTCACAATTGCGGCATATTCCACCCAGTGGAGCAACTCAGCTGGAACAGGACGATAGGATTTCAGCAACCGTACCCAGAACCGAACATGAACTAAGCTAGTTATTACTTCGGTTTCGGCTTTCTTATGTGCACAAGGGGAGTTTCGCAAAATCCCTCATTAACGACTGCCTTAGCCGTCTTAAACTTGCTTCTGATTCCAAAAAGATTGGTGCATGGGACCAGAACCTTATGAGTCAATGGCATCCTCGCTATGTACCAGGAGTAAAGGGAGAATCCTTAAGTTTTCCCTAACGGTTCGGTTCAAAGGTGCAAAACTTAAAATAACACATTAATTGGAGGTCGAATTCGCGTAGGAATAAGATCTCCTTTTTTTTATTAATATATTAATGATTTTTATTGAATTAACAAGCCAATTAGCACCATAAATAACATCTAAATTAGCAAGAGCCTGCTAGACAAAAGACACATACTAAATACTGTGCTAAAAAAGGTTCTAAAAATAAGTCGGTTGCTGGAGTTAAACTCTGAGCGGCTACTGCGATCTCTTTTCTTTTTGTGCTAACGGTGCAGTTTAGTGCAAGAAGAATCAAATAGAAAAGCGATTTCAAAATGAGATATTTAATGTTCCAAAGGGGGCAATGCTTTGAATAAATTTCGCAAAACAATAGGGGTTTTATTTTTCATTATAAACTTCTGCTTTATATGGGTTTCTACTAAAATCGCTGAAATTATTGTTGCACTAAGTAGGCTTGACGAGAGTAAAGGGTACATTATAACCGAAGCTGAGGAATTTATGCTTTTTCTTGTTATCAGTATCCCAATGTTCTTGATACAATTTCTTTTCTTACTATTTATTTTAATTTATTTTAAAAAAAGGCTATACAAAAAATCATCAATCATACTGAACTTAGTAGCACATTTTCTTCTTTTTTTGTGGTTTGTCTTTAACGTATATCAATTCACAATAAATGGTTATTAAACTAACGGGTGCTTTAACACAAAAAGGAATAAAACTAAACAGCCAAATATATCACCATCCATGAAAAGGGTAAATACCATCGCTTAATCACCAAGAATGAATATTTACTGTTTTTGGGGGATACTAGTTTTTAACCCAGTCAATTCAACTTTTAATTGACCATTTTGTAGCTCATATTTTTTTTAACGAATTATATGGGTCTAATTTCCTTAGCCTATTTTTCATAATTGGAGAATTTAATTTTCATGGTAGTTAAAGGCGAAATGAGCAAATACTTATAGTTAAATAAACATTTAAACAAAAAGGTGAAAAATCACCCAAAATATGCTTCCCCCTATGATACTTTCACTTTTGTACAATTATAGCGTTTTATTCCAAATGATTGAATGATTTATTCAGCTAAATATCCCTGTTACCACAATAAATCCACGTCTCAAGAAGTAGGTCATTTTCCTTTTGGAATAAAATATGGAAACTATTTGAAATCTTATTTATACTTGTTTTATACAATCTTATCTTGGAGTGTTTATATGGAAAAAATTATTGATTACTATGATGTGTTAAGGGTTTCTTATTTAGCTACTGGTGATGAAATTAAAGAAGCTTATAGGACAAAAGTAAAAGAAACTCATCCGGATAGTAAAACAGGAGATACAGAACACTTTAAGTTAGTAAAAGAAGCTTATGTAATATTATCCAATGAAGAGAAAAGAAAAAGGTATAATGATTTTCTATTTAATTACTCCAAGATTAATAGCCCGGTTAATAATTATGAAACTGTAGAAGTGCCACCAAATAAAAAGACAGTGAGTGAAGAGAGGATTCCATCAAAACAAAAGCATTTGAAAAAATGGACATTCCTTTCTCTGGGACTTAATATAGCCATGTTGGTAATCTTACTGTGGGGGTATAACCAATACACGTACACCCAAAAAATAGCTGCAGAAATTCAAACAAAATTAGATAACTCTGAGAATACTCTGATCAAAAAAGAAGATGACTTAAAAGCAGTGAATTACGAAAAAGACTTGTTGCAATCGGATTATAATGAGTACAAAGAAAAAACGGAAAAAGCATTGGCAGCAGTTCAATCAGAAAGTGAAGAACCTATTGTGGAACAATCAAAAGAAGATGGATCTAGGAATAACCCAAATGGTGCGATTACACAAGGTTCCACTAAAGAACATGTGAAAAAAGTAATGGGTACGCCATCCAGCCTTAGTAAAATGCCTTTAGGTGGTGAGACTTGGTGGTATGGCGGGACAGCATTCATAAACTTTGATGCAAACGGTCTTGTAGAAGGATGGACCGATATTAATGGCAATGTGTTGAAAGTACAATAACTAATTAAAAAAATTTTTTCTTAATGACCTTGATATTATGTATATACAGGACCGAACCATCCAGGTCCGAATAGAGAGTGATTACTCAAGTAATGTTTGTTGTATATAAAAATGTTATTGGTTTTGTGGACCAAATTGCTATGCCGGCGATTTGGTCCTTTTGTTTTGTAAGACAATTCAAACGTTATTACTTTGAAGGAATTAGGACCCTTTTTGTTGAATTTCTTATTAAACAACGGGGCAGTGTTAGTTGAAGAAAATTTTTAACTTGTTTCACAATCGGGACATTAAATGGAGTAACAGGACTTCGTATTTTTTTAAATAAATACGATATATTGGTTATGTTGTATGAATCCAAAGCAAATTTCTGTCTAAGGTAGGGTGATTATGTCTGCAATATACACTGCTTATTACGATCTAATAGGAATGGCAGGATTAATAAATTTAAAAAACAATAAAAAGTTTTCAGCAATTCCAGTTTATCCTTTACTGAGAGATATATGTTTAATGATTTACCAAATCAATAAAGAAATTTTAGGGAATTCTATTGATTTGGACCCTAATATTAAGAAAATACGTCACCGTGTAAAGTTGTATGAAAAGAAAAATAACTTTAATGTGTATCAGCGAATAATAGATCAGCATATTAATCAATTTGGAAATGACATAGATAATATAGGGTTTTATTTAGATGGAGAGCAACTAGTTGGGAGTACAATATACAGCACTTACATATTTAAAGACACACAGTTTTTAACTGAAAACCCTAGAGAAAGCGGTACAAATGTATACAATTTTGCAAAACTAGTTGGAGAGACAATTGCAATAGTGCTGGAAAAACTGATAGAAAAATCAAATCACTCTTTACCTCTTCCAGATATCCCATTATTTATATACAGCGATGATAAACCTTATATAGAGAAGGATATTCATAGCAACCAATTTTTTACTAAAGAGCCAAATCAAAATGTCCTTTTAACAAGATTAGTAATTAGTCTTCAAGAAGCCTCGACTTGTGTTTGGCTCTATAATGGAATGCCCGGTGCTAATAGTCTCCAATTTGAGAATTATATATTGTTGAGGTTATTATCAATTAAAGCCGATGAAGTTATGGATAACTTGAAAAATATGCAAAGTTTTATATCGGATATTTTTAACCAAGTGGATAAAGAATGTAATTTTAGCTTTTCAAAGTTAGTAAGCGATTTTGACAGAGAGATAAAAGATGAATGCGTGGAATTAAGAAATATGATTCATTACGATGAGGACGGAACAAATTTTCTAGACTACGTTAACAATAAACTTAGAAATGATAGTAACTATATTAACCATATTAACTATGTGATTGTTAGACACTATATGGAGCCTTTGAGCAAATTAATTTCAAATTACTTGAATATAAATGATACCAGGAGTATGAAGGATTTCGAGAAGATAGTTAGAAGATTACTCTCACTAGCTAAGAGAAAAAATTTTAAAGAACCTTAATATTCTTATGTTGAACCTACCTTAACAAATTATGAGACTGAATTATCTCAAAACGAGCAAATAAAACCTCATTCATTTTATTCCATTAAAGGGAGCGATTGTGGAATAATCGTCCCTTTTCTTATTTAACTAACGGCTGCGTTGATCAAGGAAGGATTAGCGGCCTTTTTTATTGAATTCCTTATTTGACTAACGGGGCAGCATTCCTGTAATGAATGAAAATGGAGTTTGAACAAAAAAATACCCTCTTGGTAGAATGAGAGTGTCCTGAAGCTGGCCACCGAAAAGAACGAAACCCATATACCAGGAGGCTTTAAAATGAATTATAACCAAAATAAGAAGATTGCTCAAATCACTTCTCAAACACTGATTATAGGTGTAGACATTGCGAAACATTAATGAAAGGGAAGAGTGGTACCAAAAACAAAAACCAAGTGAAGAAGAAAAAACCTTATTAAAGAAAATCAATGATTTAAGGGTTCGAACCACCAAAAAAAACCTTTACATACTGAACCAGAGCCTTACTAGACATATCTAAAGAAATTATTTCAGATGATATTATGTCGTTTATCAAAAATTTGGATAATAAAAATGTCAGTATTAAGATAGAAGAACAATGCACTCTGCTACTGTGTAGCGGGTGCATTGTTCATATCTTTTGGGCAATAGATGTGTTAATAATTGTGAATCTTTTACTTTTCTCTTGAGAAGGGTTTATAATTCAGGTGTAAAGAATATATTAAAAAAGAGCCTTCGGCTGGCACCGAAGACTCTGTACAGCAAGCTGCTGATGAGCAGCAACCAAAATGAGCGATAGAAATGACCTACCTTAACATTTGGCGTGCAGGGTAGGTCATTTCTTTTTTTTAGAAGAAATACCAAGAGCGATTACTCAACGATTAAGGTTGCAAAATGACAATGTAAGGTTGAAGGTGCTCCTGAAGCAATAAATATTGGAAGAGAAACAGGTTACATTAACAGATAAAATGAAAGAAGTTTTTCGTAACATTCCGGTGTTAAGGAGTGAAGATATACTAAGAGTGTCCGGAAGATATGTAGCTTTTTTGGAAAGGTTAGTTTTAGAATTTGAAAAAAAATTTGCAGAAGAAGGTGATTCCGGTTTTACTGAAGGATTTTCTATGTCATTTACTAACCCGGATTTATTTAAATAAGAGAGTATTGCCGGTTTTGCGATTTATGGATGGCTAACGCACAAGAATGCAAGAATGCAAGAATGCAAGAATGAATTGCTGCCGCAATCCTTTTTTCTTATTTGGGAGGTTTGAGGAATAAGAAAAATTAGGGTTGGTGTAGCTAACCATATGACTGTTTCGGCTCTGACCACGGAAAGTGTCCACCAGAAGAGGAAATCTAGACGTACTATTATTAAAAATTATCTTTGAATTTTATTAAGATTATAGACAAACCCAGTACTCCTTCTAGTTTTCGGAAACAGGAATCTTGAGATCGGTTTAAGTCCTCTTGCTTTATAGTTTTATATAAAAAAATGAGATTTTAAATGAATAAAATTTATATAAATGGTAACAATGATAGCAAATAAAGGTGGGGGTGGTGGAGGATATGAATAAACAAACTGGGTTTGTATATTTTGCAGATGCTCGTGGAGTAGTTAAAATTGGAAGTACAACTTCCAAAGCTGAGGACCGAATTTTAGAATTATCTAAGGAGTATCCTGGAACTACATTTGAGTATTATCATAAAATATTTACAAACGACTGCAAAGGTTTAGAAAAAGTATTTCACAATTTATTTAAAAGTTATAATACCACTCGAGAATTATATAAATTATCCCTTAAGGAATTAGAAATGATCAAGGAGGGTAATTTTAATGATTTACTAAAGGTATTGGTAAATAATGAAGATGAAAGAAATAAATATCACAGGTACCTAAAGGAAAATATTCTTCCTCATTATGAGGAAAAAAAGTATATAAAAAAACCTCTCAGATTAAATATTGAGATTGAGTTTCATGAAATGCTCGAACAAATTGAAGATCAAACTAAAGGAAAAAAAGTTGACATTGCCAATGATATACTAAAAAGAGGACTGTTATTTTTGAAATTTTATACAAATTTACATAATGTTCAAAGAGCCCAGTCTTTAAAAATAGAAAAAATTTTGGAAGATCATGATAACTATTTAATAATACCTACCACAGATTCAAAACAAAAAAAATCACCTATAAAGGATACCGCCGGAAAAGATACAAATATAAATCAGTTTTTATTGGAATATGCGTACTCAAAAGCTGCATTAAGTGCAAACGATAAGGGAGATTTAATCAAAGTATTATTGCATATTATTAATCGTAAATGGGCCTCAGAAAGAAATTTACAAATGGAGCTGAAAATAAAGGATAGGAGGGGATTTAGAATAATAAACTTCCTTGAAATTCTTGATATTGTAGCTCCCTTAAATAGTCACGATTACAATGAAAGTAGAGGTGGAAGAAAGGTCAATATCACTCGAGCACAAGAACTTTTTCAGTTGTTAAATAAGGATAATATTTCTTTGAGTTATAATTGAATCAAATAATATAATTCACAAAAAGTGTGTTGCCCTAAAGTGCTCCAGCGCAAATCTTAACATTTAATCCCCGGTTCTTCTAATCATTACTAGAAAAATTTGTTTCATAATGATATATAAATCAAAGGACCCGCTTCTTTACTCACTTGAGTAAAGGAGCGGGTTGTTTTATGTCACTTGTACAATTAAGGAACTTTACTAGTGATATTAAAGATAAGATCAAGTTCTAATAGTAACCCAACATGCTCTGACAGGATTATATTAGTTTTCTTGATAATGTTTATATATAGTCAAATATGTGCAAAATGTATAATGTTGGGAATTCTAGAATAAGGGGGAAAGAATATGCTTATAAATAATAAGAATAATTTACACTCCATTTTTGATGTGCCTGATGATACAGTTTTAAGAATAGAAGATATTGCACAATTGACTTCAATGCATCCTGAGAGTGTTAGGCGATGGTGCCGGGAAGGAAAACTTTCATGTTACTGTTTTGGAAAAAAATACATAATAGTGGGTGAAGATTTTAAGAGATTTATGATACAATCAAGAGTTACTCCTCGATGGGCAAGGGAAACCTAATGGTAAAGGGACAGGAATATGTTGTTTTGGCTTTTTTTAAAGAAAAAAAAATTGATTATATTTATTATGAACAAGATAAATTGATTGCATTTCCTTGTCTTAACTGTCAACAAAAATTAAATATGTGTAGTATAACCACTTTTTTTAGCTGTGCATGTGGATATGAAGGTAACCTAATCTCCTTGATAAAAAGCTCTTTTCCAAAGGATATAAGGTTATACAATCCTAAAAAAGAGAAGAAAGAAATTAATAAAATGTTAAATAAGTTAAGCATAAAGAGTTTATCCGATTGCAATAAAAAAACAATAGATAAAGCAATTATAAAAATAAACAACCTTATTGAATATTACGAAAAAAATGGCTCTCCTAATAATAAATAAAAATAGGAGAGCCATAACCTATTTGATAAGATCTTTCCTCCACCACTGATATAAAAATTCTTTAAGGTCTGCCCCTAAAATTTTATATCGACCTGTAGGTGATACTACTTTAAGTTTACCTTGCCGGCACCATCTTCGAACTGTTTCTTCATTTACCTCCAAAACCTCTGCAATTTCAATAGGAGTAAGATAAATTTCGTCGTCAACCATATCAAACGCACGAGGTATCTTTCCAGTATATTCATTCCTATGAAGTTTGAATTCTCCCCACGTATTATTTTGGTAAAACAACATTGTGTTTGCATTCATTTATATCTAACTCCTTTCTAAATGGATGATAGAAACCCCTTTTCGTTGATAAGTTTATTTCTTTCACTAATCCATTCAGTTAAACTCAGTTCTTTCGGACGGCTACGAATTTCTTTTAGTCGTTCATCAATCCATTTAAGTCGTTCTTCATGTTTTGTGACTTCATTATTAGCTGATTGAACAACAATTGACTCTGATCTATTTAAATTCAATTTTTTGTAGCCATGTTTTATCTCCCATGCGTCTAACTTCTCTATATTCCAGGGAAAACTAATTGTTTTATCAAGTACTTGATAAAACTGATCCTCTGAAATAGAAGCAGTATAGTGTTTTTCTCCAATATCTTCTCCCTCTCGATGTCTCATCTGATAATCCGCAGCAACTTTTTGTACACGGTTGGTAATACCGAAAGATGAAAGATCTACATCAAAACCATCAATTAGGTTGTTCATACTTCTTCGGGAAGCTTTTAATTCGAAATCTCTTCTTTGGTCTAAGGACAAAAAGGACAATAATGGTTTGAGTTCCTTGATAAACGTAAATCTACCATCTATTTTGTAACTTCTCTCTGGGGATGTGTAATCTGGCCGAAATAAGTACCCTTGTCCTTTTGCATTTATTGGTCCTTGTTTTTTATAAACTCTACTTAGATAGAAATTAATTTGTTTAACAGTCTCAGGACAGATAGGGGTTTTGTAAATTTTATGTGAGGGGCTTTTCCCACCTTTAGATACTGAGGCGGGTATAGCCAAGATACCCCATCCACGTTCATTCAATTTTAAATAACCGTTACCATCCAGTAAAAAATGTTCTATACGGATGTGGGGGAGTTCCTCAGGTCTAACGCCTGTTTTACAACAAAACATCCAAACAGTGGCCTCTTTTAAAGGGTCTCTAGACCTAGGATTCCTTAAAACTAAGTCTTTGACTTCAATCATTTGCTCACGAGTAAGGAAACTCTTAACACGTTTATTTATATCATCCTCCCTAATCTCATAATCGCTGGTTGGGAATTGCTTTAAAAAGTTTTTAACTCGCAGGTTAAAAGATAAAAATAGTCGATAATTTTTCTCGTCCATAACAGCTTCTTCTTCTGCCTTCTGTAACAAATAGTAATAAAAAGATCTTATCGAATGACCGTAGTTGATTAACGTAGTATCCTTTCTATGCCTATTTATGAATAAGAAGTCATCTCTATTAATGGAGAAGATATCGAATTTATCTGGATTAAAATTAGTTGGATAATCCTCAGCGTAATTGCGATTATTTTCGATAATATCTTCTTGGATTCCGCATCGACCGCAAATAATTAAGCAAAAGATGGATGATAAATGTACCATAATCTTTTTCGTGCGTTTTTGTACATTTGCCAAAATTTTTCTTGATTTATAACCATTATATTCAATAATTCCACCATTTTTAATAAAGGAAATGTATTCCATAATAATGGCTTGTTGTTTTTTGCTTAATAGATGAAACGTCGAGTAATCTTCTTTTCTATAAGAGTATTTTGCACTCAAAGCTTTTAAACCGGGTATTGCTGCTAACACTTGTTCCTCATTAAATAGGGCAGTTCCATGAAGCTGTTCAGGTTGTGGCAACAATCCTTCAGAAGAATATTTCTTTAAGGTGTTAATAGATATCAACTTACTTTCTGAAATTTCTTTAAGTGTTTTATATTTGTTCTCAGTAATTGCTTCTTTCTTAATAAAATAATGTTCCGTTGCATCTTTGTGCCTTGGATCGGGTGGGGTAGTTTTAGGAATAGATATGATATCATCAGCCCATGTACCAGATTTAATGGAGTGAATGATTTCATTGTAGGACTTATTTAATAATTTGGCGGCTGTCCTTGCATGTACGTAACGAGGGTTAGAAGCATAGGAATTATATAATTCTTTTATCTCTTTATATTTTGATTGAAGTAATGGGATAGCATCAGGATGTACAAATAATTTAGACAGACCATTATTATCAAATTCTTTAATTAGATATGGTTGTACTTCTGAAAAACTTAACAAATGAGTTATATTTCTTGAACTTAAACCTGTTACCTGAGCAATTTCCATTCCATTTAATTTTGTCTTGTTAATTTGAAAATCATTAGTTTTCATAGTTTCACCTCATTATCAATTTTGACCTATTTTTGAATATTCATACGCTGGCACATAACACACAAATTACAACAGGATATGGCTCACTTTTCCGCAGTGACTGGGTTTATTCTGTTGTGTTTTGTGTGTATTCTGCATATGCATGAATCAAAAATAAAAAAAGCACGCAAGAATCTCTAAGAGATTTTTGCGTGCTTCGCATTTTATCTTAAATAAATTATAACCAATAGTTTTAATTATTTCAATTACTTTTCTATTTTAAATTAAACCACAAAAACGATAAAACTCCACCAAAAAGAGAACTATATTCGAAAAACCTGGGTTTATGGAGGAAGTTAAACGACATTACGATCAAATAATAAATCATCTAGACGAACTCAATTCACGTGGATTGATTTCTATTTGTAACGATTCATTTAATGAATTTCGCGTTGAGTTTAGATATTAAGAAGTTAGGGGATATTCGTTAACTAGCCCCTTGTATATATAGGTTTGGGAGAGCAAGTCAAGGATATCAGTGGGTTGATGGGGTGTTAAAACAACCTGGTATTGACAATTTTACAGTAGAGCGATTGGTGATAGCGAGTCATTTATTCCCTTTGGACAAGTAGATAAAGTATATATGATCCTTACTTGAGGTAGCTGAAAAAAAGAGAATTCCGTGATAATCCAAGTGGGTCAATGGCAAGCCGGAAATTGGTTGGAGTTAAATTTTTATTCTCTATTAATTCGATAAAAAAATCTTTATATTGAAATGAGTTGGGAGTATGCTTTGGGACCGGCTCACTGAGAAAAGAATGTATTGGAGATAACAGTTCCATTTACGATCTCTCCCGTTTTTTTTCAATATAATAAAAGGTAATACTATAATGCTGGAGAACGTGTAGCATTCCGAAGAATACCCAACGTTTTTTAGGAACAGCTTAGCCTTCAAGAAGCCCTTAAATTATTTAGAGTTATAATTAGCTGAAGTAAAGCCCGACTCCCTTAAGCTATTAGAAAATGAAGAAGGAAATAAATAATGCTTAAGCTCGCTTTTTGTATTAGTGATCAAAAATATCTATTGGCAGTACTATTTTTTTTATTCATTTCTGCAGGATTAGTTGGCATCATTAAGCTATCAAGGCAGTTATATTTAACAAAAAATAAAATTAATAGGCCAAAAAATTAGAATGGCAGGCAATTTAGAACCCTATGTAGATAATGAAAATAAAAAGAATGGCTATCCTTACAATTTAGGATGAAGAAATTCATATTACTTTTGAATTTGATAAATACAATAATAATTGGTTTAGGCATCAAAGCTGGATTACTATAATGTCCGACAAAAAGAAAAACACCCCACAGGGCTTGTTGACAATCTAAGAGGAAATTGAAAACCTGTGTAGAATTTTATACTATCCAGGTTTTTTTGTTGGGGGAATTTCTTATTGCTAGACGTACACTTTACCGCAGATAAATTGCTTAGACGAACAATTTACCGCAGTAAAAGAATCTGTATATGAAAACTAGATAAACGAATGGTCTCAGATTATAATGGAAATAAAAACAAGTGTTCCATTATGGAGGAAGTATATCGGAATGAAATCGGAAAAGGAGCGGGTGAAATTCCCTCCTTAAAGACGAAGGTATGGCGATATAACATGGGGCTATTTGCCTCGAGGTAAGATATTTCAAAAATATGCGACGGAAAAAAAACTTTTGGGAGGGAAGTTAGTGAAAGATCCATTTGCTAAATTCTATAGGGAAAAGATAACCGCATTGTCCAATCCATCTTTGACGCTTATGAACTGTTAATGGAAGGAAAGTCAGTAGAGGATGTTATGAAACAGACTGAATTAGAAGAAAAAACCGTACAAAGGGCTAAAAAACTTGTAGAGTCTATTAGAAAAGGAGCGGGATTGTAATGGAAGAAGGTACTGTATTAAGGGGAGATGCACCAAAGGGTAAAGACTTACTTACTCTTCAAGAGAAAGCCCATTATTACGAAATCAAGGCAAAACTCTATAAAAGTGATCTCGATAATTCCCTAAGTGGACACGAATACAAACGCCTCTATAAGAAAGCCTCTAAGATCCTGTTAGGTGCTGTAGACCGTGAACTTGCAAGTAGAGGGTTAGCCTAATATGTAAACCAATAGAGAAAAGGTAGACCTAAGTACTCACCTTCTAAAACAGGACAGCAAGTTACTGTCTGAACTGGAAGAAGATCAGCTAAGGGATAACAAAAGTATGGACAGGAGTAACTAGAAATATACAAATATAGTTCCTGTTATATTCTCTGATATAAAAAATACCGATCTAAGCGACCGGTATTTTTAACAATATAAAAATTAGTTTTGAGCTTTATCCATTTCATATCCAACAATCTTATAACCTCTGTTTACCCAAGTTCCAACCGTTGTCAGTTCTTCCATATCATCTGTATGCTGTGTTAACCACTTGCCTGAGGCAGAAGTGCTATCATTCCTTGTGATCATAGCATTATGGTCAATATCTGCATCAGTGTCGTAGTTAGCACTAACTACATCACCAGTACGAAGATCAGAGTACGATCCAGCTACTACAGCTCGATTCTTCCAATGTTTATAGAAGCTATTCGCTCCTCCCCAAGAATAAGAAGGCCCTGCATTACTGTAGTACCATGTTTGATCATAACCTAAATGTCTCATTCCGCCAGCCATCAAGGCCTGAGAAACAAAATTAGTGCAGTCCCACCAGCATGAATAACAATTACCATTCACTCTTGAGTAATAAGGGAACTGAGCGTTATTTCGAAGAATTTCTGTATTACTAGTCCATTTTCGGGCATAATCCCTTGCTGCAATTTGATCATAACCATTTGCGAATACTTCAGCAATAGAGAATGTCGGAACCTCTGAACCTGTTTCTTCTGTGTACTGATCGATTTCAATAGGAAGTAGCTCTTCTAGTTCCCTTTCCTCGTCAATAGTTAATTGCCGTTGGTTATTTTTCTCTTTTAGTTTATTAATCTTTTCATTTTTACCGTAATTCTCATACCTATCCATAAATTTAATAAACTTAACGATTTCTTTAATTTCTTTTTCACTAAGATTATCCAAAGCAGCTGTTCCTAACATCATTACTTTGTTTTGGTATTCACGATCATCTAAGTTTACTTTTAGATCGATACCATCTTTCTCTTTATAGTACTTATTAACAATTGCAATAGCGTCTTTATGTGCTCTCAACGCATTGTTTTTAGCAGATACTTTATCAGTACCCAATGTCGGATGGAGTTTGAACTCAATATTCTGTTTAGGACTTTTTGTAGGAGACTTCTCAGATGTTGCTTCTACAATTGTAACAGACTTCTCAGATGTTGCTCCTACAATTGTAGAAGCAATTGTTAAAAATACGGTGAGTGCACAAAGACTAATTTTGCTAAAAATCTTCATTATTCTACCTCCTTTTTATTATCATAAATTATAATATCATCCATATAAGTTAAATACTACCATTTTTATTAAAAATTTTGAAAATTAGGAATATTGACTCATTTTTTGTTCCTGGAATTTGGTATCTTTAAAAAAGGAGGCGATAGATATGGGACTGGATATGGGAATTTTCATTAATCGAAAGGCATTATTAGGGGTTTTAGCAATTATAGTTTTAATCTTTGCAGCATTATATCTTCTTCAACCAAAAGAACCGTTTCCTGTAAAATCAATAAGCCCGGGCGAGGCTATAGAGAAGCTGAAAAATTCTAAAGAAGATGTGGTTTTAATAACAACAGTAAACGATAAAAATTGGTATTTAACCTTAAAGGATAATATGAAGGGTCAAGAAAAATTCATTAATAAAATGGAAAGTCAAGGATGGAAGTTTGAGATGCAGGAAGGCTCAGGTTTCTTTTTCTCCAAAGGTAATGAGGAACTAATAGCTGGCTGTAAAATTTGGAATAGTGATTATTTAGTTTGCCATGACTAATTAAAGTAAATAATTTCAGCTCTTTAAAGCCGGGTTCCTTAAATGGAAATCGGCTTTTTTACGGACTTTTACTATTCAAAAATAGATAAAATCGCTTCTAAATCTTGTACTCCCTACCTAATTTCTTGAGGAACGGAAAAGTGGAAAAGTGACCATAAGGTAAGACGAAAAAAAGAGGAAGGAGGGAGCAAGGTAGATTATATAAACCCTCTCTTTTATAATAACGAAATAACAAAATTAAAGAGGCCAGCTGCAACAAAAAATGAAATCCAAAACGGACTCGTTCAGTAAGGTCTGACAAATGTCGCAATATCAAGTTCCCAATAGATACCTTGATGCAAATGCTGATGTCTTTGTGATTGGCTATCGAAAGAAACTCCGGGATTTCGGCTGGATATTAGCGGATACAGAAAGCAGGTATTGGGGGGATGATGGAGCCGGGGGTTCCAGCAAGTGAAAAGCCAGTTGTTTATCGAAGGAAAGTAATCAAGGATACAGACAAGGTTGCGTACATTGAACCAGTTCCAGTCCGATTGTACAAGTCTACTTGAGAAGCTGCTTGCTAAACTTGTACTATTCGATTGCAAATTGCTGATAATCTATACTGTACGAATGAGATTTAACTGCCGATACACATAAAGAGAATTGATGTAAGAGGAAAAGGAGTATGACATGAAAAAACATTGGAATATCTTGTTTTTAGTAGGAATCTTACTGGGAGGATTATTAACCGGCTGCGACAAAGGGATTATTACTATTAATTTAGCTAAGGATAGTAGCCAAGAGAAAATAGAAAAACCTTCAAAAAAAGCTCTTTCTGAGGAGTCAACGGATGAAGATAAGGAATCTCAAAAAATTGCAGAATCACCGGATGAAGATAATGAAATTCAAATAAGATTTGACGAGTCTACAGAAAAGGGAGTTACAGGGAATGATAATACTACTATTCCATCAAATATTGTTAACTCAATGAAAAAGATGCACCAGGTTCTGGAGAATTCAGCTTCTATATTAAATGAAATGGCGACGAAAGACCCTACAAATGTCTTTGATAACAAGGATATCACTACCTTACGGAACAACTTTTTGGACCAGTATACAACTAGCGGGGACGATTATAAAGCTTTATCTATTTATCGTTATTATGACAAAAAAGATGCCGGGAATAAGATTAAGGATGAAATCTATACATACGGGACTATCTTTCAGGAGGCTATGTATGAGGCTAATGTTTCTTTTTATCAAATGTTGTACATGAAAGGTGATACTACAGGGTTTAAAAAACAGAAAGCCGCTTTTGAACTGAGATTTAACAAGGCTAGTGAAATTTACAATAAGATACAGTCAATTACTACATCTGGACCTGCTTCAGATTACAGTAATATTCCGTTAACTGCTGAGCTTAGCCCTGTTTTGCTATTAGATTATTTATGGGTGACCCACCAAAAAATCTGGCGAATGCATGGTGAGTATTTTGAGGACACTAACTTTTCGAAACTGCCAATAGACGATGCTCTTGAACAGATTGATCCTATCATAGGTGATTCTAAAATTGCTATGGAATATTTAAAGACTTTCAGCAGACAATACGATATGGAAAGACAGGATGATTGGAACCTGGAAGAAGCAAATGGTGTAATGGATAGTTGGTATACGTCTGTAAACTACCATCTATATGCTATCCAGATTTACAGTAATAAAAATAAATTGGAAGATTACTATGGTGGCAAAAGTTATATTCCTACGGATGATATGATTAAATACAGTATTCAATACCAAATGCAAATGCTAAATTATAAACAATTTAATTGGCAGTATACACGAGCAAGAGATTTTCTTAGGTCGGATAATAATAATTAGACCAAAGGAGGTAAGAAAAAGCATCTTTAATAAATTAAACTTTTTATTCTCAAGAGGAGACTTCTTGACCATCAAATTCCTATTATTCTCCCGAGGATCAGACTCTCAAAGATTTATTAGTGAAAATAATGCAAACAATATTGCCTGCATTGACCTTCCTAGAAAATGCACAAACCAAAGTCCTCTAGGTTGAAATACGGACCTGGTTAATGAGATTTAATATACTAAATAAAAATTGGAACGGTCATTGTTGCCTGCTAAGGCAGAATTTAATGTATATAACGGATCTGTTCTTTTCCGATCTTTAATTGAAAAAGACAAAGCAAAAATAGTCGTATTAAATGATAACACAATAGTTCTGGCTCTTTTATGGGGTTTTCTTATAATACTAAATCAATCACTTTGTATTTTTGTAATGAATATTAACTATGTGGAAGCACTACTAGCAATAGTTGAAGATTTTCCTCTTTTTCAACTATTGTTAGCGGTGCTTTTTATCTATTAAAAAATGATTGGTCACGTTTTAATCAGATTTCAATACCTATTACCGAAGTGATTTTTATGTTCTTTTGAAACATCATTCTCTAATTAGAATTTAATCTTTCCAAAGGGAGGGTATTCTTTTAATTATTATTGGAGAAGATGTGTTATTGGGAGGGATGGGTATGAAAGGAATTTATTTAATTAATCCAAAGATTTCACTAAATGGCCTTTCCATAGAAGAAAGCTTTGTATTACAGTTACATATAACCAGGGAAACCATTAGTAGACAAAAAATAAAAATAATCAAATTAAATCCTTACCAGCTGTATGAATACTATACAATTCCACATGCTCTTTTGTATGATTTAAAAGCTAAACAAGTACAATTTGACTGTCTCGTTTACCAATCACCAACAGTTGTGGAAGATTTTATGTGGTCATATCTTGAGAGATGGATACTCATTAGTAGTTATTTCAAAACTAAAATAATTTGTAGCGAAGAAAATAATATTTATTCTTAGGCCAAATATATATACTTGACATTGTTATTGTTTATTTACTTTATTTAAATACTCCTCTATAAGTTTATGAGGAATGATTTCGAGACTTTTCGAAACCCCAAGATTAAAAATAATTAAATTTAAAACTCGTTGTAACTCTTCGTCAGAATAAAGTAATCTTCCTGTTCTTGGCATCTCCCATTTTTCTGGCAGATAATATTGAA
Organism: Neobacillus sp. YIM B06451; assembly: GCF_032667185.1. Classification (NCBI taxonomy): domain Bacteria; kingdom Bacillati; phylum Bacillota; class Bacilli; order Caryophanales; family Bacillaceae; genus Neobacillus; species Neobacillus sp. YIM B06451. The sequence goes on along the minus strand of NZ_JAVFKJ010000009.1, from coordinate 138,535 downwards.
CGATATCGTATACAAGTTGCTGAGACTCTAAACTTAATTCTAATTTAGGTGCTTTTTTTGTCCATTCCCAATTCTGACGATAAATTTCCCTAATTTGTTCTTCTGTATAAGGAAGGCTTTTAACGATCTCCTGTTCGTTTAATAATTTTTGGCGAAAGTATTCATCAAACTCAAGTTCTTTTTTGTTCATTTTGCTTCACCTCAGAGGGATTACTTCCTTGCAAAGTCATTTGCAAGTATATATTTCATTATTATCTTTTATCATCCTTTTTAATATCCGCGCGGTGTTACCTGTGGTTATCTAAGCGTTACCTTGACCAAGAACCCTTTTTTGAATCCATTGATAATTAAGGCTTAAATTACAGGAAGCCGTGTAAACAAATAATTCAAAATTTTATTGAACTAAAGTGTTTGATATTTTTAATGCCCCGAACGAAGATTTTTCTCCTTCGCTTTTCGTTTATAGATTTCTATTATCTCATCCATTCGGTTTAACATGTTTTCAATGTCCTTGTTTTTTATATTCTTTTTCTCGAGCACTCTTGATAGTATTGAATAACTAATCACATACATATCCCAGGGATAAAATGTAACAGACTTGCCCTCCTTACTAAATTGTATAGCTTATTGTTTTTCAGCTCATACTCCTTAAAAGCAAGATCAAGCACAGCCTTTTTATGTGCATGTTTTGTTTCATAGTGTTATGTAATCCAATTACCAATAAGCGTTATTATAGAAACACTCAGCCCTCCTAAAAATGCCAATATCGCAGTTTTCCTTTCCAAAAAAATCCCCCCTATTTTAATCGAATATTCGACAACAGAGGCGGTTTTCCTTCTTGCATATAAAAAGAGATTATGGCGAAAAGAGATACGAGATTATAATTCCTCTACCTTTCCCCGGCTACTTCTCGATTGACACATCACCTGTATTTGCATAAGAGCTAACGTTAATTCGGCCGGCAGATGTATTAATAAGAGTGTAGGACACACTTTATGAAGGGTCCTTCCAGCCAACAAGGCTTTTTTTATACATATTATAGAACATATGTTCTATAATATATAATATATTAGAAAGGCGGACTGATATTATGGGCATACGTGATCGTGGAATAATAAAGTGGCGTGCAGCAGCTTTTATGCCAGAGCAGCGCTCTTTGTTAAAGAAAGCATTGCTTGATGACAAAAAAGTTAAAAAACCAATACTTGATAAACTGCAATGGGAAGAAATCGAGCAAAATATCCTTTTAGCGATGGAATACGCAGACCCAGTAGTGATTAAAGTCTGGCAAGATGGAATCTTCATTGTGCACAAAGGGATGCTGCATCGGATGGATGATATAAACAAAGTGCTCTATCTGCAAACAGAAGTACGGCAAATGATCAAATTACCCTTCGATGAGATTGTTGAGGCTTTGAATCAAAATACATAACGTAACACAATATACAAGAATACAACTTTTTTTCTTTGATGGTTATTGTATGATGGGAATAGATGGGAAATTACATTCTATTGTTAAACCGCCAGGAAACTTCATCATTAAGGAACGTAAAAAATAATGGAGGAGCATTAGCTATGGCAAAAAACAAAGTCGAAAAGGCAAGGGAAGAAATTAAAAATCTACAGGAGTTCATTAAGCTTACAGAATCGTATCAGGCTGACACACCTGAAAGGTATATTATTAGGGAGTATGCCTACTATAGCAGCATTCCTATTGTAATTAAAAGTCTACGTGAAAAGGGTATTACCAAGGAAGGAAAGGAAATAGAAAGGAAGGATGTATTGGACGTAATAAAAGCTAAGCCTGTTGATGATTTACACCGTATAATCCAATCCTGGTACAAGCTGAAAGTGAAAGGAAATAAAGTCAAAGAGGAACCGAAGCCCCGTAGAAATCGAAAACTTGCAATGCTAAATTACCTAAAATCAATTAAACAATAACCCATAAAAGAATTGGAGAAAAACAAACGGTTATAAGAGAATGTAGCTGGCTTTTTTTCATAATAATAAACTTCATAGTGTTTGTAGCAAAGTAGTGAATTTCTAGCAAAATTCACTACTTTTTTTACCATTTAAAAATATACATGGTAATTTTATGGTATTTATGTTAAATAAATATATAGTAAAAGGAGGAAAATGATCAGATGAATAAAAAATTGGTAAAAGCTGTGGCAACGCTAGGATTTTCGTTTTCATTATTACTTGGGTCAACTCAAATTCATGCAGCTACTCCACAACCTTTAACTGTCCATTATATAGATGTTGGCCAAGGTGATTCAATATATATTAAAACTCCAGCCGGTGAAGATATTCTAATAGATGCAGGAAGGCAGGGAGATAAAGTAGTATCCTATCTAAATAAACTAAAAGTTGATGATATTGAAATCTTAATCTCAACACACCCAGATGCGGATCATACCGGTGGAATGGATGAAGTTTTAAAAGCTTTTAATGTCGAAAATGTTATTGCTCCAAAGGTATCTCATACGACACAGGTATATAAAGACTTTCTTACAGCCGTAAAAAACGAAAAATTAACGATAAAAACTGCTAAACTTGATGCGGTCATCCCGACTAAAGACAAAGTACTTAAAATGCGTCTTTTAGGGCCAGTCAAGGACTATAAGACAAGTGATCTAAACAACTGGAGCGCGGTTCTTCATATCAACTACAACAAGACAAATTTCCTTTTCACGGGGGATGCTGAAACTGCAGCGGAAAATGATATGCTTACCAAAAAGCTTATTACCAAAGTGGATGTTTTGAAGGTTGGTCACCACGGTGCCAAGGAATCAACAACTGCACCTTTCCTAAACGCTTCAAAGCCTATGTATTCTATAATCTCTGTTGGGGCAAACAACCAATACAAGCACCCAACTGCTGATGTTTTAAACCGACTAAAGGCTGCTAAGTCAACGGTATACCGAACAGATCAAAAGGGATCCATAGTGGTGACAAGCAATGGTTTAAAAATAGTAAGCATTAAAACAGAAAAGAAGTGATTGAATGAGAGGAATTATTGACAGATTTGAAGGTGAACTGGTGGTTATTGAAGTCGATGGTGATATGAGGGACTTTCCAAAAGAAATATTTCCAACAGAAGCCGAACCGGGTGATGTCGTGGAAATTGTAGATGGAAAAGTTACAATTTTAAATGCAGAGACCGATAAACTCAAAAAAGAAATTGAAGATCTTATGAGGGAAATATGGGAAGATTAAGCCTGCAGTATTGCAGGTTTTTAAATTTATTTAATACTTTGGTTAAAAAACAGATATGCAACCCTTCTCCGCCAAGAGCCTCACAATTTTAGACATTACCCTTTCCCTTTTAATTTAAAAAATAATCTATAAATTTTACCGATAATAATATTAATAATGGCTACAATTATAGAAGGGTTTACTAGGGATATGAAAATATTCGATGACTTAATTCTAATGAGTATAATAATACACAGCGGCTGCCACCTGCCTGAATAAAAGTGGTTTATTAAGTTTTTGTTCGACGACTCAAATAAGCCTTTGCATTGGATCTTTGTTTTGGCCGTAATTTCCGCAAGACTTTCTTATTGCTGAACATGGAAATATATTCGCCATGAGCGGCCTTGTTACGTAAAAAAGAATCGCCCTTAACTCCTCAATTACTTTGGGGAAGTCTTGATCCGGTGGGTGATTAAGTAAATTTGGTTAAGTACTTCAATCTACCATAGTAACTGGGACTTTTTTGTGCTTGAAATCATTATTTCAAAAACTAGGAAATAATAAATTTCTTGCTACTTTTAACTTATGATATGGTAAATACATACAGCAATGGTTTTCCTAGTATATAATTAAAAATATCCATATAGCGACAAAAGGTGATGAATTAATTCTTAATACTTTATGGGAGGAAAAAAGTATGGGAAAACTAGAAAGCATCACTCCTGGAACTTTAGTTAAAGGAATTATTGATGATACAGTTGTAACCATTTTAGATGTTAAGTGGTTTGGTAAAGACATAGTAGAAGTGTCTTATAAAGACTCTAATGGTAACACGGGAACGGAACTGTTATTTAGGAACAGAGAATCAGAAATTACTATCGTAAACAATGATCAAATATGGAGTCTAAGTGGCGATGGAACTTTGTTTAGATTAATATCAGAAGCTTACAGGATACGCTTAGCCTATTTATTTGATCCAATGCTTGCGGTACATACTTCTCTAGTTGAACCATTACCTCACCAAATTACTGCCGTGTATGAAAAAATGCTTCCTAGGCAGCCCCTTCGCTTTCTACTAGCAGATGACCCGGGTGCAGGAAAGACTATAATGGCGGGGCTTTTAATTCGAGAACTTTTTATTCGTGGAGATTTGACAAAGTGTATGGTTGTTTGTCCTGGCATATTAGCTGAGCAATGGCAAGAAGAGTTAATATCAAAATTTCATCTTCCTTTTAGATTAATTTCTCGTAACACTTTAAATGAATCTTTTAGTGGGAATCCATTTAAGGAATACCCATTTCTTATTAGTCGATTAGACTATTTAGCTCGTAATGAAGATGTAATTGAACTAGCAAAGCAAGTGGACTGGGATCTTATTATTTTTGATGAAGCACATAAAATGAGTGCCTCTTTTTTTGGAGGAGAAATGAAAGCTACTAAGAGGTATCGATTAGGCCAACAACTAGGTAACGTTACGAGAAATCTTCTATTAATGACAGCCACACCACATAATGGAAAAGAAGAGGATTTTCAGTTGTTTATGGCTCTCATTGATAGTGAACGTTTTGAAGGGAAATTTCGTAACGGAGTCCACCAAGCAGATACAAGCGATATAATGCGCCGTTTAGTTAAAGAGCAATTACTAAAGTTCGATAATACCCCTCTTTTTCCTGAAAGGATTGCCTACACAGTCACATATTTACTTTCTGAATTAGAAGAAGAATTATATGTTAAGGTAACTTCTTATGTCCGGGCAGAATGGAATCGTGCAAATGAACTTAATGAAAATGGGCGGAAAGGTACCGTAGGATTCGCGTTGACAATTTTACAGCGCAGATTAGCCTCATCTCCTGAAGCAATTTATCAATCGCTGTTAAGAAGACAAAAAAGATTGGAAAAACGTTTAAACGAAGAACGAAAGGTTAATAATTTTTATCTTAGTAGGCCTCTAATAGCTGACTTTAGTTTTACTGAAGAGCAATTAGATGAGTGGGATGAGTTTCCGAGTGAAGAATCTGAGTTAGCTGAACAGGAAATTGTAGACCAAGCTACTGCTTCTCGAACAGTTTCAGAATTGGAAGGAGAAATATCTACACTTAAAACTTTAGTAAGTCTTGCAAATAAAGTCCGACATAGTGGAGTTGATAAAAAGTGGGAGGAGCTTTCTTCCATACTCCGGGGAGAGTCATATACTAATGAAGGCGTTGGACTTTACGGTAAAAGTTTGGAACACAAGAAATTAGTCATATTTACTGAGCATCGGGACACCCTAAACTATCTAAGGGGAAAAATCACCAAACTACTTGGGAGACAGGACGCAGTAGTAACAATACACGGTGCTATGAGTCGGGAGGAGAAGAAGAAAGCTCAATTATCCTTTACCCAGGAAAAAGAAGTACAAGTTTTAATTGCAACTGACGCAGCCGGTGAAGGTATAAATCTTCAAAATGCCCACTTAATGGTAAATTACGACTTGCCGTGGAATCCCAATAGACTTGAACAAAGATTTGGAAGAATTCATAGAATTGGACAAACAGAAGTATGTCACTTATGGAATCTAGTTGCCGAAAAAACTAGAGAAGGAGACGTATTTACACGTCTTCTGTCAAAATTACAAGTGGAAAGGGAAGCATTGGGTGGATCTGTATTCGACGTACTTGGCAAGGTTTTTAGTGGTAAAAAATTAAAAGAATTATTAATGGAAGCTATTTTATATGGCGAGGATTCTGAGGTTCGTTCCCGTATGGAAAAAACCGTAGACACAGCCTTAGATCACGAACATTTAAAAAAACTTATTGAAGATAGAGCCCTTGCGACAGATACAATGGATTGGTCTAAAATTCAATCTATCCGAGAAGAGATGGAGAGAGCAGAAGCTAGAAGATTACAGCCCCACTTTGTCATGTCTTTTTTTAAAGAAACTTTGGATTTATTCGGTGGAATAATGCGTGAAAGAGAACCCGGTCGGTTTGAAATATTACGCGTGCCAAATAATATTGTACAACGTAAATCAAGAACTGGTTTAAATAACCAAATTTTATCCAAATATGAAAGGATATGTTTTGATAAAACAAAAATTCGCCATGTAGTGAAACCAATGGCAGAATTTATATGCCCAGGTCATCCACTTCTAGAGGCTATTGTTGATTTAATTTTGGAGAGATACCAGTATCTCCTTCGAGATGGAGCTATACTTGTAGATGAACAAGATGACTCTGATTGTTTACGTATGTTAGTTTACTTGCAAAATCAGATTGTCAATCAACAGAAAGATGATAAAGGAAATCGACAAGTAGTATCTCAAGAAATGCATTTTGTAGAAATTTCAGAGGATGGAATAACTAGAGATGCTGGCTATGCACCGTATTTGGATTATCGTCCTCTAAAAAATGAAGAAATTGAGAAAATCAATGTTCAAGATTTTAAGTCTTTTGTAACCCCTTCATTAAGAGAAAAAGCTCTAACGTTTGCAGTGGAAAGCATTGTGCCAACTCATTTAGCCACAATCAAAGAGCGAAAAGAAGAGTGGGTCAAAAAAACAATATCAGCGGTAAGAGAGAGGTTAATAAAAGAAATAAATTATTGGGATCAAAGATCGTTAGAACTCAGAGAAGCAGAAAAATCAGGGAAAGTAAATGCGAAATTAAATGCTGATAATGCACTAAGACGGGCAGATGAATTACAAAACAGACTTGAAAAGCGTCTTAAAGAGTTAGAACAAGAAAAAAGACTTTCAGCTCTTCCTCCTAATGTAATAGGAGGAGCGTTAATTCTTCCCATCGGTTTTATTAATAAGATGCTTGGTGTAAAATTATCTTTTGGGGATTCAGTCTCTGCAGAAAATCGTCAAAAAATTGAAAGAATTGCTATGGAGGCTGTTATTAAGAAAGAAATAGAATTAGGTAATGATCCTATAGATGTGTCAAGTAAAAAGGTTGGATATGATATAGAATCACGTATTCCCAATACAGGGAAAATACGTTTTATAGAAGTAAAGGGGAGACATAGTGAAGCGACAACAATCACCGTGACCCAAAATGAAGTAAAAACTTGCCTTAACAAGCCCGATGCTTATTTTTTGGCAATTGTCCATGTTGAAGAAAATAAAGCAAGAGAACCCCTGTATGTTAAGAATCCTTTTAAAAGAGAAGTGGATTTTGGAGTTACAAGTGTTAATTATGACATTAAAGCGTTATTGAAACTGGGAGAGAGGACTTATTAATGAAGAAGAAACTTATTGAAGTGGCATTACCTTTAGAAGAAATTAATAAATCAACCGCGGCTGAACGTAATATCCATACAGGTATGCCGGCCAACTTACATACCTGGTGGTCTAGGAAGCCTTTGGGTGCTGCAAGGGCTATACTTTTTGCCTCATTGGTAGATGACCCCTCTAATTATTTACCTGAAAATGAAGCTAATATAGAAAGATCTAGATTGTTTACGTTAATTGAAAAATTGTCTGACCCCAAAAATCTACATAATATGGAGGTTATCCAGGCAGCAAGAAATGAGATTAGGAAAAGTTCTAATGGAGATAACATTGTTTTTTATGACCCATTTAGTGGGGGAGGATCCCTTCCTCTGGAGGCCCAAAGACTTGGACTTAAAGCACATGCTTCAGATTTAAATCCTGTTTCAGTGCTTATTAGTAAGGCACTAATTGACATACCGCAGAAAGTTGTCAACAAGCAACCGGTAAATAAGTATACATCTACATTTAAAGACGAGGAATGGCGAGGATTAACAGGCTTTATTGAAGATATAAAAGCTTATGGGAAATGGATTGAAAATAAGGCGAAGGAAAAATTAAAACTACTATATCCTAATGGACCTAAAGGTGAAAAAATTGTATCGTGGATTTGGGCAAGAACCGTGAAATGCCCTAATCCTGCATGTGAGGCTACGATGCCTTTAGTGAACAAATTTTGGGTTTCCACACATAAAGGAAACGAAGCTTGGGTTGAACCAATTATTAACCAAGAAACGAGAATAGTGAGTTTTGAAATTAGAACAGGTAACGGTAATCCACCCTCTGGTACAGTGAACAAAAAAGGAGCTCAGTGTATTGTCTGTAAAGGTCATGTACCTTTTGAATATATTAGGTCTGAGGGTAGGGAAGGTAGGATGGGCACGCAACTTATGTGCTATGTTGTGGAAGGACCAAAAGGTAGGGTGTATTTGTCCCCTGACGAGATGCAAATACAAACTGCTGGAAGTGCAAAAACAAACTGGGAACCTGAAACTGAATTACCTTCTCAAGCATTAGGTTTCCGTGTCCAAAATTATGGGATAACCAAACATCGAGATTTATTTACAGCACGTCAATTAGTCTCTTTAACAACTTTTTCAGATCTTGTACGAGAAGTTAGAGAAAAAATATTAATAGATTCATCAGGAGATATTGAATACACCGATGCTATAACTGTTTTCTTATCACTTAGCTTAAATCGATTAGCTCAAACTAATAATACACTTATACGTTGGTTAGTGAGAAAAACTGGTACTTCTAAGGGAACTCCGGCTTTTGATAGACAAATAGTCTCAATGGTTTGGGAGTTTTCAGAAGGAAATGTTTTTGGAGAATCTGTAGGAAGTTGGTCTACTGCCTTAAATAATCCAATAACTGCGCTTAAATCTATACCTTGGGAAAATTGTATTGCAGGTGAGGTATGGCAGTGTGATGCAGCAAGTAATTATAAGATTGAAAAACCGGTAATCTCAACTGATCCTCCTTATTATGATAATATTGGTTACTCTGACTTATCTGATTTCTATTATATTTGGTTTAGAAAGACTTTGAAAAATATTTATCCTGAACTTTTCAATACTATTTTAGTACCGAAGAAAGATGAGTTGGTAGCTGGTTCGCATTTGTTTGGAGGCGATAAGAATGCAGCAAGCAAAAACTTTCTTGAGAGATTAAAAAGTGCTTTTCAACAAATGTGTAATAAATCTCATCAAGACTACCCTGTAACCATCTATTATGCTTTTAAACAATCGGACGAAGTTTATGAGGAAGACGAAAGTAGAACTGCTATTTCAACAGGCTGGCAAACTATGCTTGAGGCATTAATTGATGCAGGCTTTATGGTTACAGCTACTTGGCCATTAAGAACAGAACAAACTAAGCGTCTTAGGGCTCTTGGGTCTAATGCTTTAGCTTCATCAATCGTTTTTGCTTGTCGGAAAAGAGCGGAGGAAGCAGCTATAGCCACCAGGAGAGAGTTTATTATTGCATTAAAACGAGAACTAAACGTGTCTATAAAAAACCTACAAATGGTTCACACTGCACCGGTTGATTTGGCACAAGCAGCAATTGGGCCTGGAATTTCTGTGTTCTCTCAATATAAGGCTGTATTAGAGTCAAACGGCAAGCCAATGACAGTGCAAACTGCTCTTGCGTTAATAAATCAAGCTTCGGATGAAATCATCAATCTAGAGGAATCTGAATTTGATAGTCAAACAAGATGGGCAATTACATGGTACGAAGACAATGGTTACAGTGAATCGTTATTTGGAGATGCTGAAGCTTTAACAAAAGCAAAAAACACTAGTATTGGTAAATTAGAAAGACAGGGTATCATTTCAGCCAAAGCAGGAAAGGTACGACTATTAACTAGGGAAGAAATATATAATCTGGATATCCTCAAAATGGAAAATTCCATATGGCTAGTAGTGCAACGGCTTGCAGTAATCCTTTCGCGAGATGGTGAAAATGGAGCAGCTAAGGAATTAGCAAAGTATATATCCTATTCAGATGTTGCAAGGGATTTAGTTTATTTGTTATTCCGGATTGCTGAACGAAAAGGCTGGACAGAGGATGCTCTTGCGTATAACAGCCTTATTGTTGCGTGGTCACAAATGTCTAATATCGCAGAGGATATGGCTGCATTTTTTGTTAATGAGCAGCAATCTATGTTTTGATAGGGGAAATTTATTATGGCAATGAGTAATTATGAAAAAGTGGGAAAAGGATTAGAATTGCTTAAAAAGGGCCTTCTACCTTTTGTTGAACAAAGTTTAAAAAAGAAATATGAAAAAAATTGGATTCGTATTCTCAGTGATATTCCAGGGTTTATAGGAATAGATGAACGTAAAGTAGAAACTGAAGATGAAATATTGGGTAAATTAGATGTCCAAGTCTTATTAACGATTATGTGGAAATCATGGATGGATACATTTCATTCAGAATTGGGTTATTCAGGAAGAAGTTATGTAAGCGAATTAAAAGATATTGGAAGTCAGTGGGCACGTCAACAACCATTTTCAATTGATGACACTCATCGTGCTTTAGATACCATGGCAAGGCTGCTTCATTTAGTGTCATCTTCTGAAGCAATTGAAGTTGAGAGAATTTCCAAGGAAGTAATGAGAACGCGTTTTGAAACTGAAGCAAAACGAGAATTAAGGAAGACTGCCAGTGAAGTGACAAAGGTTGGTACAACATTAGGTCTTCCTCCTTGGAGAGAAGTAGTCACCCCACATCCAGACGTAGCGTCCGGTACCTACCAACAAGCAGAGTTTGCTGCCGATTTAGCCGAAGTTATAACGGGAACAGCTGATAAGGAATATCAAGATCCATTAGAATTTTTTCGTAGAACATATCTTACTGAAGGAATGCGCCATTTAATTATAAATGTCTTAAAGCGCTTAAATGGTAATGGAGGAAACCCGGTTGTTCAGCTACAAACCTCCTTTGGTGGCGGAAAAACTCATACAATGTTAGCTTTATATCACCTTATTAGTGGCAATGTACAACCATACGACGTGCCCGGTATAGATGAGGTATTACAAGAGGTGGAAATATCTAAACTCCCTAAGGCTAATAGGGCTGTTCTTGTAGGAACTCAGCTTAGTGTTGACAAGCCAAGGGTAAAACCTGATGGTACAAAAGTTAATACAATGTGGGGAGAAATGGCTTATCAGCTAGGAGGAATCGAAGGCTATAATATAGTATCAGAAGCAGATAAAAAGGGAGTTGCTCCTGGTTCAGATGATATTAAGGAAATATTTGATAGGTTTAGTCCTGCAATCGTATTGATTGACGAGTGGGTAGCCTTTGCACGGAATATTTATGGCAAATCGGATCTGCCTGCAGGTTCTTTTGATGCAAATATGACCTTTGCACAAACCTTAACTGAGGGAGTGAAACGCTCAGCTAACGGAATGGTAGTAGCTAGTATACCTGCTTCGAATATAGAAATAGGTGGAGAGGGCGGAGAGTATGCCCTAGAAAGATTACAACATACTTTTGGCAGATTAGAATCTGTATGGAAACCTGCTGGGCAAGATGAGAGTTATGAAATTGTAAGGAGACGATTATTCTCTTCTGAGATTAATCACGCGGCCCGCGATATTGTAGTTCGCTCATTCGTGGAAATGTATATGAATTATCCTAAGGATTATCCATCCGAGTGCCAAGAAGCAAGATACCGTGAACGCTTAATAAGTGCATATCCTGTCCATCCGGAATTATTTGAACGCCTATACTCTGATTGGTCTACTTTGGAGCGTTTCCAGAGGACTAGGGGTGTTTTAAGGCTTATGGCTAGCGTTATTCACGAACTATGGGAACGGGATGATAGGTCTTTATTAATAATGCCTGGAACAATCCCTTTAGATAGTGATGCTGTAAGGTACGAGATGACCCGTTATCTGCCAGAAGGGTGGGGGGCTGTTGTAGATGCCGATGTAGATGGAATAAGAGCCAGACCATTGTTATTGGATCGTGAAAACCCATCTTTTGGTCGTTATTCAGCGGCACGCCGTGTTGCAAGGACGATTTTTATTGGAAGTGCACCAACTGTCGTATCTCAAAAAAATAGAGGTCTAGAGGAGGCAAGAATACGACTTGGAGTTGTTCAACCAGGTGAATCTTCCGCAACATTTATGGATGCTCTGAGGCGACAAGTTGAACAGTTAACTTATCTTTTTGGGGATACTGTTCGTTATTGGTTCGACACTCGCCCCAGCGTTAATAGATTGGCTGCAGATCGTATTAGCAGGTTTTACGATTACGTTGACAATGAAATAGTAAGTCGATTAGGAATTATTATTAAGGAATGGGAACGTCAAAAGAAACGAAATCCCGATATTATACCAAGCTTTCAAGGCATTCACATTAATCCTGAATCACCAAGTGACGTAATAGATGACCAATCAATGAGATTGGTTATTCTGCCCCCTTCAACATTCCATCAGAATAGCAGTAATGGGGGATCCCCTGCAATTGAGAAATCTCTAGATATATTACTCAATAGGGGAAGTGGAGGTCGCCTATATCAAAATAGGTTAGTATTTCTAGCCTCTGATAAACGTAGATATGGTGAGTTGGCTGAATCAGTCCAAAATTATCTTTCGTGGAAATCCGTTAGTGCCGATCGGGAAACATTAAACTTAGACCTCTTTTCACTGCGCCAAATCGATAAACAATGCGAACATTGGAACGAAGCAATTAATCAAAGAATCGGAGAAACCTTTCAATATTTACTAATTCCGGAACAAGATAGTATTAATCCTGTTGCGATAGGGGTTATAAAGATAAGTTTAACTTATAACAATTTCATTAATCCAATTGTACGTAAGTTAGTAAATGAGGATCAACTTATAACAGAATGGGCACCTATCCTGTTAGAAAAAGTACTTAGCCAATGGTTTTGGAAAGAAGAGCGACCATATGTAAATATTAAAACATTATGGACCGATCTTACTAGGTACTGTTATTTGCCAAGATTAAGGGACGAAAGTGTTTTACTTGATACATTAAGACAAGGAATTGTTACAGAGGATTATTTTGCTATTGCTGATGGAATCGGGCCAGATGGTCGGTATATTAATTTACAGTTCGGGGTTATGGGCCTATTAGGCCGTGATATTTTAAACGGTTCAGCTGTCGTCATTAGTGCAAAAAGTGCTAGAGAACAAATAGAATTAGATAGAAGGAGATATAATGAGAATAAAACAAATTCTAGCGACGCGGGACAGGAAAGTAATAGGAACACCACAAGTAAAGATAAGAAAGATACATCAGAAAATAATAATGCAAGAATTGATAATAACGTAAAGGATAGTCAAGATAATAATCACGAAGAGACTACACCAATGCCTTCAAGGTTCTTTGGCTCCATTTTTTTAGATAATCAACGGGTTGCTCGGGATAGTTCTCGTGTAGCTGAAGAGGTAATACAACATTTAACCACACTATTAGGTTCAGAAGTTAAAGTAAAGTTGGAAATAGATGCCAAAGTACCTGGATCATTTACTGAGAGTGAAATAAGGACCATTCTTGAAAATTGTAGGACACTAGGATTCGATATTAATATATTTGAATAGTCTCTTTTTATTAGAGCCCTTCTGGCCAGAAGGGCTTTTTTCTAATTATATAAGAGAAATTTTTGGAAAACCTGAAAGAGTTACCCCTTTATCCATCAGAAGGACCGTTGGTGCAAGGATATGGATTGAAAATTTAATGTTTCAAAGGTAAATATATTTTACTATTTATGTTTATTTCATTTTAACAAACAAATTATGGAACCATTGGATGAGACTTGCGTATATCCAAAGACGGTGATTTTTCAAGGAGAAAGGAGGTAGAAGGACATGGATGACAAACAAGGTAAATTCGAAATAGGGGACAATGCGCTAAAAGGCGGGATTGCAGGCATTGTTGTAGTTGCTGGAACAACCATTGTATTAAAATACCTCGATGACAGAAAGCAAATCAAGCTCCACAAAGCTGGGAAACCTGTGGTTGCTGATAGTAACACCCACTTTATAATTGATCCAAAGAATTGGAAGTTCGGATTCAAAAGAAAAGCCAAGTTTGAAGTGAAAGAAGTCCCAGAAAAAATCATCATCAAGGAAGTCCCTGTTGTACCAGGATTCAAACAGACCAAGACAGTACAAGTGCGCCTGGACAAGAATGGCAAGGAAATACCAGGATCACAGGAAGACATCGTTGGCTAAACATATACCCGCAATTAAAAAAACCAGTAGGGTGCAAGTTGCCCTCCTGGTTTTCTTCTTAACGGGTGTGGCGTTGTTAGCGGTACGATTCAGGCAAAGATTCCAAGTCATTGCATTCAGTAAGGGCAATGTCTGTCATGTTCTTCACGCCCTCATTTTGATAGGACACCATGCAATCAAGTGCAAACTGAATGATTGTATCGTCTACATGAGGAGCCTTTTTCCTTTTTGCGACTTCGAAAGCTTTCACCACAATGCCTTCAATTTCGCCTCTGTATCTTTTAGTTTCATCTGCCAAACGCTCTGAACACTTTTTTCCGTTCATCACGTTTCGGTGGAAGGAACGGCATTTTCTTATCAAACCATCCTGCCCGTTTCAAGGATCCATCGAACTTGTTCGGATAGTTGGTTGCCCCGATTTAAATGATTTTTGCCGAAGGGACGGGTCTGACAAAAATGTTAGGGAAAGCTACGGAATAAATCATTTAATTTTTACCTAGATCCTTATCTCTATACTATGTAACCCCGTTTCAAACCCTTCCCATTCATAATAAACATTTCCGAATTTGAGGGAAGAAAACCAAGCCAAAACAGCCTCAATCTCATAAGCACCAGACCGAAGGTCAACGGGTTTACTCCCTGCAGACCTTCGGTCTTTTTGCTTGGAAAAAACGGCAGATAGGCGGGAATAAAAGCCCGAATATCAAGGGATTAAGGCATTAAACGATGTTCCTATTTAAACTTCCTTCTTGATTCTATTTTGCACAATAAGGGAAAGAAGCAACAGAAAAATCTTGCTTATACTGAATTTGGCCCTGTCAAAATGATGGTTTTAGCTATATTACTATCAATGGGAAGCAATGGGAAGGAGCCTGAAGTTTTGGTTGGATTTACTAAACAAAAGGCTATTTATTCACAAGGGGAAATACAATATTTCAAACTTACTCTGGCAAAATAAGGTGAGTTAGGTGATAAAATTGATACCGTTGTTTACGTTGAAGATTTGTTTGGAAAAACGGGTTTATGGGACATATCTTTCCATCTTGAGAATTTACAGGCAGAACCTACAAATCCAAAGGCGAAATAATAGCGCTGACTTCTCGAGCAAAGCATGTGTATTAACTGTCAATAATGTTTTTCGGACCTGTATTGTTAAGCAAGAAAACAGCTTCCTTGTTTACTTGCCAGCATTATCATACCTATATTAGTAAAAATCCGGTGCCGAGTTAGGTGCCAATCTTCAAAAATTTAATGATACTACAAAACACTCTAAATCACAGAAACCTTATTCTATAGCACTTTTGAGGACGTTATGGTACTAGAAATTACATACTGTCTAGAACTTAAAAAATTATCCATGCAGGCGATGCTTACTTTTGCTCCAATGAATTTGAAGAAACTGGCCAATTGGACATGGCAAGTTGCATAAGAATACTCGAAGAGTAAGATCCTGGGGATAATTATCTTCGGATTAACCCTAAAAATTTCCACAAAAATGACAAAAGGCCGGGAGAGGGTGCCCTCTCCCGGCCTTTTGTCGACAATCTGAAGCCTGCAGTATTGCAGGTTTTTTTATTTATTTTAAACTTTGCTGAGAAAAAAAGATTTGCAGCTCTTTCCTCGCCTAAAACTTAAGGGTGCCTTTCTTTAATGTGCAGAGGGGTATTTTTCCTTATTGAAACAAACAGTTATTTTATGAAGCACGCGGCAATGCGCGTTTTTTTGCTATCCTCCACCAATATATATGAAGCATTACTTTGAGGAATGGAAAAATGATTGGCAAATTTTAAAAGGCTCTGCATTTCGAATTTCAATATGAACTATACACATAGTATAGGTTAATTGAAAAAATTGTATTAATTAAATTTGTGGAAGAGACAAAAAAGTGGTAAAAATGATATTTTTTTCAATTTTTTTCTGAAAAGCATGTATAATTAGAATTAAATAAACCGACAGGAGATAAGGAAAAACATGCTTGCCATTATTCATTTATCAGACATTCACTTTTCCCAGAAGTATGATAACAGTTTATTTGATAAAAAAGCAGCGTTTTTTAAGTCTTTCATAGCACAGGCGAGGGCAGCAGATAATGTCATTGTATGTGTATCAGGTGATACAGCTAACTTTGGAAATGAGTATGAATATAATTCACTTGCTTTTCCTTTTTTTATGGAATTAAAGGCAGAAGTAGAAAAAGAAATACCAAAGGGAAAAATCGATTTCCTATTTATTCCGGGTAACCATGACTGTGATTTTAGTGATGAGGATGCGATGTTAGTCAGAGATGATTTAATTGATGTATTGACACAAAATCCCGATAGGGTAAGTAATTCTAGTTATGTCAGGAATGTCATTACTCAAGATTATTATTTAGAATTCCGTGATCTTTTCCACCGTGATTGGGATTATTGTTCTTTGGTGGAAACCAATGATTTAATTCAAAAAGTAAAAGTTGAAGTAGATGGAAAGACTGTCATGTTTTCTCTTTATAACTCTTCCTGGATTTCCACCCGTAATGAAAAACCGGGACAGATGTTATTTCCAAGCAGCTATATAAAAGAAGGTAATAAAATAATTGGTGATGTAAATATTTCAGTAATCCATCATCCCACGCACTGGCTTGAACCAAATAATAAAAGGGAAATAGAAGTTTTACTTAGAGATTCATCTGATATTATTTTATCAGGACATGAACATGTGCCCACCGTTTCAACATTATCAACATCTCAAAGGAGACAGCTACATTATATAGAAGGAAATGCATTACAGGAACTAAGTGATCCTAGTATTAGCGGCTATAATGTCATAATTCTAGATTTGGAACAAGAAGCATTTCAAGTTAAACGAATCTATTGGGACCATACATATTACAGGGAGGATGAACTAGAGGAAAAATGGACCTCATTTATTCAAGGTTTATCTGTTAAAGCAAATGATCCTTCTTCACTTATTGTTAATTCTCCATTTGATGAGGTTTTACGGGATGTGGGGATACCTATTACACATCCGCGTATTAAAAACTTAGGTTTAGAGAATATATATGTATTTCCACATGTTGAGGAAGTTATTTATAAAGAAGAATCAGAAGTGTTGATGAGTCCAGAAGACTTACCAACATTATTAGAGATAGAAAATGAAGCACATTTATTATTTACCGGAGATAAGGATTCAGGAAAAACTGCATTGGCTAAAATGATTTTCTTGTATTATCAACGTGAAAATTTTTATCCCCTTTATATTGATGGAACTGCCATAACTCCTTCAACTTCTAGGAATATCAATCTTTTGATTAAGAAGAACGTCAGTAGGGTGTATGAGGAGGGAAAAGAAGACCTATACCTTCAACTATCCAGCCAGGAGAGAATCCTGATTATTGATGACTGGCATAAAACGCTCCTCAATAGTACATCAAAATCAAGGTTTTTGTCTGAAGTTAGTCAGTATTTTAAACAGGTAGTTTTTCTGGCTGAAATTAACGATTCTCTTTCTAATACTATAGATCTTCATGCAAAAGAAGGGGAATATAGATTTAGGCATTTTAAATTAATGGAGTTTGGTTACGGAAAAAGAGATGAGTTTATTGAAAAATGGGTGAGTCTTGGTCAGGAGGATACATTAGAAGATTATGAATTGATCAGGGAAACAGAGAGGATTAAAAGGATTTTACGCCCAGTTTTAATGCAGAGCTTTGTTCCGAAATATCCTTTGTATTTATTGATAATTTTAAACACGATTGAGAGTGGAACACCTCATAATCTTGATAAGAGCTCGAACGGTTATTATTTTGAAATTTTAATTAAAGATTCCCTTGCTTCTATTCAAATAGAAAACAATGAAACAGATAAAATCTATCAGTATCTAACAGATTTGGCATTTGAGTTATTCCAAACACCAAGTAACTCAATCGATTTAGGACAATGGAGAGATTTTCATCGGAAACACCTCGATTATTACGATATGAATGATGACCAAATCGTGTTTAAGGATATTAAGGACAAGCTTGAAAAGGAAAAAGTAATTAGGAACAAACAATCAAGTTATGAGTTTTACTATCCTTATGTATACTACTTCTTTACTGCACAATATTTTGCTAGAAATATTAATCGCACAGAAGTAAAGGGTTACATAAGTACCTTGTGCAACAATCTTCATATTGTCGAAAATGCAAACATCATCATGTTTTTAACTCATTTATCAAAGGATGAGTTCATTAAGGATGAGGTATTAAAAGCAGCACAAGGAATCTTTGGGGAAACTGCTCCGTTACAATTGGATGGCGATGTTAGTATAATAAATGAATTATGTGATGAGATATCTCCTTTCGTGCTTCAGGACATTAATGTTCGTGAACATAGGAAAAAAATGAACGAACAACTAGATGAAATGGAAAGAGAAGACAAAAAAAGCAATCATTTTAATACAATGATTGAACAGCTTAGTGCAACAGAGAGTACCGAGGAAGAAGCAGCAGAAGTGGCTAGGGTAATGCAGCAAATTAACATGACGAATAAGGGATTCAAAATGCTCGACATAATAGGTCAAATCCTTAGGAACTATTATGGCTCTATGAGCGGAATTGACAAAATGAAAATGTGTGAGGAACATTATCAATTAGGACTGCGGATTAGTCATAATTATATTACTGAACTAAGTAATAACAATGAAAATTTAATCCATTATATTTCGTCCTTTATTGTTGAGAAAGGGTATGAAAATCCCGAACGTGCTGAAAAAGTAGCAAAACGTGTCCTGTATTCAGTTGGTGGTTTTATTGTTTATAACATTTTAGGGAAGATTGGAATTTCCATAGGAACGCCTGATTTGGATCGAACATTCACAAGGGTTCAAGAGCATTTTCCGTATAACTCAGTCGAACTAATTAATATCTTTATTAAGATTGAGTATTATGAACAGTTTCCTTATCAGGAGCTTAGGAGTTTTTATGAAAGAAATAAAAATAACAATTTGGCAAAACAAATTTTGCAGAACATGGTCAAAAGGTATCTGTACATGTTTGACACAAGTCGAAGTGATAAGCAAAAGATTTGTGATGCGGTTGGAATTACAATTGACCCAAAAATGAGAATACAGTTACAAAAGGCATCATCTAGATGATCTATTGCGACTTCACCTAGTGGAGTTGCTTTTTTAGTGTGCCAGGCATGTTCATTAACTAGGCGGTGAAAGTCCGTTATGAACGTTAGTCTATGCGCCATTAGCCGAAGGCAAGGGTGCCTGTGGCGACACGGAATCTGAAGTAAGACTTAGGTTATTAGATAATGACTATTACGTTTTCGGTGCACGTGAAGTCCTAGTATTAGAAGGGGGAGGAGGGCTCCATCAAGTTTTCCTACAGAGATTGAATATGTGAAGCATTAAGATATTCTAATGATGAATCGATATTACTGTCTTATACTATTTTTAATTTATGTAGGGTTCATTTTTTATTTTGGCCAGAGAATAGGTCTAGCCCGTACGGGATCAGCCGGACACACCTGACTTTTATCATGAGTCAGTAATATGGTAATTTTAAATTTCACTTTCTTTGTGAAGAAACATACTTAACGTAACGGGCAGGTTATATTGTTGTGAAATTTGAAGTTGAAAATTATTGTGGGGGTAGGGAAGCCAGTGAGCAATAAGGAGTTTGATCTAGGAGAACTAAAAAAGAGCATTAATGAATTTATTAAGGAAATTACTGATTATACTAAGGATGAGGACGAAGCTTCATCTGGTGAAATTGTAAATAAATACAGTGATATAATGAATAGATTGGATAGGCCCAATATCGGGCTATTAAAGGAATCTTATTGTGAATTAATGGATACATTTATAGAAGTGTTAGGTAAAAAGCAAGAACTTTTATCAGCCTATAGTACATATATTAATAAATATTTTGATCAAATTACCAGTGATAATGAAACCATAAATTACTTCCTTGGGTTCAAAACTTTCCATATTTTACCGATTTATTGGAAGGTTGATGAGAATAAGTATAAGGACAATTTAGAGTTAAAAAAACAGCTAGACATTCTAAAGCGATGCCTCTCTGATGAATCAAAAAATCGTTTATTTTATATGTTTCAGAATTACTATGAACACCATGAATTTAATAATTTCAGTGACTATTCTGAATGTATCAAAGACACTGTAATAATAGTGTACCTGTCTGATCTAAAATATTCCAAAGCTATGATTGAGAGTCTAGTGATGTCTATTGGTTATGCAGGGACACCTGGGAGTATAGGTTATGATTTTAATGGGATTAGAACGATTAAGAATGTTTTTGGGATAGTAGAAGACTTAGAATTTATTGAAATAATTTTGTCTCGATTAGCGAGCAAGCTTACATATCGCAGAGAACTCACTGCGGAACAGATAAACGCTATAATTAGCGCTGCAAATATCAAATTTGGGTTAAAGAAGAAATATAAATTCATCTATATCACTGCTCAAATAATAGACAGCTTTCTCAAAAGAGCAGTTTACAAATTGTTACCAAAAAATTTGGAAATCGACAACGACGATGATCTGGAGTTTATGAGCGATGTAAATCTACCGAAGTTACTTTCTCTTAATAACGATGAGTATTCATTTGAAGTAAATGGATATGAAGAAGGGCTCGAAGAGAAAAATGTATACTTCATTCAAAAGAATAAGCCAGATCATAATAAAAAATTGTTTTCAATTAGGGAAATCAACGAACGGCAATTCGAGATTCGATGGGAGAAAGACGTTAAGACATTTAGTTATAATAATCTAAATGATTTAGGTAAATTTTTTCAAGATAACCTTAAAAGAGAGTTTGAAGATCTTGGGGTAGGGGGAGAAGGTGAAATCAAGCTCATCTACTTCTGGTTTGAGAAACATAATTTATTAGAGGATATGGCTTTGAAGTTTAGTGATAAATACAAAGTAGTATTTCATAATATGCAATGCAAAATCACCCCAAACCCTAACGAACTGGACTCAGTGCTTTACGATGAAAAACATGATAAGGTCAAGATGATTAATGCAATAGTAGGAAAGAATGGTGCCGGAAAAACAACGTTGCTTGATGCATTCAAATATTATTTTAATAATCAGAGTGACGAGAATATATTCGGTAAATTCTTTATCCTTTATGAGGATGGCGATCGGTTAATTCTTAGACATAATTTTAATCAAAACGAGGTTTCCTTTATAGCGGAAATTGATAGTAAGAGGTTTAAAGTGATGCCATTGGACAAGAAGAATTCAGGCATTTTGTCTAATACAAGAATATTAAGCTATACAAGTTTTGTAGAATTATCATCCTTCGTAGGGAATGAGCATGACAGAGAATTCGAAGGAAATCATAAAGATTTGTCAACTTATAACGACTTTAGAATTCTTGAAAGAATTAAAGATGTGATAGATAGAGAAGGGGTAAAAAGGCAACTGGTTATTGAAGATAGTTACAAAAAGTTGACTTTGCTTAGTGAAGCTGAAGCATTAAATACTAATTTTACAGAAGAAATTCCAATACCTTATGAAATATTGTTGACTATTGAGCTTTATAAACAAACAGGCTCTGAAAAAATACATGCCGATGAGATTCAAAGGTGTTTAAGTAGTAAGTTTACTGGCAGGTTTACTGAAAAAAGAATAGTTGATGGAAAAAATTCAGAGATTAGGTGTGATCTGATATACAAAATAAAAATCGCAGGAACAGGAGATTTCTCATTTTTATATGATTTTGTGAAGGAAGAGCCGAATAGCTATAAAAGGATATGTACATTAGACTTTCTAGGTCTTTCTTCAGGTCAATCTGCAAAACTGACGTTGTTTTCCAGGCTGTTCTTTGAAAGTGATCATGAAAAGGTAAGAGAAATACGGGAAGCTCTAGCACGAGCTCGCTCATATGTAAAATACTTTAATAAAAAGGATATATCATCTGCTTACCTTAATCCCAACCAGAATGAGAACCTTATGATTTTATTGGATGAGGGGGATATGTACTTTCATCCGGAATGGCAAAAAAGTTTCATCAGTGATCTCAAGAGTCTATTAAATTACGCATTTGAGGGTCACGAAATAGTCAAGACAATTCACTTGCTGATTACATCCAATTCGCCTTTTATCATGTCAGATATTCCATTAGAGCACACCATAGTATTAGGTAAAGAGTATAGCTTAGAGCAGACATACGCTCAAAACATACACGATATCCTAAAATCATCTTTCTTTATGTATAGTGGAACGCTAGGAGAAGTAGCCCAAAAGCATATTAAGGAATTGATTAGTCGATTACAGAAGGAAGATAGCACAGAAGTAGATAGGCACTATATTAAGAGATCTATAAACATGATAGGTGAGCCCATGATTCGATATAAGTTAGAATCGATGTACAAAAAGAAGTTTGCCAATCAGATACAAACGGAAGAAAGAATAAAACAGCTGGAGGAAGAACTAGAAAGGCTAAAAAAGAAAGAGGATTACCAAAGATGATAGGACTAAAAAGCCATCAAATCATGACTGCTAAGGCATACCATGTTAGAGAGATTAAAAAAGAAGTACTACATCAGCTTCGAAAATACAAAGAGATTTTTGAATTTCTGCTAAGATATCAAGCTGATAACACGCAAACTTATGATGCAAGTCATAGCAATAAGGTAAGAGCTATCTTGAGTATTAGTGACCCAAATGTGAAAGATAGGCAAGGTATTGATAGTACACTTCGATGCATTAAACCCCAATATCGGAACAGGGCTAGTGAATTATTAGATATGCTTAAACAAATTGAGGCAGACGTTGATAAGATCTTAGAAGCTGATCGAGAAACCTTGATTACACTAATACAAAAACATATTTATCCGATTCAGGGTGTTACTAATAAGGACCTCGCAAAAATATTTGAAAAAATATTCAATTACGATTCTTTTTCGACAAAAGGCCATTCAAAGTATAATGCATATACTCTTACTAAAAATTTAAGAATCATTTCATGCCCATATTGTAATAGAATGTATACACTAACTGTAATCTGCCAATTTAAGAAAAATGGAAATGTTATCGATTATGTAACCAGGCCCGAACTGGATCACTATTTTCCAAAGTCCAAATACCCCATATTTGGGCTTTCCTTCAATAATCTAATACCTAGCTGCAGTATTTGTAATAACCTAAAAGGGAATAAGACAGATCATACAAAAATGCATCATCATCCATATTTTGATGAAACAAAGCTTAATTTTCGTCTAAATGGCCTCAAATATGATGATGATATCAACACGTTTAATAAAAGTGACGAATGGGATATTGAATTAGACGAAAAGGGTTGTACTTTTACAAAAGAGTCAATTGAAATCTTTCGGCTTAAAGATATTTACAGAGAGCATAATTTCATCATTGAAGATATGATTGAAAAGGCACAGAAATATAACCGGACATTTGTTGATAGTGTTGAAAGTCTTTTTTCTGGGGAAGAGAATGAGGCAAATCCCTCAGGGGTTGTGAATGTGAGGTTTGAAAGAGAGGAGCTAATGGAGAGGATCTTTGGAGTCCTACCTTCAGTAGAGGATCACTCCAATCCAATGAACAAGTTTAAAAGAGCGATTTATCAATCCATAAGGGACGCACAGAACATTAAGGTTTCCCTTCTATAAAATTCACGCTTATAAGATGTAAGTCACATATAATAGGTGTTTTGAATATTAGTAAGGCTCTTGATGCACAAGGCGAATAATCCTCACCAAATTTTTCTTACTAAAAATGATGACAGATTCTATAATACACTTTTAGAACTGAAAAGCGATTATCAGGATGAATTATCGGACTTTATTGAGTATGAATGTGAAAGAGGGAAAAGTCTAGAACTATATCACTAGTCCTTAAACTAAAGGTCGGGCACCTAGATAAAACTAGGTGCCCGATACGATATTGCTTCAATAAAGAGCTTACTTTCATACAAGATACGGTAGGTATAAATAATAACAACTGAATATTTCACCTTTGAGCTGATAAGCAGAATCATTTCACAAGTAAAGAAAATGAAGAATTCAATTTAAAGCAGTGGGCATTATTCCCAAAAATGTTTATGATGGAGGCCTGTATTTTTCTTTAAGGTATTTTTAATCCTTTCTTGATCGAAAGCTTGTATATTCCTCCAGATTAACTAAAATTATCAATCAATGTTTAGAATCTGGATACCACTGCCACCTTAGGGAGAAATGTTAAATAGACAAAAATGTATCGTTTAATCAAATAGTAGTATCGGTAAACAATGGAAGGTTTGGTGAAGGTCGTGAAGGGAATTTTTCTATTACTTTTAACTTCATTTTTAATTTTATCTGGATGTTCCGATGAAGCTAAAATTGAAGAGTTATCTCAAAGGGTCGATGATTTGGCTGCTTAAGGTGATTATTTGAAGGCTGCTGAAGTTCAAAAAGAAATTAATGCTTTACGACGAGGTAAAAAAACATAAAGGATGAAAATCCCGAAAAAACAGCCGAAATTGAGTACAAAAGCAATTTTGAATATCTAGATATTACTGACACAAAAATTAACTGGTCTAGAAATACAGGTGATTTAACTGGAAGTATCACAAATAATGGACCTATGGCATTAGACGGATACTTTCATGTATATTTTTTTTACGAAAATGACAACATCGTTAAGGATCTGCGTGCCAGGTCAAGTCGATTCCCACACAGACCCGCCAACCCAGTCATATTAAGGCTTTTAGCTATCATACATAGAGCAGGAGACCGAGTGCAATCGGTCTTTTTTTATTGAGTGGTGCCCAAAATGGTGCCATGTGTACTTTGGTGGCCAAATTACTCAAGCAACCCATATAAATGATTGACTGCAATGCCTTCAATCGAATCTGTCAGGTGAGAATAGAGATCCAATGTCACGTTAATTTTGGAGTGCCCTAAACGCGCACTGACAATTTTCGGGTGGACATTCTCCTTCAGCAGGATCGTAGCATGTGAATGTCTTAAATCATGGAAACGAATGTCCGGAAGGTTTGCCGCTTTTAAACACCTTCTCAGTGCTCTAGTTATTTCGGTTGGAGCCATGATGTTTCCTTTTGTATTGCAAAAGACTAAGCGGTGAGGGTTAAATGAAACTCCAAGGATTTTTTCTCGATGGTCGTTTTCAACCTTCAGTTTTTGCAGAAGTTTGAACAATTCCAAGGTTAACCTTATACCTCGGGGTTTTTCGTTCTTGGGAATCTTATTAAAGAAATATTTCCCGTTTGCTTCTGTAATAATTTGTCTTTAATAAGAGCTAAACGAAAGCAAATGTAAAGGGTGCGTTGATTAAAGAGGATTAACGCTCTATTTCATTTAAAAATAATATAGAAAAGGGCGAGTGGAAATGAGTAAACTATGACCTTGGTGATCCTTTTTGTATTCCTGGTAAAGGTACCTTTTTTGAGGAAAAAAGCTAAGTTATTTCCTGTTATATAACAACTCTAATGAGTAATTATTAAAAAGAATATTTTTAAACAATATTGGAACTTTATAAGTATGGATATCGAAAAGTGGATGCCTATACCTAATTATGAAGGAATATATGAAGTAAGTAATTTTGGTAATGTTAAGAGGCTGTCGGGGGATGTCATAAGAAGGGACGGTTACATAAATAAAGTTAATGAGAAAGTATTATCCCCAAGCTGGGACGATGGATATAAAGTCGTCTCCCTTTACAAAAAGGGACAGGGAAAACGCATTTATGTTCATGTATTAGTAGCCCGAGCATTCATTCCCAATCCTGAAGGAAAACCATACGTTAATCACATTGACGGGAACCGGGGGAATGCTAATGAAGAAAACCTTGAATGGGTCACACAAAGTGAGAATATTAAGCACTCTGTCATCATGACCCCAACAGAGGAAATGGTTGAGAAACGTACTATGATACCTCCAGAAGAAAAAGAAATTTGGTCACAAATTAACATTAAAGGATTTGAAAACCTATATGAGGTAAGCAATTTTGGAAATGCTCGTAGTCTGCCAAGGATAGTGGAGGATAGCTCAGGAAGAAAAAGAAGCACTCCTGGTAAAGTGTTAAAACCATGGATAACTTCTAGCGGTAAGTACATGGTTGAATTAAGTAACAATAAAAAAAGTAGGTCTATTTATCTTCATCGATTGGTTGCAGAAGTCTTTATCGCAAATCCTGACAATAAACCGTTTGTCTCGCACATTGACGGATTCACTGATAACAATTCTGTATTTAATTTGAAATGGGAAACATACTCCGAAATTTCAAAGCTTAAGAAAGACTCCCTAAACGCTGGGGAAAAAGCACCTGAAATAAAAACTACAGAAGAAGAGACATGGCGCAATATTGAAGGATACGATTCCCATTATCAAGTATCGAATTTGGGGCGTGTACGAAGCTTAGATAGAAAGTTAATAGGCAAAAGGGGAGGTATAAAAGAAATAAAAGGAAGATTAATGGAAATTAAACTTAAGAAAGGATATTCCTTTGTAAGGCTTTCAAAAGGTGGGGTAAGAAGAAACATTTTGGTACATAAACTGGTGGCACAAGCTTTCATTTCCAATCCTGATAACAAGCCTATTATTAACCATATAAACAATATAAAACATGACAATCGATTGGAGAACCTAGAGTGGGCCACATATAAAGAAAATACACAACATATGGTTAATCAATTTAGAGGAAATGCGAAAGCGATAAAACAATACGATTTAAAAGGGGAGTTTATAAAGGAGTATCCCTCGGTTACTACTGCCTCTAATGAAACTGGTGTCAGCTATTTAACAATAATTGATATGTTTAAAAGGAAAAAAAATATGTGTGCGGGATATTTGTGGAAATGGGCGGATGACGATACAATAATCGAACCTTATAAAAATCCTAGGGAAAAGGAAGTCAATCAGTACACTTTGTCAGGTGAATTCCTCAGATCATTCCCGTCTGTTTTAGCAGCAGCAGAGCACTTACAAGCAATAGAAATAAAAACAGCTTGTAGATCAAGCATCAGTAAGGCGTTACTTGGAAAAGTAAATTATGCATACGGTTTTCAGTGGCGTTATGGTGGGGATGAAACCCCTCTTTTACAACTTAAAAACCGAATCAACCGGATAGTCCA
Organism: Neobacillus sp. YIM B06451; assembly: GCF_032667185.1. Lineage (NCBI taxonomy): Bacteria > Bacillati > Bacillota > Bacilli > Caryophanales > Bacillaceae > Neobacillus > Neobacillus sp. YIM B06451. Next base: position 111,282 of record NZ_JAVFKJ010000009.1, on the reverse strand, counting down.
ACTGACTTTAGATGGTGAGTTAATTCAAATGCATGAGCATATACGTGCGGCTGAAAAGTACTTGGGATTAAAATTGGGTAATAGCGGTATCAGTAAGTGTTGCAATGGAAGGCAAAAATCAGCGCATGGATTTAAATGGATGAAAGAGGAAGATTATATTAATTTAAATCAACAGCAAGAAAGTCAATCTTATATCGTTTGAATAAATGAGAAGAGTATAAAGCTGTTTTTTAATTTTTAAACATCACACAACGCGAACTATTATGGAGAGAACGCAGGAAGGAAAGGCAATAGCAAAGCAACGGGAGGACTATCGTGAGGGTAGGCCAGCAAAGTTCACCAAGAGGCAATTAACACATGCTTTATCATTGCTGGAAAAGCACTCGTACGGGTATCTCAAAAAGTACTGTAATCAGAGCGAAACCAATTGTCATAACGGTCAAGTTACGATTGCTGAAGCCAAAGCTGCTGGCTTTAAAATGCCAATTACACGCGATTCGTGGCTCTATAAATATATGGACGAGGGGTGAGTTGAATGAGTGAAAAAGAAGTTTACACTCATTGTAGTGAGTGTGGAGATCCTATTTATGTAGGACAAACTATCGTAACAGACAGTAGAATCTCTGGGTCGTATTGCAGTTCAGAATGTTGTTCGAAATGAGTAGAAGATTCTGGCTTTGGGTGGGATAATTACCAAGCCTGGAAAGATTGATAGAATTATGCTGTTGCAAATTGGAGGCGATGAACATGGATGATTATAATTATATTGTTAGGGTTTATTTGACTAGCGGTAGAGATATTCGTTTTTGGTTCTCTCATGAAAAGTCCAGTAGAAATTAGAAACAGTATAATTACTTTTAATTAAGACCCATGGTATTATTTTAAGAATGCTTATGTGAAGGATATTTTAAAAAAGAAGAAGTAATAACATTGAGGTTGAAAAGAAGAAATAACAGTTTAAGCAAGTCCTTAGGGGTTTACTTGTTTATATTTCAAACTAAAAACTTTAAAATGTTTTTTGACTTTTTGTCTGGGTATTAGAGTGTAAACAGGTAAATTAGTGTAAAAATCTAACGATAAATATCTACCCAACTTAGTAAGTTAATGATTGTTATGCTATTTTCTTCAAAAATATACCTAATTATTGAAATTTATGTATATATTTAGTATAATTTGTTTATATACATGCACACTAATCCTGTTTAACATTAAGTTAAGAGGTGATTTATGTGTGTGGCAAGGAGGGTAAACTTAAAATGGCAACTCAAATGCAGACAACTCCAACTCAATATGGAGAGGAAGCTAATGAATTATTAAAACAAATTTCAAAAAAGCCATCTAATGAAAATATACAACAATTGATAAATAGGTTGGAAGAGAAATTTGAAGGTATGAATAAAAGACGGGGGTAGGAATATTACATGACTGACCCACGTTCTTTTTTTGTGGACTTATTTAATGAGGATGATCTTCGATATCTTGGTGGTTTTGATTGTGGAGATCAAATAATGAATGATTTTTACAAAACAGAAGAATTCTTTCAGGAGATGCAACTAGGTCTTAATGCCACATATGCTTTGTTCTTTAAGGGAGAGCTTGCCGTCTTATGTTCAATTTGTGCTGATAGAATTAATTTAGCTCAAGATGAAAAAGAAGAAAATGCTTTTCCAAGGGGAGCAGTACCAGCAATCAAAATTGCTCGAATTGGTAGAGAAATAAGGTTTAAAGAGAATCGATTAGGCAAATTGATGATTGATTATATTATTTTAAAAATATTAAAAGATTACCATAAATCCATTGGTGTACGAATGATAACTTTGGATGCTTATCCTAACAGGGTATCATTTTATGAAGATTTAGGATTTAAGGTAAATAAAAATCAAGGAAGAAATAATCCGAATGTCAGTATGAGACTTGATATTTTTGATTATAATCCTGAATGAATGTAATGATACTCAAACCGGGTATCATTTTTTATTTGATTAAAAATAATTTCCTATAAATTCCAACAAAACCCATGTTTAGTATAATCTTTTTATAGAGAGGCATATAATGAGTTGGACTTTGTGAACATCGCCGTCTTTATTGCCAATGATTTCTTAAAATGAATGCAGATGAGGAGTTAGTTCATTAAATTTAGTTTTCTTAAGATTATTCCCTACTGCCTATCTGCTAATTTACGATAATTCATTAACTCCAGATGAGTCATGATTGTTTTATATCTTTTTTGATATAATTGGACTAGTGGAAATAAAATGTAAAATTCATGATTTAAAGAATTTATTATAATGGCTGTGGATTAGAAATTAGATAGGGCAGCGGACAGGGGGGAACAAAAATGAGCTTTTTAGCATACATAGCGGGAAGTTTGATAGCACCAAAAGTAATTGATTACCTTTTTTCAACAGGTTTAAAAAAATGGGAAGAGAAGAAGTTAATTAAAGAAATAGAAGATATAGTTACTCAATTTAATCGAAAGTTTGATGATACTGAGGTTGATAGTAATTATTTTGTAAAGTTTTTAGAACAGAATAAAATTAGTGACACAATAATACAAAGAGTATTTACTGCTTACAAAACTTCAAAGGAAGATTACGAAGCTTTATCCAAGAAATTGGCCCAACAAGCCGTTGAGTTCATCAATATTCAGAAAGATAAATTAAATCATACGCACGTTAAGAACCCGAGTGATTTTGAACAATACTTTTCTGAGTTGTTTAATGTATTAATTAATTTTCGAGAATCATTATTAAACATGAAAGACAAGGCAGTTTTGTCAATCGTTAATGAGTCTGTTGGTAAACCGGAAGCCATTATCAAAGCCATTGAGGCAAAGTTTAGTGATGATTATTTGTTAGAAAGGTTTAAGAACCTTATGCATGATGAGCGTATAATCCCTAGGCTAGAGGAGTTGAATCAAGAATATAAAAATGCCTTTATTCCATTGGATAATGGATTTATTAAGAGAAAAGAATTTTCTGTATGTAGAGAAGCAATAGATTCTGGGAACTCTTTAATAATACATGGAAAGGCTGGAAGAGGGAAAAGTGGGTGTACAGTAGATATTATCAATTATTGTGAAGAAAAAGCCATACCATATTTGGCTATTAAATTAGATAAACGGATCCCGAATATGAATGCAGAGAAGTGGGGGAAAGATTTAGGATTACCTGCATCGATTACTCATTGTATTGATAGTGTTTCTAAAAGGGAAAGAGCAGTAATTATTCTGGATCAGTTGGATGCGCTTCGTTGGACTCTGGCGCATTCTAGAGATGCGTTATTAGTATGCGCTCAGATTATAAATCAAGTAGAGAGATTAAATATTGAGAGGGAAAATAAAATATCCGTCGTTTTTGTTTGTCGAACCCATGACTTGGAAAACGATAATAATATTAGGACGTTATTTAAAAGAGTTGACTCAAAAGAGGAAGTTATTCAATGGTCTAAGGTTCAGGTAAATGAGTTGGACGAGGATTTAGTTAAGGGCATCGTTGGGGAGCGTTATGAGCAACTAACAAGTAAACTGAAAGAGATACTAAGAATCCCAAGCAATTTATATATTTGGCAACAGTTGGACCCGAGCAAAGTATATGCGGAATGTTCTACCGCAAGTCATTTGGTTTCAGAATGGTGGGGACAGTTGTCCTATAAATGTTTTGAATTTGGATTGAAAGAAGACAATCTAAATCAAACTAAAGAAAAAATGGTAACTCTTTTGGAGAAACTAAGTAGAATATTCATTCCGTTAAGTTTATTAAACGAAAATAAATCATCCTTAGAATTTTTAATTTCAAATGCTTTCTTAGTGATTCAAGATAATAAAGTGTCTTTTGCCCATCAATCTATATTAGATTGTTTTTTAGCTGAAAAAATGCTTAAGAGATATTATGAGGGTGAAGAAATATTAGATATTATTGGCACTAAAGAAAAACAAACCCCTGGAAAAAGATATCAAGTGCAAATGTTCATGCAAAATTTATATGAGTTTGATAGCCAGGAATTTATTAATGTAGGAACAGAAATGTTTGAGGCAAATCAAATCAGGTATTTTGTTAAATTTGTTTTCCTTGAGGTATTAAATCAGATAGATAATCCAGATGAAAATATACAAAATTTTATTGTACATAATTGTGAAAACAAAATTTATAATAACCATCTTATAAATAACGTTATATTTTCAAGGCCTAAGTATATTAGGGTGCTTAGGAAATATGGCATTTTAGATAACTGGTTTAACAATCCCTCAAATAAAGATATTGTAATAAAATTACTAGTCAGCATGAGCCCGTATTTTGACGCTGATGATATTGCTTTCATTGAAAAGTATACATTTAATTCAAAGGAAGATGATAATAAACTCTCTAAATGTTTTAGGCACGATATAAATCAGGATACAGATGAGTTATTTGAATTACGAATGAAATTTTATACCCTTTATCCTCAGTTGGCTGATGTGTATCTTGACTTTAAGTCAATGCTTAAGAATTGTGAATTAAGAACAATACAACTATTGGCATTTTTTTTGGAAAATAAAATTAAGAGTAAGGGGAGAAGAATTTATAATTATGAAGAAGAATTTCTATATGAAGACTCTGAAATTCTAATAAATAATGGGGAAGAGGTTCTTAATTTATTATTGCCATTCGTTCCTACAGATAAAGACGTAAGCTTGATATATAGTGATTGGTCTGGTAAATATTCTCATAAAAGAGGACTAGAAAGGGCTTGTATCCAAATTATAAAGAAAGCGAATGCAGCAATAATTTCTCAACAACCGGAAAATTTCTTTGAGCGTTATAAAGAATTCATGGGAAAAGATAATGATTTATTTAATGAAATTATATTAGATGGATTATACAGATTGTCAGAAAGTTATAGTGATATTGTAATTGATTATTTATGCAGTGATTTCAACAGCAACATATTCGATAAGACGAGTGGCAATGGCGATAAATTACTTCTTGCCAAACAAATCTTAGGAAAGCATTCAAGAATCTGTAGTGAGAATATTTTCAATGGATTGGAAGAACGAGTTTTAAGTTATCAATCGCCAGAAGCTAAAGATAGATATTTACGTAGAGTTAATTATAATAGAGAAAAAAACGGCGATACAGTTTATTGGAGTTTCTGGGGTGATTTTCAGAAAGAGATTCTAGAAGTTCTCCCCTATGATCGATTGAGTAATCAAGCAAAAGATCTGCTCCGGATTTTAAGACGTAAATTCCCTAAAGGGACAACTTTATATAAATATTCAGATGGACATTTTGGATCGGTAAACTCACCTGTGGCGGGGAAAAAATTAAATAACAAAAAGTGGCTAGAGATTTTAACTAATACAAAACTTAATCATAAAAGTCATTCTCGATGGAAAGAGGTTCCAGGAGGGTTTATTCATAATTCTATTGAAGAGTTTGCAAGTAGCTTTAGCAATGCTGTTTCCGAGGAACCCGAAAGAATGGTACATCTACTTCTTTCATATAAGGAGAAAGTTTTGGATGTATATGTAGATTCTTTATTTAGTGGAGTTGCATATAGTAAGACTTTGGATAATGTGCCGGTAGAGTTATTAGAAACAATGATTTTGACCTATCCATATGATTATACCTCATATCGGGCGAACTACATTTGCTCAATTATTCGAAACAGGAAAAACGTAAAATGGTCTCAAGAGGTTTTGGATATTCTAAAGGATATTGCAATTAACCATAAAAACCCGGAAATCGGCAAACCCAATATAACTAATAATGAAGATAAAGAAATGCGTAGCTTTGATATGCTACAAAGTAATGCAATAAACTGCGTAAGGGGTATCGCAGCTGAAGCAGTAGCTCAGCTAATATGGAACGACAGTTCGTTGTTTAACCAGTTTAAAGATACAATTGAAAAGTTGGCATTAGATGAAAACCCGGCAGTGAAATTAGCGAGTTTATTTGCATTATGGCCTTCGTATAACATAGAAAGAGATTGGGCATCAGAAATAATCCTAAATCTATTTGAACAAGACTACAGGCTAGCAGGCTTCCATGATACGAAAAATATGCTCTTTTTGCTATATCCGAAATATCGTGAACGAGTATTAGAAGTTATTAAGAAATGCTATAACTCCGAAGATAAAGAACTAATTGAAATAGGTGCATATTGTCTGTCAGAGATGTTTATTCTTAAAAACGAATTTGCCGAAATAATAAATAATGTGGATACAATGAGTGAAGTACAAGCAGAAGCGGTTCTTCATATGACTACTAATTATTTCAATAAAGATGAATTTAATTCATTAGCAAAAGATATGATACGCAAGTTTAAGGCAAGTACATTAAATCTGGAGATGCCGATTTCAAGATTATTTTATGATAATGTTATTGATTTAGAGAGAGACAAGAACTTTTTAATTGAAATAATGGACTCTGACTTAAGTCGCAGAACAGTACATGCTTTTGTTCATTATCTTGAAGAAGAATCAAAGTCAGTAGTTGATTACAAAGATATTATACTTTCAATGAGTTACCATTTAGTTGGAAATGAAGTTGATAAACTTGAAGGTATTTGGGGAATAGAAGATGAAATTTCTAAATTGATTATTGGATTATATGACGAAACCTCTAACTCAACAATACCTGAGATAAAAGATATTGCAAATGAATGTCTCGATATATGGGATTTGATGTTTGAAAAGCAGTTTGGGCAAATTAGATCCTTGAGCCAAAAACTGATGGAAAGGTAAGAAATTGTTGTATGGCTCCTACCTTTTGTTAACTGGATAAATTGTAAACTCACCAGGCATCCCATGTGTTGCCACATACATTCAACACATGTGGAGTGCTGTTCACTACTTGTAAGGAAAGAATAATATAGGATGTTTCATTGAGTTGAAATCTTTTATAGGAATTTTGAAACCCTCATTCGAGGGTTTTTTTAATGCCAAATTCAAATGAAAGATAAACCTGTTTTAAAGGATAGTTAATTGTACGAACAACAATAGTTTTGTTAAAATATAGTAAAAATGGCATACAGTATTGTAATAATGGTGGTGGGGAAATGAGTGATCAGAAAAGGGTTAAGTATTTATTAGAGCTAATGAATAATAAAAAAGCTCTAAAAAATTTAACTGGGGAAAATAAACAAGCCTACAAATATATCATTACAGGTATATTCATAAATCTAATTAATGGTTTAGTTTTTATTTTTATTTGCATTGGTGAATTAACCAATGTCTCAGAGTTATCGACAAAAGGCCACGAGAGGGTACCCTCTCGTGGCCTTTGTTCTGAAGCGAGCTCTTAGCTCATTTGTCATATTTCCGTACTTCTTCCCAATTGGTAATTGGATAAATACCGGCGAAAGCATGGAGCAGCGCCCTTTTGGGTTTCTATTTCTATTTTTTATAATTAGGTTCGATACGATGACAAAACTGGGTAATATTGAATGGCATTTTTTTTGTAAACATTATTCTTCCGAATGCAGTATCTTTAAAGCGAAATTCCCTTCAAAAGAATTATAATTCCTTTGTAAAGGGAATGGATAACAACAAAGAAATCACCTGGAATGAACTATACGCACTTTGTAACATTGACTACGAGGAAGTTAAAAGGACTCCGCCTAAATGGACATTTGAAAAGTTTGTTGATTACCTTGTAATGGTTAAACAAAATGACGAAGATGTTCATCCTGCATACTTATATAAGAATCATAACAACTTCTATACACAATTAAAAAGGCGAGAGAGAAACGGGGATATCCAAGTGGAGGAGGTTTATAAAGCAAGTGGTTTAGACTACGAGAAAATAGTAAGGCAGAAGAGATATAGGAATAAGTTTTCCGTCGTTAAAAAGCTTTCTGAACTCAGAATGAACGGCAGTCTTCATACCCTTAGAGCAACCCATATTAGAAAAATAGATCCAGCACTTTATAAAGCCCTTTTGGAATACGGAAATGGAAGTTTTGAGAAAGGGCTGGAAGAGTTGGCATTTAATGTTGCGGATATCCATAAGGTTCCAGAGTACAAATTTATAAAACCAGTATATACCCGTTTAAGGGCAATGCTTGGAAATAAGTTTCAATCGATTATGTCGGAAGCGATTAAATATACAGACTTGCCGATTGCACACAATAATAACAAAATTGATGGAAAAAAACCTGACATGGTCTATATAAACGGAGAAAAAGTCTGGTTGGAAGTAAAATTAACAACAAAACTTGTTAATTCCCACTTGTTATCGGAAAACCCTTATCATATGAGGATAGAAAGAGTCATTTACATCGTATTTGATGAATCTGAACCGTTATCCAATCCACTGCCTTCCAATGTGGAAGTTCTTAATGCATTTACCTTTATTAAAAATGTGAAGGATCTTCCAAAAAGAGAATGGTTTAAAGGAAGGTTATTTGAACTACTGGTAGATGCAGAAAACATTGGTATTGAATTCACAACAACCGAGCATCAAAAGGCCATTGTTTAGAAAAGCTTTTGCTCTTAACAGCAATTATGAAATGTAGGTGAATTTCCTCTACCCTTTCTTATTATTTTTATACATTCAGCACTCTACGCATGTCGAGGCTGTTGCGAAAATTATACTAAAATAAGGCAACTAACCCTTATGGGAGTTGCCTTATTTTGGAGGTAATAGTAGGTAATTAAACGGCCCGAATGGTTTAGCGGCAATTAATCTTTAATAGGAACGATACGCTTATCGATGTACTGAGTTGCTACGCCTGTTAGCGAATATGCGGTGGAGTTTTTGAATACGGATCCCGCAAGTCCTTGTGGCAAACGTTTCTTTTTAGCTGGCTCATAGCCTAGAGGGGCAAGGGATACTGAAATCATTCGACCGATAACTTGTTTTACAGTATCGTTGCTGATATCTAGATCGCAGCTGTTTGCTGATGCGCAATGGGATTCTATTTGCTGTGCACATGCTACAAGTGCAGGGATATCAGCAGAGGATAACTCAGCCATTTTAATCCGATTTGCTTCCTTCCATATAATTTTGTCATAAATGTCACGGGCTGTTTGGCTGTTGGCTACAACTCGGCAAGTAGGATGTGTCATAATGAAGTCATCAAATGTCATTGAAAATCACTCCTCTAGGACGTTTTAATTAAGGTTTAAAATTACGTCCTTTAATAATTATAAGGTAACATTTTACGTCCCTCTTTGTCAACTTGAAAACAAAAAAAGTTTGTGTTTCAAACCGAAGCCAATAGGAATCCTTTGAGAGAGAAAACAGATTCAAACAGGATAACTTCGATGAGATTTGACCAGGGGGCGTATGTCAACAGCTTGTAGACCTTGATTCTTTTTTTGAGATAAACGATATCGGAATTAGGATAATTGTTTACTAGGAAAATACTTGAAAATATTTATTGATAAATGAATCATGAATTCATATTATTGAGCTATGGGGTTTTCCAAAAAATCCAATGGTTACAAACAAAAAAGACTTGAGGAGCAATTTTGATGCATATTTTAGAACTTCTAGATAAGGGGCAGATTGTAGAATTAGAGCAGGTTGCAAGGGAAATTGCTCAATATAAACCAACCAAATCTCAAATAAGTTCTCTGGAGTTATCAAGTAATATGATTAATAGCTCTTTTAATGAAATGGTATGGGTGGGAGCCGCCACTTCAAAATCGATATTACGCTCGATAATTGGAGTCGTACCTGGACTTTTAGTGGGATTAGTAGGATCGGTGTATGATAAAAGAAACCAAGGAAACGATGAACTTATTAAAAACAATAATCAAGAAATAATTAGAGAACGTGAGAATCAAATACGTATAGAGGAATATATAAATTTTTCCTCGTCAAAAGTTGCTTCTACATTGACCAAAAATTCATTTCACACATTAGACTAAGAGATTTAGCCCTAATTATAAAAAATCGGAGTTCATCCAGGTATTTTGAAGAAAGTTCTATAACGTCTTCATCACCAGTCCAATCATAGAATCCGTATTTTATTGTCTTTGACATATAATTAGGGACATTATTAGTTTCAAACGTTGGCAAGGATCGGGACCACTAATTCAAGTGTATTCGTTATTTTGTAAAAAGGTTATTTAGGTTGCATTTTATGAGGGAATTCGTAAACCAATTTTAAAAGCATTATCAAAAACTCGAATGACATATAGGCATCTTCTTTACTAATATCGGGTATTTCGTGGGTAGCGGTATTACCAATTTGCCTTATTCGGTCTACCCAAGGCTTCATTTTAGCAGTTATGAAATCATGTCTTTCTAAATAGTCCACGTAATAAACGAAAGACTTGTTTTTATCTGCACCTTCTAGGACTGCTAAATTCATCAGCATTTTTCGGCACAATAATACTGTTGAATTATACAATTCGGCAGAGATAGCTTTCCTTGTTTCATTTAGAAGAATAGCTAGGGGAGGAGGCAGATTTTCAACATTTGCAACCATTTTTGGCTGTGGTACTTGAAGGGTATAATCCTCTGTCAAAAAAGTTGGAAAATTACAAGAAGTGCATATTAGGATAAATGCAACTTGTTCATAAAAACCAAACTTTTCATTCCTTTGTTGAAAATTATAGCCACCACTCGAAGAAGTTTCAGTTCCACAATAACCACAAACATATTTTTGACCTATTATGGTTCCTTTACCAAGCCATTCACCGTGAAAGTACATTTAATATCCCCCTAATAGCATTTCCTAACTAAATTATACTAATTACACTAGAAGTTTTATATACAATTAGAGGAAAATACCTCCTTTTGTCGAAAATGTTTTTTAAAGGAGTAAGGAGAATATCTAGGTTCGCCTCAGATGTCATGATGCAGGCAGTATTACTTACCTTATGGACATCCAGCCCGCAAGCTCTTTCAATGAATACTTCCATTGAACTCTTCCTTTCTTGGCCAGTTAAAATGGAGGCTGGTGCAGCAACCAGAATTAGGATTAATCTACTATGAGTGCTTCCCCGAAGGAGAGCGACAGACGGTTGTGCACCGTGGTCGTTGGAGTCAGACTAACGGATGGGCTCTATGGCACCAAAGTTGATCGACCTTCCTCTCCCGGCCTAGGAACAGGATCCATTTTCATTCTCTATGGTGAATCGCCGGTTTCGTTATTCATAGATGGCTAACAGGGGTGTTACTTTAACAAGCTACAAAAAAAGATACAAACCTAAACCATTTGTTTAAAATGTCGAATCCTCACAAGAGAGGTAAGATATTGGAGAATGTTTTGAACGAGCTGTTTAAAAGGTAGGGTGCCTCATAAGGGAATCATTCGCTTTAACTGGCTCAAATGGAGAAGGAATTTATGAACTAATTGATGGAGTAGTTGAATTGGATAGCATGATTTTCTTGGTAGAGATGAAATGGTTGAACCAACCGATAGGGGTTGGCGAGGTTCTCAACATTTAGTCCGAATCTTCAATAGGGGTCACGCTTGTGGAATTTTTATTTCTATGTCACAATTTAAACAGCCTGCTGTCACCATATGTAGGGAATCTCTTTCCCGAGCATTGATAGTTCTTGTCAATCTTGAGGAAACATATAAGGTACTCTATCAGGAAGAGGATTTATAAAAATACAGGCTAAAATCATTAATAAGGAACCTTTGTATTCCGAGTTATGCCTTGGGAAATTAGTGACTGAGGATTTACATTGTCAAGGGATAAGATAGGGAGGGGCAAGGGGTTAGGGATCTCTGCAGCTTGTTTATAGGTCATTAAAAAGCAATAGGTCCCCTACGATCTACCAGAAGGTTTTCAGGACATTAATAATTATTTTTCGCTTTTTATTGATTTATATTTTTTGATATCGTATAATTTCTTTAAAATAATAGCTATTTTTTTATCGCATCTTGTTACAGAAGAACTGGACAGATGGATTGCTTAGGCAATCCTCTGTCCTTTTTTATTGGCCTTTTGTTGAGAAGATTTATACTTCAGCATTCATAATTGTGATAATTATACAAGAAGGTGATAGCAAATATTTCAATATTTAACGAGTCGAATCAAAGTAGGGGTATTCGAGAAACCGCCGTATCTAAAATCACAAAACAGATAAAATCAAATGAGGGATAAATATGGAGCAGATACATTCTATTAATCAAGGTAATTTTCAACATCATGGAAAAATAAAAGAAAAGATTGATGGTAATACTTCGTTAGACTCGGCTTTTACAACTATGATTGGGGTAAAACCTTGGGCGGCAAATACTATCACCTCTTATTCCAATAATATTGGGAACATAGTGGGTTTCATGCGTAAAGAAAACATTGAACCTCTTCTAGGAAACGTTGATTTTGAATTAGTACAAATGTGGATTTCATTCCTACAAAAGAATGAAAAATCTAAAACGACCAAACAAAGAGTTGCTGCGCTATCCTCTATTTTCAGCTTCTTTAAGCAATTAGGAGTACTGGGTGCAAATCCATTTTTAGCTATCAAAGTGGCTATCACTGATTCCGGACATCATTCGAGGGTTCTATCCCTTGAGGAGTTGTTTGAGATTTACTCTGCTATACGAACAGAAGCAGAACTGGCAGTTTTGGAACTCCCAATCTCAATTGACTTAATGACGGGATTACGCAATGTTACCCTGAGTAAATTGAGGGGGAACTCCATTGACCACATGGAAAAAGGAATTAAATACGGATTGATTGATGATGAAACAGGCGGAGCTGAGGAGATAGGCGAAAAAAGCAATACCAAAAACAAGGAAGGTTTCATTCCATTGCCACCCTTATTGTTTCAAAAGGTTACCCAATATATTGATGATATGAAACTAAAAGGTCAAGACTCATTGTTATATGGACTACAAGGGAAACCACTTGCAAATAAACAATTAAATCATATGGTAAAGAAACTGTGCGCAGCCATGGGTTGGACAGGGGATAAGGGGATTACCCCATACTCATTCAGATATACATTTGCCACTATACTTGGGGAGATGGGGGTATCCGATGATGCCATTCGATACGGCCTTGGACATAGTATTGATGCCTCAAAGGGAAGTCTTGCCCGATATGTCCGATTGGATGAAAGGTATAAAAAAGAACTGAGGACCGCTCAAACGATTTTGGAAGAAATCTTGGAAACATTTCTTCTGTTAAAAGCCCATCATCTGATGAATTTAAATATCAATCAAATTAGCGATGAGTTGCCAGACCTTTATAAACGGCAACTAAAGGATCAACAAAGCATTATTCATTATAAGTATCATTTGATTGAAATGGCCAATAAAAATAAGCAAATAGAACTGATGAACATGAATGGTCAAATACCTATGCAAAATGTTTCCCTATCATTTCAACCTTATCAACAACAAAATGGAAATATGTTACAACCAGGAATGATGACTGCCCCTAATTATCAGTATTTCGCTGATCCTAACATGAATGGGTATCCTATTCAACATGCGTATCCGATGATGCCAATGAATATGGCTCCACAACAGCAAGCCGCTTATCCTTTTGGGGGTCAGTATGGTGGTACTCCTTACCCCGTTAATCCTTATATACAGGCCAATATGAATGTTTTAGCCCTACCTAAGGATACAAACAAATAAAGCTCCTCTGAGGAGCTTTATTTCCCTTTAAAATTGAAACTATTGATGGCTTTACGTTTTTGTTCAAAATCCACATGCGTATATACAGAGGTTGTCGCCAAACTTTCATGACCCAACAATTCTTGAAGAGTCCGAATATCCACGTTTTCCTTATTCTCCTGGAGGAGCAGGGTGGCAAATGTATGCCTCATATGATGTAGGGAAAAACGTTGAGGAGGCAGTCCTGCTTTTTCAAGCGTTTCCTTAAAAATCTTGTGAAGGCCACGGGGATTGAGCTTTTCTCCATTCTTGTTGCGAAATATCGGTTCTTCATGATGAATTTGATGTGCTAAAAGGCTGTCCCGATAATCCAAAAAAAGCTGGTGTATCATCGGGTGAAGGGGGAGGAGGCGCTCTTTTTTTCCCTTTCCTAAAACCTTAATGGTCATATTTTCAAAATTGACTTGTTTCCAAGTAAGATCAACTAGTTCTTGCCGTCTCATTCCCGTACTTGCTAATAGTTTAAACATCAAGTGATTTCGCATGGCAAACCGCTCTTCGGACTGCTCTAAATAGCCAAAAAGCTTTTGAACCTCAGAAAGAGTCATGTAAACAGGGAGCTTTTTGTCGTGTTTAGGTGTTTCGATTCCGGACATGAAATCGCTATTTATGAAACGCTCCTTTAAGCAATATTTTGATAAGGATTTTAGACATGAAATCTTTCGGGCCATTGTTCTTGGACTCAGATTGTTTTTGAGAACCATCTCCTGAATGTATCGCCTGACAGTGGAGGGAATCAAATCTTCGAGTTGCAACGAACGGTTGTGCCGAGTTAAAAAGTCATGTAACGTTTTCAAATCATATTCATAACTGTCCAATGTGTTTTTTGAGTAATTACGCTCAACCTGCAAATACAATAAAAATTCATCAAATGCATGTGACAATAACATAAAGATCCTCCAAATGAAAAAATAATAAACAACTAAAGAATTAAGGTTCAAACCAAAAAATTATGGTTCAAACCATTGAACGATAACTACCCGAAAGGAGACAATAATTATGAGGAACTTAGGGGAACGAAGTTCCATATATCAAGTATTATGGGGACTTAGAGGGGATACGTCAGGTTTGACGATAATTTTTTCTCAGTTAACATAATATATATTCTAAGAAGTTGAATTCAAAAACAGAAAACTAGTCTCACTATCAAAGTAAACTCTTGATAGTGAGACGGAATAAAATTTTTCGCATATATTGCTTTCATCATACCACAGCAGTTATTTTACCCAATACCTTACCCAGTTCTCTGAATATCGATCACAAACGGATTTTAGTTGTACCATTAGCTGCTTCAGTGTTTTGCGATAAGGAAAGGTTCGGACTGTTGATTTCAGAAGTCTGCAAAAGTTTGTTAGTCCATATAAAATGCATTATTTCCCATAATGATTTCATGAATCTTTTTTAATTATTTTGCTGCGTTTACCAATTAAAGTCTAACAAATGATGGATTTTGAGGTTTATTTTCCCCCCTCTTCAATTCTGAGGCTGAATAGGATTATTTACATTACTCACCAAATTGCATTTTGACAATTAAAAAAACCATTGATTTGATAATCAATGGAGAAATAGTAACTCAATTAATTCCTTTATGCAGGGGTCTTCCGAGCGTTTGTATCCATGCTTTTTAAATACATCCTTAACATAATTATGGTTAATATGGACCTTTTGCCCTGTTTCCACCAGCCTGACTTTCTTCTTTTGATTAAAACGTCTTATAGGTACATCTGGATGCTTTGGAAAATTAATTATGGACAAGATAATCCCTCCTAATACGGTTATCTTGTCCAAAAGTATATGAAATCCGTGCTAATTTTAGAAGCTATCTTTTGAATAATGAGTAATAACATTATTTATCCGTCTTACAAATGGATCGTTTTTTCTGGAATAACCATTTCGTTTCATTTCTTCTTTGACGATTTGTTGAATGGTTTCTTTAGTGTCAATTGATGCACCTTCAGGGAGTGTTCTTTTGGGTGCAATTTTGGGGGCTATGGCTACACGTTTTTCCCTTTTCGGACGTCTAACAGTTAGAATCATACCGAACACCTCCTATCATTAGTTTACCACAGCAAATGTTTATGAAACAACTTGATCACCATTGTTATCTTCTTCTGTATTCTCAAATATCACTGCACCTTCTTCTGATTGGTACCAGTATAGTGTAACGATAGTTTCCGCAACTTTAATAAGTGTACCAAGATAATCGCTGTCTGTTTCTGTAAAAGTTAAGTCGTCCGAATAAAGACAAACCACATAATAAGAATCCTGTTGTGCAAAAGGATTAATACACATCGCAAATGTGCCCTTCCAAATATAAGGCTTCTTTTTATTTATCGCCTGGAGACAAGCATCCCTCATTGCCATAGGGAGTTCTTCTAGCCTCTTTTTGCTTGCAGCTTCTTCATGCAGCTTGACAGATTCAACGTGATATTGAAGTCGAAAATTACTTTCACTGGCTTGATAGGAAGTTTCAACGAGTTCTAAAACTCCTGTAACCATTTTATTGGGATCAATTTCAAAATACTGCGTTCCATCATCCTCTGTGAACTCATTAACACAGTCTTTTAAGGTTTCATCAAAAAATTTATCAGAAGTAAGGATTCTGAGAATATTTTCCCTAATAGAGGTTAACTCATTAGTAACAGCGTTTTTCTCAACAACTGCATTTACTTTTTCCCTAAATTCAGCCGAAATGCCAAATCCAGAGAATTTTGATAATCCTTGAGTGTTAAACGGGACTGTCATCACCAGCCAAACAAGAACAATAAATAGTAGAACCGAAATAAACAATAAAAGTTGTAGGTTGGCGGGATTTGTAAATATGTAATTCAATAATGATTTATTTTCCACTGGTGGGGGTTCTACCAGAGGTTTATAATTATTTCCAACAATTAGAATAGAAATTAGAGTCATAAGTAAAGGGGGGATATATTTGGCGGTATCTTTATTCCATTTCCATTTCCAATTAATTTGAAATAGCCCGGCAAATGACAGAACTAAAAGAAAAGCAAGTACAGTAAAAGCTCCAAAGAGAAATGATTGATAATCTTGAATCATGACTGCTTGTCCCCCTTCTATAATCAATATTAATCCATCTATTTAAGAGGAACAACAAAATATTAGGAAAAGTATTTAATAGCAAATAATAACGAAAGAATTATGGATTATTTAAAAGTTATAAATATAAAAGGTTTATCAAGACCTCCAGTAAGCCTTTTTTAAAATGCCTTACGATTTTTCCTAATATAAAAAAGCGAAATCCACTTCCATAATGGATTTCGCTGTTGTCATTAACCGTTATTCAACTCCCCCGCTTCCTCCAGTGCAATGACAGTCAGTACAAACATCGCGTGCGACCATGTGAGGGGCATGACCCAAGCAGGTTGGCCGGTCTCTTTGTGGATTTGTTCAGGCAGCAGGCAAAGATGGTTGGCGTTGTTCACGGCCCATTGCAAATAAGCTCGGGCTTTTTCGAAATTGCTGATTTTAATGTCGAATAAAGCCATCCACAGGGTGGTGAGAATCCACGGGTTCCCTCCGATATATACGTCCCCTGGAAAACGTTCCAGTCCGCCTGTTACCGGCGAAGTCAACAGGCGTTCAATCGTTTCCGCCGTCTTAATCATCCTTTCCGAATTTTCATCAATCATCCCGAAAGGTACATTCAATCCGAGGAGGCTGATGTCGACAACTGAATCTTCCATGAGCCTGTAAGTTTTGTATCCTTTCCGGTCCTCTTCTACTACCGTCTCCTTACCTGCCAGCGCGGCCTCCGTAAAGGTTTTCTCGTCAACTGCAAGCTTCAGTGCCCTTAAATACGAGCCGGTTTCTTCATTCCAGCATCGTTCCTCTACCGTCTTTTTCATCCGTTCTGCCGTTCTTTCCCATTTTTCAGCCAAATCTACTCGGTCCAGTTTTCGGGCAAGCTTTGCCGAACCAATCAAACCGCCATAGACAGCTGCGGTTGAGTACAGATGTTCCCCCTCCCTCTTTTCCCAAAGATCGTTTGTCGGGAGCGGCAGATGGGTTTCAAGGTCAATGAACATTGTCAGGTAATTGGCGCCCTTTTCCACGGAGGGCCAGATGGTATTCAGGAAGATGTCATCCTTAGTAATTTCATAGTGTTTATGAATACCCCAGAGAATTGAGCCGCCTTCATCAATTTGGATTCCCCAGGTAGGGGCGAGCATGCCATTCGTGTAAAATCGGTGCTCCCAGGCTCCATCATCCCTCTGTGTGGCCATCGTGGAATAATAAAATTTGGATACAAGATCATGGTATCCTGCAACGGTGGCGGCAGTGGCGATATAAGCGGCGTCCCTGCCCCAGCAATACGCATACCCTCCGGAATAGTCGTAATCTTCATCAACTTCCGGACCTGCGATGAACGCTCCCGTCTCTTCATCATTAAGTAGCTTGAACGCGAGCAATGACCTTGTGTATACCTGCCTTGTCTTTTCGTCCTCAATATGGATTGCTCGTCCCTGAAGGAGGTACTCCTCCCAGTAACGCGCCGTTCGATCATGTAGCTCATCTGGCCCCTGCTCTTTTGCTTTGGCAAGGCAGGAAACTGCTCCTCCGAGATTGGAGCCGGCGGTAATGTATACGGTCAGCCGTTTCTCCTCCCCGCCTCCCATATCCCCGAGGTCCCATGATAGCGCTCCGTCTGTTTTGTTAATAATTACCTTGCCGCTTAGTTTGTTCGTGCGGGCCGCTTCCAAAGCGGAGCCGCTCTGGTACTGGGCGGCATCCATGCTGCTTCCGACCGCAAAGGCGTATTGGCGGAAATAATGTACAAGGCAATCGTCCACCGGGTTAAACATCACCGTGCTGTACCTTTTCCTGTCATCAACAGTGAAATCAGAATACACGATGAATGACATCCTATTGGGTAAACTTGATTGGTTTTTAACATGATAATCCCGAACAAAAATGTCCATTCCGGGAACCACAAAATCTGTTTGCGTGATTTCAACTTTCAGTTCAAAGTTACGTGCCGTGGTGACAAGGATATTCGTATCTTCCTCGTAAGACTGAAGATGTTCCCACCCATCTTCATGGATAAACGAAGTGGCTCCTCCTTCCCCTTCATTATGGATATAGATGCCGGTATAGAAACGGTTTGCATGCTGCGGATAGTCGATATTCGGCCAAAACAGCCGCTGGAGCTGCCCATCCTTCGTCAGCGTTGCAAGCATTTTAGAGTTGCCGATAATCGCGTCTGTTAAGTAAGGTTTTTTCCTCATACAATTGTCACTCCCAAAAAAACGAATCCATCATTCTATTTTTAACGTTAAATAAGACACCATGTTCTCTAGATTACGAGGAATCGAGGAAATTCCTCAATGCAATTGAACAAACCCCTAGCTGATTTAAAATCACTTTATCCTTTTACCGAACCCGAAGTCAGCCCAGAAACAATCCTTCTTTGGAAAATAAGGACCAAAACAACAATCGGTATCGTTACAATAACCGTTGCTGCGGTAATGTCGCCCCATGGGACGGTGTAATCACTTTGGTAAAGAGAAATTCCCACTGGAACCGTCCTGGATGACTCCTTCGAGTTGATTGTCAGCGCGAACAGGTATTCATTCCATGCCGTGATAAAGACAAGAATTGCTGTTGTAAAAACTCCTGGCGCAGCGAGCGGAAAGATGACCTTCCTGAAGGTTTGAAAAGGAGTCGCGCCATCAATTTTCGCGGATTCCTCCAAGTCGAACGGAATCTTTTGAAAAAAGGTAGAGAGAAGCCAAATCGCGAGCGGCAGGCTGAATGTAATATATGGGATCACAAGGCCCATGTACGTATTCCGCAAATGAAAGTCTGTCGCAAAGTTATAGATTGGTGACATGATTGCAATATGCGGAAACATAGAGGAGGCCAGTACGATACCCAATATGAGTTTTTTGAACCGTATCGGTAGACGGGTCAGCGCATAGGCTGCGAACGAAGCGAAAACAATCGCAATAAGGGTTGTCAATGCCGATACAATAAAACTATTTTTCAAATATGTCAGCAAAGGCCTAGTAGTCAAGGCTGATTCATACGACCTGAGCGTCGGCTCCTTAGAGAACCAGGCGAAAGATGAAAAAATTTCGCCGGGCGGTTTAATCGATGTGAGAAATACCCATAAGAATGGGAACATCACAAGAAATACGAAAACAACAAGGAACGCATAAAAAGGAATTCCGGCTCTCCTATTCATACTAAAACCTCCTAACTCTTTATTTTTCCTTCAAAGAGGTCGGAACCGATGAAACGGATATAGATCATGCTAATCAATGCCACAGCCAGGAAGACAATGACTGATAAAACAGATCCGGCTCCGAAGTTTTGCTGGGAGAACAATGTTTTATAAGCATAGACCGTAATCGATTCCGTAGAATTCGCCGGTCCTCCCCCAGTCAATACATAAATCAGGTCGAAAACTCTGAAAGCATCAAGAGTACGGAACAGGAGCGCCACCAGAATCGACGATTTTAAGAGTGGCAGCGTAATTTTGAAAAACTGATGGTATCTGTTCGCTCCATCAACCTGCGCAGCCTCATACAGCGAAGAAGGTATCGTCTGGAGGCCGGCAAGCAGAAGCAGCGCCATATAGGGAGTCGTTTTCCATACATCGGTAAAAATGATGGAGAACATTGCGCCGGTTGGCGTCGTCAATAAATCCCCGGCATTTTCAACGAGGTGGAGCTTTTCAAAAAAGTGAGCGATAATGCCTGATTGGCCATCATATAAATACTTCCACATCATCGCTGAAACCGCGGTCGGGATGGCCCAAGGAATTAGTACCGCCGCCCGGACAATACCTCTTCCAAAAAACACTCTGTTCAGGAGCAGTGCGATCATTAATCCAATGACGAGCTCGAAAAATACGGATATGACCGTAAAGATTGTGGTATTCGCAATGGATTGCCACATCCGCTGGTCCTGAAAATAATTCATATAATTTTTAAAACCGATAAAATTCGACTTAAGGATTGCTCCCCTCGTATCTTTGAGCTGTTCCTTTAAGTCGGCCGCGATTGCCTCTTCTTCCGGTCCAAATTCAAGCGTTGCCAGTTTTTTGTCCGCTTTGTCCAATACTGCTGAATAATCAGCCGCAAGCTTTGAATCCAGCTTAGAGTATTTAAGGTTTGAGTCTGTTACGGGCCTAAATGAAGCAATAATATCGTTTACCTTTTTGTATTTATCTTCCATACCGGGTTCGTCCAAAAGCTTTTTATGGTATGATTCAATCTGTGTATTGATATCGGAAAGCGATTCCTTAACATCCGTCTCCTTAACGCCTTCTTCCAGGCTTTCCAGTGAATTGGACAAATAATAATAGTTGTTTGCGTATCGTTCAAGATCGATATTGTCCGTCAGCATTTTCTGTGATCTGGCGGGGTCGTTCAGCCTGTAATCAAACAGGCTGTTCCAAAAGGACTGGGTGATGGGCCAAATCACAACTGCTAGGATCAGTAAAAGGGACGGCAAAACCATCAAATAGCCAAGCTGTTTTTCGCTAAGGCTGAAGTTGCGCCCGGGGCCTTTTGCCATTATGACCACCCTCTCTTTTATATGGGTTATGGGATACGCCATTAAGGTTTGTTAAGGGGGAACTTGAAAGAAAAGAGGCGGGTGCGAGAACACCCACCTTCTTTCTTTGTTCCTTTGAAATCAAATTAACGACAAAAGTAATTTATTTTAAAGCATCTTCCATTTTTTGCTGCATATTTTTAATGGCCTCTTCTGGCGTAATTTTCTTGGTCAACGCTTTGGAAACTTCTATCTGCATAATATCGGATACTTTTTGGTAATTTGGCGTTACAGGCCTTGGAACGGCGCTATGAAGCACATTGACAAATTCTTCTTTGCCAAAAAGCGGGGCCGCTTCTTTAACTTTTTCGTCATCATACAAAGCTTTCAGCGTCGGCGCCCTTCCGCCTTCAATAGCGGAAATGAGTTGGCCTTCCTTGCCTGTCATCCATTTAACGAACTCCCACGCAGCTTCCGGTTCGTCCGTATAGCGGTTAATCATTGTCATGTATCCGCCGAGAGTCGAAGCTGAACCTTTATCACCTGAAGGCAGTACAGAGTAGCCAACTTTATCAAGGACCTTCGAACGCTCTTTGTCCGCCCCGGATTTCGACATGTATGGCCAGTTACGCGCAAGGACAGTTTGCCCTTCAATAAACGCGGTTTCCGTTTCTGTTTCAGTAAAGTTCAGGATATTGTTAGGCGTAATGCCCGAATTAACTACTTCAACCATTTTCGTTAAACCCTTGATAGATTCGGGGCTGTCAATAACAACCTGGTTGTTTTCATCAATGACCTGTCCTCCATAGGCTGCAATGAACTCAATGGCGTTTACGACAAGGCCTTCATATTGGTTCGCCTGAAGGACGAAACCGAATTTTGTCCCTTCCTTCCCTTGCCCTTCTTTCGCGGCAGCGATTAATTCATCCCATGTTTTAGGAGGATCTTTTACAATGTCCGTCCTGTAGTATAGGAGGCCGGCGTCCATGTATTTAGGCATGGCCCATTGTTTCCCGCCGAATTTTCCCGCCTGGACTGTCGCAGGGAAATAGTCATCCATATTGATTCCGTCTTTCTCGATAAGCCTGTCCAACTCGAGGGCATAATTCGCCTGGGCAAATTCAGCCGGCCAAACGACATCCGCATCAAAAACATCAATTTCATCGCTTTTCGAGCTGAAGGCGGTTACATATTGGTCGTGCTGCTGTCCGCTGCTGTTAGGCATTTCCTGGTATTCGACTTTGATATTCGGATGCGCGTCCTCGAATGCCTGGATCAGTTTTTCTGTACTCCCTGTCGTATCGGCACCCCTTGCATACGTAATTGTAACAACTTTATCCTTTGTGCCTTCCCCTTTACCATCCTTTTTTGAATCCCCTCCCGTTTTATCAGAAGAAGATTGGCAGGCGGCCAGTCCCAAAGCGAGAGCGGCGGAAGCCAAAATCGGAAGGAACTTACTTTTCTTATGCATAAGAACGCCTCCTAGTCAATTTTTGAAGCCGGTATCCAGTTCACTCTTCTAAACAGCAGCATGTTTTCTTTATGTAGGCCTGGAACCGATTTCCGAAAAAGTTATGCTAAAACGTATTTACCCTTGTTTCTTTTAAAAAAACCGGGTATGTCCAAATCAAAGGAATAATCTACAAAAACAAACAGCGCAGGCATTTTTGTCCCGCGCTGCTACGTAACTTTCTGTCCACGTAATGATGCAAGGTATTGCCTTGGCGTCCCATAGTATAGGACTTTCTTGAATTCAGGATAGATGGAATCAAATTGAATGTAAATGGGAGCATCCAGGAGCCATGGGAAGCTTTTGTAAAACACTTGGTCGCCATAAACAATTGCCGTAAGAGCCAAATCCATTTCCTTTTTAAAAATCATGAACCGGACTCCGGATTGCTGTTCGTCGAATTCACCGCTGCTTACATGTACTCGGCCATACAGGGAATACTCTCCCATACTTTGGACCCATTCGGCAAAAACTTCATCCTTGGCAACAGTTGTTGTCGAATAGCTGTATTCAGGTCCGACCGTCAAAAAAAGTTTACCAGTCGTATCCGAATGGGACAATGTATACTTTCTTCCCTCAAGCGGCCTAAATGGGGTAATCGGGGCTATATAGGTGACTGTTAAGTTAGCGTGATTGAATTTAGTCAAGTCAAGCAAGCTCCTTTCCCTTTAACTACTTGCTTTATACTATGCGTCCCTTACAAATTTGTGACGATTGCCTATCCCTATCAAAAAGACAAATGAAAAACCCCCGTTTCTAAAAAGTAAAGGGGGTTTCGTGCTCTTATTTTTTGATTACATACGTATCGGCAACAAAGTCATGAAGGGTCCGTTTTTGTTTTGTCCAGAGAGCCATCAGGTAACCAATCCCTAAAATGATTGAAGACAGGAATGTCGCGAAGTACCTGCCGATGGCCCTGCCATAGCTGATTCGCCCGCCATCAGGACCAATTACCTTTATACCCATTGCCATTTTCCCTAGTGTGGCTTGGTAGGAAGAACCTTCCATTCCCGCTTTATAGGCAATACCAATAATAAGGGAAATCAAATTCGTGAGAATGCCGGTATCGTCAATGAATACAAATACAATTCCAAGGATGAATCCAGCGACGCCTAGAATAACCGAATCGATTATAAGTGCTACAAGCCTTTCGCCAAAATTTGCATACCGTACATTATCCGCATCGGCGCCAAATGCGGAGTAGGACCCGTAATTGTGTGAAGGGCCTGATTGAAAACCGCCATTGCTCCCTCCAAAACCATCTGCGGTGCCAGTGTTGCCATAGTTATTCGTTGGCGGTGCTGTTTGGATTGGCGCATTGGCATCAGGGAATTTATAGCCGCACATATTGCAGAAGGGATCGCCCTTTTTCCCTTCAGTACCGCAGTCCGGACATATTTTCGGTTCTTTCTTTTCGAGGTATTCCCCGCATTTGCTGCAAAAACGGGCGGAATCATCATTTAACGTGTTGCAATTAGGACAGTACAAGTAGTTGCCTCCTTCAAAAAAATTAACAATATTAATAAATAGTATAATAAACTGGCTGAAAGATTACTAGAAAAATTGGTTAAAATTGTCGTGTTTTGTCATTTGGTTTGATCACTCATGGCCCGACACTACCAAATGCCCCGAATCAAGGGCAATCTCGCGGAGGAAGCTAAAAACGGCAGCCAAATGATCTGCCCATTAAAGGAGAAAGGGCCGCCAAAAGCAGGGCAGCCCTTTGTCAGCTATGCTTGTTCAGTTTCTTCTCCATGGGTTTCCTTCCAAAGGGAGACGGCTTTTCCGCTTTCCCCTTCATCCAAAATAAACGAGCCGTTTGAATAGCGGTCGCTAAATTTCAGGTCGCCCGCTTTTATGGAAAGAAGCTGGCCTTTTTCAGTCAGGATGAAGAGCTGGTCGAGGTCTTCAACCGCTTCAACGCCGACTACGCGGTGCGGATTGGCTTTCAGTTCCCGCAGGACGACGACTCCCCGTTTCGCGCGTCCGGCCTTTTCAAATTCCTTTAATTTCATTTTTTTCATTGCCCCGCGCTGGGTGACAATAGTGATTGATTCCTTGCCTTCCGGGCCAATCACTTTCCCGCCGGCCACAAAGTCGCCTTCCTTCAGGTTCATTCCTTTCACCCCGGCTGCCCTGATGCCAATTGGGCTGACCTCCGCCTCATCAAACCATAACGCATACCCATAATGGGAAATGAGGAACAGTTCCTGTGAGCCGTCGGTTACGTGAACATCGATAACCTGGTCGGCACCTTTCAGGTTGATTGCGGTCAGCGGCTTGGAGTAGCGTTGCGCCTTATAAAGCTTCAATTCCGTTTTCTTGACCATTCCATTCCTGGTGACGAACAGGAGATACGAGTCGTTTTCAAAATCTTTAACTGGAATCGCTTTGATGAGTTCTTCATCCCGGTCGATTGGAATGATATTGGCGACATGCTGCCCCATATCCTTCCACCTGATGTCAGGAAGCTCGTGCACGGGCATGTAAAGATAATTTCCTTTGGATGTAAAGAGAAGCAGGACATCCTTCGTGTTCATTTCCATCTGCGCGAACATCCGGTCGGAATCCTTCATCGCCAAATCTTGCCCGTTTGAGGCGCTGAACGAACGGAGGCTTGTCCGTTTGATATACCCTTCCTTAGTCACCGTTACGATGACATCCTCGCTTGGGACCATTACATCAAGATTGATTTTCAGTTCTTCGATTTCTTCTTCAATACTTGACCTTCTGGCGTCCGCGAAACGCTTTTTAACATCCTTCAGGTCTTTTTTAATGACGCTGAAAAGTTTCTTTTCACTGCCAAGAATGGATTGGAGCTCTTCGACTTTTTTAGAAAGCTCCTCGGCTTCTTTCCTGAGCGCGGTAATATCTGTATTTGTCAACCGGTAAAGCTGCAAGGAAACAATCGCTTCGGCCTGCGGCTCAGTAAACCCGAATTTTGCGATAAGGTTATCCTTTGCATTCCGTTTATCTTTCGAAGCTCGGATGGCGGCGATCACCTGATCAAGAATCGACAGTGCCTTCATGAGGCCTTCTACGATATGCTGCCTTTCCCGTGCTTTCCTTAGCTCATATTGCGACCTTCTTGTAACGACTTCTTTTTGATGGCCGATATAAGCATCAAGTAGCTCCCTGAGTCCCATCAACACAGGCCGTTTGTTGTGGATTGCGACCATATTGAAGTTATAGGCCACTTGCAGGTCACTGTTTTTATATAGATAATTCAGGACGCCCAAAGCATCCGCATCCTTGCGCAATTCAATGACGATCCTGAGGCCTGTCCGGTCGGTCTCGTCCCGGATTTCGGAAATCCCTTCAAGCTTCCTGTCGAGCCTGAATTCATCCATTTTTTTAACGAGGTTTGCCTTGTTAATCTCATATGGTATTTCAGTAATGACGATTTGCTGCCTTCCGCCGCGGATATCTTCTATCTCGGCCTTACTGCGGACAATGATTTTCCCGCGCCCTGTTTCATATGCTTTCCTTATTCCATCTACGCCCTGGATGATTCCTCCGGTCGGGAAATCTGGTCCTTTAATGGCCGTCATCAGCTGTTCCACAGATACGTCTGGATTTTCCAGCCTCATAATAACGCCATCAATTACCTCGCCAAGGTTGTGGGGCGGGATATCGGTCGCATAACCGGCGGAAATACCGGTCGAACCATTCACGAGTAAGTTCGGGAACATGGACGGCAAAACAGTAGGCTCGCTTGTTGTGTCATCGAAGTTTGGGATAAAGTCGACAGTCTGTTTGTCAATATCCCTGAGCAGTTCAGTTGAAATGGAGGACAGCCGCGCTTCCGTATAACGCATCGCGGCCGGCGGGTCGCCGTCCATGCTTCCGTTATTGCCATGCATTTCGACGAGTACATTACGGACTTTCCAATCCTGGCTCATCCGCACCATCGCTTCATAAACAGACGAATCGCCATGTGGATGGTAATTGCCTATAACGTTACCGACTGTTTTCGCGGATTTCCTGAATCCTTTTTCATGGGTATTCCCTTCGACATGCATAGCATACAGGATTCGCCGTTGGACTGGCTTCAGTCCGTCCCGCGCATCAGGAAGTGCCCGCTCCTGGATAATGTATTTGCTGTATCTGCCAAACCTGTCGCCAAGTATATCTTCAAGGGGAAGGTCACGGAATTTCTCTGTCATGCTCATTGCCCTATCTCCTCCTCGGCGACGGTAATATTTTCATTTTCAAGAATCGTATCAAGTTCATCCTCTTCTTCCAGGCCAAATGCAACATTTGATTCAATCCACTTCCTGCGGGGTTCTACTTTATCGCCCATCAGGGTTGTGACCCTGCGTTCCGCTCTTGCCGCATCATCGATTTTCACCCTGATCAATGTCCTTGTTTCAGGGTCCATTGTCGTTTCCCACAGCTGGTCGGCGTTCATTTCACCGAGTCCTTTATAGCGCTGAATCATATAGCCCTTGCCAACCTTTTTGATGGCGCCCTGCAGTTCATCTTCGTTCCAGGCATACTCAATGACTTCCTTCTTGCCGGTACCCTTGCTCACTTTGAAAAGCGGCGGAAGGGCTATAAAGACCTTACCGGCTTCAACAAGGGGCTTCATGTAGCGGTAAAAGAATGTCAGGAGAAGCACCTGGATATGCGCACCGTCCGTGTCGGCATCGGTCATGATGATAATCTTGTCGTAATTGATATCTTCAACATTGAAATCAGTCCCGACTCCTCCGCCGATTGCGTGGATGATTGTGTTGATTTCTTCATTTTTAAAAATATCCTGAAGCTTTGCTTTTTCGGTATTGATAACTTTACCCCTTAATGGAAGGACAGCTTGGAATCTGCGGTCGCGGCCTTGTTTTGCCGACCCTCCCGCGGAGTCCCCCTCCACCAGGTAAAGTTCGTTCTTCTGTGGATTGCGTGATTGCGCCGGAGTCAGCTTGCCGGATAGAATTGCATCAGCGCGCTTCCGCTTTTTCCCGCTCCTCGCCTCTTCCCGTGCCTTCCGGGCAGCTTCCCTTGCCTGGAACGCCTTAATTGATTTTTTAATAAGCAAGGAACTTATATCGGGATTCTCTTCAAGGAAATAGGAGAGATGTTCGGAAACGACTGAATCGACTGCAGACCTTGCTTCGCTCGTGCCCAGCTTTCCCTTTGTCTGCCCTTCAAATTGGAGCTGGTTTTCGGGAATGCGGACCGAAACAATCGCAGAAAGCCCTTCACGGATATCGGCGCCGTCAAGGTTTTTATCTTTTTCCTTCAGGAGGGAAACCTTGCGGGCGTAATCGTTAAAAACCCTTGTCATCGCCGTCTTTGCGCCAACTTCGTGCGTACCTCCGTCCTTTGTCCGAACGTTGTTTACGAATGAAAGGACATTTTCCGAATAGCCATCATTGAATTGAAAGGAAAATTCAACTTCAATCCCGTTCGTTGAGCCCTCGAAGCTTACGACCGGGTGAAGGACTTCCTTGCCTTCATTCAAATATTCGACAAACGCTTCTATTCCATTTTCATAATGGAAGGATTCCTGTATGCCGTTCCGGTCGTCAATAATATCTATCTTCATGCCTTTTAATAGGAAGGCTGATTCTCTTAGCCTTTCGCAAAGCGTTTCAAAGTTATAGGTGGTGACGGAAAAAATAGACGGATCCGGTTTGAAATGAATGGTCGTTCCTGTTTGGTTCGTTTTTCCAATGTTCTCAAGGGTGGTTGCCGGTTTTCCTCCATTTACAAACCGCTGTTCATAGACGAAACCGTCCCTTTTAATTGTGACAACGAGCCATTCCGATAGGGCATTGACTACCGAGGCGCCCACACCATGGAGGCCTCCGCTTGTTTTATAGCCCCCCTGGCCGAACTTTCCTCCGGCATGCAGGACCGTCAGGATAACTTCGGGTGTCGGTTTGCCAAGCTTGTGCATTCCAGTTGGCATTCCGCGCCCTTTATCAATGACGCTGATTGAATTATCCTTGTGGATTCTCACGATAATATGGTTGCCATATCCGGCAAGCGCTTCATCGACCGAGTTGTCGACAATTTCGTAAACAAGATGATGGAGCCCTCTTGCATCAGTACTCCCGATATACATACCCGGGCGCTTCCTGACTGCCTCCAATCCCTCAAGGACTTGGATGGCATCATCATTATAAGTAAAAGCTTGTTGGTTTGCTGACACTAACATACCCCTTTCATGCCCTGCCAAAGGATTTGACTTTTATCTCTATCATCCTTTTAGGCATCAAATAAAGTGAAACTACATCAAAGTGGGTTCATCCCCCAATGATGGTTATGTCCCGTTAAGTGTGGGATTACCGGTAAACTTTGGTCAAGAACGGATGTTCGCAAGTTAATTTTACCATAACTTGTCCTGCCGTCTATGCTTTATTGTAGCGATTTATTTCGTTTTCGCAAACCAGTTCTTTCAAATTTCCGTTGGTTTTACATGATTTTTGGCTATTTTTGTTATGTACAGCACGAAAAAAGCCGCCCTTGGGGCAGCCGTTTTCAATTATGTTACCTTCTGGTTAAAGCATGTTCCACCTTTATGCAGCGGTCCATAATAACGGTATATCCTCTTTCTTTCAGAAAATGATACGCTTCTTCGCTTTCAAGGCCAAGCTGCGCCCAGAAAACATCAGCATCAATTTCTGCGAACTCCTTGGCAACCCCGGGCAAATACTCGGGTCGGCGGAATACGTTAACAATGTCAATATGCCCCTCGATGTCTTTTAAAGATGGTACCGCTTTTACCCCAAGCGCTTCTTTAATTGCCGGATTCACAGGGATGATTTCGTAGCCTGCCTTTTGCATCGCTTCGGATACCATATAGGACGTTTTTTCTGGATTATCACTTAGGCCAACGACAGCGATTCTTTTTGCCTTATTAAGGATTTCCTTTATCTCTACACGGCTAGGATAAGTCAGCATGAGCACGTTTCCTCCTTATTCTTTTAGCTTTAGTTTACCTTTTCCCATAAAAAAATGCCTTAATTCTGCTTTTTTGAGGATAAAAAGAGAACGAGGGTTTGGGCTAATCCGCCAGCTTATTCTGTGCCTGATTAAATGCTTTGGGGATCGATAGCCTGAACAGCGCCCCTGAATGATCGTTTTCAACCACTGAGTTCCCTTCCATGCGTTCAACAATCGTTTTGACCATATATAGCCCCAAACCGGTTCCTCCAGGCCTTGTTGTAAAATAGGGGTCAAAAATATGTGTTATGTAGGATGGATCAATTCCTCCGGCGTTGTCAGTAAAGATAGTTTCGGTAAAACAATCTTCATCTTCAATCGAAATCGTAATTTTCCTGTTTTCCATTCCTTTGTGGACAAAAGCGTCCCTTGAATTGGCAAGCAAATTCAGGATTGCCTGGCTGAATTCATTCGGATAGCCGAACGCCATTTGCTGTCCCCTGTAGATGAATTCAATATTAATTTCGTGCTTTTTGAGGCTTGGCGAGAAAAGGGACAATGCATCCTCGATCGCATCTGCAACAGAGAAGAACGACTTTTCCTGGTTTCGGCGGTAAAATTTCCGGATGTCATGGATGGTCCGGGACAGCACTTGTACCTGCTCAAGCCCATCTTTTATAAATATGTCCGCAAATTGTTCGTTAATTTCGCCGAATTCCAGCGCTTCCCTTGCTTCCTGGAAAAGCATCGATAAATTGTTCAAAGGCTGCCTCCATTGATGGCCAATACTTGCGAGCATTTCACCCATCGCGGCAAGCCTCGATTGTTGTATAAGAATCGCATCCTTTTGCCTGTTTTTTTCTATTTCCGAAGAAAGCTTAAAAATTAGGCTTTTTGGCTCAAATTGCCCCTGTTCTTCATGTAAAAATGGGCTTGAACAATCGATCATAGCGCCGGAATACCCATGAATTGTACCGTCATCTAATAAAATGGGAAGTACAGATACGGTAACGCATGTAAACTTTCCTTTTTTGGTGAATAAAGAGCGTTTTTCGTTTTTAATGAGGGGAAGGAAATCGCAGTAGCCCCTTGAAAGAGGATCGAAGCTGAAAATATCGAGGAAGTTTTGGCCAATTGATTCGGTAGGACAAAGGCTGGTTATCGATTCCCACTCCTCATCAACAGCAATAATCATTCCTTTGGAATCTAGCTGAAAAATACTAAGTGGGTACCTGCCAACTGGAAAGGCAACGCCGGTTGGTGATTCCCCTTGTTTCTCTTCCCATGAATCCATGCTCGCTCACAACCTTTTAAATGGATTTGAAAAAATAAGCCGGCCTTACGTACAAGCCTGGCCGGCGGAAACTATAGGAACTCCTATATGTAAAATTATAGAAATGTCTTCCGGATTGTTCAATTCGAAATGGCGGCTTTTGGCAATAATCCATCAAATTGTAAAAAGTTCGCCTTTTTTTGGACGTATTTATGTAAATCCTTTTTCAGTGTTAAAGGAGTGTGTACCCCGCTCCAGCCCCAATGACAACGAGGAGCCACGGAGGTATTTTCCAAAAGGCCAGCAAACCAAAAAATAAAGCAAAGAGAGCGGCATCCATCCTGGATGTAATTGACGAAATGAAAATTGGATCATAAAAAGCGCCAGCAAGCAGCCCAACAACTCCGGCGTTCAACCCGGCAACCACGGATTGGATAGCAGGCCTTGACCGGATTTTTCCCCAAAATGGCAAAACAGCCAATAGAAGCAAAAAACCCGGAAGGAAGATGGCAATAATCGCTATAACCGCACCTGTCCATCCATCAATCGCCGCGCCGAGATAGGCGGAAAACGTGAATAACGGGCCAGGCATTGCCTGGACAAGGCCATACCCAGCGAGAAAGTCCCCATTCGAAATGAAACCGGTTGGGATTAGTTCCCGTTCGAGAAGCGGAAGGACAACATGCCCCCCTCCAAAGACAAGAGCGCCGCTTCGGTAAAAACTGTCTGCCAGTACGAATTCCATTCCGAAATTTCGAAGGACTGGGAGCAGGATGAACAATAGGCAAAAAACCGCCAGACAGACTACCGCCAGTTTCTTGGATACATTCGTGAAAGTACCGGTGATTGGTTCTCCTTCCTGCTTATTGCAGAACAGATAGCCAGCGATCCCCGCTGCTGCCATTACGGCCAACCGCGCAATTGAATAAGGAAAAAGGAACATCGCTGCCGCGGCGAAGGTCGCGATTGTACCAGTTACCTTTGTAGAGGCAAAGTTTTTACCTAAAGAGTACACAGCCTGGAGAACGACAGCAGCGGCTACAATTTTCAGTCCGTGCAGCCAGCCATTTCCTGCTGGATCAATCCCCGTAAGGACGAATGCGAATATCGCCATCAGAGCAAATGACGGAAGGGTAAACCCCGCAAACGAGGCGATCCCTCCTGCAACTCCGCCTCGCTTTAAGCCAATACCAAATCCCGCCTGGCTGCTCGCCGGCCCAGGCAGCAGCTGGCATAAGGCAATCAACTCTGTAAATTCCCGCTCCTCGAGCCATTTTTTCTTCTTTACATACTCATTATGGAAATAGCCTATATGGGCTGTTGGCCCCCCAAACGACGTACAGCCCAATTTTAACGAAACAAGAAATATTTCCATCAAACTCGATTGCTTATTATCCTTATATGTACCCATCCTGAACCGTCCTTTCCTAGTTTTTATCCTAGCAAACAAGCTGCCCTTATGCTATAGGAACCACTGCCTTCATTCAGGTTTTAAAAAATCCTTTTTAGGCTATATGGCGTTTTAAAAAGAAAATGGTACAATAAAGTGAAACTTCCCTCAGCGGTGTCTTTCCGCTGAGGGCTAGTTGAACCAATCGGACCTTTAGGGACAGTTGCCCTTCAGGCTTACTGTCCCTTAAGAGTGGGATAAAGTGAAACTTCCCTTAGCGGGGGTTCCGCTACAACCTTTCATCTAAACATCTGCAACTGAAGGTAAAGGAGATTTATGTATGATTGAAATTGTTCTTTTTTGTGTGATGGCGTACCTGCTAGGATCCATCCCTTCCGGACTCATTATCGGAAAGGTTTTTTATAACAAGGATATCCGCCAGCATGGAAGCGGGAACCTTGGGGGAACAAATACTTTCAGGACGTTGGGCGTAAAAGCGGGAATTGCCGTCACTTTGGCCGATATTCTGAAAGGAACCCTTGCAGCTGCCCTGCCGACGCTCGTTGGCTATGATGATTTCAACGCGTTAATTCCGGGCGTGTTTGCGGTAATTGGACATATGTATCCGATTTTCGCTGGCTTCAGGGGAGGAAAGGCCGTCGCGACCTCAGGGGGAGTTCTTCTGTTTTACGTACCTATCATGTTCCTTGTCATCTTTGCAATTTTTATCATTTCTTTATATCTTACAAAATATGTTTCCCTCTCTTCCATGATGGCAGGAGTCGGTGCAGTGGCTTATTCTCTACTGATATCTCCAAGGGATGTACCGCTCATCATTATCGTAAGTATCTTGGCGTTATTTGTTTTTTACAGGCACAGGGCGAACATTAAGAGAATCATGAATAAAACGGAACCCAAAATTAAATGGCTGTAAGGGATGGACAAGCTCCCTTACAGCCATTTTTAATGAGGAAAAACAGGGATACCTGAAAATGACAAGGGTACTAGGACCTAAAAATTATTGGGAAATTAGATATAAAGTTTGAAGAAAAAAATGAATGGCGCTGAGAAACCAGCAGTTATTTTCCGGATAAGCGATTGTAAGTAAGGTTCATATTTTGTATCATTATAATGAAAATTTATGGAAATTAAACTGATTCACAATCTTTTCATGGCTATTATCCAGAGTTCGACAAGAAAACTTTTTAAGGATGGTCGGATGCTTAATGGTAATTGAAATTGCAAATCTCCCCTTTCCATGTTTTCTTCTCGATCACAAGTTTGCTATTCAGGGAGCTTCTCCTTCCGCTATTAACCTATTTTCGGAGAGGCAGTCGTTTTTTAACTTAGTGGATGGCGAATTTTTCAATGATGCCAAGGAGTTTTTCCAGTCTTCATTTTCTGATGAGCCCATTGTACTTGCATTGTTTGATGAAAATAACAAGAAACACTATTTTAATGTATATAAGTCTAAGGGCCGGGAAGGAATGGTTATGGTTTATTGCATTCCACTCTCTGGCAGAGAGGAACTACATAACAGCAAGGCAGGGCTTAAGGAATTCCTGGATATAAGCCTTGATTCTCTATATCAAAAAATTGATGAACTAAGGGCTTTGAACGATACGCGGGAGGAAATTGGAAAGCTCGCGGCGGGAATCGCACATGAAATCAGGAATCCTTTGACCATTGTAAAGGGGTTCCTGCAACTTCTAATGCCCGAGTTAAAAGAGTTGGGAAAAGAACGTTATGCTTCGGTGTCAATAGAGGAAATAAACAGGGCGGACAAGATTATCAGCGAATTTTTAAGCGGGACAAAACACCCGTCAAATGTAAAAACAAAGACCTCAATTAATCAACTTGTAAAAGAAGTTATCTTGCTTTATGAAAGTGAATGTATTCTTCGGAATATCCGGCTTGTGGCAAGCCTTTCTGAGGTAGATTTTACGTTCATACTCGATGCCAGCCAATTTAAACAGGTTCTCATAAATATGTTAAAGAACGCCATTGAAGCGATTGATTCAGCTCCCCATTTGCATAGTCGGGAAATAGCGATTTTCACGAAAACCAAGAAGGATGCATTCATTATTGGCATTAAAGACAATGGGTGCGGGATGGAACCGGAAACTGTTAACCGGCTGTTCACCCCTTTCTTTTCAACAAAGCCGAATGGTAATGGGCTCGGATTAAATATTAGTAGAAAAATCATTGAGGAACACGGTGCTTCTATCCAAGTGGAAAGCAAAGCGGGAGTGGGATCGCTGTTTTCCATTTTATTTCCGATTAAGATTCCTGTTTGCTCATGACATTGATACATAAAATTCACGAATCATTCATATCATTGCCGGATATGGAAATTTCTTTCCTTTACAATAGACATATACGGAATTGTAATAGTGAGAGGAGAATTCCCATGCCTGATTTGAATGCCAAGAAGTTTGAATTTGTCTTTTCTTCCTCCGTTACCCCTGCTCCTTCCAAAGAAGAATTCATTGTTGAATTTTATCCATACACGCCTGACTGGTCCTGTTCCGGCAAACCGGTAAAAGTGACTAAAACGTTTGATGAGCTGATTGGATTCTTTGAAGAAATGGACGAATTAGATTTCCGGTAAAAGCAAATTTTAAACGGTGTCCCTATTAAGGGGCACCGTTTTTTTAGACTTTAAGAAGTTGGAATTTTCCGCTTCCAAAGACGTCTTTTACGAAATCAAGCTTAGTGTTGTTGAAATACACGTTATCGTTCTCATGGATCAGGAAAGTCAAATCGTTATAGTCAAATTCGTGGTCATTGGTTAACTTCTGCTCTTCCAGAGACAGGTTCAGCTTTGGGCCGCCTCAGCCAATTCCCATAGTCAGGCGAATATACAGTTTGTCGCCGTTTGATGGGGTTTCATTTTCAATTGACTTGGCAATGGTTTGGTAGGCGGCTTCCGTAATTGTGAACATTTTGTCACCCCGTTTGATTATTATATTCATTTTTTGCCTTTTATTAAAAAAATAAGATGAAATGCAAAAGGCTACCATTTATAATAAATCACTGTGCCCTGCATTGAAAACAATTTGCTTAACAGGAGGACTTCCCGTGAAGGAATTCCGGATTCATAGAAAATTGATGGTGGCTGGATTCATTTTGGTTTTCCTATTATACGCCTGCTCAACCCAAAAGCCCGAGGATCTTCCCGCACCGACGCTCCATAAGGAACGCCAATATACGGGTGCACCGAAAGAAATTGTTGAAAGCGCGACAATCGGTGCCATTGGGGATATTCTGATCCATGACCATGTTTACAATGATGCAAAAACGGCTAAAGGATACGATTTCAACCGGATGTTCGAACCGGTAAAAGAAATGCTCCAAGCACCCGACATCTTGACTGCAAACCAGGAAAGTCTCGTTGGCGGTAGTGAATTGGGTGTTTCGAGCTACCCTAATTTCAATAGTCCGTTCGAGTTGTCCGAAGCTGTCATGAAAGCTGGGGTCGATATTGTTTCAACTGCGAACAACCATTCCCTTGATAAAGGGTATCGGGGCGTACAGGCCCAGATAGACCATTTTGCTAAAGTTGGCCTCCCCTTTACCGGGACGGCGGACAGCAACGAGAGAAGGGATAAGATAACCGTCCTTTCAAAAAACGGCATCCGGCTCGCCTTCTTATCGTATACGTATGGAACGAATGGTATACCGATTCCGCAAGGCAAGGAATTCGCTGTTAATTTGATTGACAGGGAGCTGATGAAAAAGGACATCGCCAAGGCCAAAAGGATTAGCGATGCCGTTATAGTCAGCGTCCATTGGGGAAGTGAGTACCAACGCTTTCCAACTGAAGAACAAAAACGCCTTGCAGCGTTCATGGCGGACCAGGGAGTCGATATTATTTTCGGTTCCCATCCCCATGTCCTCCAGCCAATGGAATGGATAAAACGCAAGGACGGAAAAAGGACGTTCGTCGTTTACTCTCTCGGAAATTTCCTTTCCGCGCAGATTGGTGATTACAAGGATATCGGTGGCCTCGTTACGCTAAAGCTTACCAAAAGGGTTAATAGTAAAGGAACAACCGTGGAAATCGGTTCTCCTTCCTTCCAGCCGACCTTTGTCTACAGGAAAAACCGCCGCAATTTCAGCGTAATACCGATTGGCGAAGCTGCCCAATATGGAGTTGCTGGCGCTCAAAAACTGCAGGACGAAACGATTCGCCACATGAACCAATGGCTCCGTTAATGCGGAGCTATTTTTTTAGGGTTTGTTTTTTTGCATTAACACTCGTTTTGGTAAATAATAAAGACGCGGGAGGAGGCATTTACATGAAATTAAATGTTAGCAGCAAAGCGGCAAAGTGGTATAAAGATGAATTCGGGGCGAGTGATGGAACCCCTATCCGTTTCTTTGTCCGTTATGGGGGCTTCAACCAGCTTCAGAAAGGTTTTTCCCTCGGAGTGATTTCTGATGAGCCTATGGACGCTGCCGTGACGACTGAAAGCGGCGGATTACTATTCTATATTGAAGAAAAGGATTTATGGTATTTTGACGGGAAAGACGTGGAGGTAGAACTGGATGAACAACGCCAGGAACCTGTATTTCTCTACCATTAATGCAAAATGGCGACCCTCTACAGGCCGCCATTTTTCTTTTCCCAAATATGCTCATACAATCCTTCGGCGAGCAGGATTTCTCTCTGCTTTTCTCCAAGAAGGTCAAAATGTGGATACCCATCAGGCCGCTGGTGAATCCATTCTTTTCTCAAACCGTGTTTTTTCCCCCACTCCGCAAGCTTTTCGATGTCATTGCAGCCCGCTTTCGTTACGGTTTTGCAATCGGGAAAACGTTCATCCAGCCAGTAGTGGGTCAAGAATGCGATTTCGCCTCGGTCAATCTTTCGTTTCCATTCCTGTACGTCCTTTTTCTTAATTCCAAAAGCCACCCGATTTTCCCCCTATCAGTCTTCCTTTTTGGAAGCTTCTAGATAGGACTCGTGCCAATCAGGATAAAGCCGTTTAAGTGAAACTGGACGGAAATTTTCTTTCTTTACACATACATGGACAGAAAAACCTGTAACGGCTAGTTCCCCTTCTTCATTTAGAATTTCATATCCATATTTGACCCTGAAGCCATCGTATTCCTCGACCCACGTTTTAACTTTCGCTTTTTCTCCATATCTCATTGCTTTTTTGTAAGAAGCCTGGATATCGATAACCGGGGAAATGATTCCGTCCTCCTCCATTTTCGCATAGCTATAGCCCAGGTCCTTGATAAAACTTGTCCTTCCCAATTCCATCCACACAAGATAGTTAGCGTGGTAGACGACCCCCATCTGGTCCGTTTCCGCGTAGCGTACTTCGACGGTTGTCTCGCTGATTAACATTGTTTTTCCCCACTTCCTGAAAACTCTTTTTTTCTTTTTCCTATGTTATCATACCGGTAAGCGCATCGCGACGTATCAGCCTTCGATTTATCGTTCGAAGAGATTTGAATAATGGAAAGGAGGGCCTTGAAAAGTACAAGCCCTCCCTTCCATTATTCCGTTATTTGGCCGTTGGCGCGGGCCTCATCCCTTACTTCCTCCCTCATAGCCTCAATGCTTTCCCGCCTGCGTTCGTTTTTCTCCTCAACCTGCCGCCTTGTTTCATCACTATCGCTGAGAGCCATTGTTTCCTCGGCTCGTTCCATATTTTCAATCGTGTTTTGAATCATTTCTTGCAACTTTTCTACATTGTCGCTTCTGTCATCCGGCTTTGGCTTATTTCCAAACGGCATCCTGTTTTCCTCCTTTAAATATCAATCGTTCTATTTTAGGATGAGCTGTGTCCGGGAAATTATGAGCAGAAAATGGCCAATGCAAAAAGCCCGGTTTCCCGGGCTTTTGGATTGTTTGCTTTCATGTAATGGCAGGGGACTAAATGCTGCCCTATTCTCCCTTAGTTTGGATTACCTGGGCATGCTCCCCTGATTTATCCTGCATCTTTTTGCCTTTGTTGCCGCTGAACCCTCTTGGTTGTGTCCCAAGATGGTCCGGCGAGAAATGCTGGCTGTGTTTCTTTGGATTTCCCATCTTCATCCCTCCTGCGATTAGTTTTGCCAGGAGACTAAAAATCATGATTGGAAATCAATGCTCTATTCAGCTTTGCCAAGACGTTTAGCTTCAAGGCGCTGCTCGATTTTTTCCAGTGCCGCTTCGTCTTTTAAAATTTGTGTCTTGTTTTCCATAACAAGCTCAGCAAATGTGCGTTTCCGAGGCTTTCGCATGTTATCACCTTCCCTTACTTACTATTCTAACAGTTAGTATGCCCACAAACGATTTCAATTATTACAACTTTTTGAAAATTTAATCGAAACGTAATTGAACTTTAAAAAAAGCCGCAGGCAGTAACCCAGCGGCAATTCTGTTAATTCAATTTTTCAATGTATCCCACCATGGCGTCATGAGGCATGGCACCGATAACTTTATCCTGAATGATTCCGTTGCTATCAATAAAAAATGTAGTGGGAATCGAAATGATTTGGTAAGTTGTGTTTACTTCATCTTTTTCATCAAGCAGGATTGGGAACGTAATGCCATTCTCTAGGACAAACCCCTTTACATCCAATTGGGGATCGATATTTACGCCCAGAATGGCAACATTGTCATCCGCTTCCTTGTATAATTGCTCCATGGCTGGCATTTCCGCTTTGCAAGGTCCGCACCATGTTGCCCAGAAATTTAACATGACTTTTTTTCCCTTTAAGCTGGATAGTTTAACAGTTTCCCCTGTCAGCGTTTTAAGTTCAAAGTCCGGTGCTTTTGCCCCTTCCTTTACCCCTTGGGCCACCGCTTCTTCCGACTCCGTTGGTTCTTCCTTTTTATCAAGCGCCTGGACAATCGCAATCGCCATTAAGAAGATGATTAAAATGCCTGCAATCCATTTTTTCGCCACTTGCGCCCCTCCTTTTAACTCTATACCGATTTTACACTATCCCTAGTGGGGAAATAAACATGCCTATTGGCCATAATCGTGCCGATAATGTGACAAATGTACTTCATGGTGTAGTTGTTTTGTTTTTTAGAAATTTTAGATAAATTTACCAACAACAATATCGCATTTGGCTTGTTCCTGTTAAAATCAAGAGAAGAAAGGGGGATGCGTAGTGAAAATTCTTGTGCTTGGAGGTAGCAGGTTTCTTGGAAAAGCGTTTGTTGAGGAAGCCTTGAAACAAAACCATGAGATTACTTTATTTAATCGAGGCAATCACAATACCTTTACTGATGTTGAAGTAATTATAGGAGACCGATTCGGGGATTTAAGTGGCCTGAAAGGACGGTATTGGGATACGGTGCTTGATACGAGCGGTTATGTCCCTTCGACCGTAAGGAGGTCTACAGAACTGCTTGGCGGGCAGGCCGGCCAGTATACCTTCATATCGAGCATATCGGTATACAAGGACTGGAGTAAGGAAAATATGGATGAATCTGCCCCTGTCCTTGAAATTGCTCCGGAAAAGGCGGACGAATTATCCAGCGGAGCAACAGGGCCATTAATGGAATACTATGGTGAGTTCAAAGCTCTTTGTGAGCGCGAAGCAGAGAGAAACATGCCTGGAAGAGTCCTGAATGTCAGGGCGGGGCTGCTTGTTGGCCCGGATGATTATTCTGACAGGTTCACTTATTGGATTAACCGTGTTGCTCGAGGCGGCCGCGTTCTTGCGCCGGGTAGCCCAAAAAGAAAAATTCAATTCATTGATATTCGCGACCTTGGTAAATGGCTGCTTTTAATGATGGAAAACAAAGCTGCTGGCACATACAATGCTACCGGGCCAGAATCCCCTCTGGAAATGGGAGCATTGTTGGAAACGATACAAGCCGTCTCCGGCAGCAATGCAGAAATAAAGTGGGTCGATGAAACATTTCTCCTGGAACGTAAGGTGGCCCCGTGGACCGAAATGCCCCTATGGCTTCCTGAAACAAATGGGGATTCGGTCAATACGGCAAAAGGCGGATTTTCGTTTAACATAGATAAAGCATTGCGGTCGGGTCTATTATTCAGCCCGGTTGAAAAAACTGTCCGGGATACCTTAACATGGGATCTAACACGAAATTGTGCGGAATTGAAAGCAGGCATATCCCCTGAAAAGGAAAAAATCCTCCTGAAAGAATGGGAAGAAAACAAGGCGGAATCAAGAAGTTAACAAAAAACACCATGCGGCATTAAGGCTGCATGGTGTTTTAATATGGCCTTTAATTAGGCTTTCAGCTTTTCGCGGAGAACCATTGGCAGGATTCCGCCGTGACGGTAGTAGTCGATTTCAACTTCCGAATCAAAGCGCACAAGTACTTCAAATTCAGTCGTTTTCCCTTCCTCATCCACAGCAGTCACTTTGATAAGATCCCTTGGGCGGACGTTTTCATCCACATGGACTGTAAAGGTTTCTTTTCCGGATAATCCTAGTGATTCCGCGTTTTCGCCTTCCTTAAACTGAAGCGGAAGGACGCCCATCATGACGAGATTGGAACGATGTATGCGCTCAAAGCTTTCGGCGATGACCGTCTTAATGCCTAGAAGGTTTGTTCCTTTCGCCGCCCAGTCACGGGAAGATCCCATGCCATAGTCTTTGCCTGCAATGACAACAAGGCCTGTTCCTTCCCCCTTGTACTTCATGCACGCATCAAAAATAGTCGTAACTTCCCCAGTAGGCCAGTAGGTAGTGAACCCGCCTTCTGTGCCCGGCGCAATCTGATTGCGGATGCGGATGTTCGCAAAAGTTCCACGCATCATGACTTCGTGGTTGCCGCGGCGTGAACCGTAGGAGTTGAAATCACGAGGCTGAACCCCTTTTTCAAGCAGATATTGTCCTGCAGGCGTATTTTTGCCAATCGCTCCCGCAGGCGAAATATGGTCGGTCGTTACAGAATCGCCAAACTTCGCGACTACCCTCAAGTCTGTAAGCGGTTCGACAAGGCCTGGCTCAGGGGAAAGCCCTTCAAAGTATGGAGGGTTCTGGATATAAGTTGAATCCACATCCCATGTGTATAGCGGCTCATTGCTTGTTTTGATTTCATTCCAACGCTCGTTGTCGCTAAACACGTTTTCGTATTCCCTCCTAAATAGCTCAGGAGTAACTGTCTTGTGAACCACTTCATTTACTTCATCTGTTGATGGCCAAATATCGTTAAAGAATACATCATTGCCATTCCTGTCTTTACCGATTGGCTCGCTCTTTAAGTCGACGTTGACATTGCCTGCAAGCGCGTAAGCAACAACAAGCGGCGGAGAAGCAAGATAGTTCGCTTTTACAAGTGGATGGATCCGGCCTTCGAAGTTACGGTTCCCTGAAAGGACGGATGTAACAAGAAGGTCGCTCTCAGCAATGGCTTTTTCAATTTCCTCACGGAGTGGTCCGGAGTTACCGATACAAGTCGTACAGCCGTAGCCGACTAAGTTGAATCCAAGCTGTTCAAGATATGGAAGCAAGCCGGAATCACGAAGGTAGCCTGTTACAACCTTCGATCCTGGAGCGAGGGAAGTTTTGACAAACTTCGGAACTTCCATTCCAAGCTCGACAGCTTTCTTTGCTACTAGGCCTGCACCTACAAGAACATACGGGTTGGATGTATTAGTACAGCTTGTAATCGCTGCGATTGCAACAGCACCAGTTTTCATCACTGTTTGGTCGCCATTATGGAATGTTACAGGAACCTCTTTACCAAGCTCTTTTTCTTTCAAGCCGAAGCCCTGGTTTCCTTGCGGCGCACTTACAGCCTTCACGAACTCTTCCTTCATTTTTGAAAGAGGAATCAAATCCTGTGGGCGCTTAGGGCCGGAAAGGTTCGCTTCGATAATGGAAAGATCGATCTCAACTACATCTGTGTAAACAGGCTCTTCTTCAGGATTAAAGAACAGGCCATTTGCCTTGCAGTATGCTTCAACTACTTTAACCTGGTCTTCATCGCGGCCAGTCAGGCGCAAATAATCAAGGGATTCATCATCTATCGGGAAAAATCCGCATGTAGCGCCATATTCCGGAGCCATGTTGGCAATGGTTGCGCGGTCCGCTAATGGAAGCGCGGATACACCTGGCCCGAAGAATTCAACGAACTTGCCAACCACTCCCTTGCTACGGAGAATCTGAGTCACTTTCAATGCTAGGTCAGTAGCTGTCGCGCCATTTGGAAGAGTTCCAACTAGCTTGACGCCCACTACTTCAGGTACAGGGAAATAAGATGGCTGGCCAAGCATTCCTGCTTCAGCTTCAATGCCGCCAACCCCCCAGCCGAGAACGCCAAGGCCGTTGATCATTGTCGTATGGGAGTCGGTACCGACAAGTGTGTCCGGATAAGCTTCGAGTTCGCCGTCCGCTGTTTTGGCAACGTGGACGACATCCGCAAGGTACTCAAGGTTTACCTGGTGGACGATACCCGTTGCAGGTGGCACTGCGCGATAGTTGTTGAATGCTTTTTGTGCCCAGTTTAGGAACTGGTAACGTTCAGCGTTTCGTTCAAATTCAAGAACCATGTTCGCTTCAAGGGAACCCGGTCCGCCGTATTGGTCAACCTGTACGGAGTGGTCGATAACGAGATCAACCGTTTTTTCTGGATTGATTTTATCCGGGTCTCCGCCAAGGTCTGCAACCGCTTTCCTAAGGGATGCAAGGTCGACTACAACCGGAACGCCGGTAAAGTCCTGAAGAATGACACGGGAAGGTTTGAAAGGAACATCTACCTCCCTTACATCGTTTGTGCCCCATTTCGCCAGGTTTTCAACATGCTCTTTCGTAATAACACGCCCATCATGCTGCCTAAGGACGGATTCTAATAATACTTTAATGGAATATGGCAGCTTGGAAACATTGCCTGCGCCTGCTTCTTCAAGTGCGGCAAGACGGTAATAATGGTATTGTTTACCGTTTGCTTCAAATGAAGAGCGGGCATTGAAAACATCATTTTTCGCCATTTGGTACTCCCCCTTCAATTCATCAACCCAATAATATAGGAAAAATTTATAAAAGTCGAAAGGTTTGTATTTATCCGCTCCTTCGCGACTTTTCTCACAATTATATCGTAATACAGCGCAGTCAAAGAGTAAATGACCGGAAATTTATGAAATATAATAAGTTTTTCTTATAGTAAATCTCTTACAGGCATTTTTTCCTTGGAAAATCAAGGCTCGTAAACTGCTGCTTATCTTTCTTGATAGCTAAAATTATTATTGTGGAAAACATATTAATTGCCTAGGTGTTTCTGGGAAGAATAGTATGTGGGGGTGAAAGTATGGCCAAACGAAGGTCGAATCATGTCCGTCCAGGCATGAATGCCGCAAAGGCACAGGGAATGGGCGCGGGATACAATGAAGAAGCCGGAAACGAGCCTTTGACCGAAATGGAAAGGCAGAACAATAAAAAACGCAAAAAGAACCAGTAATTCATGTGAAAGGCTTGGCCGTCGTTCCAAGCCTTTTCCTTTGGCAGGTAAAAAAAATAATTCCTAACAAAAACACAAACTTAGATTCGATTCCAGATGTATAGGGCCTCATGTGGGTCCTATAACGCAATCTGAGTCCCAATTCCAGGGTTATCGGGACCCATGCAGGTCCTAATACTCAATCTTTGTCCCGATCCAGCCAGAAACGGTTTGCTTAATTTTTAACAACAAGCATTCACTTTGATGCTTTTAGTAATGAAATAAAAATTAGGTAAACGGAAAAAAACAGGCACCCAGCCTGTTTTTTCTAAAGGTATAATGATTTTTGAATGTTTAAGCTTTCAATTAAAATTATTCACTTCTTCAACCATTCTTTGTAAATCATCCCGGAACTGTTCCAACTGGATCCTCTGGTGTTCGGAAGCAACTTCCAGGGCGTTTTCTATTTGCTGATATGCCTCATTAACTTCATTTTTTAAATGTTTAAGTTGATGCCCGTAGCTTGCGCTGTCACGGACAATTTCAGCGAACAAATCTCTGGCCTCCTCGACTCCCTGTTGGGCTGCCTGAAAAGCCTGCTGCTTGTTTTTATGGTATGGCATTGTGTCCACTCCTTCGTGATGTTAAGCATGTACCGTTAAATTATCCAGCACCAAAGGATTTATACAACGATTGATTGGCAGGCCTTCCACCGTTAAACAGCATAGAAATGTTCCCTTTACCCATCCTAAGGGAAAGGAGGGATTGAAATGGCTAAAAAACCGAACAGGCAAAATGCCGAGAATGTCCAAAACGTTAGTCAGCCTGAACCGATGAGCGGGTCGCATAAAGTGAAAAACCGCCAGCATTCCCGCCAAAAACATAACTCCCACCACGACATGTAAAGAAAAGAACTAGAACTAGGCAATATGTATTAAGAAAAAGGCCCCTGAAATTGGCAGGGGCCTTACCGGAAACTGGAGGTTACTTCACCACTTGATTAAAGATTCAATAATGATTTCTTCTTCCAGAGAATTCACCGAGCGCAGATCAATTAACACTTCCTCGTTCTGGATGCGGACGATGATTGGTTCAATTGCATCCTTCCTCAGTTTAGTGGCAAGCTGCTCTGCGGAAAGGGACTCATGGATAAGAGAAACCGCATAAGATGGGAGATTGACATCCGGCATCGTCCCTCCTCCAACCTGGCCTGAAGCAGGAAC
The DNA here is from genome assembly GCF_032667185.1 of Neobacillus sp. YIM B06451. NCBI lineage: Bacteria > Bacillati > Bacillota > Bacilli > Caryophanales > Bacillaceae > Neobacillus > Neobacillus sp. YIM B06451. Next base: position 66,534 of record NZ_JAVFKJ010000009.1, on the reverse strand, counting down.
CGCCTTTGCCTTATAGCTGCCCGTTTTTGCAAAAAGACTCCTAATGAAAGCATCCGACCGTTCCTTCAGTTCTTCCGGACCTGTCAAAAGGTTCCGGATTGTCGGTATGCCCAACATCCCTTTTTCTCCCTTGGCATAGGCGAGCAGCGTTCCCTCCAAAGCAGCGAGTGTCATTTTATCGACTCTTACTACCCTTGCAAGCTGATGTTTCTTTAATTTATCAATGAGGTGCTTCTTTCCTGCGATGATACCTGCCTGGGGGCCGCCAAGGAGTTTGTCCCCACTAAATGAGACGATATCCACTCCCATTTCAATAACTTCCCTTACATGTGGTTCCTCGCCAATCCCGTGTTTGCGGAAATCATACAAAGCCCCGCTTCCAAGGTCTTCGTAAAATATAATGTCCTTGTGGACGGCGGCTAAACTAGAAAGCTCCAAAGTATCGACCGATTTTGTAAAACCGATTGTCTTGAAGTTGCTCGTATGGACTTTCATGATCATGGCCGTATTTTCGGAAATTGCATTTTCATAATCGAAAAGATGGGTTTTGTTAGTCGTTCCGATTTCGACAAGCTGCGCGCCGCTCTCCTCCATGATGGAAGAAATTCTGAACGAACCGCCGATTTCGACAAGCTGGCCCCTCGAAACGATAACTTCCCTGTTTTCGGCGAGGGACCGAAGGATCAGATAAACAGCCGCGGCGTTATTATTAACAACCATTGCCGCTTCCGCTCCAGTTATTTCTGTCAATAACTTTTCAATATGGCTGTGCCGCGAGCCCCTCTCTCCTTCCTCCAGCTTGTATTCAAGGTTTGAATAATTTCCTGCTACTTCGGTGGCATGTCGAATTGCTTCCTCGCTCAGCCGCGCTCTGCCCAAGTTTGTATGGAGGATTGTACCCGTTGCATTGATGACTTTTTTTAATGTATAGGAGAAGTCCTCGGCTACTTTGGCTTCAAGCATCGAAAAGAACTCATCCACAAATTCGGAGGTTCCAGGAGACGGTCCGGACCACAAACCGGACAGGATGGAATCCCGTATTTCGCCAATGGCCGTACGAACGTGCTGGACAAGCTGGCTGGAATCAAGCCCTGTGTCTTCCATTAGGCTTAGGAATCGGTCCTCCTGCTGGAGCTCGTGAATTGGCGGGATTGAACGAAGCAACTGTTTCAAGCGAAAAACTCCTTCACCAAAAGAATATTGACTTCATTATATCATTTTTGCATATAAGCTAAACGGAATTAGGAGCACTAATGATAAAAGAAAAACTCTCCCGAAGCCACCTTCGGGAGAGCGTTGCATTAAAGTGATTCCAATTTTGATATTATATCATCCGACTTCGGGAATACTCCTGTTTCATCCTTTGAATAAATCTTATCGCCGTTTACGTATACCTCGAAAATTCCTCCCGAGGCCGGTATGAGTTCCATTTTGGTAATATCCCGGCGAAAATGTGTGAAAAGATCCTCCGCGAGACCCGCGGCTTTTGGGGCGTAGTTTCACATCATGCAAAATTCGATTTTAACTTCCAGGTTCTTCATGGCAAAAACCTCCATTATTCTCCATAGTAAGATAAAGACATTTTAGTATATCCTGAAAAACTTCTGCAAGTCATCTGCCTGCTTGCGTGCGGAAATCTGTCGCAAAAGGTATACTATGGAATGGAGGTGGACAAATTGAGCGAGCAGGATAAAATTCGCCTGACCTCTTTATCGACTAAAGCAGGTTGAGGCTGCAAGATTGGTCCAGAGGACCTGGCGCAAGTTTTGCGCCTATTGCCAAAGCAAGAACCAGTACCGGAACTTTTGGTAGGCCACGAAACGTCGGATGATGCGGGTGTCTACCAGCTTACAGATTCAATCGCGTTAATCCAGACCGTTGATTACTTCACTCCGGTCGTAGACGATCCCTATATGTTTGGACAGATCGCAGCGGCCAATTCGCTAAGCGATGTCTATGCGATGGGAGGGGAACCAAAAACGGTGCTCAATATTGTAGGGTACCCGATCAAGAAGCTCGGTGCCGAAATGCTATCGGAAATTCTCCGTGGTGCTGCTGATAAAGTGAAAGAAGCCGGGGCGATTACTGTTGGGGGCCATTCCATTGATGACCAGGAACCAAAATTCGGCCTTTCCGTCACCGGGATTGTCCATCCTGAAAAGGTTTGGAAAAACGTGGGCGCCGTACCTGGTGACGTCCTTGTTTTAACAAAGCCCATTGGAGTCGGTATCCTGACGACCGGCATAAAACGCGGTGCTGTATCGCCCGAGCAGGAAAAAAAGGTAACCGAAACGATGGCGTACCTGAATAAAACTGCTGCCGAAGCATTGAAAAAGTATCATCCCCATGCTGTAACAGATGTGACGGGATTCGGGCTTCTCGGCCATGGAAGTGAAATGGCGAGGGGAAGCTCTGTCAGCTTTGAGTTTGATTTTGTGGGCATCCCGTATTTAGACGGTTCGCTTGAACTTGCCCACGCTGGAATCGTTCCCGGCGGGACAAAGTCAAACCATTCCTGGCTCAAGGATGATATTGAATACAGCGGCCTCTCACTTGAAGAGCAGCTAGTCGCCTGTGATGCGATCACATCCGGGGGCTTGCTCGTATCCATGCCGGCCGAAGAAGCCGAACTTTACGTATCGGACCTCCATTCGCTTGGGCTTGAGGAAGCTGCTATCGTTGGCAAAGTAACGGAAAAGAAAGAAAAGCTTATTTATATTGGAAAATGAAAAAACGGCTAGCCTTTGGGGCTGCCGTTTTTTCTTTACGATAATTTCACCTTTAATTTCTCAAGCATATCCCCTGTCATGCGGGCAATATCGTATTCTGCCTTGAATCCCCATTGCTCCGCGGCTGCGGATGCATCAATGGAATTCGGCCAGCTGTCGGCGATCCTTTGTCGGACGGGATCAACATCATACGTCATCTCGAAATCAGGAATGTGCTTCCTGATTTCTGCTGCCAATTCTTCCGGGTCAAAGCTCATCGCGGTCACGTTAAACGAGTTCCTGTGAATAAGTTTAGCCGGATCCGCTTCCATCAAGTTAATAATTGAATTAAGAGCATCAGGCATATACATCATATCCATGTAGGTGCCCTTGTAAATGAATGAAGTATATTTTTTGTTTTTTACGGCTTCGTAATAAATCTCAACAGCATAGTCGGTCGTCCCGCCGCCCGGGGGAGCAACATATGAAATCAGGCCAGGGAATCGGACGCCGCGAGTGTCGACTCCGAACTTGTGGTAATAATAGTCCGATAAAAGCTCACCCGCCACTTTGTTCACCCCATACATTGTCGTTGGGCGCATAATTGTATCCTGAGGTGTTTGTTCCTTCGGCGTAGACGGTCCAAAAGCACCGATGGAACTTGGCGTGAAAAACTGTGCGTTCATTTCCCTGGCCGTTTCAAGAGCGTTCATCAGGCCGCCCATGTTCAGGTTCCAGGCGAAAATCGGATTTGCTTCCGCCGTCGCGGACAACAATGCGGCCAAATGCATGATTGCATCGACATTGTATTTTTTAGCAATTTCGGCCATCCGCTTTCCGTCTGTCACATCTAGTATTTCAAACGGGCCGCTCGTTGCCGCTTCATTATCTTCATTCATTCGGATATCTGTCGCGATGACGTTGTCGTTTCCGTAAATTTCCCTAAGCTTCATCGTCAGCTCGGAACCAATTTGGCCGAGCGCCCCGGTAAGCAAAATACGTTTCATTCTCGTCTTCCTCCCCTAAAGTGCCGCATGCATTCGCTCTATTGGTTAAAGCGATCTTACTTAATTACTCCCATTTCTTTACCGACTTTTTCATAGATAGAAATGGCTTTGTCTAGCATTTCCTTCGTATGCGCTGCTGTAGGCATATTCCGCACCCGCCCAGTGCCTGCTGGAACTGTCGGGAATACAATCGACTTTGCATAAACCCCTTCTTCGTTTAACCGCTTGCTGAACTGCTGGGTCAGCTTTTCTTCGCCAATAATGCATGGAGTAATCGGTGTTTCGCTATCGCCGATGTTAAAGCCTAGTTCCTTTAAGCCTTTTTTCAGATAGTTGCCATTTTCCCAAAGCCGTTCGTTCAGTTCGGTGCTTTCAGTTAAAATTTCAATTGATTTAATCGAAGCGGCTACATCGGCCGGGGTCAATGATGTTGAGAACAGGAATGGGCGGCTCCTTACTTTCAGCCAATCAATCAGGTTCTGTTTGCCGGCTACATAGCCGCCGACAACTCCAATGGCTTTTGACAGTGTTCCGATTTGAAAATCAATTTTATCCTGAAGCCCGAAATGCTTGACCGTTCCCGCGCCTTTTCCAAGGACGCCTGAGCCGTGTGCATCATCCACGTAGGTCATCAAATCAAATTCTTCCGCGATTTCGACGATTTCAGGAAGAAGTGCGATATCTCCGTCCATGGAGAAGACTCCATCCGTAATGACCATCAATTTTTTATAAAGCCCTGATTCCCGGGCTTCCTTTGCCTTGGCGCGCAAATCTTCCATGTCCGAATGGTTGTAGCGGATGATTTTTGCGCGGGAGAGCCTGCAGCCGTCAATGATGGAAGCGTGGTTCAATTCGTCCGACAAAATCGCATCGTTCTTGTCCATGACTGCCGAGATTGCCGCCATGTTGCAGTTGAAACCAGACTGGTAGGCAATCGCCGCTTCTGTCCCTTTAAATTCGGCAAGCTTTTCTTCCAATTGGACGTGGAGTTCAAGCGTTCCGTTAATGGTCCTCACCGCCCCGGCGCCTACGCCGTATTGTTCAATCGCCTGTTCAGCTGCCTTTTTAAGCCGTTCGTCAGTAGCCAGCCCGAGGTAGTTATTAGAAGAAAGATTGATTAGCTCCCTTCCGTTGATTTTGATCATGGGCCCATTCGGGCTTTCGAGTGGGTCAATCACATTGTAAAGTCCTTTTGCCTTTAAATCTTCCAGGTTCTCGATCAAAAATTGCTCTAGAGTTTTGCTCGACATCGAAATCTCTCCTTATCTTTAGTTTACTGATATTTTGTCGCGGGTATGTAGACATGTGTCCTTCTGAGGCGGACACTATAAAACCTTGATTTAACAGGGATATAAAGTGATTCATTCCCTGCTTACTATAGCATATTTTCTTTTTTGTTCATACTGGAAGGACACTCTTAAAACTGATTTTACCATTACTCATGGGGTTTTGTATACGCTTACAATTATTATGGTTTGATTTCTTGGAGTTATTGGAAGGATATAAAGGCGTTGCAAATCACGTCCTCCATGATATAATTACCCTTACTTTTTAAAATTTCACTCGTATAATCGCAGGAATATGGCCTGCAAGTTTCTACCGGCCCGCCGTAAACGGATCGGCTATGGGTGGCAATGGAAGGATGGCTCAACTGGCTAATCCTTTATTACCTTTTGGTTTTTTCAGCCCAAAGGCTATTGCTCCCAATGAGGTAGCATGCCTTTGGGCTTTTTGCATTCAAATAAAAATTTCTTTTTACAGGGGGATATATATGGAAAGCTTAAAAAGAAAAATCATTGAGGAAGGCCGGGTGCTGTCGGAGAGTGTTTTAAAGGTAGATGCCTTTCTAAACCATCAGATCGATCCATTTTTAATGCGTGAAATTGGCAAGGAATTCGCCGCGCGTTTTGCAGACGATGGAATAACGAAAATATTAACCCTGGAATCGTCGGGAATCGCTCCTTCTGTTATGGCAGGCCTTGAGTTGAATGTTCCGGTTATTTTTGCAAGGAAAAGAAAGTCCCTTACAATGACCGACGGGCTCCTAAATGCAAGTGTGTACTCATTTACAAAGCAGGAAACATCAGAAATATCAATTGCATCGAAATACGTATCCCCTAATGACAAAATTCTCATTATAGATGATTTCCTTGCCAACGGACAGGCCGCACTTGCATTGATCAAGCTCGCGGAAGATGCCGGGGCCCAAGTATCCGGAATTGGCATTGTAATTGAAAAATCGTTCCAGAAAGGAAGAAATCTGCTTGAATATAAAGGCATCCGTGTCGAATCGCTTGCAAGGATTCAGTCGTTAAATGATGGCAAGGTAAGCTTTGTAAATGAAACCATGGAAGGCATCGGGCTATGAAAACTGGGCAAATCAAGTCTTCCTCGCTTTTTTTTAATCTTTAAGCCCGCGCGTAAAGCCTATATCATTGAAGCATAGGTGGTTAAAAGGTGGATTCCAAACTTGGAGTCCACCTTTTTTATCAATTTGAACTTTTGCAAAACAACGAACGACCCAATTGTTCAGATCGTCAAAACCTGAAGCGTTATCTTGAGAAAACGTTCATAATCAACAGAAATAATGTTCGTTTAGGTTGAAAGGAATTTCTTTAAATGTTGAAAAAATGTTCAAATCCTTCCCCAACCGTTAAACGAGTAACCCGGAAAGCTTTTCCCCCCAAGGTGCAAGCCCTTTATCCTCGAAACCTGCCGATTTGTACAGCTTCTCGGCAGCCACATTTTCAGGATTGTAGCCAACCATAATCAGCCGGCACCCTTCCTTGCTTTGCAGCCATTCTACTACCACCTTCAAGCCTTTCCTTCCATATCCCCTGCCCTGGAACGATTTGTCGATCATAAATCGGTAAATCCAATAATTGTTGTCGTCCGTGTCGAGCCCTGCCATTACGAAGCCGACCATCCTCTCGCCATCATTGATTCCCAGCGCCTCGAAGTTCACCAGGAACTGCACTTCCGCGATTGAATACAGATTAGATGCCATAAACCCCTTCTGGCTCTCCGCCACGGAAAGCGCAGCACATTCTTCCCAGTTATCTTTTGTCAATTCAACTAATTTCACATTCATTCTCCTACCCCCATTTCCTGTAACTCCTAAACTATTCCTTGCGCCATCGGTTATTTCCTTTTTATTTGAAAATCAGTCCGGAATAACATTGGCAAAGCTTTTCCATTCTTGCCTATAGCCGTTTCCCGTAAAATCCTGTATGATAGGAAAATAGGTGTATTTTTAAGATAAAGTGAGGAAAAGAACAAAAATGGCACTATTAACAGTTGAAAATTTAACTCATACATTCGGGGATCGTATCCTCTTTAAAGATGTTTCCTTCCGCCTTTTGGCTGAGGACCATGTCGGCCTTGTCGGCGCAAACGGCGTGGGAAAATCAACATTAATGAATATCATTACAAACCAATTGATCCATGACGGCGGAAAAGTTGAATGGACGCCTGGCGTTCAATACGGGTATCTTGACCAGCACACAGTCTTGACTCCAGGCCGGACGATGCGGGATGTTTTGAGGGACGCCTTCCTCCCTCTTTTTGAAAAAGAAAAGGAATTGAATGAAATAACCGCAAAAATGGCCGACGCTACTCCTGAAGAGCTTGAAGACCTGCTTGAGCGGATGGGTGAAATTCAGGATGTGCTTGATGCGGGCGGCTTCTATACGCTTGATATCAAAATTGAAGAAGCGGCTCGGGGTCTTGGATTAGATGCGATTGGCCTTGATAGGGACGTCGCGGCACTGAGCGGCGGCCAGCGTACAAAAGTGCTCTTAGCGAAGCTATTGCTTGAGCAGCCAAAGGTCCTCCTTCTTGATGAGCCTACCAACTATCTTGATGTCGAGCATATCCGTTGGCTATCCGGTTATTTAAAGGAATATCCATACGCATTCTTGCTGATTTCACACGACACAGAGTTTATGAATTCTGTTTCGAATACTATTTTCCATTTAGAATTCTCAAAGCTGACCCGTTATACAGCTACGTATGACAAATTCCTTGAGCTTGCGGAAATCAATAAGAACCAGCATATCAATGCGTATGAAAAGCAAAAGGAATTCATTAAAAAGCAGGAAGAATTCATCGCGAAAAATAAAGCCCGCTACTCAACAACAGGCCGCGCGAAAAGCCGCCAAAAGCAGCTTGACCGCATGGAACGGATCGACCGTCCAGAAACAGCGGTTAAGCCGACATTCGAATTCAAGGAAGCTCGCAGCAGCAGCCGGTTTGTTTTTGAAGCGAAGGGTCTCGAAATCGGCTACTCACACCCGCTTTTGCCAAAAATGGACATGGTGATTGAAAAAGGCGAAAAAATTGCGATTATTGGCTGCAACGGCGTCGGGAAATCAACGCTGTTAAAAACGATGCTCGGGAAAATTTCTCCGCTTGGCGGCAAAATCGAACATGGCGACTTCCTCTTCCCTTCCTATTTCGAGCAGGAAGTGAGAGCGATGGACATTACCCCGATTGATGACGTTTGGAATGAGTTCCCGAATCTCGACCAGCATCAAGTCCGAGCCGCGCTCGCCCGATGCGGACTGAAAAACGAGCATATTTCACGGCCGCTTAGCCAGCTTAGCGGAGGCGAGCAGGCGAAAGTCCGCTTGTGCAAGCTGATGATGCATGAAAGTAACTGGATTCTTTTCGACGAACCGACGAACCATCTTGATATTACTGCAAAAGAAGAACTGAAGCGTGCCCTAAAAAATTATAAGGGTACAATCGTCCTCGTCTGCCACGAGCCTGATTTTTATGAAGACTGGGTAACCCGGGTCTGGAATGTTGAGGAATGGTCTTTGCAGGTAAATTAAATACATGAAATTGAACCCCGGTTCTTTTGAAAAATGGGTTTATTTGTGAGGTGAAAAACTTTAAATCGCGGATTTAATCACAATGCAAATAACATAAATTTCACAACACAAATAACAGGCTTAGAGTAATTTTCAACTCTAAGCCTTTTTTGTATTATCTTATTAAAAATAATTACCCGGTAGTGAAAGAACTTATGGCCCTTTTTGGGTATTTTTTCCTAAACTATTTTTTATCTATACTTTCTTGAAACAGTAAACGCAACAAGTGGATATAAAATCATTGTAAAACAAAGTGTGATAAATAAAGTAATATTTCCAAAATCGCTGGTCCTCACAAATATTATGTGGTCAACAATCCAAATAATAAACATAGTTACTATTAAAATATAGTAACTAATCTTTGCTGCTTGACTAGCTATCTTCTTTCCCATCTCATCTTTTTGGACTTTAAAATCCATATCCCAAGTTAATCCTTCAATTATTATCATAATAAAAAAAACCGAACTAATTATATAAGTTACGGAAACATCATCCCCACTTAAATAATTCAGTATACTAGTTCCTAAGAGATAGCTCGTAATTATGACAGCCATTAAAATTATCCAATTTTTTAACATACTTATTTCCCCTTATAAATAAATAATTCTTCAAGTCGTGTTTGCAATGTGATAGATAATAAAAATGCTAATTCAAGGCTTGGGTCATATTTATTATTTTCGATTGCATTAATTGTTTGACGAGAGACATTACATACAACCGCCAATTGTTCTTGTGACATATTAAGTAATTTGCGTTTTTCTTTAATAATATTTTCCATCATCCAACCCCTCGGAATGTAAAATATGTTTTACATTTTCATTTTACTATACAAGTCATAAATGTCAAATATGTTTTACATAATTCTTTTCTCTTTATTCATTTATCCTATTTAGATAAAAGAATAAATACGCGTTTAGAATAATTACCAAACGAGTTTTACGACTCACAGCAGTTTTATTTTTATTAGATTTCTTCTCTTAAGTAAACCTAACCTATATAGATAGGAAAGCTCCCTCTTTTGATCTATCGATTCTTTCGATAAGTAGTTAAGCGTGTTATCTATAATTTGAATGGTGGCTAAATCGTTAAATCCATTGTTATTTCTCTTTTTTTCTTTAAAATTAACAAGAGTTGAAGGACAACACGCAGAAAACTGGAGGAATAACTTATGAAGAAAATCTTGGCATTATTGCTTACATGCCTTCTTGTGGTTGGATTGGCTGCCTGTGGAAATAAAGATGAATCCGACAAATCAGGTGAAAAAGACACTAAAAAGAATGAAGAAGTGTTTAAAATCGGCGCCATACCTGACCAAAGCGCAACGGAAATGAAAAAGAGCATGGATGCCGTCGCTGAGCATCTGGCAAATGAAACCGGTATGAAGGTGGAATTTGTCCCTTCTGTTGATTACGCGGCGCTAGTGACCGCTTTCCATCGAGGTGAAATCAAGCTTGCCTTTTTCGGCGGCCTAACAGGAGTACAGGCAAGAAACCTTGTGCCTGAAGCCGAAGCGATTGCCCAGCGTCCGAGGGATGCAGAATTCCATTCCGTGTTTATTACCCAAGCGGATTCTGGAATTAATTCGCTTGCCGATGTAAAAGGCAAATCGTTCACGTTCGGAAGTGAGAGCTCAACTTCTGGACATTTGATGCCCCGCTATTATTTAATGAAGGAAGGTATTAATCCGGCTAAGGATTTTGACGGTCAGCCGAATTTCTCGGGTTCGCATGATACAACGTATAAGCTAATCGAATCCGGAGCATTTATGGCGGGTGCCCTGAATGAAGCTGTGTGGGAGACTGCGGTAAAAGAGAAAAAGGTTGATACGAATAAAGTACGTGTGTTCTACACAACTCCTTCCTACTATGATTATCACTGGACAATTAATAAAGTAGACAAAGAAACAAAGGATAAAGTGAAGGCGGCCCTCCTTTCGATGACTCCTGAGCAGCTATCCGGACTCAATATGTTTGCAACAGATCGATTTATTGAAACAAAAAATGAAAACTACGAAGCAATCGAGGAAGTTGCAAAAGAACTGAAGATTATAAAATAACTGGTGTGAGATGTTATGAACCAAACAACGGCATTGGAAGCCAAAAATATTATGAAGTTTTTTGGGAAGAAAACCGCGCTTTCTTCCCTTTCCTTTTCCGTTCGAAAAGGAGAAAGAGTCGCACTTATAGGCCCGAGCGGCGCGGGGAAAACAACTCTCCTTAATACGATTGCCGGGATTGTGGAACCCGACGGTGGTGAATGGATTATTGCCGGAAAGCCGAGGGGCTCCTATAAAAACGGAAAAGAGTTTGCCAAAAAAGTGGGCGTCATCCGACAGCAGTTCGACCTCGTCGGCCAGCTTGCGGTCATCCATAATGTCCTGGCGGGAAGGTTTTCCGAATGGGGAGTGGCAAAATCGCTTCTCTCGCTTCTGATTCCGAGAGATAAAAATCTGGCAATTGAAGCGCTTGAGCGTGTCGGATTGGCAGATAAGCTATATGAGGAAACGGCAAGACTTTCCGGCGGCGAGCAGCAGCGGGTTGCTTTGGCGCGTATTCTTGTCCAGAAGCCTGAAATCGTACTAGCGGACGAGCCCGTCGCTTCCCTTGATCCGGCGCGTGCAGAAGATGTGCTGGATGCACTATCTACAATTGTCGAAGATGAAAAACAGACGCTTTTTGCGAGCCTCCACTCTGTTGAATATGCGAGGAAGTATTTTACCCGGATCATTGCCATGAAGGATGGAGAAATCTTTTTCGACCTACCAGCCAGCCAGGTAACCGATGCCCTTCTTGGCGATTTGTATAAGTTGAAGGAGCTGCCAGAACATGAGTAGGCCGCTGTCAAATCCGCAGCCCAGGCATAAACGGCTTACTCTGACCGCGGTTTTGTTCCTTGTATTTGCCTGGAGCCTTTTTTCCGTGGATTGGGGCCCAGGGCTCTTGCATGCTGGCGGAGGGGCGATGATTGTTGAGATCTTGAAGGGGCTTGTTTCCCCTTCCCTTTCCCCTGATGTCCTTTGGCTGGGCCTCGAAGCTTCTTGGCTTACAATGGCCTATGCCACAGCTGGGATGTCCCTTGCATTCGTGTATGCGTTTGTGGCCGGCGTCCTTGCATCCGGCGTCCTGTCGAATGGGAAGGGATCAAGATTCTTCTCCAAGCTCTTTTTTCGAGGAATCCTCGGGTTTACCCGCTCCATTCATGAGCTTGTTTGGGCATGGCTGTTTGTAGCATCTGTGGGTCTATCCCCGTACGCGGCTATTTTTGCCCTTGCAATTCCATATGGAGGCATTTTGGGGAGGATTTTTGCCGACATGCTCGCCGATGTTCCTGAGCAGCCCATTATTGCCCTTAAAACAGCAGGGGCGTCACGCCTCCAATTATTGTTCTATGGATACTTGCCGCTTGTCCGGGCCGATTTCGTCAGCTACACAATGTACAGGTATGAATGCGCAATTCGTTCTTCGGCCATTATGAGCTTTGTTGGGCTTGGAGGCCTCGGGTATCAGATTCAATTATCCCTAGCTGACTTAAAATACAATGAAGTGTGGACCTACGTTTTCTTTTTAATCATACTGGTCATTCTCGTTGATGGATGGAGCACACTTGTCCGGCGCTCGTTGCTTGATAAAGCGGAGAAACCTTTCTTCGCGGGCGGCAAGTTCTCTGCCCTGCTTGCTATAATACTTGCAGCCGTTTCATGGATTTATATTTATATAGCCGAAGGCGCAAGCCTCTCCTCCCTTTTTACGAATGAAAATGTAAACTATGCGGCGAAGTTTTTCGGCGGTATGCTTGGGATTGGCGAAGAAACGCCTGCTTTTATGCAAGCCGCCGCCTGGAAAAATGCGCTTCATTTGACACTCGAAACGCTGGAAATGAGCGTCATGGCAATTGGCTTTGCTGCAATTGCCGCGTTTTTGACGGTTATTCCCGCGGCGCGGAATATTGCCGACGGAAGCCTGACAGCTACAAAGCGATGGTACAACTGGCCTCTCTTTGGAATCGTCCGGATTTCCTATATTTTTTCACGGGCAGTCCCTGAGCTCGTTTGGGCAATGATGATTGTCTTTATTTTAAAACCGGGGCTTCTTCCGGGAGCAATTGCACTTGCCCTCCATAATTTCGGGATTCTTGGAAAGCTTTGGGCGGAGGTCATTGAAGATATGGACCCGAAGCCGGTACGGAATCTGGCCAGCGCGGGCGCTTCCAAATGGCAAAGCCTCTTTTATGGGGTTCTCCCATCGGTGATGCCTAAATTCCTGACATACTTCCTCTATCGATGGGAAGTAATTATGAGGACGACCATCGTAGTCGGGTTTGTCGGCGCAGGAGGCCTTGGCCAGCAATTTAAATTGAGCATGAGCTTCTTCCATTATTCAGAATTGACCTTGCTTCTATTGTGCTACATGGTCCTTGTCTTTCTTGCCGATATTGCATCGGAAACAGCAAGGAAGACGATAAAATAATAAAAACGCCGTTGATTAATCAATGGCGTTTTTTGTAGTTTAATGATGCAATGCTTCCCATTCTTCTTTTAATATGCCCATTTTGATTGAATCGAAATATATGCCATTATGAAGCCTGCACTTTCTGATGCGGGCTTCCATCTTCATGCCAAGCTTTTCACCGACCTTCATCATCCTTTCGTTTCCAGACCAGGTTGTGTAGCCGATCCGGTGGATTGGATAATATTCGAAGAGATGGCTGATCCAAAGTTTGAATGCTTCCGTGCCATACCCACCATTCCAAAAAGCCGGATCATAAATGACTATTCCCGCTTCAAGCCAGTTGGAAGGCTTATGTTCCCAATAACACGAGACACTCCCAATCAGTCTTTCCCCGGCCCATATGGCCCACCTTGTATCCAATCCTTCTTCAAGAAGAATTTTCATGCTGATGACATACTCGTCCTTCTCTCGCGGCTTTAATGGATAATAAGGCGCATCCCACCTCTTCCATTCAGGATCCTCTTCCCCGTATATCATTTCCCATAACACAGGCAAATCTTCTTCAGCGAGCGGTTTCAGCGTTACTTTTTCTCCTTTAATCATACGGACTCCCCGCTTAACGATAATGAGTGGCGCAACTTCAGTCCATCAATAAGCAAATGGGCTACCGTAGCCGCGCTTTTGGATGCCCCTTCTTTGTTAGCAGCGAATTCGGTTACTTCAATACCCTTAACCCGCTGGTCCATAAGAAGGAGTGAGAACAATTCTGATGCCGTTTTGAAATTCATTCCGACTTTGCTTGGCGAATACGCGGCGGGCATGATGCTTTCATGCAGGACATCCACATCAAAATGGACAAGGATGCCAGCATCCTCAGGAATACTTTTCAACATCCGGGCCAGTTCTTCGCTTCCCTCGTCCGTTAGGAACTTCTCATAAGGAATATGTTCAATTCCAAGCGTTTCGCCAGGAGTATAGGTGCCTAAAACCTTAATCCTTTCTACTGGGACGCGTTTTTCTGTCCACCAAACATGAGTGTCCTGGGCAAGGAACCAGAGACCCATGCCGGCCGCCCCGATGCAGCGGTTTCCATCGGGTGCCACCGTATCGAAATGCCCATCAATGACGATAAGATATGTATTTTCCCCAAACACCTTTTGGAAAGCGGTAAAGGTACCTACAATAATGCTGCAATCACCGCCGAGGATGATTGAAAAGGCGTCCTCTTCAAAAATCGCGGCTTGCTCTTCGACAATTTCATCCCATACCTCCCTGGGTGCGGGCCAGTTTCGTACAGGCGGTATATTATGCCGGGCCAGTATCTTGCCTTCCAATAGATTCCCTCTATCCTCTACAAAACAAACCATTTTTAATAGAGCTGGAATCAGATTGGTTTTCCTCATAGCATCAGGTGCGAGTTCCGTACCATGATACAATGCGCCAGCACAGCTTGGTACCCCGGTGACGATAATTTTCACAGCAATCCCCCCTCTTTCTTCCATCTTAAAAGATAAGAAGCAGGAGCGCCACTTCAAAATCAGCTTGGTGGCTGCAAAAGATGGCGGAATATGTTTATATTATTTTCCGAAAATTTAAAATATAATCAAAGTTGAAAGCAATTGTAAAGGAGGAAGACGATGAAGCATTCAAAAATGAATATAATGCTAGTATTCATTCTCCTGTTTGGCACGATTTTTGCGCCAACTGTATACGCAGCAAACGTAGGCGGGAAAAAGCTTAAAATTGTTTCGCTTGGTGATTCGATCACCTATGGTTGGAACCTTGACGAGGATAAATCCAAGCCATCAGAAAAAGCTTTCCCGAATTTGATTGGCGAGCGGGACCACAAGGTAACAAATCTCAGCAAGCCGGGCATGACGTCCTCCCAGCTTCTCGCAGCGATGGAACTTGATACGGATTATGGGGATGCGATCCGGAAAGCGGATATCATTACGTTGAACATTGGAAGCAATGATCTACTCCAGACCACTGGGATTATGGATATGGTGAATGGCAAAATACCCTTCGATAGAAACACAGTTCTTGCCAATTACCCACTGGCGGTCGCGCAATTAAAGGTCAACCTAAACAGCATTATTGAAAACATAAGATCGAAAACGGACGCACCAATTATTTTATACACTCTATATAATCCGTTTGGATTTGACCCAACCAATCCACTGGCAGTAATGCTTTATGGACTTGGCCAGCAGATTCTACCCCAAGTAAATCAGTTTTCTATCGCCCCACAGGCAAAAGCCGGCTCAATATTAATAGCCGATGCATTCAGTGCTTACGACGGAAACCAAGCAGCGTACATACTGCCAAATGACATCCACCCTACTGTGGAAGGGCAAGTAGTACTCGCAAAATTAGCCGAGGAGCAAATTGTGGAACTCGGTGATAAACGTTTGAAATTGAAGTTCTCGAAATAACCTTTGAGATAGGCTGCCCGCCCTG
The DNA here is from genome assembly GCF_032667185.1 of Neobacillus sp. YIM B06451. Classification (NCBI taxonomy): domain Bacteria; kingdom Bacillati; phylum Bacillota; class Bacilli; order Caryophanales; family Bacillaceae; genus Neobacillus; species Neobacillus sp. YIM B06451. The sequence goes on along the minus strand of NZ_JAVFKJ010000009.1, from coordinate 51,037 downwards.
TTGGCGCGCAGTCTATCTTTTTGCTAGCAAGAGCTATTACTTTTCTATCTATTTGATAGCAATAGCTTTACCTTTTGTGAATGGGAGATTTCTTTTTATATTTTTTATAAATTCTTTTTTAAAAATAACGCAGTTGGCATCAATCGTAACAGTTGACTTTTCCCTTATAAAATATAAGATTATCTTAGCCCTTTTAATGTGTATTTTTTCAAATTATGTTAGTGGGAATGTTGTAATTGGTCCTGGGAGTGAATACGATGGTTGAAACAAAAAAGGCGTTGCCTATTTTATTTCTTATTATGTTTTTAGTGATGGTCGGTTTTGGGATCATCATTCCGGTATTGCCTTTCTATGCGGAAAATCTTGGAGCAAGCCCTACCCAGCTTGGTTTCCTTATGGCTGTCTATTCGCTCATGCAGCTATTGTTTGCCCCGATGTGGGGCAGGATTTCAGACAAAATTGGCAGGAAACCTGTCATGCTTGCCGGCATTACCGGACTTGCAATCTCGTTTTTCTTAACGGCGTTTGCCGACTCGATAATGATGCTGTTTGTAGCCAGGATCGTCGGTGGCCTATTGTCCGCGGCAAACATGCCAACCGTTATGGCTTATGTTGCGGACATCACAACCCCGGAAAACCGCAGCAAAGGCATGGGAATCGTTGGAGCTGCAGTTGGTATGGGCTTTGTATTCGGCCCGGCGATCGGCGGGATTTTTTCCAAAAGCAGCCTAAGCCTTCCTTTCATCATTGCGGGCTGCTCATCCATTTTGACGCTTGCCCTTGTTGCTTTATTACTTAAGGAATCCTCAACGAAAGAAAGCAGAGGACAAAACTCCCAGCAAAAAGCACCGTTCAGTGTCGCGCTTCGCGGAGCTTCCGGCATGCTGTTCTTTTTGCAATTTTTTATTTCCCTGTCGCTTGCTGGGCTTGAAGCCACGTTTGCTTATTTTGCGGCAGAGAGGGCTGGCCTTGATACGACGAGCCTAGGATATATTTTTATGATTATGGGGTTTGCCGGTGCGTTTGTCCAGGGCGGCCTTATTGGAAAGCTTACGAAAAAGTATGGAGAAGGAAAGGTCATTCAGGGAGGGATCATCGTTTCGGCAATCGGTTTTGCCTTGATCCTATTAGTGAATAGCTTTGCCACCGCCGCAATATTCCTTACGATATTTGGCATTGGGAACGGCGTAATCAGGCCGAGTGTTTCCTCAGTCCTGACGAAAACAATCAACACTGGACATGGAAGTGTTACGGGCCTCCTCTCTTCCTTTGATTCTTTGGGCAGGATTGCCGGGCCTCCCCTTGGTGGACTTCTATTTTCAGCCGCGTCGGGCCTGCCGTATATTTCTGGAGCAGTTTTATCCATTGCTGCACTAATTCTTTACCGTGTATATCACGGGCGGATGAAGCATGGCGCCCTTTCGTAGATTTAAAGGCCATTGCTCTTGGTTGTGCATCATCCGCTAAAAAGCGGCCGGAATTGTAAACCGGTCGCTTTTTTGATGGATAAATCCACTTATCACGCATATATTGTACAACCATACATAGAACGAGGTGGCCTTAATGGAAAAAATGAAAACCTTCCGACTGTTGTGCCTTGGTTTGCTGATTACAGGGGCGGCCTATTTGGATTCCCCTTTTTCCTTCCTGAACAAGGAGTATTATTATGAAACAGATGGCCCCAGACCCGCACCCGCGATAACGGAACCGGCTATCAGAAACTTGCCTGAGTACCAAATGATGCTTGTTGAAGAACGGAAAAGCAATGGATATATTATTGAGATATACAGGGAATATGAGGTCATACGAGATAAAACGGGCAAAATTGTTGAGAAGAAACCGGGAGATAAAATTGAAGAGGTGAAATACCGTGACTATTCTTTCCGGCTTGCCCCATAGGGAGATTAAAATGTTAAGTAACAAAATCAATTGTAAAATTGTCCATGTTGATTGTTTTTATTTATGAAAAAAGCATCCGCTTTTTTCACGGATGCTCGTTCATGGTTTACTTTTTATCATGGTAATTATGCTGCTCTTCAATTCGGCCCTCTTCATTATGGATGTATGCCATCGTCCCGGCTTCTTCGACAAGGCGCTTTGCTTCATCAACTGCTTCAGACTTTGAACCTGTTGTCATTTCATGTCCATCTTCGCCTTCACGTTTAACCGCCCATCCTTCTTCATCATGGGGAACAACATGAAAACGCGCTTCGTCGTTCCCGGCCCGGTCTTTAAAATAGTGTGCTTGTTCTTCTGAATGGATATTATTGTTTTTATCAGCCATTTGAATTCCTCCTTTGCGTCCTTACCAGCCTGTACCCGATAAGAGCTGCCATAAAAACAGGTGTTTTCTTCTGTGCCGAAAAACCCGCCGGAATGGCGTTATCATTTTTCTGGATATGTTGTAATCGGCGGCATGTTTATTTTATGGTCGTCAAATAACCGGGAAATGGAGTGTCGCAATTCACTTTCAACCTTCTCTTTAATTTCAAAATTAACAACCGGCAACTCAATGGAGAAATCCATGGCGCTATTCCTGAAATTAACGAATCTGATTTCAAGCTGGGATGTCATGAGAATCCCTTCACAGTTTTCTTTTATTTGATCAACGGCATCTTCCAGGAGCCGATGCACCAGTTTCGAATCAACCCCCTGGCTAACGCTCACCTTCACCTCAGCCCTCATTTCGGCACCGGTCCGATTCTTGATGATCGTTTCAATAAAATATTGGTTTGGTATAATTAAAGTGCCTTCCTTCGCAGTCCTGACGAGCGTCGACCTGAGCCGGATTTTTTCAACCCTGCCAATTTTCCCATTAACTTCAATAACTTCCCCTACTTCAATAGGCCTTTCAAAGAGGATAATGATTCCGGAAACAAAGTTCCCGGCTATATTTCGCATCCCAAATCCAATACCGATCCCCAGAACGCCAAGGATTGCCCCGAGGGCTGTCAGGTTAATTCCGACTATTGTAAAGCTGAAGGCTAGGGCAGAAATCATTACCGTGTAATAAATAATTTGGTTGATTGTGTAGCTAAGCCCTTTGTCCACGTTGTAATGTTCGTAAATATTTGAAAGAACATATTTTGTGAACAGCTTGATAATCCTGCTGGCCAAAGTAACAATCATAAACGCGACAATGATTAGGAAGGCGGAAACCTTGATTCCGTCCTTTGAATACAAAGGTTCGAATAGCCATTTTGTAGTTGAAAAGTGAACAAGGAACAAAAGAATGATTCCATAAAAAGTTATCCAGTTCAACAGTGAACCTGCAGCGGGAAGGAATCTGTTTTTTAGTTCTGGTTTTTTTAATGCGAGCAGCCTTGCCAAGCCTTTAAGACACCAATTTCCAATCAGGACAAGCCCTGCTTCAATAAAAAAGGAAACGACATTGCCAGCTGTTATCCCTTTTAAATGAGAGATCCATTCTTCCATTATCATCACCACATCAATCATCGCATGCTATATGAACATTTACCTGTACGAATCCGTTACTAAACATTGGGGCAGTTGCAATAAAAGTGAAATCACATCCTATGAGGAACCCACAATGTTTTTGGAAAAACAGGTTATCGCTACCGATTTTCTGATTTCAGTAAAGTCGGGAATTCGCAATCTTACAGCCGTTATTACGGAAACCGCCACTCCGGAACTTCGGGCAGTTCTAAAAGAACAACTGGCAGAAGCCATACAGACCCATACGGAGATCAGCGATTATATGATTGCCAAGGGTTACTATCACCCAGCGGACCTTGTTAGCCAATTTGAGGTTGACCTTACCGCTTCCCAAACAGCAACCAACCTTGCGCAAAAACAGTAAAAAGGCTGCGTCACGGCAGCCTTTCTTTGAATAAACGAAAAAATTAAATTTATATCGCACCTAAACTAATGTTCTTCCTACTTATTTTTCACAAAAACCGTATCCCGCTTTTCTGTGACAGGCACACTGTAAAATTCGAAAAGAATGCCATACAGGAATGAAACAAGGAACATGGACGCAATCATATCCGGCACAACATGCTGCTTAACGAATAACGTTGAAATAATGATGAGCGAACCGGCGATATGAATAAACAATGTATTGAGCAGATGCTTATTTCCAATGTGGCGGGAACCAAGCATAATCGCAAACGTTGTCAGTACATGGATACTCGGAAAACAGTTGTATGGCTGATCATTTGCATAAATGAAACCGACCAACTGAATCAACATTCCGTCTCCTGTCAGTTGCGGCCTCGGGACGACTGTTTGGAAAAAGAAATAAATCAAAAAGCAAATGATTTCTCCGACAACGATTAGAATTAAGGTTTTAAGGTACACTCGGGTATCCTTGAAACAAAAATAAACAAGGTAAATAAAAACATATCCATACCAGAGGATATAGGGAATAATGAATATTGGCAGGAATGGAATTAATCCATCCACCGCTGTTGATATATGGACCGCCTTTTGCGGGTTCTCATTCAAAAATTTGTAAACCATGCCGAGGACAGGCATGACCAGCAAAAATAACAAATATGGAGATTTCTTGAGATACGTATTCATAAAGATTGTAGAGCTCCCCCCAATTTGATATTTATGCATTTTTACCCTTTATGGCTAAAAATAACGCTCTCTAAGTATATCATAAACTATCCTATAATGTTGTAATTTTCCACTTTTAAAAGGAAATGTCACCAAAAAAGGAAAAGCAGCACATCCGGCTGCTTTTTTCCTCTTATACGTCCAACGATTCGCCTTCCTCGACAATGTGATATAGGAGATGGGCCAAATGGTGGATGGGTCCGTATTCTTCCTCTTCTTCATTTGTTTCTTCGTTGAATTCCAGGTCGTTCAAGTAAAGAGCCATGAACTCATAAAAATCTTTCATTGCGAATGAATAGCATGCACTCGGATCTTCACTTTCCTCCTCATAGTGGAGGACTAGATGTGAAACCGTGCCATCCACATCCTCTGCATCAAAAAAGACAAAAAACCCGATATTCGTATCAAGCTCAAACAGATGGCGCGTCCCTCCTTCAGTCGCCCTGCTATAATCCTCTTCATTCAATTTTTGGATTTGCATGGAGTCCACTTTGTCCTCCTGATGGAAACTGACAACAAACGATTGCATTCCCATTAACCTCCTTTTTCATCAACTTGCTCCCGAATCAATATACCCTATATTTCCTCTTATTATCCAATGTTAATCCTGTTCCAAAGAGCGCCGTACTCCTTGAAACATTATTTATACAATAATAATATTATTACCTATTACTAGTTTAAATGGTAATATTAAAGGAAAGATAAAATACTAAAACCGCAAAGGAAATCTCATTTTATGAAGAATAAGAAACTTGCATGGATTACTGACAGTACCGCTTATTTGACCGATGAATTAAAACGTAATCCCGATGTCCATGTCGTTCCGCTTGAAATCATTTTTGGGGACGAGGCTTTCGAGGACGGAGTCGGGCTTGGAACGGAGCAATTATACAAACGCATCAATGGTGAAAAAAAAGTCCCAAAAACATCCCAGCCCTCGCCAGGCAAATTCGCACGGCTATTCGAAAAATTGAAGGAAGAAGAGTACGATGGGGCAATTGCAGTTCATATTTCTTCAAAATTAAGCGGCACATTTTCAAGCTGCATTGCAGGCGCGAAGCTTGCTAAATTCCCCGTTGAAGCTGTAGATTCAAAATCAATGTCCTATGCGATAACCGCGCTGATTGAAAAAGGGATTGAACTTTGGGGCACTGGCCTTGGAGCCAGCGACATAGCGTCCATACTGAGAGAAGAGGCGGAGAACTCACAAAATTATATCCTTCTTGGAAGCCTGGAACAATTTTTTAAAGGGGGAAGGATGTCCGGAACCCAGTATTTACTAGGAAGCATTCTTAAAATAAAGCCGATTATCCGGATCAATTCCACTGGTGAGTTCGAATTATTCGAAAAGGTCCGCTCCGAGAAAAAAGCTTCCGCCCGGCTGGTGGAACTTTTTGGAGAAGCATATCGGGAAAACAGGGTTGAAGAAGTCTGGGTTATGCACGGAAATGTGCCCGGCAAAGCCAAGGATATGGAAGCAATGCTGCATGCCGCCTACCCTGGCCTAAAGACATCGATCGGTGAGATCAGTTCAACCATTGCCGTCCATGCGGGTGAAGGAACCTTGGCAATCATTTGGCAAAATGAACAGAAATAATGCAAAAAGAAGGCCGGAAATGATTCCGTCCTTCTTTTTGCATTACTGATTGAAAAATGCCATTCACCGAATTTAGCCGCCTATCCACGAGTACATGTATCCCTTATCTTCAATTTCCCCAGCAGGCTTGAAGATACGAAGCGGGCGGAATGTGTCGATCATGACGGCAAGCTCGAGTGTTTCTTTTTTGCCGATGCTTGCTTCCGTTTTACCTGGATGTGGTCCGTGCGGTATGCCGCTTGGGTGCAGGCTGATCGAGCCCTCCTTGATTCCTTTCCGGCTCATGAAATTCCCTTCCACATAATACAGCATTTCATCACTGTTGACATTGCTGTGGAAGTATGGGGCCGGAATCGCATCAGGATGGTAATCATAAAGCCGCGGCACGAAGGAACAGACAACGAAATTATGTCCTTCAAACGTCTGGTGCACTGGCGGCGGCTGGTGGATCCTGCCGGTAATCGGTTCAAAATCTTCAATATTGAATGCCCAAGGATATAAATAGCCATCCCACCCAACTACATCGAACGGATGGTGGCCAAGGATATGCTGATGCAAGAAGCCCCTCGTTTTAGTCAGGACCTCGAATTCCCCTTTCTCGGAATACGTTTCAAGTGTTTCCGGCCCTCTCAAATCGCGCTCGCAAAACGGACTGTGCTCAAGCAGCTGGCCGTATTCATTCCGGTAACGCCTAGGGGTCGTCAGTTGTGAGTACGATTCTATGAAAAGGATTTTTGTTTCCGACTCCGGAATAAGCCTGTATATCGTACCAATTGGGATAATAAGATAATCACCGCGCCGATACGTAAGCGTTCCGAACATCGTTTCAAGTTTACCGGAACCATAATGAATGAACAGCATTTCATCACCATCACCATTACGGTAATAGGCCTCCATTGCCCGGTTGACATTTGCCGTGCCGATCAACAAGTCGCTGTTCCCCATCAAATATTCCCTCGCGCCAAGCGCATCGCCCGTTTTCTTTATTTCCGGCGTAAAAAAGTGCCTGTGCCTGAGCGCACCCTGTTCTTCATATTCAGGAAGGAAAGGAATAACCTTTTCCGCCCTAACAACTTCTGTTGGCATATGTTCGTGGTAAAGAATGGACTGTGTACCGGAGAAGCCTTTCGTCCCCATCACCTGTTCCCTGTATAATGATTCGTCATCCTTCTTGAAAACGGTATGCCTTTTACGGGGAATTTTCCCCATTTGCCGGTAAAACATGTGCTCACCCCTTTTCCCCAACAATCGTATTTCGCAAAACACCAAGCTTTTCTATTTCAAGTTCAACCACATCGCCCGGCTCCAGCCAGCGATGGACTTCATCGCCAAGTTCAAGGATGCAACCTGTCCCCACAGTCCCGGAGCCAATCATTTCGCCAGGATAAAGGGTTGTACCCGCCGATGCGCGCTCAATCATTTCTCCAAAGGAATAATAAATATCCTTCATATTCCCTTCCGATAATACCTCACCGTTCACCTTGGCGGTCATGGCAAGGTCAAAGCCCTTCCCCGCTTTATGTCCGGAAAGTTCATCATCCGTCACAATCCACGGACCGATCGATGTAGCGAAATCCTTTCCTTTGGCCGGGCCGAGTCCGACTTTCATTTCCTTCTGTTGAAAATCGCGCGCGCTCCAGTCGTTAAGGATGCAGTAGCCGAATATAAATTCCTCGGCATCCTCGGCTTTTATACTGCTCCCTTTCTTACCAATCACACAGGCGATTTCAAGTTCATAATCCAATTTTTCGCACCCTTTGGGCCTCGATATTTCTTCCTCCGGCCCCCTGATGGCCAGATGGTTTGAGAAGTAAAAAACGGGAATTTCATACCACTCGGGGACCATATCGAGACCCCTGTTCCTCCTCGCCGTTTTCACATGCTGTTCAAATGCATAGAAGTCACGGAAGCTTTTCGGCTGGGGAAGCGGCGCCAAAAGCTTTACCGAATCAAGTGGATAAACCCCAGGGGACTCAACGTCCACTTGAAGCGACCTGGCTTTTTCAAGGTTGATGTCGGCTTGTAAAAGAAACTCGTCCAGCGATTCTGGCAATTCCCCTCCGGAAGCTTCTTTCATATCGACAGCGAACTTATCCGCCAAAATCCAGCCGGCGGTAGGCTTACCATTTGGTTTTATAAACGTTACGAATCTCATTTCGATTCACCTGATCTTACCTGCCGTTTGAGCTCAAAGGTAGAACCAAGCGGCCTTGTATACAAATTGCCCGCCATCCGCCCGATCGGCTTAAGTTCTTCGGCAAGGATCCTGCCGTTGTCCAGCAAGCTGTTATCCGCATGGATATGGACCACTTTCCCAACTACAAGGCTGCCAGCTCCCGGCTGGTCCCCGTAATGATGGACCTCGTGCAGCTCACATTCCAAATGGATTTTCGCTTCCTTTATCCTTGGCGGAAGTACTGCCACGGAAGGTTCTCGTGTTAGCCCCGATTCCTGCAGTTCATCTACTTCAGGCGGGAATTCTGTTGCACAAATGTTCATCTGAGCCGCTATTTCTTCGCTCACAATGTTAATGACGAATTGGCCGGTTTCCTCTATGTTAATTAGCGTGTCTTTTTTAGCGCCATCGCTCCCCCGCCTCATCGGTGAAAAGCAGACAAGCATTGGTTCAGCGCTGACGACCGTAAAAAAGCTGAACGGCGCGGCATTTGTAATCCCATCTTTGCTGACCGTGGACACAAACGCAATTGGCCTTGGCAAAATCGAGCCGATCAAAAGCTTGTAGCCATCGCGCCAATCCATTTTTCGTGGAGTAAATTCCATTCCCTATACCACTCCTTCCGCAGCGAAGGTTCTTATCGCATCAAGAAATAAAACATTATCTTCCCTGCAGCCAAGAGCGACACGGAGAGCATTCGGATATCCGGGTGCCGAAATCCCCTTTACGAAAATCCCTTTTCCGGCGAGGGATGCCTCTGCCGCGAACGCGGATTCTTTTAGCAAAACAAATAGGAAATTCGCCTCGGACGGCAAAACCGTAAAACCCATTCCGGCAAGGCAATTGGCAACGTATTCCCGCTCCTCCCTGTTTTTTCCGGAGGAAGACGTGACAAAAGCGGTATCTGAAAGGGAGGCAGCCGCAGCAGCAGCGCCTGCTCTGTTGACGTTGAACACGTCCCTTACCTTTTGAAGTTGCCCTGAAATTCCCGGGTCCATCATCCCGTAGCCAATCCGAAGCCCGGCAAGCCCGTGGATTTTTGAAAAAGTACGCAAAATCACAACATTTTGATGCCGGCCAAGGATTGTTTTCGCGTCATTCATCGCTCCGGGACTGACATACTCCACATAAGCTTCATCAATCACAACCAGGACATTCTCTGGCACCCTGGAGATAAATTGAACGAGTGCATCTTTGTCGACAATCGTTCCTGTCGGATTGTTTGGATTGCAGACAAACACCATTTTTGTCCGTCCACAAACCCTTGACATCATTCCTTCGAGGTCATGGGATCCGTTAACGAGCGGAACTTCAACCGGCACCCCGCCTTCGATCAAAACATTGGTTTTGTACCTAGGAAATGTGCAGGAAGCCATGACAGCTTCATCCCCACGGCTAATGAATGCCCTTGTTAACAGGCGAATCACTTCATCCGAGCCGTTTCCGACTGTAAAATAACCTTCAGGCAGGCCGTGGAAATTGCTCAATGCTTTGTAAAGCCTCGAATAGGTGCCATCTGGATAGCAGCTTATCGCATCAAGTTCCCTTTTCGCCACTTCGAGGGCCAAGGGCGATGCGCCATATGGATTCTCGTTATCTGCCATTCTAATAATCCTGGAAAACCCCAGCTCTTTCTGCTTTGTTTCAGGCGGGGGGCCCAGTGGGTAAGGGATGACTGAGGCCAGTTCATCCCTTGGTTTAATTGTTGCCATACCCATTCCCACTTTCGTGATGCTTATTTTTATAGGTTTCCTCGCCTAGCCTGTTCGCGTTCGATCGATTCGAAGAGCGCTTTGAAGTTTCCTTCGCCGAATCCCCTTGCGCCTTTGCGCTGAATAATCTCTATAAACAATGTTGGCCTGTCGACGATCGGTTTTGAGAAAATTTGCAGAAGGTACCCTTCATCATCTCGGTCGACCAGAATGCTTAATTCCCTGAGTTTCGAAATTTCCTCGTCGATTTGCCCGACCCTTTCAGAAAGCTCTTCATAATAAGCATCCGGAGTGGACAGGAATTCAACGCCATTGTCTTTCAGGGCAGTAACAGTCGATACGATGTCTTCAGTAAGGATGGCCAAATGCTGGACTCCCGGGCCGTTATAAAACTCGAGGTATTCCTGGATTTGCGATTTCCGTTTTCCTTCAGCCGGCTCATTGATCGGGAACTTGATTCTGCCGCCGTTATGCATAACCTTGGACATTAGAGCCGAGTACTCGGTTGAAATGTCCTCATCGGAGAAATGCTTCATTTCCTTGAAGCCCATGACTTTTTCGTAATATTCAACCCACTCGTCCATGCTCTCGACGTTGCCAACCACATGGTCGATGCCAATCAGTCCGGTATCCGGGACCTGGTCAAATAGCGTGTACGGCTCATATCCAGGCATGAAAGGCCCCGTATACCCATCTCTTTGGACAAGTGTATGGATGGTGTCGCCGTACGTACCGATTACGGCTTTCTTAATCGTTCCATGCTCGTCGCTGAAATCCGTTGGGGCCATCAATGCAATTGCACCGCGGTCCACTGCCGCTGAGAAGGCTTTTTCGACATCATCAACGAGAAGGGCAACATCCTTTACACCGTCGCCATGTTTTTTAACAAAAGCGGAAACTTCGCTGTTTTCAACTAGCGAGCCAGTTAGAACGAGCCTGATGTTCCGCTGCTGTAGAACATAGGAAACAGTTTCGCGGCTGCCGGTCTCAAGCCCCGAATATGCAACAGTCCTGAATCCGAACGTATGGCAGAAAAAGTAGGCGGCCTGTTTGGCGTTCCCTGTATAGATTTCAAGGTAATCAACATCCCTTACTGGAAAAAAATCCTCCACCAACTCAGTCGTTTTCATTGTTTGTTCCTGCATGAAATAACCCTCCTATAAAATTAGTTTATTTAGTACCGGAAGAGATTCCGGCTTGTAAATTTTCAGTATTGACTGGGCTACTTTTCTTTTCCTTTTGCGGTTTTAAGTGAACGGCCTTTCCTTCAAGCCCTTCCGCAGCTTCAAGCAACGCTTCTGCAAGCCCGGGATGCGGGTAGGACGGAAAATGCACATCCTCCTCCCTGGCGCCCATTTCAAGGCCAACCACTCCACCGAAAATGAGTTCATGGGCTCCTTCACCGATAATATGGACGCCAAGAATCACGTCGGTTCCCCGTTCAGAAACAATTTTTGCGAAGCCCTCCTTCTTTCCGGTGATGGTGCTGAACCCATTCGCAGCCAACGGAAACTGGCTTGTTTTAATATCCAGTTTTTTGGCGATCGCCTCTTCTTCCGTCATTCCCGCCGAGGCGATGGGCGGCCGTGTAAACGATACCGAAGGCAGGAAGCGGAAATCGGCTTCCGGTTTTAGCCCGCAGGCTGCTTCAGCGGCCGTTTTCCCTTGTTTAATCGCTTTGGAGGCCAGGAAAGGCCCGCCTGTTATATCTCCTATTGCATAGATCCCCTTCACCGAGGTGCGGCATTGGGTATCAGTAAGAATGAACCCTTCCTCATCGTGTTGAATCCCAATTCTTGATGTTCCAAGCCCAGCTGAATCAGGACTTTGTTTTTCTTCGTAAAAGAAATGCGTTGCCTTGAGCACCTTTTCACCGGATGGCTCATTGAATGTAATGGCGACGCCGTTTTCCGTTTCCGCTACATCCTGTAAATTGCAATCCTTTACCATTGCTATTTTTTCCTTTTTAAAAATCCGTGCAAGTTCTTTCGATACCGCAGAATCGAAGGGCATTTGTTCCCCCTTTTTAAAAAGGATTGTAACTTCCGCACCGAGCGCCCTATAGGCCATGGCCATTTCTAACTGGAGTGAGCCTGCGCCGTATATTGCTAGGTGTCTTGGAATCGTATCCAAGAAGGAAATCGCCAATTGATTAAAAATTCTTTTGCTCTCGGGGTAAGAAGTATTCGGAACGGGCTGTACCCCCGCCGCGAGGATGGCGTCCTTGAATTCATAGATTTCGTAATTGTCGCCATCCTCCACGCCGATTCTTGTATCTGATAAGAAAAACGCAGACCCTTTTAGTATCTGAACCTTATTTGCTTTGCAGAGAGCTTCCACCCCTGCCCGCAATCCTTCAATTGTTCTTTTCTGATGTTCACGCAATCTATCAAATTGTATGCCCGCTTCCCCGGTGTCCAACCCATATATAGAGGCTTTTTTCATATCATCAAGCCTTTTCGCTGCTTCGGTTATAACCTTGGAGGGAATGCAGCCTTTATTGAGGCAAACCCCTCCCATGTCCGCTTTTTCAATCAGGACGACTTGCCTGCCGAGCTGAGCAGCCCTAATAGCCGCATGGTAGCCGCCCGGTCCGCCGCCAATGACAATAAGATCCGCTTGATTGGCCAATTCACCCACGACCATCAGCTTAGCTCCAATAAAAGCATTTTCGGATTCTCGATATAGGCGGCAAAGCGGTTCGTAAATTTAACGGCGGTTGCACCATCGGCAACTCTGTGGTCGAATGACATCGACAGGTTCATGATCGAGCGGATGACAATTTCATCGTTGTCGTTTACGACAGGCATCTTTTTCGTCTTATGGAAGGAAACAAGCGCCACTTGCGGATGCTGGATGATCGGGGTTGCGCCGATGCTTCCTCCAAGCGGACCGACATTGCTGACCGTAAATGTTCCGCCTTGGATATCGCTTACAGTAAGTTCGTTATTCAAGGCCTTTTCGGTAAGTGATTTCATTTCCCTATTTATTTCAGGCAGGGATTTTGTTTGAATAGCGCGGATGACCGGAACGATCAGCCCCTCCTCGGTATCGACCGCAATACCAAAATGATGGTCATCGATCAGCCTGATTTCTTCTTTTTGCTCGTCAAGAACGGCGTTGAAAATTGGATATTCCTTTAAACAGACGGATAAAGTTTTTAGGAAAAATGCAGTTGCCGAAATCGGACTCCCTGCTTCCTTTAGTTCATTTCTGAATTGGATAAGGTTTGTCACATCAATTTCTTCAAAATGGGTGCAATGAGGTATAGTCTGGATGGAATGAAGAAGGTTTTTGGCGATTTGCCTGCGCCTGCCCCTGAATGGAATGGATTGGCCCTGTTGCGGGGCCGGTGCGGGTTGGCGGGTTCGTTCCGGCTCTTTGGCCTTTATTGTGCCTTTGCTTTGTTCTATGAACCTGAATACATCTTCATCGAGGATTCTGCCGGCGGGGCCGGTTCCCATGATTTCTTCTATATTGACGGAATTGTCCCTCGCTAATTTCCGTGTGTATGGCGACGCCAAAATTCGTGGGTAGGTTTGTTTGATGGCTTCCCTCCTAGGAGCAAGGACCGTTTCCATGGCCGAATTAGCTTCTTTACCAATTTCCCCGCCACTTTCGGTTCCTGCTGTTTTCCCGGCAGCATCAAGGATGAGAAGAACCGTGCCCACCGGAACGGTATCCCCGGGTGAAACTTTGAATTCCTTGACAATCCCGGATGCGGGAGAAGGAATTTCAGCCACCATTTTATCTGTCTGAACTTCGATTAAGGGATCGTCCGCCTTAACATAATCCCCCGGTTTGACGAGGAAACAATTAATGCCGGCTTCAGCCATGCCCTCCCCAATATCATGGAGCTTTACCTCCATTCATTTCACCTCCTAAAACCGGATTACTTTTTCTATTGCAGCCTCTACACGCCTTGGTGTCGGCAAGTAGTGGTTTTCAAAACCAAAATATGGGACCGGGGTATCAAAACCGGTTACCCTTTCCGCCGGAGCTTTTTGATATAGGAAAGATGTGTCATTTATGATAGCAAGGATGTCGTTTCCAACTCCGCCGGTTTCGTGGGCTTCATGGACAATAACAGTCCTGCCGGTTTTTTGGACAGATTCGGCAATGATTTCCTGATCAAGAGGATACAAAGTCCTCATATCAATTACATCGCAATGGACTCCCTTTTCTGCCATGGCCCTTGCGGCTTTCATGGCGACCGGGACCATCGCCCCCCAGGTAAAAATGGAAACATCATCACCATCCATCAGCCGTTTTCCTTTACCAAGTTCAATCTCGTAAATTCCTTCGGGAACCTCATCCCTTACCGACCGGTACAGATGCATCGGCTCAAGGAATAAGACTGGATCCGGATCCAATATGGATGCGATAAGCAATCCTTTCGCGTCATAAGCCGATGACGGGCAGACAACCTTGATGCCCGGCATATGGGTGAACAGCGCTTCCGTACTGTCGCAGTGGATTTCCGGAGCCCGGACGCCCGCTCCATAAGGGGCGCGAATAACCATCGGAACCGTGAAATGCCCGAAAGTCCGCATCCGGAGCCTGGAGGCATGTGTCATGATTTGTTCATAGGCAGGATAAATGAAGCCAAGAAACTGGATTTCGGCGATAGGCTTAAATCCGGCGGCAGCCATGCCAATGGCGGCTCCCACGAAACCAGCTTCGGATAATGGCGTATCCATGACCCGCATTTCCCCGAATCTTTCCTGTAGCCCGTCTGTTACTCGGAATACGCCTCCGTTTTTGCCAATATCCTCGCCAAGGAGAATGACCTCATCATGTTTCTCGAGCATGGCGGCAAGGGCGTCGTTGATTGCCTGGACCATGGTCATCGTCCTTGTTTTTACAGCCACATCCACTACTTTCCGCCTCCAATCAGCTGTAGATAATCTCTTTTTTGCTTTTCTATCGGCCAAACCGGTTTCTCGAACACGTAATCGAAAATATCAGCCGGATTTGCAGGCGGATATTGTTCCATATCTTCGACCGCCTTTTCTATTTCCGCCGATACTTCATCCTCAAAACCCTTGAGAAGTTCCTCATCATAATACCCTTCATTTTTTAGGAACCGCTCCAGCCTGAGAATAGGGTCGATTTTTTCACGCTTGGCATGGCTTTCGGACTGGTCCCTGTATTTTGACGGATCGTCCGCCGTCGTATGGGCTCCGTATCTCCATGTTACCGCTTCGATTAATGTAGGCCCCCCGCCATTACGGGCCCGGGCAAGCGCTTTCAATGTTTCGAAATAAACCGCGAACACATCGTTGCCGTCAATCCTGACACCGGGAATTCCATAAGCAATTGCTTTTTGGGCAATTGTTTCGGAATTCATTTGTTTTCCAATCGGAACAGAAATCGCATAACCGTTATTCTGGTTAAAAAAGACGACAGGAGCCTTCGTTACGCTCGCAAAGTTCAAGCCTTCGTGGAAATCGCCTTCCGAAGTCGCTCCGTCGCCAAAATAAGCAATCGAGGTGCATGATGTACCCTTCATTTTTTCAGCAAGAGCGGCCCCTGCAGCATGGGGAATTTGGGTGGCGATTGGAATGCCTGGCGGAAAAATTTTCTTGCCATTTGGCGGCACACATCCTTCGTTTCTACCATTCCAGAATAATAGGATGTTCCGGAGCGAATGGCCGAACACAAATGCGGCTCCATGCTCACGGTAGGTCGGAAACATCCAATCGTCGCTTTCAAGTGCGAGCGCGCTTCCTACCTGGGAGGCTTCCTGCCCTTCGAAAGGGGCGTAGGTGCCAATCCGCCCTTGCCGCTGGAGGCTTACCGCCTTCCTGTCAAACAGGCGGATTCTTACCATTTGCTTATAAAACTCCCAGGCAAGGCCACGGTTAATTTTTTCCTTTACGGAAGGCTCTGCAACATTGCCTTGTTCGTCCATGATTTGTATGATTGGAAAATCAACTTTCACTGCTATCGCCCTCCTTGGCAGGAATTATTAGGAACGGACAGCCCATTTCGGGCGCTTGTGATGGGAGAAGAAGCTGTTTCTCTTCACCCGGGCTTCAATCCTTGACTCGCAGAAATGGTTCGCAGCCTCGACCGTGGTCAGCCCTTCTTCCGCTGCACGACGGTATATATCAAGCAGGGAGTCGTAGATTGCCCGTGTTTTTTGCATCACACGCTCCTTATTCGGCGTGTACAATTCATCGGCAACTTGTATCAGTCCGCCGGCATTGACGATATAGTCGGGTGCGTACAAAATACCTTTAGCCTGGAGCAACTGCCCATGCCTTTCCTCTGCAAGCTGATTGTTGGCGGAACCGGCCACTGCAAGGCATTTAAGCTCGGGTACGGTATCGTCATTGATAATTCCTCCAAGCGCACACGGGACAAACACGTCGGCTTCCTGGGAATAGATTTCATTGCTTCCCACAGCTTTAACGCCGCAGCCCAATGACTTCGCATGTTCCGTGAGGCGGTTGACCGCTTCTTCATTTATATCGGTAACGTAAAGGTCTGCGCCTTCTTCCAAAAGCTGTTCCGCAACCTTATAGCCGACTTTTCCCAACCCCTGGATTGCATAGCTTCTTCCTGAAAGGCGGTCCGTCCCCCAGATGACCCGGTTCGTAGCCTTGATACCGTAAATCACGCCTTGCGCTGTCGGAATCGATGAATCGCCGCTTCCGCCGTAAGCTTCATCAACCCCGACAATGCAATTCGTTTCTTTCATCGCATGGACGAAATCAGAGGGCGTCGTCCCCATATCCGTACCTGTGTAAAACCGGCCATTGAGGGAATCGACAAACTGGCCGAACGCCCTGAATAGCTCCGGGCTTTTATCCTTCATCGGATCGCCGATGATTACCGCTTTTCCACCACCAAAGTCAACGTCCGCTGCGGCGCATTTATACGTCATCCCTTTTGATAGGCGAAGGACATCCTCAAGCGCTTCCTCCGTACTGGAATACGGCCTCATCCGGCAACCGCCCAAAGCCGGACCAAGCTTCGTACTGTGAATGGCGATGATGGCCTTCAGCCCGGTTGTCTCATCATTGCAAAAAACAATCTGTTCATGCTCGCCAATTTTCTTGAAAATGTCCATTGTGTTCGTGTCTCCCCCTGCAAATGGTAACGCTTTCATTTTTAGCTCCCCTTTCGGCTTGTGAAAAATCAAATCGGCTTTATTAAGAAAGGCGGTTTACAGTCCAGCTGAAGCTCTATGTACATATTTAAAATCAAACTGCTTCACCGCTTTAAAGCAAACGAAGCCCCTAGAAAGCAAGAAAGAAACAAACCCAATAATGGGCTGTTTCTTCGTATTGCCGCTGTTGCGCTAATTCGTCTATGATTTTAGGATACTGCTAATTTTCATTTTTGGCAAAATTTTCTGTTTTACATCGCCTATCCCAATTAGTCCATCCGGCCCGTAGGCCTTGACCTCGGTCACTACCGCGTTTCCTTCCATGGCTGAAAGTGAAGCTGTAACAGTAATTGCATCACCTTCAAGTCCCGGCGCGATATGTTTAATAGTAACCTCTGCCCCCATTCCTTCTTCGTTATCCTCAAGAAAGGGGAGGATAATCTTCCTGGAAGCCCATTCCATATGATAGACCATCCAGGCTGTCGAATAGGCGGGATGGACAACCTTTCCGCCAAACTCGGCAAACATTTCCTTTGTGACCGTGAACTGAATGGTTTCCTCCTGGCCAATTCGCATACCCGGCTTCATTTCATGTTCTCCCTATGTCGGTTAGTAATGAAAAAAAATTACGTTAAGAGTGCCCGGTCATTGGCCATCTGTGTGCCGCGAATCCGCTGGAACTCTTGTAGAAGGCTTTCAATCGTAAGTTTTTTCTTTTCTTCCTCATTTACTTCAAGGATGATTTGCCCTTTATCCATCATAATCAGCCTGTTGCCTAGGTCGATTGCCTGCTGCATATTGTGGGTGACCATAAGCGTCGTAAGGCCGTATTGCTCGATGATTTGTTTCGTTAGATTCGTGATCAGCTCCGCCCTTGATGGGTCGAGCGCGGCGGTATGTTCATCCAAAAGGAGAACACATGGTTCAGTAAAAGTCGCCATCAATAATGACAGCGCCTGCCTCTCGCCGCCGGAAAGAAGCCCCACTTTTGCGTTCAGCCTGTTTTCAAGGCCAAGATGAAGGGATTCAAGCACTTCCTTGAACAATTCCCTCCGCTTTTTCGTGACCCCCTGCCTGAACGTCCTCGTTTTATCCCGCGAGTACGCCATTGCGAGGTTTTCTTCAATCGTCATGCTCGGCGCCGTCCCCGCCATCGGATCCTGAAAAACGCGTCCTATCAGCTTTGAACGATTGTATTCTGTCATGTTTGTGACATTTTTTCCATCAAGGTAAATTTCACCGATAT
Source organism: Neobacillus sp. YIM B06451 (assembly GCF_032667185.1). NCBI lineage: Bacteria > Bacillati > Bacillota > Bacilli > Caryophanales > Bacillaceae > Neobacillus > Neobacillus sp. YIM B06451. The sequence continues at coordinate 32,605 of NZ_JAVFKJ010000009.1, read as the reverse complement.
CAGGCGAAAGAGCGCCTGATATGATATTCATGAGGGTCGATTTGCCTGCCCCGTTACTTCCTATGACTGTGACAAAATCGCCTCTTTTAAGCTCCAGGTCAATATGGTCGATGGCGATTTTTTCATCGGGGGTCCCTTCATTGAAAACCTTATTAATCTGATTTAAGCGAAGCATGGACATCCCCCTTTCCCGCCTGGACAGTTTTCATGAGCGAGAGCCTTTCCGCCCTCTTTCTTGCTTTCCGCTTTCTTTCCTTTGCCCCTCCAAAAATCTTTGGGGTAATGAGTGAAATGATGACAATTAAGGCGGTGATCAATTTCATGTCGCCCGGATCAAGGAAGTCAATCCTTAAAGCGAGGGTAACGACGATTCTGTAAATAATCGCCCCGCCGACAACCGCAAGAGTAGCCCTGGCGATTGTTTTGGCACCAAAGAGCGCTTCTCCAATTATCACCGAAGCGAGTCCGATGATGATCATCCCGATTCCCATTCCAACATCGGCGAATCCCGATTGCTGGGCAATCATGGCTCCGGAAAAAGCGACCATTGAATTCGAAATTCCAAGAGCAAGGATGATTAGCAAATTTGTATTCGCTGAAAAGCTGCTGATCATTCGCTTATTGTCGCCGGTCGCACGCACGGCAAGGCCGATTTCCGTTTTAAGGAACCAGTCGGTAAAAAACTTGATTAGGAAGGTAACGATAATCATGAACAAGAGGATGCCCCATGTAGACGGCAAACTGTCCCCAAGGCCGAATGAAACAAGAAGATTGTTCATGAATGCATCAATGCCCGCCTTTTCGAACAAACCGCTTACCGTTGATAAAGAAGTATCCTGGTTTAGAAGAGTCACATTCGATCTACCCATAATCCTGAGATTAATAGAATAAAGGGCAATCATGACAAGGATTCCTGACAGAAGCGCATTTATTTTCCCGGCCGTATGGAGGATGCCTGTCACACAGCCCGCGGCAAAACCCGCAATAAGGGCTGCGACTGTCGCGACAAATGGATTGTAGCCATTCACGATCATTGTTGCCGCAATTGCGGCGCCTGTCACAAAGCTGCCATCAACCGTCAAGTCGGGAAAATCAAGGATCCTGAAGGATAAATAGACACCAAGCGCCATAATTGCGTAAATGATTCCTGATTCAAATGATCCGAATATTGCAGTAAACACATTCATCATCCTTCCTGTCCAGCCGGATGGCGGGGCAGTTTCCGGACCGCTCCCGCCATTTTCGGCTCCAACTTAGCTTGAAAGTTATCAGGGATTATTCCCCTTCGTAAAACTCCCCTGCTTCCTTCCACTCATCCTTCACTTCGAGGCCTTGTTCCTCAGCGGCCTTTTTGTTGATCATAAGCGTCAGGCTTTGAGGAAGCGCGACTGGAATTTCAGAAGCCTTTTTGTTGCCTGTTAAAATCTCGACAGCCATCAGGCCTGTTTCATAGCCAAGGTCATAGTAGCTGAATCCACTCGCGGCAACCGCGCCCTTTTTCATGGAATCAAGCTCCCCAACAAAAAGAGGGATTTTTTTGCTATTAGCTACAGAAATAACCGAATCCAATGCGGAAACCACTGTATTATCAGTAGGGATATAGATAGCGTCTACACGACCGACAAGGGATTCAGCCGCTTGTTTTACTTCAGCGGTTGTCGAAACCGATACCTTTACTAATGATCCGCCATTGTCTTTTGCCAGTTTTTCAACAGCCTCTACCTGTACGACGGAGTTTTGTTCACCGGAATTATAGACAATCCCAATTTTCTTTGCGCCTACTTCATTTGTAATAAAATCAATAGTCTTTTTCGTGGCATCCGGGTGGTTGTCAGTTGTTCCTGTAATATTGTCGCCTGGTTCATCAAACGATTTTACTAGGCCTGCGCCAACCGGATCTGTCACGGAGGTGAACAGGATTGGGATATCCTTTGTCACACCCAAAGCCGCCATGGCACTTGGAGTCGCATTCGCGAAAATCATGTCAACCTTGTCGCCGACAAAGTTTTGTGCGATTGTACGTGTATTGTTCTGGTCTCCCTGTGCATTTTGTTCGTCAAAGCTTACCTTCAATCCTTTGTCTTCAAGTGCTTTTTTGAAGCCTTCAGTTGCGGCGTCAAGTGATGGATGGGGAGCAAATTGTGAAATGCCCACTTTATACTCTTTTTCTTTCTCCCCTCCATCGCCTGTCTTGCCGCCAGCCGAGTCCTTGCTGCCGCAAGCCGCTAGCATTAACATGCCGGCAAGAGCGATGGAAATCGTTTTTACATGTTTCTTCATAAAAATACCCCCTTGTTTTTAAGTGCCACCCAATATTGGATGAAAGCCATTATGTAAACTTTCTTTTGATGTCAATATGATATTTACTATCACCACCGTATTTATACCGTTATACTAACATTCGTAATATTTGTAAGTCAAACAATATTCTAAAAATTGAATATTATTGAAAATTATATTGGTATAAAATAAAAAAAGCAAGAGTAAATTTTATCCTCCTGCAAAATTAACGCTTAAACCCGTTGGCGCACTAAAGGGTTAGTAATTTTATTTTCATCAAAAAAGTTTTGTTTTCGCCGATTCCAAGGTTATTTTAGCCTCTTCTACCATTCTTTCAAGAAGTTCCGAGGTCGACGGAATGTCCGTGATTAACCCGGCTATTTGCCCGGCGTTCAGGAACCCATCTTTCAAATTCCCTTCAAGCGCGCCCAATTTATGATAATATTCGGCGGTCATGTTGATAAAATCGCTCAGGCTGATTCCTTTACGCTCTTCGTCTAGCAGCTTCTGGGCATACGGAGTGTTAAGGAGCCTGCGGATTCTCCCCAGTCCCCTGCCAACGATGATGGTAGATATATCTTCCGCATTTGTAATGAGTTGTTTATAGATTGCATGGAACGGGGCTTCCTTCACCGCTATAAACCGGGTGCCCATCTGCACGCCGCTTGCCCCCAATGCGAGTGCAGCAGCCAGGCCTCTTCCATCGGCTATTCCGCCAGCGGCCACGACCGGAACGGCAACCGTGCTTGCTACCTGAGGAATGAGCGCCATTGTTGTTGTTTCGAACGGCGAATTAATTCCTGCTGCCTCGTAGCCTTCCGCCACAATGGCATCCGCGCCCGCTTCTTCCGCTTTTTTCGCATGCTTTACGGATCCAGTGACAACGATTACCTTGACTCCCTCGTCGTGAAGCTTTGGAATGTAAGGCGCTGGGTTGCCCGCGGACAAGGAAACAACCGGAACTTTATGCGTCAGTACGAGGGAAAGGATCTCCTTGCCGTAGGGCGAAACGCCAAGTGGTACATTGACGCAGAATGGATGGCTGGTTCTAGACTTAGTGTCCAAAATCATCGCTTCCACTTCATCTGGTTCCATCGTTCCGGCGCCAATCGTCCCCAAACCTCCTCCTTCTGAAACAGCTGCAGCCAATTGGGCATTGCTGATATTGCCCATGCCTCCCTGAATAATAGGGAAACGGATTCCAAGTATTTCTGCTAGCTTATTCACAAATTCCATCCTTCCGTTTAGAAACCGTTATAAAGTTTACGGTTACTCGATGATAAATGGATGCTCAAGAACATCATAATCCTCATCGCGTTCCTCAAGCAGATTTCCCTCCTTGAAAACCGCTTCGAAAAAACGCGAAGCCGGCTCTGCTAGCTCCTTGTAATAATCGGAAAACAAAGATGCCGCATGTCCCCCCAACCATTTATCCGGCAGCAGTTCCTCGGGCAGGCCGGGGTCAATAAACAGGAATTTCCTGTATTCATGGACAAGTTTTGTCCTCTCCACAAAACAGTCCGCATCGGACATTTGTCCTTTGTGGATCATATTTTTGCCAATAATGTACTTTTGGCTGTATTCCTGGATGAAATCCTGGTAACGATGATTGATGTCCTCAAGGTCCCAGCATTTCTCGACAAGCCGGATATTTTCCTTTGGCCCTTTATATTCCGCGGCAAAAAAATCAACATAATCGGCAATTTTGTACTTATCAATCAGGTCATACACTTCGTTTTCAAGCGGATTGGCCGAAATCCACGAACTGTTCGAAAGTGTGCCAAACCCGCTCCAGACAAGTTCCTTCCTGAGTTCATCCCTTACATTCCTGATTTCTTCCGGAATGGAGTACATCAGGATGCGCCATTTGCCGTCCCAGGCTTCAGGCTTTAATTTAAAAATCCTTCTAGCGGCTTCCTCGATCCGCCTGACACCACGTGGAGTTAGGGAATAATAGCTTTTGTTCCCCGATTTTTCTGCCTGGACCCAGCCTTGCTTATTCATTCTGGAAATGGCCGCGCGAACCGACTGGCTGTTATGGCCGAACTCCTCAAGGAGCCTGATCAGGCTTCCAATCCAAATTTTGTTCCCGTAGTGGGAAATGTAGTCGCCATAAAGCGTAAAAATCATTGATCTCGTATTCACTATTCTGCTCACCTTTTCATGATGCTTAGGTAGATATAATTATAGAGATTCCTAATTAGAGAATCTTTTAAAGAAAAAGGTAGAAATAAATATTCTAATGTAACCTTGCGGTTGATTTCCTCTTCGGGCACACGCTTTCCACGGGGCGTCAGTTGAGCCTCCTCGGCGCTAGCGCCTGTGGGGTCTCAACCTTGCCGCTAAATCCCGTAGGAGTCGGTGCCCTCCGCTCCAATCAACTTACTTTCCAAATTAATTATCATGTGAACAACCTATATAGTTCCAGAGCCTGGCTAGTTTTCACCCTGTTTAAGTATCCTGATTATCTTGTAACAATTTGGCTTGTCGGGGCTGAACAAGGCGCTTCCACTTTTTATTTTACCACTACGATTGTTCCTGATTTTTCCGGACAAGTCAATTTTAAAGATCCGGGATCTCGATGATGGTGGCGATTCCCTGGCCTACACCTACGCACATTGTAGCAAGGCCGTAACGGGTTTTGCGCCTGTTCATTTCATGCACCAGTGTGGTGAGGATACGGGCGCCGCTTGCGCCAAGAGGATGGCCGAATGCAATGGCTCCACCGTTCACATTGATTTTTTCTGGTGCGATTCCCATTTCCTTTATACAGGCAAGTGATTGTGAGGCGAACGCCTCGTTTAATTCGGATAAGCCGATATCGTCCGGGTGCAAGCCCGCCCTTCGCAGCGCCTTTCTTACAGCAGCAATCGGTCCAAGCCCCATTACCCTCGGTTCAAGCCCTGCGGCGGCGGAAGCAGCGTATTTGGCGAGCGGTTTTAAGCCAAGAGCTTCCGCTTTTTCGGAACTCATTAGCAACAGGGCCGACGCGCCGTCATTTACCCCGGATGTATTGCCAGCCGTAACCGTTCCGCCCGGGAATAATGGCTTAAGCTTCGCAAGTTTTTCGATTGTTGTATCGGCACGTGGATGTTCATCCTGCTCAACGATGATTACATTTCCTTTTTTATCTGTGTAACTGACCGGCACAAGCTCATCCCGGAAGACTCCGCTTTCTATCGCCATCTTTGCCTTCATTTGGCTCTTGAAGGCAAATTCATCCTGCTCCTCCCTACCAATTGAGTATTCCCTGGCGACATTTTCAGCTGTTTCCGGCATACTGTCTGTACCAAACTTTTCCTCCAGCTTTTTGTTGATGAACCGCCAGCCGATGGTGGTGTCGAACAACTCCATATTTCCGCGCGGGAAACCGGAGTCAGGCTTTGCCATTACAAAAGGCGCGCGTGTCATGCTTTCGGTTCCGCCGGCGATGAAAATATCCCCTTCCCCGGCTATTATGGCCCTTGCCGCGTAATTGACGGCGTCAAGGCCAGAACCGCAAAGGCGATTGATTGTTGTCCCAGCCACTTCTACCGGAAGGCCGGCTAGGAGGGCTGACATCCTGGCGACATTGCGGTTATCCTCCCCTGCCTGGTTGGCGTTTCCGAATACCACCTCTTCAATTTCATTCGGGTTTACAACCGGATTACGCTCAACTAGAGCTTTGATGACGACAGCGCCAAGATCATCCGGCCTGATTAGTCTTAATGCTCCATTGTATTTCCCGATTGGCGTCCGAACCGCGTCAATGATAACAGCTTCCCTTCTTTTCATACTGATTACCCCCGATTCTAGGACTCTGTCCGATTGCTATAGTCATATACCCCTCTGCCGCTCTTCCTCCCGAGGCGGCCCGCTTTGACATATTGCTCCAGCAGCGGGGCGGGACGGTATTTTTCTCCAAGCTTCTCATGGAGGTATTTAAGATTGTTCAGCCTTGTGTCAAGGCCGACGAGATCCCCAAGTTCGAATGGCCCCATTGGGTAATTCAGGCCAAGCCGGATGGCTTTGTCGATTTCCTCAGGGGTTCCGACGCCTTCTTGAAGCAAATAAAAAGCCTCATTTCCGACAAGGGCGCTAATCCTGCTCGTTACAAAGCCGGGGAATTCATTGACAACAACCGTTTCCTTGCCCATTTTTTCGGCGGCCACCCTGATTTTTTCTGCCGTATCATCGCTGGTCTCAAGACCCCGTACGATTTCGACAAGCTTCATTTTATGGACCGGATTGAAAAAATGCATGGCAATGACCTTTTCCGGCCGGTTTGTAAAAGACCCGATTTCCGTCGGGCTCATCGTGGACGTGTTCGTAGCAAAAAAGCAGCCCTCAGGAGCATGCCGGTCAATTCTTTCGAAGATGTCCTTTTTAATCGAAAGGACTTCCGGTACAGCTTCAATGATTAGATCTGCTGTTTTAACTGCTTTCTCCAAATCGGTTGAATAGGAAAGCCTGGCGATTCCCTTATTCATTTCGGAGTCGCTGAGCTTGCCGCGTTTTTTTGCACCTTCAAAAATGGACAGGATGTCTGCTTTCGCGGCATCAAGCTGCTCCTGCCTAATATCCACCAATACAACCTGAAATCCCCCTGCCGCGCTGACATAGGCAATTCCGCGCCCCATGACTCCCGATCCAATCACAACCACATTTTCCATACTCACCCGCCTGCCTCCCTCTATCATTCTTTTAAAAACAGCGACAAGCACCTTTTTCAAGGTGCCCGGCTTATTGTATTTGCTTAAATCTCCAAAACTTTAAACACCGAGAGGGTTTAACGGCTTCGGCCCGTAGTAGGAGATAATGCTCTTTGTTTCTGTATACAAATCTAGCGTCTCGATCGACAATTCTCTGCCAAATCCGGATTGCTTATAGCCTCCAAATGGTGTTCCCGGGAATGCGGAGAATGGGCAGTTGACCATAACGATCCCGGCCTGGATTTGCTTTGAAACCCTTGTAGCCCTGCCGTAATCCTTTGTCCATATGGCGGAGCCAAGGCCGTAATCACTATCGTTCGCAAGCCTGATGGCTTCTTTTTCATCGGAAAATTTCATGACGACAACAACCGGTCCGAAGATTTCTTCGCGGACGGCTTTCATACCGTGATTTACATTTGTGAGAATCGTAGGCTCATACCAGTAACCTTGTTCATAGCCTTCCACTTTTGCTTCCCGGCCGCCTGTTTCCGCCACCGCACCGTCTACAAGCGCCGATTTCACATAGCCATCAATCACTTCCAGCTGCGAGCGGCTGATGATGGCACCTACATGGGTCCCAGTATCGAAAGGATTGCCAAGCTTGAGTTTTTTTGTTTTCGCAATGAATTTTTCCATGAATTCATCGTAAATGTTTTCGTGTACATACAGCCTGGAGCGTGCCTCGCAAGACTGGCCGCTGTTATAGAAAATGCCAAAGAGCGACCCGTCGACAGCGGCGTCAATGTCGGCGTCGTCAAAAACGATATTCGGCGATTTTCCTCCAAGCTCAAGCGTTACACGTTTCATCGTCTGCGACGCCTTGGCCATGATATCCTTCCCAATCGGCGTGGAACCGGTAAAGGCGACTTTGTCGACCTTCGGGTGTTCAACAAGGTAATTGCCGATCTCGGAGCCCGCGCCCGGAAGGATATTGACGACTCCAGCCGGAACACCTGCTTCGATACAAATTTCACCTAGGACAATTGCGGTCAGGGGAGTCAGGGATGCTGGCTTTACGACTACCGAACAACCGACCGCGATCGCGGGGGCGATTTTCCATGCGGCCATCATCAATGGATAATTCCACGGTATGATTTGCGCGCAGACACCGACAGGCTCCTTCTCGGTAATGTTCTGGAACGCGCCCGGCATGCTGTTGACGGCTCCCCTGTGGCTGACAATCGCGCCAGCGTAAAATTCAAAATCCTCGATTGCCTGCATGACTTGGCCCTGGGCGGCGGACAGCGATTTACCGGTATCAAGTATCTCCAATTCCACAAGTTCATTGAACCTGGAACGCATAATTGAAGCAATTTTATTCAACGTCCTGGACCGTTTATTTACGGGGGACCGGCGCCATTTGCCGTTATCGAACGCATCCCTTGCAGCCTGGACCGCGCGTTCCGCATCTTCAATGGAAGCTTTGGCAACGCGGGCGATTTCCTCTCCTGTTGCTGGATTGATTGTCGCGTATGTTTCGCCGGAGTGGCTGTCGGCACGCTCACCATTGATGATCAGATGGTAAAGTTCTCGCTTCATTGCAAGGGTCTCGAATTTTTGCTCTTTTACTGTAGACATCGTTCCAACTCCTTTTTCGATTGAAATTTAGGGAGATTGAATAATAGAATGTTATATTCCTTTAAAGACCGCTTTTCGTTTTTCGAGGAATGCCTGGACGCCTTCTTTATGGTCGCCAGTCAGGCTGGCGATCCGCTGGCTTTGGGCATCCCTATCCAGGAACTGTTCGATTCCCGATTCCCAGCTTGCTTTCAAATTGCGTTTGATCAGGCCGATTGCCTTTGTCGGCATCGCCGCCAGCCTGTCTGCAAAGGCGGACGTTTCATCGAAAAATTGGTCCACAGTGACGACTTTTGTTGCGAGTCCGATGCGGAAAGCTTCGTCGGCACCGATTTTTTCGCCAAGGACTGCGAGTTCCAATGCTTTTGCATGCCCAACAAGGCGAGGCAAATAATAGAGGTTTCCGGCATCTGGGACAAGCCCGACATGAATGAATGCCTGGAGAAAACTTGCCTTTTCGGAAAGAATCCTGAAATCGCATGCAAGGGCAAGGCTCATCCCCGCTCCTGCCGCGACTCCATTGACCGCGGCCACGATTGGCTTTTCGCATTTTTCTATTTCCATAACCATTGGGTTGTAGAGTTTCCTGAGCACATCGCTATAGTCGGTATTTTCATCCACGTCCCCCAAATCCTGCCCGGAACAAAACGCCCTTCCTGCACCTGTAATGACAATGGCCCGCACAGAACTTTCCCTTGCCGCTGTCCGTACCGCCGAAGCGACATCCTTATTCAGCTGTGCGGTAAAAGCATTCAGCTTATCTGGCCGGTTAAGGGTAATCCATGCAGTTTCCCCGCGTACTTCGTATATCGCCGTTTCAAACAAAGCTATGTAACCTCCTCAACGGCCTTTAAATTGCGCCTTTCTCTTTTCAATAAATGCCTTCATGCCTTCTTTTTGGTCTTCCGAAGAAAACAATAGCGAAAAATTCTTTCGTTCGAACTGCATTCCTTCATATATGGAAGCGTCTATCGCCTTTAAAACGGATTCCTTAATGAACCGAACCGAGAGCGGAGGCATCTTTGCAAGCTCCCGCGCATACCGGGCTGTTTCCTCCATTAATGCCTCTCGGGCGAACAACTTGTTGACAATTCCGAAATCGCTCGCTTCCTTTGCGGATATGCGTTTCCCGGTGAATAGCCACTCCATCGCCTTTGTTTTCCCGACAAGCTTTGTCAGCCTGACAGTACCGCCAGCGCCAGGCATCACCCCGAGAAGAACTTCGGGAAAGCCAAACTCAGCGTCCTCCGTGGCAAAAAGCAGGTCGCAACATAATGCCAGCTCGAATGCCCCGCCAAGCGCAAAGCCATGGACAGCCCCAATAATCGGCTTTTTAATCCATGACAATCGGTCCCAATCTGTAAATTGATTGAGCAGTTCCATTTCGATTGATTCTGCAGCGGCCATTTCATCAATATCAGCCCCGGCCGCAAAGCAACGCCCCTTTCCGCTCAGGACAATGACCCGAACGTCATTCGCTTTATCGAAATCTTCCATTGCGCCAAGGATTTCGGCAACCATTCCCCGGTTGAGGGCGTTCAGGACTTCAGGCCGGTTCAGTTCGATAAACGCAACAGGCCCTTCCGTTCTTGTTTCAATGAAACACGGCGACTTACTCATTTACTTCCTCGCCAATCATCAACGTGACTAGATCCCCGGCGAAACTCATTACATCCTTTCCGGACGCCTTTGCTTCATCGGTCTTCATGGCAGCTTTGAAGGAAGCCATGTCATCGTAATACATTTCGCACATTAAATAATAGGCTGGCTCCCCACCCATTGGGCTGCCTATAATCCTTGTAACATCCATTTTCCTAAGGCCAGGAATTTTCGAAGTCAAAGGCCCGTGGGTGTTAAAATAATGCTCGTCAAACGCTTCCTTGTTTTCTGGATGCTTGTAAAGCGCGATCATTTTAATCATGTTCTTCTCTCCCTTATTTGTATTAGGGCAAATCCGATATTCGGCTTTGCCCTGAATATCCTTACATCAATGTAGAAACTGGCTTCATCGCTTCGAACGGATTTTTGCATGAACGGCAGTACAGGATGCTCCTGCACGCTGTTGGGCCAAAAATATTGTCTAGCGTCGTATAAGGAGAACCGCAAAACGGGCAGTCCACTTCCCAACCACCCTCCTCCAGCTGCCTTGGTGGAGGGGCAATCCCGAATTCCTTCAAGCGCATACGTCCAGTTTCGGATATCCGGTCCGTCGTCCAAATCTGGCTGTAAACGAAATTTACGTCAATTTCCTCTAAACCATCAATTCCTTCAAGGGCCTTCACCGTGTTTCCTTTAATGATGTCCAGTGCCGGGCAGCCAAGGAATGTCGGTATCAAGGATACTTCCACCCTTGTACCGGAAACCGTAATGTCATGAAGCATCCCCAGATCGACAATCGATACAGAGGGAATCTCCGGATCCACCACCGAATAAAGCGCTTTCAAAACCGTTTCTTTCGAGAGTATTTCTTGCGGTTTGTTCGCTTCCACAACAGTCATTCCTTTGCCCGAATTTTAATTGCTTAGGAATTTATATAATTCAACGTTTGTTGATAACTCGAAAAAAGTTATCGGAATCCAGCTCCAGCGCCTAGCCCCTCGAGGTCTTAAGCCGGTTCCCTCCGGAGGGCAGGCCCGTCCTCGGAAATGCTCGCATTTCCTTCGTGCGTGGGCGAATTCAGGGATGCCACTCAGTGTCCTGCGGGCCCCGTCTTAAGCTTGTCGGGGCTGAGCAAGGCGCTTCCGCATTTTGTTTCTACCAACCTGCCGCGGGATCAAATCTGTATACTTCGCTCAGAATTGAGAGTGCATCCTCAAGATCCTGTGTGTGCTCTCCATTTCGTCCGGAGCCACCCGCCATTCCGAATTGTGCTGGCATCGATGCTCCAACCTGTGAAAAAACCGGTTCCATACTCGCAATCCACTGTTCCTTCATGTCCTGGCTTCCGGCGATTAACCCATGGCTTGTTAATGCACTTTCCTTGCTTCCAAGGGAGAGGACGTCCCCAAATCCCGCAAACACTCTAGCCATTGCTGCATCCATCCGTTCCCTAGCTTCTCCGCCGGCTGCCAGCAACTGGGTGAACCATGTTTTCCAATGGAGCTGGTGGTAATACAATTCTACGTTCACCCTTGCCGCGGCTTCGGCTAGTGGAATATAGCTTGAACGCATTAGCGCAGCCATTTTGATCCTTTTCGCGACAGTATAGAAATAATGGCGGACAACTGCAAACGCCCAATCGTAGCGGGGCTCATTCAAATAGGTCCCGGTTCCATTCACCAATTCAAGCAAAATGGCATTTTTCCGATCCTGCGCCGGCCGGCCATGGGCCAGATCGTCCAACTTTCCTTCGCCCAATTCTTCAAGCAGCCTGTAAAAAATAGCGGCATGGCCCATCGTATCCTGGCTGATAGAAGAAAAGGCGACGTCTTCTTCGATATGCGGGGCCAGGCCAAGCCACTCGGAGCCCCTATAGGCGACAATAAAGTCATCATCGGCCAGTTGGTAAAGCAACTCAGTGAGCGCTTCCCGGTAGCCCGGTATTTCAGCTGCCATTTCCGGAGTTTTGATTGACACGCGCACCACCGCCTCCCCATGACATGATTTCCTTTTCATCGAGCATTTCCTGTTCGTACTGGCGCCATTTCTTTTTCAGGTATCCATACCCTTTCGTATTCCGGTAGTCCTTGTTGTCCAGGCGTTTCAATGTCTCCTTTTCCTCGGCTGTCATTTTTCGGATGGCCGTCCTTTTCACGACCCAAATATCGGCCACAGGTTCCCGGCGCATGAAGTTTTCCTGCGCCATTACGAGGGCAAGCTCTTCATTTGGCGCTAGAAGTGAAAACTGATATTGGATTGGAGACGTTTCAGACCGTTTGCTGAATACTTCATATTCCTGGTAAAAGCTGTTTTCCGGCAAATGCGCCCCTCCTTTCTTCTTTATAAAATATTGTCTATTGGTCTAAAGATACATATTAACTATTGAACAATTCTATTTACCTTATAGAATTTGTATCTATGAAAGAACCGGAGCTCCGAGGGCTTCCCGGACCCATGCGTTTGTTTCGTAGGAAATTTTCCTGAGCCTTAGGCGTTCTTCCGATTTAGGTCCTTTGTTTTTGATGATCTCCTTGAATCTGCTCCAGTCAGGCTGGCGATAAACCCACTGCCCTGTTGCTTCATCAAAATGCATTGTGGGATCAGGAAGTTTCAAGCCGAGAGACAACACGCGTGGAATGTATTTTGTAAAGAAGTCCTGGCGCAATTCTTCATTCGTTTTTGTGCGGATTTTGTATTTAATCGTGATATCCTGTTTTGACGTGCCGGTCGTCGAGGCATCCCCCGGACCGAAGAACATGAGCAAGGAATCCCACCAACGGTTGAGGGAATCCTGGATCATCGCTTTTTGCGCATCGGTTCCTTCGGCAAGGGCGATGATAATTGACTCGCCGTGCTGGGCATGGAATACTTCTTCTGCGCAAATCCTCTTCAGTGCGCGGGCATACGGTCCATATGAGGCATCGAGCATATTCGTCTGTGTGATAATCGCAGCCCCGTCTACAAGCCAGCCGATCAAACCTGCATCCGCCCAGGTAGGAGCTTCCATGTGAAAAACATTATGAAACTTCAAATCTCCACTGAACAAATCTTCCATAATGGATTCTCGATTTTTTCCATAAGGTTTCATTAAATCCTCCGCAACACGGAGGAGGAGCTGGCCGTGGCCCATTTCGTCCTGTACTTTAGCCATAATCCCAAGCTTCCTTTTTAAGGATGGAGCCTTTGGAACCCATTCTTTTTCGGGCAACGCCCCCATGATTTCACTGATGCCATGCATGGAAATCAGCTTGATTAGCGTCTTTCTATATTCATCAGGCATCCAGTCATCCGCTTCGATTTTCTCGCCCGCATTAATCCGGTCCATAAACTGCTCGAGTCTAACATCATCAGACAAGTGATTTTGGTTTGCCAATGTATACCCTCCAGTCTTCAAATATTATATAACGGGTTTTTACCGCAGATGTTATCTTGTGTTATATATTTATTTCAAAAATAACTTCTTGATAGTGAAAAGTCAAATAATTATTCTGAAAATTGGTTATATTCCTCAAAATAGGCGGTTCGATAAGCAAAAAAAATAGCCCTTCACAAAAATGCGAAGGGCCCAAATTTATAGAAAGAGGGTGAGAAACTAACATAGTAATAAATATTCAGTTCTTTTCAAGGAAGGCATCCAGTTCAACATGGACAATTTCCAAATCAGCGCACCCATGGCTGGAATGCATTTCAAGCAATTGGTCAATATCAATCGTAACGAGATCCATGTCGCACCTCCCTGCTGCTTTTACCACATGATTCGGGACTGAACAAGCCTTTTTGGGGGTGTCCAAAAAAAAAAAAAAATTTTTGAAAAAAAAGTTAGTATGAAAAAAACCCGGCGGATATGCCGAGTTCTCCCACTTTTTAATGCTGTTCCGCGAGTTTCCGCTGTTTGAATTTGCCTGCGAAAATGACCGCGATGATTATTATGATGATAAAAGCCCACTTTATAAAAGGGTTTTGATGGAAGAAACCGGAAAGGAATTCTTCTTCCGTAATCATATGAGCCGCTGTATAAGCAAGCACCCCTGCTCCGAATGTAATAATGATTGGGAAGCGTTCCATCCATTTTAGGATGATTGTGCTGCCCCATACAACGATTGGGATGGAAATCAGCAATCCGAGAATAACTAGAAGCGGATGTCCGTTCGCCGCTCCAGCGACAGCCAGTACGTTATCAAGGCCCATTAAAGCATCGGCTACGATAATCGTTTTAATCGCCCCCCAGAAACTCGCGCCTGCCTTAATGTCATGCCCGCTTTCTTCGGTTAGGAGCTTGTACGCAATCCAAACAAGCAAAATACCGCCAATTAATCGGAGGCCAGGTATCATTAGCAGCCATACGACCAGGATTGTGGCTGTGGCACGGATAACAATCGCTCCGACAGTCCCCCAGATAATCGCCTTCTTCTGCTGGTTCTTTGGAAGCCGCCTCGCCGCGAGCCCTATTACAATCGCATTGTCGCCCGCGAGCACGAGATCTATGATGATGAGGGAAACTAATGCTGACCAAAACTCGGCTGAAAATAACTCCATTGACTAATCACTCCATACCAATAATATTTGCTTTCTTATTAAAACTATTCCTGCCCAAGCCTGTGCTTTTCCCTTAATGAATCCGGTGCAAGCTTAATGATTTGCTGGAGGATGAGCAGCAAAATGCCGACGTCGTCAACCAACCCGAAAAATGTAAAGAAATCGGGGATGGCATCGAACGGGAGCAGTAAATATCCGGCGAAGAAACCGACAGATAACAACTTTTTTTTCAAAGAAACCGTATCCGATTTAAAAAAATCAAACAGGAACGGCCCGAATTTTCTTATCGTAAAAACCATCTTGATCCGTTTCCAAAATTTTCTCATCGTTTCACCTCATACCCTATTGATAAAATTGGCTGTACGTTACCATTTCCCTTTTAGAGAAGTGGATAAAAGTACATATATTTCCAGAAAAAAAGAAAACAAAAGACCTTTACCGGCTTGCGGTAAAGGTCTCGCTTACAACGAAAAGTTGCCAACAAAGCCGGGGATCCTTCCCGTCATGACGACTTTGCTGTCTCAGCTACTCCCCTTTAAGGGCTACAGTATAATTTTAGAAAAACGATGTGCCACAGTCAAGGATTTTTATGGCACCTTTAAAATGGATTTAGGATTGTTCCTGCATGCTGCAAGTCAAGCCCTCTTTTTTCTAGGCCTTTTTAACACTTCATACACAATTGGAACAATAACGAGCGTCAATAGCGTAGAACTTGTCAGTCCCCCAATTACTGTCACGCCAAGCCCCCTTGAGATGACGCCGCTCCCTTCAACGCCCATCGCAAGCGGAATCAATGCACCGATAGTAGCGATTGCCGTCATAAGAATCGGCCTTAGGCGCGTAACACCCGCTTCAAGAAGTGCTTCCCTGACCGAATATCCTTCTTTTTCCTTATTGATGACACGGTCGATAAGGACGATTGCGTTTGTCACGACAATCCCGATTAGCATGAGCGCGCCAATCATCGCTGAAATCGAAATCGTTTCCTTTGCAATCAAGAGTGCAACAAGGCCACCGATAATGCTAAATGGCAGGGAAAATAAAATCGCAAACGGCGCGAGCGCTCCGCCAAACGTTAGGACGAGGATAAAGTAAACGATCGCGACCGCGGCCAGCATTGCCATTCCAAGCTGGGTGAAGGATTCCCTGATATCTTCCGTTACCCCGCCCGTTTTAATATCGACTCCGGAAGGCAAGGAAAGCTCATCGATTTTCTTTTGGATGTCTGCCGAGACTTTAGCGACATCCTTTGTGCGCAGTTCACCGCCTACGGAAACATATAATTTTCCATTACGGCGATGGACGGTATCGGAAGTTGTTCCTTTTTCCACGGAAACCAAGTCTGCAATTTTAACATCGACTCCGAGCGGAGAGGTGACAGTTTGGTTTGTCACATCATTGATATCCTCAAATTCCTTTTTGTCCGCCTGAATATAAACCGTTATGTCCCGTCCATCTTTTTGGATGACCGCGGCAGTAGGCCTTTCCCTTTCCTGCATGAGCGCCATTCCAACCTGCCCCGCGGTTAGGCCGAGTTTGCTGGCCTTCGTTTGGTCAACCTTCAAGGCATATTCCTCATAGGAAGCGGAAATACTCGTTTCAACATTCCGGAGAGATGGGTGATCAGCCATGATTGTTTCGATTTTGCCAACAACCGGCTCAAGCTGCTGAAGGTTATCACCATAGACAAAATAGGTTATGCTATTGCTTGCACCGGCGCCGGAAAAGTCCTGTGTTGCCCACTCGCCTTTATCGGTCCGTTTCTGTAGGGCTTTAACGACCCTTTCCTTTTCGTTTTCAAAGTCATCCGTATTATTATCATACTTTACAAAAAACATCGCCTGGTTTGAAGCTCCTGGATTCATCGGGTTTCTTCCCCCGGCGGAATACTGTACAGTTTGGACGTCTTTCCTTTCAAGAAGGAAGTCATTGGCTTTGGCAGCCGTATCGGCAACCTGTTCGAGCGTTTGGCCGGGGGCGGGGTTGAATGTCAGGATGGCCATTTTCTCCTCCTCGGATGGTATGAAGCTCACGCCAATTTTGGGCACGAGGAGAAAACTTCCCACCAACATAAGGACAGCAAGGCCAAATGTCACGATTTTATGATTGAGCGACCATTCTAATATTTTTTTGTAAGTTCCGGCCAGGATTCCCGGTTTCTCTTCGCTATGCTTGTCCCCCACACCTTTTTTCAAAAGGGAATGGGCAAGCATCGGCACCAAGGTTACAGCTACAAGCAGGGAGGCCATTAAAGCAAACACAATGGTTAAGGCGAATGGCAGAAACAGCTCGCCTATTTGCCCCTCGACAAAGCCGAGCGGTAGAAACACGGCGACAGTTACAATCGTCGAAGAAAAAATCGGGATGAACATTTCCAGTGTAGCTGATTTAATCAGTTCGCTCCCTTTAAGCTTTTCGGTTTTTAATGACATTCTTCTATAAATATTCTCGATAACAACGATGGAGTCGTCGATTACCCTGCCGATTGCGACCGTCATCGCGCCGAGTGTCATAATGTTTAGCGTGATGTCCATTTGCTTCAGCGCCAGGATGGCGATCAATAACGAAAGCGGAATCGAGATAATGCTGATAATGGTAGATTTAAAGCTCCGTAGGAACAACAGAATGATAGCAACGGCAAACAACGCTCCGAATAAAGCTTTGCTGAGCATCGTTTTGACAGATTCCTCTATCGGTGTCCCTTGGTCGAATGTATGTGTGAATTCGGCATTCTTCCACTCGTTTTTGAATTTCTTCAATTCGCCCTTAACTTCGTTGGCGACTTCGACAGTGTTCGCTTCCGGAGCCTTGATAATCTGAAGCCCGATGGACTCCTTGCCGTTCGTCTTTGAAATCGACTCAGCCCTGCCGACAATTTTCACATCAGCCAATTCCTGGAGTTCTACAGTTGGAAGGCCCGCCGGGAATGGATTGCCCGTTCCTTGGCCGTCCGGCAACTGAGGCTGGGCGCCAGTTGAAGGAGTGGCGGCCGGCGGTGTTTGCCCGTTTCCAGGAGCCTGCTGTGACCCAGGCTGCAAGGCAGCTCCTGCCGGATTAAGTGGTTTTTGTGCTTGGGACGGGAATCCATTCCCACCCTGTCCGATCGCCTCCTGTCCAGTTCCACCCGATAAGGAAGGGACAATCGGAATTTCCACCTTTTTCAGATCTTCCAGAGTCGTAATTTGGCCGTCCACCAGAATGGATTTTTGTGTTTCTCCGAGAGTATACAACCCGAGAGGCAACGAAACGGTCGACCCTTTTAGCACTGAGAGGATCGTTTGCTCAGATAAACCATACTGGGCCAATTTTTCTTTTTTAAAAACAAGCTGGCCTTCCTCGATGTTCTGGCCGGAAATCTGGACGGATGCAACCCCTTCCAGTCCTTCAAGTGCAGGGACAAGCTCGCCTTCCACTTTTTCTGTTAGGCTCGCAAGTGACTCGCTTTCATTTGAAACACTCATCGCGATTATTGGAAAGGCGTTGAAGGAAATTCGCGAAACTTCCGGTTCCCCCGCCCCTTCTGGAAGCTGGAAATCGCTCAATGCCTCATCCGCCTCACGCTTGGCTTCCTCCATATCCTTTTTGTAGCTGTATTCTATTTGAAGTGAACTTGCATTTTGATATGAGCTGGAACTTATGTTTTTTACGCCGTCAAGGTTTTGGAGGCGTTTTTCCATCGGCTCGGAAAGCTTGGCCGCCACCTCCTCCGGTGAAGCCCCAGGCAGGATGGTTGTTACCGTAATAACAGGAATCGTGATATCCGGCAAGGTTTCAAGTTTCATCCTAATCCCGGAATAAAGTCCCGCTACGGTGACCATAATCGTTAGAAGCCAGATGGCAAACTTATTTTTCAGCGAAAAGTCAATGACGTGTCTCAAATATATGTACTTCCTTTCGAATGCTTTGAATTTTCTTCCAAACTACACTATATCGGGTTCTGTAATATCGGTCAATCAAAATATGGGGGAAATAATAGCTATGTAAAACTCCTTTGCCGTTGCCGCTACAATTATTGGGGAAGAAATAATCTATTTCATTCATCATAGCTTAATTGGCCATAACCGCCCTTTGAGTGTGCTAAATAGTTTGAGGGATGGCAGCCGCCATCCCCCATTCTTACTCCCACCCTTTTAATGAAGAAACAAGTTTTTCCTTCAGGCGTTTTCCAAGCGCTTCCCCGCCTTTTTCTGGATTTTGTTTCCTCCATTCATTGTAGCTGGCAATTCCGATTAGGAGTGTGCCGGCTGCAAGGAGATAGCCCCACCACGGGAGATTTCCCCATAACGGCCGTGTCTGCAGGAACAAATTAAGCAGCAGGACGCCTGCACCGGTAATGAAGTACGATTTTATCCTGTAGAACATTCCGGCAAGCAATGAAATAAGTGACAAAGTCCCGAGAATAAGGGCATCGTAAACGGTGTTGCTTTCAAGCCCATCCTGGATGAGGGCAATCGCTGTAATAATGAGGATTGCCCATTGCAGTTTGCCGGTCAACTGGCTGTACCTGCCCTTCATCGTTTTCCTTAAATAGATGACCAGTACAACAAACGGTAGGACATATGTTTCTCGTTCAAAAAGCGAGGGAATTGAAAGTTTGCTAATTACCCCGTAATATGGCTGAAGCAAATACGCTCCTGCAAAGAACGGGATGAAGAACCCGATTGTTATACCCATTCTCTTCCGTTGCAGCAACAATGTAAAGGAAATAAGCAGTCCAGGAAGAGCAATCATCCAGATGGATTCTCCCGATAGCGAATATAAAGAGGCATAATATAGAAACGCCCCGAAGGTATACCAGTCGATTTGTGAATACTGGATTTGGCTGTTGCTGCTCAGGAAACGTGCATAGACGAAGTAGCCAATTCCCGCATGGGCTACCCCAATTGCCGCGGTTATGATAAATATCCATTCCATCTTAAGCCCTGAGGCGGACAAATATCCCATGGTTGCGAAAAATAAAAACAAAACCGGCAAAATACCAAACAGATCCCATTTCACCTTATGCAAAAAGCCAAGCGTCGCGGCTCCATATACCAAAGTAACCGCGTACGGTAGGAGCGTGAATGGATCCATGAATGCCACGGCGGCGATGCCAATAATAGAAAACACTGAGAGAAAGTGTTGCGTCCGCTTTTTCAATTCTTCTTTTAAAAACAGCCATGCAAAAAGGAGTATGAAGCTCGTGGCAGGAAACTCGTAACTGCCCGAATAATCCATTTCTGCCAGATCGAATCCTTTGGTGACTGTAAGGAATAGTGTTGTGTACGCGCTGTATAAAAACAAGGCCTTTTTCCAACTGTCTTTAGCCAAATAACAGGAAAGACAGTAAATGGCAATGGATGCAGAAAAGCTGTAAATTGACCATGCAGGAAAAGCGAACCACACAAGAAGTAACGAAGCCGGAAGCAGGATATGTCCTAACCAAGCAAATCCCTTTTGCAAAAGAGCATCCTTTTTCATCATCACCAAGGAAAGCAACAAGAGTACGAAAGCCCCGAGGGGTACAATTAGCGATTCTGCAAAGTCGCTAAATTTTATTTGTGAATAGGCCGAAGCAACAACTGAAAAATAAAAACCGAGTGTTACTGTGGCGATGAGCATGGCAACCGTCTGGATTCGATGCAGCCTATAAAGCAGGAAATACATCCCCAATGCGCCAAGGACAAGCGCCGGGCGGACAATCAGCGGATCGATTTCCAAGAAAGCGGATGCTATGAGGCCAGGTGTATACAGAAGCTGAGCTATATAAAAGAAAGATGCAGCCAGTTTGTGGTCCCGTTTTTTCTTCCACAAAAGCGACAACCCGAGCAAGAAAACCGCGCCTGCGGCGAAGGCAGTTGGATAGCCCCACTCTGTTCTGAAAGCATCCGATTCAATCATCACTTTTTGGCAAAAAGCAAGGACGGAAAATCCCGCAGATACCGGAACTGCCCAAATGGACCAGTTCCTGAAAATAGGTCTTTTCTCTATTAGTTTTACAATAAATAGCCACCCAGAAAACAGAATGAGCATGACTCCGAGCTCAAGCCATTCCTCGAAACCTAAGGCAATCAGGATTGAGAGCAGCATCGCGGCCAAACCAAGATCCCTTGCTGGCAACTTTATTGGCGCCAACTCCTTCTTCGTAGCCAGTACTCCAATTACTATAAACAATACGGCCCCGGCAAAGTAAATTTCAGTTTGCTGGCTGATGCCAAAGACATATTTTCCAAACAAGGAAGCAGCTTCGAAAAACGCCGTCCCAAGAAACGCGGCGCTTAAATAAGGGAATGCCGGCTGCTTCTCTGCATGGGAGAGATACAGGAAATTCCCTGCAATGATAACATAAGCAAGCAAAAGGACAAGCGAAGGCTCCCCTGCCTTTAGGAATATCCCTTCGAGCGAGATGTAAAAGAACGCAAGGATGGACACGATAGCGCTCGTATACCGGAAAACCGTATCGAGCATCAAGTTCCCTTTCAGCCCCTTTGGTATGAAGACAAAGCCAAATGCAATTGCCGCGTAAAAAATGGCGCCCGCTTCATCAAGGAAGGAATGTTCAATTAACTGGTATGCTCCGTACACGGCCATTGTGCTGAAAATAAAATGATACTCTTTTTTTCCGCTCACAAACATCATAGAAAGGTAGATGGCCGCGGTCAGAAGGAGATTAAAACTATAAATGAGTTTGCTGTCATAGAAAAACAGCATTAACAATGTTGATACGACAAGATTGGCCTGGATAAAGACCGGGAACTCCTTTAGGAACAAGGCAATGGATGGCCTGCCACGCGATTTATAGAAAAGAAAGATGATTGCCGCATTATAGCCCATGATGCCAATATAGAAATAATCAATCGCCAGGTCGAAGGATGCCAGCAAAAATCCCGCCGAAACAGATAATGCTATAAACGAAAACCAGACGAAGAGCCTCGATTCAAGCTTTTTGGCAAAGAAAATATACGCACCCGCCGGAAGGATGCTGCCTATAAATCCAAGCAGAAACTTCCCTTCACCGGTTACGGACAAATATTCACCAAGCAGGCCAAACCAGCCAAGAGAAAGGACGAATATGGGCAAAAACAAGCTTCCGAGAACGGTGAAGGCAAAAGCAGTCTTTTCGATTTTCAGTATTCTTGAAGACAAATAGGCAAATCCGTAAAAAAGGACCGAAACGAGTGCAATTGCGCTGCTTTTCATTACCGGGGACATTGTTTCCCAATTGCTCGTTGCAACAAACAGACCGCCTACTAGAAGGAAAATGACCCCGATATTTAGCAGCCAGGATATATTTCGTTCCCTGATTTGTTCATTCGTCAGGATTTTTTTTGGTTTTTTCGGAATGACCGGTTCTTTTGGTACTTGCTGCAGTGGAGAGGTGCTTTCAGGGATGGATGCGGATGGCGGCTGAATAACCGGTTCATGACGTGCTAGGCGGTCTTGCAACGCCTCTTCCCTTTTCCTGTCTTCTTCCAAAAGGTCCTTGTGGTATTGAAAATGGGCATTGGCTACTTCGTCCACGATTTCGGGCTTCAGATAGCCTTTTTCTTTCATATTGAATAGTTCACGCCTGAATATTCTCCGGGCTTCACTCCTATATTGAGGTTCCATCCAGCATCCCCCTAATCGGATTTTTTATGTAAGTTAGGAAAATGAATCCAAACAATCCCCTTATAGTGTAATTTTACACATTTAGCAAAAATTTTCAATCCTTTTAGTTTGTAGTTATAATAATTTTTTCAGGGCACCAAAAAGGAAATCCGGGTTAAATTAAAGGATTTTTGGTTCCAGGGAAAGAAATACTACAGGGAGAACTTTTAGGAGGAATTAAAAGATGGACCAAAAGCTTCGCGATTATTTTGTACATAACAAGGAAAAGCAATTGAATGAATTAAAGGAATATCTTTCAATACCAAGCATTTCCGCGATTCCTGCCCATAAAGAGGATATGTTGAAGGCAGCGGAATGGACGGCGGATATGATGAGGAAAATCGGACTTGAAAAAGCGGAAGTCTTTACTGGAAAAGGCCATCCGATCGTGTATGGCGAATGGATGAAGGCTACGGGAATGCCAACTGTCCTCGTGTATGGCCATTACGATGTACAGCCGGTCGACCCGCTTGAATTGTGGGATACGCCCCCATTCGAAGCTTCAATCAGGGACGGGAAACTTTATGCGCGCGGTTCAAGTGATGATAAAGGCCAGGTATTCATGCATTTAAAAGCAGTCGAAGCCATTTTACAAACACAGGGACAGCTGCCGGTAAATATAAAGTTCCTGATTGAAGGTGAAGAGGAAATTGGGAGTCCGACTCTCCCTGCGTTTGTTGAGGAAAAAAAGGACCTCCTGGCGGCGGATGTACTTGTCATTTCCGATACCACCCTCCTTGAACGGGGCAAACCTGCAATTGTCTATGGCCTTCGCGGTATGACAGGAATCCAAATTGATGTAAAAGGCGCTTCGGGAGATTTACACTCCGGGCTTTACGGCGGAGCAGTCCAAAATCCAATCCATGCAATCGTGGAAATACTTGCATCCATGCGGGCCAAAAAAGGCTTTATTACTGTAGATGGATTTTACGATAAAGTCAGGGAACTATCCGCGGAGGAACGGTCTGAATTCGCTGGCCTGGGCCAAAGTGAAGAGGCGATGGCCAGCCAGCTTGGCGTTCCGGAACTCTTTGGCGAGGAAGGCTTTACCGCCCTTGAGCGGATTTGGGCTCGTCCCACACTTGAAGTGAATGGAATATATGGAGGCTTCCAGGGCGAGGGGCTTAAAACGGTCATTCCTTCCGAAGCTCACGCTAAAATAACATGCAGGCTTGTTCCCGACCAGGATCCACAGGAAATCGCGGACCTGCTCGAAAGCCATGTTAAAAAAGTAGCGCCAAAAGGGGTAACAATTACCGTCACTCAGTTCGACAAAGGTGCGCCATTCCTCACCCCTTTCGACCATCCGGCCATCCAGCTGGCGGGAAAGGCATATGAAGAGGTATACGGAGTCCCGACTGCCTACATCCGTGGCGGAGGGTCAATCCCGGTAGTCGCTTCATTCGCCGAGATCCTGAACATGCCAATTGTAATGATGGGATTCGGGCTGTCGGATGAAAATTTCCATGCGCCAAATGAACATTTCAATCTTGAAAACTTTGATAAAGGCCTTGAAGTTATCACCAGGTACCTTTTCAAACTGGACGGAAACTTATAAGGAAGCTTTTTATGAGCGGCGTTCTTCCGCAGATGGTTTGGATGAATGAAAAAGGGCAGCCCACTTGAATGGGGCTGCCTTCCCTGTTTATTTATCATCAACAAATTTCCCGTGCTCAGGAATTGCAATTTCATCAAATTTCTCAACAAGAAGAGAGAGGTTTTCGCGTAAAGTATCCCCTGTCATTGGGCGTCCGTGACCAGTGATGGCTACGATTGGTTTCAGAGAAGCAAGTTTTTCGACAGAAATCCTTGCTGTCTCCCAATCAGGGGTTAAATAACGTGGTGGCCCGCTGATTTCCTGTTCCTGGGTGAACACCTTATAAAGGGATTCCTGTTTAACAGTCACAAAGGCATCCCCGGCAATAAGGGCGCGATCTTTTTCACGGAATAAAGAAACATGTCCCTGTGTATGCCCTGGTGTATGGAGCCATCTCCATCCTTCCATAAACGGGACAGTCCCATCCTGTGGAAGCGCCTGTACATGGCCGTCAATTGTGATTGCTTCATTTGGGTAATATGGGGAAATCTTTGCAAGCAAGCCCCCCTCTACGGTTGGATCCGGTTTAGGATAGTTCTTCTCTCCCCTTAAAAATGGCAATTCCAGCTCATGCGCATAAACCGGCATTCCCCACTTTTCGATAAGATCGGTTATTCCCCCAACATGATCAAAATGGCCATGGGTCAGAATGAGCGCTTTCGGTGGGTTGTTTTTGCCAAATCTCTCTTCTGCTTCAATAATAATATTGTCACCGGACCTTGGCATTCCGGCATCAATGAGAACCCAATCATTGCCCTCCCCCGGATAGCCGTAAAAAACGACATTCACAATTTGAAAAGGGAAATAATACAAGTCGCTTGTTATTTGCTCGCCGATACCACTGTCTATGCTGGTCATGGGGATGATTTTTTTTTCTGCTTTGTTCTCCATTGTAAAACCTCCAATCCTTTGCTCTTTCTCCTTATACCCGCTCCCTGCTCATTTATTCACAAGAAACCGGGCAGGAATAGGTTGAAGCGCCTAGCCTGTGCAGATAAGCTAACAGCGATTTGCCCACTGTTTCAGTGGTTTGGTATACTTGACAGGAAATAAAAATTTTGGAGGCATTATGCTAACTTTTGAAGAAAAAATCGCTATTATTGAAGGGTTCCCGGAATTAGAACGTAGAAACGTATCTTTGGGGCGTGTCAACTTCCAATTTGCAGGCAGTGAAACCGACAAGAAAAATGTTGTTTACCATCTTCATCCTAATGGGAATGGATTTGTATATGCTCGTGGCCTGGATGGCTATAAGACAGATGACAAAGGATTGGTTAATATCAGGGACTTTTCCGCTGAGGAACTCAAATCTCTGGTTGCAAAGTCGATTTCACTTTTGTCAGGTGTTGAAGCGCAGGAAGCCGTTTCTCACACCACGCCTGAAAGATGGTTGAATAAGGAAAATGATGTCCTTGTTGTTGCGCACGAAGATGAATTGTGGAATGTATATTTTGGCGCAAATCTTGAGGAGAGCTTTGGAACATACAAGGAAGTGGAAGACTATATGGCGGAAGAAGGATTTACGAAGGATAGATAATGTCCAGTAAGCCGTTTTCATAGCAAAATTAAATTGTATCTCTCCATCATGATTGAATGCCAAACTAGGCCGGTACCTGAATGAAAGGGCCGGCCTGCTGCTTTACTTATTCAATAATGGTAAATGGCTTCCATTCATCCGGAAAAAGGCGCAAATATTTCGGCTGCAAGAAGCGGTCGTCAATTAAAAGAATTGTACCGCTGTCTGTCTCGGAGCGGATTAGCCTCCCGCCAGCTTGGAGAACCTTGACCATCCCTGGAAAGGTGTAGGCATAATCATACCCATTGCGCCCCGCTGAAGAATAAAACTTCTTTAGCAAATCTCGCTCGAATGAAATCTGCGGAATCCCAGGCCCTACTATAACCACCCCATTTAGGCTATCCCCGGGAAGATCAATTCCCTCTGAAAATATTCCACCAAGAACGGCAAAACCAACAAGGCTGTTATTGCCCATTGTCCTAAAGTGTGAAAGGAACTCATCGCGTTCCTCCTCACCCATATTGGATTGCTGGATGATACATTTAACCTCATTCCCCGGCTCGAGGATCTCTACTACCTTTTCCATAAATTGATAAGACGGAAAAAAACAAAAATAATTACCAGGCCTTTCATCGAGAAGCATCATGATAGTATTGGCAATGCGGTTGTAAGAGCGCTCCCTGTCCCTGAATCGGGTGGACAAAGCATGAATAAATACATCCGTCTGGCTAGCATCAAATGGAGAAGAAACGGACAGGAATGGATCGCCCTCAGCCCCGCCGAGCATTTCCCTGAAATAGTCGGGCGGAACCAGTGTTCCGGAAAAGAAAACTTTTGACCTAAATCCCTTTCCGGTTTTCCTGAGCAATTCAGATGGATCAAGGCAAAACAGTTTTATTGAAACTTCCCCGTGATTCACTGTGATATAGATGGCAAATCGTTCATCGGCCACCATTTCGGCTTTTAAAAAATTCTGGGCATTAAAATACGCATCGAGCAGCATTTCTTCGGGAGCGGACTCGGCCGCAAGCTGCTTTTCGGCTTCGCCAACAAATTCTCTTACCGTTTCCACGAGCCCTTCAGGCAATTCCTCAAGTAGGCATTCTCTTTCACCTGATACCCTTTTCCTCGCGTCGATGAAAAATTGATTGACGTTGGAAGCTGCCTTTGCCAATCCCCTGTTTGCTGACTTGTAGCCTCTTTTAACTGAAAGGAAAAGAGACTTTTCGAGTGAAGCGGAGAACATGTCCCTGGCACGGTCGGGAAGATTGTGGGCTTCATCAATGAGCAGGGCCGCCCGTTTCTTTTTTTCATCAAAAAGACGCTTTAACGAAACACGCGGATCGTAAATATAGTTATAATCACAAATCACCACATCGGCAAGATAAGCAAGGTCCAGAGAAAATTCGAATGGGCAAACGCGATGTTTCCGGGCGTACGTTTCAATTCTTTCCCTGTCCACAAACGTCCCGTTCTCCAATATATCAAGGACCGCCCCATTAATCCGGTCATAATAGCCAGCGGCGAATGCGCAATTTCCTGGCTGGCAGCCTTGTTCTTCATTGAAGCATGTTTTCTCCTTTGCAGTAAGGGAAACAGAGGTTACGTGAAGCCCCTTGGATGCCATTAGGCTCAGCGCCTGCTCCGCGGCCTTCCTGGTCGTTGTCCTTGCGGTAATATAAAAAATATGGCCGATATTCCCCTCGCCCATCGCTTTTATGGCGGGGAACAGCGTCGAAATTGTCTTTCCTATCCCGGTCGGTGCATTTACGAATAAATTCCCTCCCTCATTGATAGTCCGGTATACAGAACCAGCTAGCGCTTTTTGCCCCGGCCTGTATGCTGGAAAAGGAAAGGCAAGCTTTTGCGCGGTTTCTGTCCGCCTTTCCATTAGGGAAATTGTAAGTCTAGCGTAGGGGGCGAAATCAATTAGCAGCTGTTGAATAAATTCCTGTAACTCATTTATTGAAAAAATTCGATTATAATGCTTTTGCTCATATGTATCCCTTTGAACATAAGTAATTCTCACACCAATCTGGCCGATTCCCTGTTCAGCCGCCACAATATACGCATAGCATTTTGCCTGTGCCCAGTGGACGGGATAGGAGTTTTCTTCAATTAAATCAAGATGTAGTGAAGTCGACTTAATTTCATCAATAACGGGCTGCCCGTCTTCCAGAAGCAGGCCATCGCATCGTCCATCAATGATATAATCAATGCCTCCGTACTGGATTGAAATTCGAAGTGGGACTTCTTTTTGATCGCCCTCTTTATACCCCTTTTGTACAAACTGGTGGGCTTTTGTGCCCTCCGCCATCGCAGATGCTGCCCCAATTCCGGTTTCGATACTTCCGCTCCTGTATACGTACTCCGCAAGTGCCCTTGCAGAAATATGGAACTCTGCCATTTTCTTTCCCCTTTTTGCGAATATATGTTCTTTCATCGTACCATATCCTATTAGGAATACGAAACAGCAAAATACGTAAGTGTCACCGTTGCAAGTAAAAATCTCCTCGAGACAAACAAAGGGCGTCTATCCCTGTGTGCATTTGTGGGATCCAACCTTTGTGTCCCTGCAGATTATCTTCTTTTATAAATTTAAAGGCGAAGGATTTCTCCTTCGCCTTTTTTCTTATTCATTGATATCTTCCGCAGGAATGTCTTCCTTTATATACTCATAGTCGTTCGGGTTAATTGGTTTGAAACCGTCAGGAGTGTAAAACCTCAACAAATCCTTAAGGACGATTTCATCGGACAGTTGAAGTTCGTTTTTCACCCTTTCCGCATTCTCGGCACACATTGTTTGATCTTCCAGCAGTTCACCAGTGGCTGTGTCATAGCACTTCTCGTTCACCTGAGTCACTTCAGATGAAATGAAATCGCCATTCCTGAAACTTACAACACCGTGATGCTTCGGAGATAGCAAGTCAGAACCGAATTCAAGGAAGTCTTTCGTGTCAATTCCAAGAAGATGCAGAACGGTTGGGCGAACGTCAATATGGCCGCCGAATCTGTCAATTTGCTCAGCTTTCACACCCGGTGCATGAATAAACACTGGAACCCTCTGAAGCTGCGCGTTTGTGAATGGGGTAATTTCTTCGCCAATTACCTGGCTCATTGCTTCGTTGTGATTTTCAGAAATCCCATAGTGGTCCCCATACATAACAATCATTGTATTGTCATACAGGCCGGAAGCTTTTAGGTCATTGAAGAACTGCTCAATTGCCTGGTCCATATAATTTGCAGATTGGAAATAATGGTCAACAACATTATTTCCGGTTGTACCCGCCGGGAAGTCTGTATCCCCTTCGTCCATTTCAAATGGGAAGTGGTTGGACAGGGTAATAAACTTCGTGTAGAAAGGCTGTTCCAACGTCTTTAGCAATGGAATGGATTCCTTAAAGAAAGGCTTATCCTTCATTCCATAGTTTTTTGTCTCTTCTTCTTTCATCGTGTAATATTCTGCGTCAAAGAAACGGTCGTAGCCAAGTGCCTTATACATGACATTCCGATTCCAGAACGTTTTGTAGTTTCCGTGGAAAACCGCGGAATTATAGCCATAGCCCTTCAGGATTGCAGGGGTTGCATGGAACGTGTTCTGGGCCTTGTTGATGAAAACGGAACCTTGTGACATCGGGTAAAGGGAGTTTTCCATCAAAAATTCGGCATCTGATGTTTTTCCCTGGCTAGTCTGATGGAATACGTTGTTAAAGTAGAACGTATTTGGATCCCTCGTCAACGAGTTGAGGAAAGGTGTGACCTCCTGCCCGTCAAGTTTATAGTCGATGATGAAGTTTTGAAGCGATTCGAGGGAAATGTAAATCACATTCATCCCTTTTGCTTTCCCAAAATATTTCGGATTCGGTTCAGTATAGTTCGCATTCCTGTAGTTTTGGATTTCGGTAATATCACTGCTGTCCGCCAGCGCCCGCTGGCTGGATGATTTAATGTTTTGAACCGCATCATAGATGGTAAAGTTGTAAGCCCCAAGGTACTTCACAAGATACGCCCTGTCAAACGAACGTGTAAGCAGCTGTGGGCGGTCTTTTTCAGCAAGGCCAAGGTTGAACAGGAACGTTGTTACCGCAAATAACATCGCAAGCCTGAATGAACGCTTTCCAGGTTCCCTGAATTTCCCGAAAGCTTTAAAAGCCAAAAAGGCAAGTAAAATTGTGTCGGTAAAATAAAATACATCTGTAAAGGACATGAGCGATAGCGCGCTGTCGCCAAGTTGCCCCGCATTTGTTTTTGTCTGCATCAAAACCGGTACGGTAATGAAATCATTAAAGAATCGGTAATACACAATATTTGCGTATAAAAGGAAGGAAAGGACAAAGTTTAATATCAGGATGACTGTAAACTGGATCTTTTTCTTGAACAAAAGCGCGAATCCAAAGAAAAAGAGTGCCGAGCTAATAGGGTTAATCAATAAGAGGAATTCCTGTAAACCATTGTCAATTCCAAGATTAAATTCAATATTGTAAGCAATATAGGTTTTTATCCAAAACAGTGTGACCGCCAGGATAAAGAAGGAATATTTTTTATTTTTCCAATCTACGGTTTGTTTGAATTGCAACATCTTGAGTCTCCTTTCACTTACCGCAAAACTACAGGTAAACGAACCTCAATTACTATAACACATTATAGGGAAAAGTTAAAACAATAATACTGCCATTTACTGCCGCCCGGCTGTAATATTTATTGGCTTTTTTCTTTATTTCCCAACAAGATCCGTTCGAGTTCTACATTCCTTACAGCCCTTTCCTCCGCTGAGGCAAGGTCATATTTTTTAAGCAGGTGAAAAAGTTCATTCAGGGTCATTTGATCCGGGGCCTCCATGAACTTGGCTTCAAAAGCATCATATATAGTAGACGGAAGAAACCCCTTTTGGGTTTCATATTTTTTTTTGACATCTTCCAAACTGTGGTCAAGATTGCATTTTCCCAAGGTGGATCATCTCCTTTTAAATTCGCTGCCCGCTGAAACTCCCAATTTATTAATCTGGATTTTGTTTTTATTAGTCTTCATAAACACGTAAAACATAAAGAAGAGGATCGCGCTAGAGGCACGAACTCCGGTTGAAATGGACATTGATACCCCTATATTGGTTGCTTCTAGTAGAAATACCCCAAATTGTGGTGCGATGAAACCGATTACAGCCAACAGAACATTATAGTTGGCAATATAGGTGCTCCGGTTATCTTCCTTTGTCACATCCAAGAGTTGATTGAACAAAATAAGGACTGTCCCAGAAACAAAAAATCCTGACAAGCCGTTCGCAATCGTTATATAGACAAGGTTCGTGGATACAATCATAGTTACCGGAGCGACAGCCATTCCCAATGCGAGCGGAATCATCATTTTTGAATTCCCGTGTTTGTCAGCCATCTTTCCCCACCATTTAAAGCTCGCAATTTGGGCAAGTTGGTTTGCTACCGTAAAGATGCTAATCCAAAATCCATTTGCATGGGCATAACTGATTTGATAGATGCTGAACAAAGGCCAGGCCATTTGCCAGCCAAAATTGAAATACAAACCGCAAATAAGGAAATAAAAATATGGCTTATCGCTGAAAATCCTTAGATTCAGGCTGAATCCGGACTGTTTTGGTTTATTCGCAGCCTTTTCTTCCCGGTGTTTCATTATGTAATATACTTCAGCCGCCCCGAAAAGAACAGCCAGAAGGAAAAGAGCCTGGTACGGAAATGGATCACTTTTGTCGAATTGCTGCAAAGAAAGGCCAATTAAGAACGTAGCAGCCATTCCGACAATCGTCAATATTTTGTTCCTTTCGCTAAAAAAACCATTCCGTCGATGGTCAGGAATAAGGTCCCCTATAAAAGATTGCCAGCTAAGCATGGCAAAAGACCCAGGGAAGTTCATCAATCCTACCAGAAGCACAAATACCCAGCTCCTATAAGCTTCAGGAACATAAATAACAAAAACCATGCAAAGAAGGAATATCCTTGTTGCGAGAACTGAATAGGCTGTAAAGGTTTTTTTCTCACTAACCCTCCCCATCATAATGGAACAAACAAGCATGGCGAACATTCCGATAAACTGAGGAAGAGAACTGATAAGCCCAACCTGATAATTTGACGCCCCCAGGACGCCGATTGCGAAAAGGGAAAAATAATTATTTGTTAAATTTTGTACAATTGTAGAGGCAATACCATTTTTAATGCTGAACTTCTCGTTTGCTTTCACCGTTTCCGGGAGGTGATTTACGTTCAACGGATTCATCGTCCTTTAAATTATAAACCGATATTGGTAACTTCTTTTGTAATCATAAACCCGCACTAATGAACGTGCAAGATGAAATTTATCATTCCGATAAATAAATAAAAACCTTTTTCCCAATTTCTTTAAAGAAACAAAATTTCTTCTACCTGAAATCATTTTTATCTCAGTCAAAAATCGTAGCGTATCATAAGCACATATAATAATTGAAGGAAAACGCGAAAAACAGGAAATGCAAATTACATTTCCTGCCTCAAGCCTAATTAGAACCAGCCTCTGCAATGGCGTTTGCGGTTGTATGCTCCACCGACATTTCCATCATATTCGTTACCGTAGTCGCCGTAGTTGTAATCTTCTGCTCCAGCGACGTCATACTCGTGGTCCCTTCTTCTCCGCGCACCTTCAATCCGAACCCTATTCGTGCGGATGATGACCTCGTCGGCGTCAATTTCCACCCTTCTGACTCGGTTGCGATGATGCCCTTGGCCTTGTCCCATTGTGTAGTTGTCGTTGTATGACATTATTCTCCCTCCCTTCCTGATATCTACTGTAATTTATGTGAGGAAAAAAAATATGAGTGGACAAGTATCTAATTTTTCCAAAAACATTTTACATTTTACATTTTTGGGTTTTACACGGATAAAATTATTCCATTAACCCATTCTAAGTATAAAGGAATGTGAGAGGAGGGATTAATTTGGATTCAAAGAGGGTAAGGCAAATCCTTTCGTCATCAGCGGATATCGATGTAACGTATAACGGTGTTTCCGTCTGGATTGATGAACTTCATGAAGATGGACAAAAGGCTACAGTGCATTTGAGGGGGCCTTTGGAGGAAAGAACGGAAGTTGATATAAGGGAACTTAAAGAGGAATAAGTAGAGCCCCGCAAACCTGAAGTGACCCCTGTCAAGTAGACACTAATAAGAAAGCAAAAATT